>JASFYF010000001.1:11398-1024082 GCA_030055465.1 Candidatus Nezhaarchaeota archaeon | reverse complement strand
TTCTTATGGTTGTTGTTTTACCAGCCCCGTTTGGGCCTAGAAAACCGAAAATTTCGCCCCTCCCAACTTCAAAGCTTATGTGGTCAACGGCTGTTACATCCTCGTAATGCTTTGTTAGGTTCCTAACTGCTATTGCGTTTTCCATGCACACGCGTCTTCCTTTTAGTGGGGTTCTTGTATGCCAAGCACAACCATGCGCTCCTTGCTTTTTATGCCTCTTGCCACGTTTGCTGGAGCTGAGACCATTTGGCCGCTGGACAATTCGGCTTTTTCATTGCCAACGGTGAAGGTTCCAGAGCCTTCAACAACATAGAAGCATACGTCGTAGGGTTCCGGTCTCGATGGAATCTCTTGCCCAGCGTCTAGGCAGACAAGCACAATGTTGTAGTTCCTAGTCTTTAATAAATCTTTTTTTGACGCGCCGCCGCTTCTCCATAGTATCTAATAAACCCATATCCCGCGAATACTCCACAAGCTTTCTCAAATCTATTACGTCCATTTCACTCATCTCATCACGCGGTTCAAACATGAAAAGGATGGATCGTTATGGTTTAATGTTTCAAAGCTTCTAAGCGTTTGCTAACATTCTCCAGCTTCTTTGTCAGGGCTTCTTTGTATTCTTCAAGCATTTTGATTTCTTCCTCAACATCCATTATTGGCCATGGGAAGCCCGCATGGTGCATATGCTTATGCTCGTGGTGGTGATGTCCTTCCATTCCATAGCAACAACAGCATCTATACATTTGGCTTTTCACCTCCTTTCCCGGGTTTTTCAAAATTTTCATAATAGAAAGTCACAAGGTCTTCAAAGAGCCTCTTCTGCCTAACTATTGAAGTTAGCCCCATTTTTAGAGCCTCAACACCTTTGCTGGTTAGCTTATAAACTCGCCGATCTGGACCACCTTCAACCTTCTCCCATTGAGATTTTAGCAGGCCGCGTTCTTCCATCCGCCTTAAAAGCGTATACATGGAGCCCGGTTCCAACCTGTGGCATCCGCAACTTCTCTCTTCAATTTCCTCGAGCAGTTGATAGCCATGCATTGGCTTTTCATAAAGAACACGCATGATTAGGAATTGTATCCATCCCCTTTCTGGGTACTCATGCCAACATCCACAGCGATGATGCCTTGATCCGTGCACAGGTTGAAATATAACATTGTTACATATATAGGTGTTATACTTAGAAAATAATGGATCTAATTCTTGAATGTGAAGCTACTTCAGCTTAATGGGACTAATCATCTTTTCAATCTTAAACTTGAAGGCACCGCATTCTTTTGAGTTTAGCGGTGGGCAGTCTTGCAATGTTTTTTCGCCGTTTAGGAGTTTGGCTGCAAAGGCGAAGCAGCTTTGTTCTCCACACATTTTGCAGTTTGTCTTTGGGAGTAGCTCGTAAATCTTTATGGGTGTCAGCTCCTTTTTGGCTTGAATTATTTCTTGGTTTAGCTTTCCATGGGTTTTCAGGTATATAATGGCGCGGTTTATTAGTCGCTTGGCCTCTTCGACAAGTTGATTTGCCTCATTTCTGTCCTTGACATAGGTCATGCTGATTCTGCCGTTGGCGAAAATTGTTATCAAATGCTGTTGGTGCATGTAGCTTAATGCGCCGAGCTTTTCAGAGTATTTAGCGTTTGGAATAGCCAAATAGAGAATTGGCAAAACATCTTCTAGGGGCTTGTCAGCCTGAGCCAAAAACTTAATCCTTTCAGGGTCAGCCGTACAAGGCGAAATCTCCTTAATCTCGATCTTTCTCACAATAACATCCGCAAAAAGGAGTTCGGCTAAATCCTCACTCATAATGGCTTACCTTCAACAGCCGTCCTATACGCCTTATAAACGCGCTTTTCTCTGACAGCTGGCATAGCCTTTTTTGATAAGTATTCGAGGGATTCAACAATTTCTGGAAGGAGTTTTGCTGGAATTCCCATGAACATGTGTTCGGGCGGTGTGTCTGTGGCTTCGCGGCATCCATAACAGCCAGGGCTTATGTTAACCTCGCCTGTAATATAGGGAACCACTGTCACGTCTACGCAGCAGCATTGGAAAATGGAGGAGCTGAAATGGAGGCGCCCCCCTTCTTTGAAGTTTCTGGCTAGGCAAAGCCACATTACCTGTTCAGGAAGCCCTTCAACAACAACGACGCCCGGCGTTAAAATAAAATCTTTTAATGGGCCGGCGACTACTGCCTTTGCCTCCCCAAGTTTTATTCGAGGTATCATGCTCATCGTTTTTGCAGCAGCTTCCTTGGCCATGTAAAGTCCCAAGGAACAAAGCATTTCTCCACTTGCGATCTTCTCTGGCAAAGGCGCAAAACCCAAGGCTGATTTAGCCGCTGGACAGGCTAAATCCTCAGCAGTCAACATTAGTGTTTGCCCTCGTCTAGCAAGCATGAGAAGTTGACAATATCTGGATTTCTGTGGTGGAGACTTTATGTTTGGTTTTTGCTCCTCTGTTTTAACTATTTTAACAGCTATCAGCGGCGATTCTAATCCTAGAATCTGCTCGATTTTTAGGCTAACGACTTTATTTTCCATTTCTTTAGGCCTCTAAATCATTTTGGCTTGCTATATTTTTGCTTCGTCGATTATTATTTTGGCTATTTTCTTGACATCTGCCTCGTAGATGTCAAGTGTGGGTACTTTTTGCAGGTATTTGGATATGTCAATTTCGTAGTCGATTCTTTTCCCAGCTTTCTCCAGGACTTTTGAGGCACAGCGGTTGCCACACCCGTTTATGACAATGTTCATTTTTGCTTTTTCTGCAATTTCCAAGTGCGGCTTTGAGCCTGCCGCAACAGCGGTTGTGCAGCACATTCTAGCCTTATCCATGTTTGTAAGCAGAACGCCTACCGCATGCCCTATTTGGCCAACGTTGGCTGCTCCGTCGCAAACCCAAACGACATTTTCATGCTCGGCAACCTTATGGCAAAGTGGAAGAATCTTAGGTGTTGCAGCGTCTTTATACTCGTCGGCTAATTTCTTTGGTGCTTGCATCACTTCTCGCCTGTTAAAAATTCAAGCGCTGGAGTGGCGGTTGCAAATATTGTTGACGCAACTGCGAACCTGGCGATGAGTAATGCTTCGGCGATTTCTCTGTCGCTAACCCCGCTTCTTTTAGCTATTTTTGCAAACATTTCAGTGCAGGTTTCGCTTCCATAAGCCGCTGCAGCTGCAACCATAATTAAATGCTTATATTTTTCAGGTATGCTGGGCAAACTCATAACAAATTTTCTCTCGTTCATCTGCCTCTCTAACCATTCTGGATAGACCTTAGCGAATAGCACTTGTGGTTTCGGCTTTTCCCCGATCACTTCCTCCATTTTCTTCAGAATCTCTTCAACATCCATTTATACGCCAGCCTCCCTTAGGGCTTCTTTGAATGTTTCTTCGCTTGGGCAAACGCCCACTATGCGTATGTCCTTGTCGATGACTACGGCTGGGCTTGCCGCTATGCCATACTCGCTTAGTTTGGGGTTCATTCCACGGTAGATTTCAACTTCAATCTTATCCTTATACTCTTCTCTGATTTTCTCTATGAGTTTGAGGAGCAGTCTTCCGCCGGAGCATGGCGGTTCCGAAGTGAAAACTTCAACTTTTACTGGCATGATTTTACACCCCCATCTCCCTAAGTGAGGCCTCAATGGTCTGGAGGCTTGGGCATACGCCCATAATCTTTATTTTGCCCTCGTTGAAGACTATGGCTGGAACCACTGTTAAGCCGTATTTGCTGAACTCCTCGCATGGTCCAATATGCTTTATCACTTCCACTCTATCGCCGTATTTCGCCTTAATCAGATCCGCGTGCTCCAACAGCTTAAGGCAGCCTGCACATGGCGGTTCAGCCGTGAAAGTTTCAACCTTAACAACCATTCTCACCCACCTCACGCAATCTGTTCAACAACATGCTTAACAAGTGCATCCAACAACTCATCATTTACAGCGTCAATTACCCTGAATATTGCCGGATTTGTTACAGAATAGAGCCTTCTGTTTCCTTTCTGTCTGTCTTTTACAAGCCCACACCTCTTCAATATGGCTAGATGCCGAGAAACAACAGGCTGAGAAATTCCAACATGGGGAACGATTTCGCATACACATTTTTCGCCGCTGCGCAAGTATTCTAGAATTTCAAGCCTCACCGGATCTGAAAGGGCCTTGAACATTTTAGCCTTAAACCTCAGGTTTTTCATTGCTGAATGCACGTTTAAACCATTATTCTATAATAATATTTAAATATTGCTATAAACTTTTTTTACCGATCGATGTTTGAAATGTCTAAGGCGACATATGCGGGGGTTCCCAGGGACAAGATACCTTGGTATCCGCTTATAGATTATGGGAAATGTGATCTTTGCGGCGGAAACCCTAAATGTAAAGAGTTTTGCCTACACAATGTTTTCGAAGTTGTGGAAGAGAATGGGAAGAAGAAACTAGTTGTTGAAAGGCCTTTTAACTGTGTGGTTTTCTGCACGGCGTGCGAAAAAGTTTGTCCCATTCCAGGAGCCTTAACGTTTCCATCTAAAACTGAAGTTTCAAAGGTGATTAACAAGCTGCGGGAGGAAATTAGAAAGGGGAGGTGATTAAGCGGTGAGCGAAAGCAAAGTTGGCTTGATATTCTGTGTATGCACTGGAAAGTGTCCAGGCTTTTCAAAGATGGACATATGGGACTTCATAAACATTCTGAGGAAAAGCGAGTCTTTCGCCTACGCGATGATTCATCCCATGCTATGCGACGAGGATGGTGAAAGGTTTCTGGCAGAGTTCCTTAAAAAAGGCTGGAAGTTCATGGTGGCTGGATGCGCTCCAGTAATGCAGAAAAAGCTTTTCCGAGATGCGTTCGCCAAAGCAGGCTTAGACGTTGAGAAGGATCTAATTCCCGTCGACGTCAGAAACATGACTACAGAGGAAGCTGTGGATCTTGTGGAGAAAACAGTTAAAGAACACCTAGGCAAAGGAGTCTAGCAATGATTAAGCATGGCCAAAACCTAATCATAGAATGTGACCCCAACAAATGCACAGGATGCGGCATTTGCGAATACGCTTGCAGTTATGCGAGAGAAGGCACCTTTAACCCTCTCAGGGCAAGAATACAAGTCGTCAAATTAGGTTTACACACGAACATGGCTGTAACATGCCGTAAATGTGAGGATCCACCATGCGTTAAAGCTTGCCCGAAGGAAGCTTTGATCCAAAGGGAAGACGGCTTAATAGTGGTTGATGAGGAACTATGCGATGGCTGTGGATGGTGCGTGGAAGCATGCGACTTCGGAGCGATTTCAATTCATCCTGAAAGCAAAATCGCGTTAATCTGCGATCTCTGCGGAGCATGCGAATGTCTTGGAGGACCCCAGTGCATACAATGGTGTCCAGAAAAGGCCTTATGCCTCATCGATAAAAAGCAGCTGCCGCAAAAGGCTCGTGTAGGCGCAGTCAAAAGATTGATAGAAGTCACGGCAAAATAACAATTACCTCATAAAAAAGTAAATGGTTGAAGCTAACCCTTTTTATTTAGCAGCCTCTTTTATTAAACTTTCAACTTCCTCCTCGCTTGGAACTCTGCCCTGTATCTTGACGGCATCGTTAATCACTAGTGCAGGTGATGATAAAACGCCATATTTTCTAGCAACTTTTCCAGAAGTGATATTTAACTTTTCAACTTTCACATCGATCCCCAATGGTTTAAGCTTCACGGCGACTGTTTCAACAAGCTTCTTAACCGTTTGACAGCGAACACATGGAGGCTCTGGACCAATGATTTCCACTTTAACCTCCCTCATTTACATCACCAGCATAGCAAGAATTTCATAGCAATATTTAAATATTGCTATAAATCTCTTTCATCCAAAACTTAACCTGAAAATGAAGGTCAAAGCATGGTTAGGACAAGCGGCTTAAATGATCCTAAAAAGCCATTACTCTACTGTTCAATCTTTGATTTGAAGTTACTTTCATTTCGCTGTCCAAAATTTGTTGTGAGGCGCGGGCGATGCTAGGTTACGCTGGAGCGATTCTACATGTAAATTTGTCAGCTGGTAGGTGGTATACTGAGCCGTTAAGAGAAGATTTCGCTAAAAGCTATATTGGAGGTTACGGGTTTGGAATAGCCCTCCTGTTCAAGCATTGTCCATCCAACGTAGACCCGCTTAATCCTGATAACCCGCTGATTCTGGCAGTTGGACCGTTGGCGGGCACCATGACACCTGCGGGCGGGGGCGGTCACGTTTTTGTGTCCAAGTCTCCACAAACCTTCGGCGTCGGCTTAGCAAGAGCGCTTGGACATTTTGGGGCTGAACTTAAAAGAGCTGGATACGATGTCGTCATATTCAAGGGACGATCAGACAGGCCAGTTTACGTGTGGATAAATGACGACTCAATTCAGATATTAAACGCGGAACATCTGTGGGGGAAGTCTCCAGCTGAAACAGAGGACGCAATAAGGGAAGAGCTTGGCGATTACCGCATTCGCGTCGCCTCCATAGGCATTGCCGGAGAAAAGCTGGCGCGGATAGCCGCCATAATCAGCGACAAAACCAGGGTTGCAGCTAGAACTGGAATGGGCGCTGTTATAGGTTCAAAAAATCTGAAGGCTATAGCAGTTCGCGGGACAAACGATGTGAGTGTTCTCGATTTGGAGGGATTTAAGGAATTCGTTAAAACTCTGCATGAAAAAATGAGGGGGCCAGCTTTTGAAAAGTATAGAACCATGAGAACAGCAAACGAAATTCTCAAGTGCAACATGTTACAAGCATTGCCAACGCGAAACTATAATGATGTATATTTTGATGCTGTTGAAGATTTAAATAAAGGACTGAAGCGTTTTGCTGTAAAGGTAAACAGCTGCAACTCCTGCCCCATTGGATGTGAACACATATATGCTGTTCCACATGGACCATGCAAAGGAGCTGAAGCCAGAATAGAATATGCCTCCCTATGGGCTTTGGGGCCGAACTGTGGAGTACACCGCCTCGACGCTGTAACTGAAGCCGTTAGACTCTGCAACTATTACGGCATAGATGCAGTAAGCACCGGAGTGACTGTCGCATTCGCTATGGAATGCTACGAAAAAAGCATACTCAACAAAGAAGACTTAGGCGGAGTGGACGCCAAATTCGGCAGCCACGAAGCTTTAATAGCGCTAATCCACAAAATAGGTAGAAGAGAGGGAATAGGCGAAATATTATCTGAAGGAGTTAAAATTGCAGCCCAAAAAATTGGCAAAGATTCGGAGAAATTAGCACTGCATATTAAAGGTGTTGAAATAACCGGCTACGACCTTAGAACATTAAAGACGACTGCTCTAGGTTGCGCGGTTTCTTTCAGGGGAGACCACACCACACATGGCTGCCAAACTTTGGAATTGGCTGGAAAGCTTAGCCGCATCAAGTATGAGGCGGGAAGAGCTAAAATTGTTAAAGACATGGAGGATCAATACGCGTTGATGGACTCGCTGATACTATGCAAGTTCTACGGTGAAGCCTACTCGGGCTATGACGATTTTGCCAAGCTGTACTCGCTTGTAACGGGCTTAGAAATAACATCCGACGAAATGAGACTCACAGCTGAAAGAATAGTTAACCTTACACGCCTGTTTAACATACGCGAAGGACTTGGAAGAAGAGATGACATGCTTCCATGGAAGGTTATGAACGTTCCCATACCAGGTAAAGGGCCATCTCACATCGCATCCATAAGCCAACAAGAACTCAACATGATGCTGGAAGACTACTACCTGGCTAGAGAATGGAATGAGGAAGGAGTGCCTAAGCTTGAAAAACTTAAAGAATTGGGCTTAGAGGAGTTCGCCAACATTGTTGACGCAAAATTTGTCAGGGCTTAGGAGGTTATAACAGTTGAGAGTTAAAGCGGTTATGAAAAGTTATGCTCCGGTATTTGTTCTATTAATCGTTATGATCGGGCTAGCGTTTTGTTCCCTCACGTAGGGTTTGGCGCGAAAGATGGGTTGCCATTCATAAACTTTCTTAATGGAGTTTTGCTTGTGATAGTTGGACTTGTAGCTGGCTTAATTGGCGAATTATCGGTACGGAGGTTGTAGCATAATGCTGCCTATACCACATCTGTGGTTAGGTTTTCCTGCGCCAACAGCAATAGGCACAAATTCTTTTCGCCGTTGTCTTCACTGCTGTTTCTGGAGGATATGGCCACTTGATACGCAAAAACGTAGATAAAAGGGCTATGCTTTGGCTTAGCGGTTTCGGATTGGCCAGCGTAATTCTCGGTTCATGGCTTTTCATCCAACTTACCGCACAAACTTCAATTTTAGACTTAATCCTCGGTTTGGCTTTCTTATGACTTGCCCTACGAATGATATGGGAAAGCTTCCAAAAAAGAAAAATGTATGGAAAGGTAAACATCATTTCAAGCTCAAAGTTCGGTCTAGGAATATTTGGATTTGTAGTCGGCATTTTCACAGGCTTGATTGGCCTAGGCGGAGGCTACGCACTAGTGCTAGGTTTAATTCATCTGTTCAACGCCTCAGTTTACATTACAATGGACGCCTCACTAGCAACCATGATACCATTAACCATTGTTGGAGCCGCCATCAAAATAACCGAAGGGTTCGTGTTTCTAAGCGCTGGCTTGATGCTTGCCATGGGCGCGATAGTCGGCGCATAACTTCGTTGCCATAATTAAACGCTTCAAAACCACCACGCTAAAATTGATATTCGGCCTGTGCTTTCTCTACGTCTCTATAAAGTTCATAACAAGCTATTTTGGGATAATAATTTGGATGTGCTTCTTATGGCATGCCCGCTGCGTAGAATACTGCCCAAACGATGTATTTGCCTTCAAAGACGGAAAAGCCATGGTGGCTAATCCCCATAAATGCGTTAACGGATGCGCTACATGCGAACCCATATGCCACAAAAAGCCATAAGCTTCCCAAAACCAAACTTCGCTTTAACACTTATAAATTCTGAAGATAAGGACTTGCTACGGAAAATAATATGCAAAAATGCGGCAAAGTATTCTGGGCAAACCGCGAAAGCGACCTATGCTTTGACTGCGAAAGTCGACACTAAACTTGCCAGTAGTGAAGTCGGAAGTAAAGGTTAAGGGTTCTAGGATGCTGCTTGCTCGGTATTTGTTATTAGTATTTTCTTTGCTCCTTCGGTGAATTCGATCCATCTTTTCAATCCTTCTGCCAGCACTTTTCTTCCCCTTGGGGTTATTTTGTAAGCGATTCTTTCTCTTCCTTTTTCTAGAACCTTTTCGCTTTTTATTAGTCCTTCTGATTCTAGCGTTTTCAAGACGGGGTAGATGGTTCCGACTGTTATGGAGCAGCAATTGTTTGATCTGCTTTTGATTTCTTTGATTATGCCGTAGCCGTGGAGTGGCTTATCTCTTAGAACTGCCAGCACCATAAGCTTTGCGTGGCCAAGCATGAAAGACTTGTCCCAGTAACATTTCCTATTCAACTGCAGCAGCCGCCTGAACTTCCCGATCCGGATACAAGCCTATTTTCAGCGTAGGCTTTTCTCCAACAGTCCTGGCACATCTTTACGAGAGAATTGGAGTCTTTTTGTCTGGCATATAAAAGGCTGACGTTTTCTCTTCCGCAGATTTCACACTTTCCCATTCAACCGCCTCCCAGACATCGCCATTCAAAGATATTCTTTGATTATTTTTCTGAACTCGTCGAGTGTTGGAAAAGCGCCTACAACGGCGAGTTTACCGTTTATAAGCACAAATGGTAATGGTGTACTTGAAGCGATATGTTGTCTTGCATGTTCTTGGTAATATTCTAGTTTCTTCAGAGGATTGACTATATCCCTTTTTATCTCAACGTTTTTGAATTCATCTTTAATTTTGGCAACAATTTCCGCTCTTTCCTTCAACGTTTTCATTAGGTTCATTGCGGCTTGTATGGAGGCTCCTCCTAGACCACAGCACCCCCCAGAGAATGGATCGTTCTCATAGATTTCTATCATGATTTTGTTTTGCTTATTCATTCAAACACCCCATGATATCGCATTAAGGAGATAACCTGTTACTATGCTCCCCAAAACCATCATTATTACAAAGAATGCTATGAATTTTTTCTTAAACATGCCTGAAAGCATGATTAATTCTGGCGGGCTTATCGCAGTGGCAGTTATTAGAAAGGCTATTACGGCTCCCGCGCTTAATCCTTTAAGGTACAGGGAGTAAACGATGGGGATTACTGGTATTATGCTTACGTAGAGCGGAACTCCAATTAAAGCTGCGATGATCACTGCGAGAACATTTGATCCTCCAGCATAGGTTGCAATAAATTCGGAGGGCACAAGTCCATAGATGAATGCACCGATGACGCTGCCAATAATGATGTATGCGGCTAGCTTACGGAAGAAATCAAAGGAGTATTTGGCTGCACGTTTAGCTTTAACCTTGAAGCCAACTTTAACAGCTTCGGCAACTCCACTACCAGCGGTGTTGATCATTCCAAATGGTATCAGAAGAGGCTTCACCTCGTCTTGCCATCCAAGCTTTTCAACAAGAACCCCGCTTAGTAGGGCTATTACGGCTCCTGCAAGGCAGAAAGTTAAGGCAAGTGTCCAGCCGAAAATGGGTGCCAACACGATTGCAACTTCGATTGGATAGGGCGACGCGAACAAGAAAGCGGTCAAAACGCCAATTGGAATTCTTGCCGTAATCATCCCAGCAAGCACGGGGATTGTTGAGCACGAACAGAAAGGTGTTATAAAACCGAAAACAACAGCCAGCAATAAGCCAATAAAACCTCTTCTACCCGTCAAGTACTTCTTAAGGGTTTCCGGAGAAATGTATTCAAGAGCCAAACCAGCAAAAAAGGTAACAATAAGGAAAAGCGGGATAAGCTCAATTAAAATAGTGACAAGAAAGTATGCAACGTTCGTCAACACATCAGTCATAGCCATCACTCTAATGGTCTAAGGAAGTCCACATATATATGACTCCTATATATTATTTACTCATCCTATACCGTATTCTCCATAATCAACTCTATACTTGTTGAATTTGATGTCGCAGAACTTGCTAGCGATTGAAGGTAGAAACGCATGATGTAACCCAAGTGGCCGCCCCTTAGCAGTAAAATCAAGCAATCATCCTTTCCCTAAAATGTTCTTTTAATCGCTGATAACGGAAGTATTTAGGTGGGAGAAGTAAGTGTTATTAGGATGTGTTTGTATTCGTTTATTTGGGTGGTTTTTTGGGTGAAACGGTTTTAGAGAAGGTTGAGGAGATCGGTAGGAAGCTTGATGAGTTGAGGGATTTTCTTGAGGATGTTTTTCTAACTGCTGAGGAGTGCGTGTTGCTTAAAGAGGTTGATGAGATAATCAAGGAGAAGCGTTTTAACGAGTTGAAACCTCTCGATGAAGTTTAAAGTTTTCCTCCATAAAAGTGCAGATGAATTTTTAAAGAGAATCAGCCTTGAAGACAAGCAGCGCATAGTCGACAAGCTTAAACAGTTGGAGGATTTTCCAGCTATTAAACTTGACATAGTTAAAATTGCAGGTGAGGCAAACACTTTCAGGCTACGCGTAGGAAAATACCGAGCACTATTCAAAGTCTACGAACAAGAAAAAATAATAGTCGTCGCCAAAATAGACACCCGAAAAAAGATTTATCAATAGCAACCTAAAATTCAAATTTCATAACGAACGTGAAATATAATTTTCCGTTAGTTGCAGCTAAGCGAACAGGTTAATGACGGTCTTAGTGGTTCCAAGACTCTGGGAAACAGCTACCACTTTTGACCTAAAACTAGAGTTTTTCGCGTATTTTCGCTTGTTTTATTGTGAAAAGAAGCCTAAATCTGGTCTGTTTGGAAAGCCGAAAATAAAACTTTGAGTTTTTGGCTGTTCGTGAAGGTGGCTGTTTTAAATCCCTAGTTTTGGTATGCATGCTAGGTATGCTTTTCTTAGTTCTTGACGGTCTATGTGGTGGTATATGTCTATGGCTTCGTAGCGTTTGTCGCCTCTCAGCTCTTTCACGTATTCGCGGGGCATGCCGTTTCTGATAAGCCAAGTTGTAAACCAGTGTCTGAAACAATGAGGCCCGAAGTGGTCTTCCAGCCTCGGCGAATCTGGATTATGGAAGCCTAAGCGTTTTGCATATTTGGCTATGGCTGTGTATAGGCCGTTTCTGTCCAGCCTTCTTAGGCTTTGGTAGCTTATGAAGAGCGCGTTTGTAGGCGGGTTCAACTTCTCTCTCACTTTAAGCCATCTTCTAAGGGCAGCTGCGCATTCATCATCAAAGAACACCGTTCTGTTGCTTCTTTTAGGCGTGGGCTTAAGCGTTATGGAATATTCAGCCCAGTTTATGTCGTTTATGTCAAGTCTTAAAAGTTCTCCGCGCCTTATCCCGGTCTTCGCCAACAATACAGCTATGGCCTTGTCCCTTGGATCCAAAATAGAGTTTACTAGTCGGCTCATCTCCTCAATGCTTAGAAGCCTCCTTTCAGGATCATCATAGCCGCCCTTATAGCGTTTAAGATACCTCTTTCTGAATGGCAGGACAATGTTGCTGGCGACATAGCCCTCAAAGGCCAAATAATCGTAGAAGGCTGAAAGCGCAGAAAAATAGTTCTCAACAGTCTTATACTTAGCTTTCCGCTCATAAACCACGTGCTGAAGAAAATCCCTTAGAAAATTCGCATTCACATAATTTACGTTTAAGCCACGCTCCTCGAGGAATTTTGCAAATATTCTTAGGCTTGACATGTATCTCCTTATGCTTTCGTCAGTCATGCCCCTAAGTCTGCAGTCTCGGCTGAAATCCTCAATCAAAGTCAATGGTCTCTGCAAAGTTTTTAGACTTAACCCGTCCACCGCCAACCCCTACCCTTGTACTCGACTAGACCGTAGGCTTCAAGGGCTTCAAGCTGCCTGTCAACAGCCCTAACCAGTTCCACGTCAGATGGGTCAATGTTTAGGTGCGCCAAAATGTCCTCCTGCGTAAAGGAACCGCCCTTCCTTAGAAGCTCTATAAGGTCTCTGTCAAATTGCCTTATACCCTCAAAAACTTCGTTGAGGAAAGGCTGGGCCCTATACCGCTTTAGCTCATTATCAAGGTTCTCGGCAAGCCTCTTTAGAAGCCTATTCTCCTCGCGGAGCTTCTTCAACTCCTCTTCGGCGCTGCGTAAACGCTTAACAAGTTCAGTACGGCTTAGATAGCCTTCTTCACCCTCTTCTCGCCTAATAGAATCCTCAACACGCTCAACAACAAACCTAGAAATTGAAATACCAGCCTTCTCAGCCCGCCGCCGCCAATCCTCAACCATCTCCAAACTAGGCAAATAAACATAAACCGCCCGATCCTTAATCGTACGCGTCTTACCCCTATCAGGCCTCGTCACAACCACCAACAGAAATAAACAGCGTTCAAGTATTTATAATTTACTAGTAAATTAGTGCGGGGGGTGGGATTCGAACCCACGAAGGCCTACGCCACGGGATCTTCCATCACCTCAACGTCTTACACGTGATCTTGAGTCCCGCCCCTTTGACCTGCTCGGGAACCCCCGCATTAGCTGCGTTTTTGGTTTTAGCAGAAGGAGGATTTAAACTGTTCCTTATTCAGGGGCTATAAGCGTTGAGGTGTTCGCCACCCCATCAATTTTCCTTATAGTGGTCACTATCTCGTCGAGCACCCTCACGTTTTCGACATGCGCTTTTACTACTACGTCGTACTCCCCGAATACTATCTTCGCTTCTATTATTCCTGGGATGTGCTGGATTTCTTGGACCACCTCGTGCTCCCTTGCTATGGCTGTCTTCAGCAGTATGTATGCTATCATCAAGTTCCTCGCAGTTTAATTCCCAATTTAAGTTTAAAAAGCTTAGCGATGTATTTACAGAGGAATTGTCGAGCTAGCTGACGTCAAACATGATAGTGGAGGTTTAACGTTTGGCTGCAGAACTCCTTGATGTCGTAATTGTGGGCTCCGGACCCGCTGGTTTAACCGCTGCCATCTACTGCGCAAGGAGCGGTTTGAAGGTTCAGGTTATCGGGAAAACCCTTGGTGGGCAGGCAGCGGAGGCTTCAACAATAGAGAACTATCCGGGGTTTAAGCACATTACTGGTATAGAGCTCATGGAGAGGTTCCGTGAACATGTAGAATCGCTCGGCATTAATATTTTAAACGACGAAGTTGTGGGTATTGAAGAATTTGGGGGTGTATTTCTGGTCAAAACATCTTGGAGTGGTCACTTTAAGTGCAGGGCTTTAATATTAGCAATTGGAGCCGAGCCCAAGAAGCTCGGCATTAAAGGTGAAGAAGAATTCCGCGGGAAGGGAGTTTCTTATTGCGCCGTTTGCGATGGCCCCCTTTTTAGGGGTAGAAATGTCGCAGTCATAGGTGGCGGAAACTCGGCTCTTGATGCCGCAGTGTATCTAAGCGCGCTGGCGAAAACAGTCTATCTAGTTCATAGGAGAGGAGAACTTAGAGCTGCCCAATCCCTCATAGAGAGGCTTAACTCAAGAAACAACGTGGTCAAAAAGCTAAATAAAGTTCCCATAGAGATCGGCGGAGAAAGATTTGTGGAGTGGATAAAGCTCAAGGACGCCTCGAGCGGGGCTGAAGAGCTTTTGAACGTCAACGCGGTATTCGTGGAGGCGGGAAGAGAGGTGAGGGGCAACTTCCTTAAGGGCTTCGTGGCCCTTGACGATAAGGGCCAAATAGTGGTTGACGCTCTCTGCAGAACTTCACGGGAAGGGGTATTTGCTGCCGGAGACGCCACGATAACGCCGTACAAGCAAGTAATCATTGCAGCTGGTGATGGAGCCAAGGCCGCTCTCTCGGCATACGAGTACTTGAAGGGGCGAGGCCCTTAGAGGCTTACCTCAACGAGGCTCGCTAGGGCCTTCTCTAGAAGCTGGTAAACGTCTAATGACTTCTCCCATTTAGCGACTTCTTCAAGCCGTGCCCTCACTGTCGGCTTTGATGGTGCAGCCTTGCAGGCCACGCTGGACCTCGCCGAAATATCATATGTCCCTATTTCTCTGGCTATCCTTTCGGTTTCAGGCTTATCAAAGCCTATTAAGGGCCTGTAGATGGGCAGGCCCTTAGCGGCTTCGCCTATAACTGCCATGTTCCCGAGGGTTTGGCTAGCCTGCTCACCTATAGAGTCGCCTGTAACTATGCCTAGAAGCCCTCTTCTGATGGCCACTCTTTCAGCTATGCGGAGCATCATTCTCTTGCAGAGAACGCACCTGATCTTCGAGGGGCACTTTTCAACTACTTCCTTTAGCACAATTTCTCCGAATGATATTGCAAGGAGCCTAACCTCAAATGCGGGGGACCACTCGTTGAGGACCCTCGCTATTCCTACAACGCTGTCGAAGGCATCTTCGCTGCCCAGATCCCCCAAGTCCAAGTGGAGCAGCGTAACGGTACACCCCCTCTTCATGACCAACCACGACGCTACGGGGGAGTCGATGCCGCTGCTTAAAAGGCAGAGAAGGCTTCCCTGAGAGCCTAGGGGAAAACCCCCCACGCCTTTTATGACTTCGGTGTAGACAAACGCGTCTTGATCCCTTACCTCAACTCCTATCGTGCAATCCGGCTCTTCGAGGTCTACGCGCCACCCCATAGGTCCCATGGAGTCTAAGATCCTGCTGCCCACGTACCTGCACACATCCATGCTCGTAAAGTTGTGGCTCCCAACCCTCCTGCATCTAACGGCAAACCTAACGTCTTGACCTCCCCTCTTTTCAGTTAGCTTCACAGCGGTTTCAGCTATTGAATCGAGATCAGCCCTGCATGATGCCGCAGGCGACGTAGATGATATTCCGAACACCCTCGACAAGCACCTAGCTACTTCGCTAGGGGTATCGGTTTTAACGTATATTCTCCCAAATCTTCTATCCACCTTTTCGAGGCTTAGGCCGGCTGATCTAACCTTAGCTTCCATGTTTTTCAGGAGTAACCTGTCATATCTTGCCCGGGTAACGGCGCTTTTAACACCCGTCTCGGGCCCGTGCCTCACTATGACCGTGTCGTAGAGTAATGCCCTCACCTCACTTCGATCCCGTATTTCTCAGCTATCTCATGGAAGCTCCTGACGAGGTGTTTGACCTGGTCCCACGATAAGCCGTAGACGTTAAACTTGAAGTGCTTGGTTAAGCCAGGCTGGATCCCAACGATGTACCTACTCTTCAACTCGTCATACAAGAAGTAGCCTCTGCGCTTATGCTTCCTAGAAACCTCGTAGAGGCTCGCCGACTCCATGTGTATCAGGGTATGCATCTTAGGTCTTAGACCTAATTGCCTGAATCCGTCTATTCGCTCAAGCTGTTCTACGACGTAACGGGCTTTCTCGACTTCTTCGCTCCAGCGTTGAACTCGTTTTGCGACGTACGGGAATGAGGCCATTAAGCTGACGAGCGGAGCTCCCATCACCGTGCAGCCCAGTAACGCTACCTCCTTGAATTTAAAGCTCCTCCTCGTCACATCTCCCTCTATCGCGGAAGGCTTCAATATTCTTCCTGCAGCCTCCTCGTTCATCGCCAGAATTCCAGTGGGGGCGCATGCGGCCCAGCTCTTATGTCCACTGCTCACCACTACGTCAACGTTAAGTTCTTTGCCGTTCACGGGGCTTACACCAGCGGTATAGGCTGCATTCAGTACGACTGGTACTTCGTATTGATGGCATATTTCGGCTATTTTCGAGGCTTCAACCATGTTTCCGTAGAGGTAGTCGACGTGTGTTATCAACGCCAAGGCTGGAGGTTTACCTGTCTCCTTGATGACTTCCTCTATTTTCAGGGCGTAGTCCTCAGGGTTAACCTTATAGTAGGGGTAACCCGAGTTTGGAACCTCCTTTACGCGTAGGCCTGAAAGCTCAGCAGCTAAGTAGCTAGAATAGTGTGCTAAGCTGTCAAGAACCACGTAGTCCCCGGCTTTCCCAAGCATTTTAAAGGTTATGAACTTAGCTTCTCGACATCTCGTTACGACCCTCGCCTCATCCATGCCCAAGAATTCGGCCAAGTCGCGGTAGAACTCGCTTATCGGCGGGTTCGCTATTTTGTCGAGCCTTGGGGTTTGCGGTGGACAAAAATCGCAGACCGAGTAACCGTCACACCACTCCAAAAGGGCCGCTTTAGCCTCCTCAGTTAGGATGCCGCCGCGTTGTATGGGATTCACGTTTAAATATCTGGGATCTGCGTACCCCCTTCTGGGGTTGATGTATTTCACGTACTTATCCCTATTTGTAGTCACACACCTCATCTGCCTTTAGGTTTAATGGCTGAGATGACGTCAATTTTAGTTACTATGCCTAAAAGCTTGCCGTCCTTAACTACCAAGACAGCTGGTTTATCTCCGCTTAAAAGCGCTAGGACGTCGCTTATTGAAGTCGAAGTAGAAACCATAGGCAATGCCTCATCCATGACTTCTTGGACGGGCTTATTGAAAAGAGAGGTCGGATTCTTCGCTTTTAAAAAGTGCCTAAGAATCGTGGACTCGTAGACCGTACCCACTATTCTTCCCTCTTTCAACACCGGTATCTGCGATACACCGTAGCCTTCCATGATCTCAACGACGTTTTTAACGGATTCGCCTGCCTCAACCCATATAACTGGGCTATGCATCACTTCTTCGGCGCTCAGCCCCCCTATGGACGGCATCAACGCTTTCAATATCTTCCTAAGCGTCGAAGCCCTAGGATCAACGGTTCCGGCCTCTATGCGGGCTATAAGCGACTGGCTTACGCCTGCCCGCTCAGCCAGCTCTTTCTGGGTAAGTCCAGCCATCAACCTCATCCTTCTAATGTCTTCAGGAGTTGGAAGGGACATAGTTTAAAACCTATAGCCCGAGCTCACAGAATCAATTTATCTCGGGGGTCTTTATGATTTTTGTTGAGGAGAAAGATGACGGGCTATGACGTCCATGAAGTGAGGAAGGACTTTCCACTGCTCTCCAAGGGTTTAATATACTTTGACAACGCGGCAACGTCGTTGACGCCACGGAAAGTCGTCGACGCTATGGTTAACTACCTTCTAGAGTGCAGGGCAAACGTGGGTAGGGGCTCGTATCCTCTCGCCCGGATAGCCACGGAAATGTATGAGGACGTTAGGGAGAAGGCAGCTAAGTTCATCGGCGCCAAGCCCAAAGAAGTTGCTTTCGTTAAAAACACCACTGAAGCGATTAACCTGGTCTCAGCTGGCATTAAATGGCGCAAGGAAGATAATGTAGTCATAACGGCTTTGGAGCATCACTCAAACATGCTGCCTTGGCTTAGGTCGAGCAAGCTCCACGGTTTTGAGTTGAGAACGGTGAAGCCCAATAGAGATGGGCTGTTGATGGTGGAAGACCTCGAAAAGGCTGTGGACAATAACACGAGAGTTATATCGGTGGCTCACGTATCCAATGTGTTGGGAACGATAACCCCGCTCAAGGATATAGCCGAGGTGGCCTGTTCTCATGGAGCTCTATTGTTTGTCGACGCAGCGCAATCAGCTCCACACATGCCCATAGATTTGAGGAGTTTCAAATGCGATTTCCTGGCATTCTCAGCCCATAAAATGTGCGGCCCTCCGGGAGTTGGCGTGCTCTACATTAATGAAGGCGTTGAAGTTGAGCCCCTAAACGTGGGGGGAGGAACAGTGTCTGACGCATCGCTGAGCGGTTACAGGCTTGTGGGAAGACCAGCCGTGTTTGAGGCTGGAACTCCTCCTATAAGCGACGTTATAGGGTTGGGTGCTGCCATAGATTACCTAACAAGTATAGGCCTTGAAAATATAGCGAGGCATGAAGTTGAGCTGGCTCGAAAGATTAGAAAATCCATATCAGCTCTGCCCTTCATCAAGGTCCTAGGACCTGAAGACCCGCAGACAGGCATAATATCGTTTTCTGTTGAAGGCGTTAAAGCTGAAGATGTGGCGCTAGCCATGGGTAACCTCAACATTTGCGTGAGGGCGGGCTTCCATTGTGCAATACCGCTGGTCCGCGATATTCTTGGAGAAGGGCTTGGCGTAGTAAGGGCTTCGCTCTACCTCTACAATACAGCCGAAGAGGTTGATGTGTTCTTAGAAGCTTTGGAGAACGTAGTTAGAACGCTTAAGGGGGTGTCGTGATTAAGTGGACCTCGAAAAAATCACGTGCTACCTAAAAAACCTTGAGAGGGTTGCGGTGATGCTGTCAGGTGGTGTCGACAGCTCTCTATTGACGTTCATATCTACTAGTGCTTTAGGCCGCGAAAGGGTGGTCGCGGTGACGGTAGATTCACCACTCACATTTAGAAGGGACCTAGAAGATGCTCGCAACCTAGCTCACCAAATCGGAATTGAGCACCTGATATTGCCAGCTAATGAGCTCTCAGAGACGCACGTAGCCTTAAACACGCCGCTGAGATGCTACAAGTGCAAGAAGTTGAGGATTAGAATCATTAAGGAGGGGTTACGGGCGCGTGGCTATGATGGTTGGGTGGTGGTTGATGGAACCAACGTAGATGAGGCGAAAGATAGGCCTGGTCTGAAGGCTCTTAACGAAGAAGGCGTGTGTTCTCCCTTCATCCTATTCGGAGTTAAAAAGGATGATATCAGAAGGGTCGCAGCAATGTTCGGTCTGCCCACAGCACGTAAACCGCCTAACAGCTGTAAGGCTACTCGCATAGCCACCTTTACCCCATTAAACTTGAAGTTGCTCTCCCTCGTAGAGGAAGTGGAAAACAGCATCAAGGAACTAGTAGGTGACGGGGATCTAAGGGTTAGGATCTCCGGCAGTGACGTCAAGATAGAAGTTGCTGAAGAAATCATGCCTCGCATTTTGAATTTTAAGCGCGAGGTCACCGGTATAATGCTCGAAAAAGGGCTTGAGGCCGCATCTCTAATCCTCAAACCTTACATTAGGAGGTAGTTAGAGCCTCTCTACGTAACTTGCTATGGCCTTAAGCACGAGGCTGCCGTCACCGTACGGTTGCAGGCCCCTGCTGGTCCAATCCGGCATTTGCCATCCGAAGTATGCTCTCTCGGGATGCGGCATCATTCCCATGACGTTGCCCCTTGAGTTGCATATTCCCGCTATGTCCAACATCGAGCCGTTGGGGTTGTAAGGATACTCGCCATTAGCTGGCGAGCCATCAGGTTTACAGTACGTGAAGACCACTAGGCCTTCTCTTTTTATCTCCTCCAAGACCTCTTCACCTACTATAAAGTTTCCTTCGCCGTGACCTATGGGAATGCGCAATACAGTGTCTTCATCCAGATCGGGCAGCAGCCTACACGAAGAGGCTTGATGATATTTCAGGTGGATCCACCTACACTCGTATTTGGCCGATGAATTCGTAGCTAAAGTTGCCCTAGGATATTCGCTTATCGATCCATCTATGCCAGGCAGCACGCCAGACTCAACCAGCACTTGAAAGCCATTACATATTCCGACTACGGCCTTGTCCTCCTCTATAAACTCCTCTATTTCCTTCTTAAATTTGGAGAGCATTTTTTTACCCCATATTGCTCCAGCCCTCACGTAGTCGCCGTATGAGAATCCGCCGGGAATAACCAGAAGCGAGTAATCGTTGAGTCGCCTGTGTCCTCTAAGCAAATGATTCATGTGGATTATTTCGGTCTCCAAGCCTAAATCGTCGAGCGCCACCTTAGTTTCAAGGTCGCAGTTGGTTCCACCAACCCTCAGTATGCATGCCTTCTTGCGACCCATAAAGGTCTTTCACCTCGAAGTCAACGCGTTCCTCCAAGTCTTCCATAGCACATCCACGTTAACGTCTACAAGTGATTTGCCATCGAACCCGTAAACTAGGAAGGTTGGACTCTTAGTGACGTAGCCTATTTTGGCGTGTGGTATTCCTTCCATTAAGGTACAGAACTCCTCTTCTGCGTTGGCCTTAACTTCAACTATGAACCTGCTATTGGACTCTGAAAATAAGACAAGGTCCTCCCTCATGGGCTCGCCTAAAGGCACGTTAGAGGTATGCACCTCAGCCCCAAAGCCCGAGGCCAAACACATTTCAGCTAGCGCCACGGCCAACCCTCCTTCGGAGGGGTCGTGACAGGCCATTATCACCCCTGAATCTATAGCCCTTATAATCCTACTTGGCAGCTCCCCCGCCGAGGGACGCAGTCTGGGCACCAAACCACTCTTCACATTAAGAATCCTGTAATACTCAGAGCCCCCGAGCTCTCTTCGGGTTAGACCGATAACGTAGATGGGATCACCCGGGACCTTAAAGTCGGCGGTTACGGCTTTCCTCACATCCGGTATTATGCCCACCGCGGTTATTAATAGCGTTGGGGTTACTGGTCCCAAGGGAGATTCATTGTATAGGCTATCTTTACCTGAAATAAAGGGTACCTGAAATATTTTGGCTGCGTAGTAGCATGCCTCAACAGCCTTGAGGAGGGATCCCATTCTATCCGGCTTCTCTGGATTTCCCCACGTAAAATTGTCAAGCAGAGCCCACCTCCTTCCTCCAACGCACACGTTATTTCTCACGGCTTCATCTATAGCTGAGGCCGCCATCCAGTACGGGCTCAGCTTCCCATAACTTGGCTTTATGCCGCAGGACAAAACTACACCCGCCCACGATGATGGTAACGGCTTCATTACCGCTGCATCGTTTGGACCAGACCTCAATCCTTGGAGGGGCTTTATAGCTGTCATTCCCTTTACTTCATGATCGTATGTCCTAATGATGGACTCTTTGCTGGCAATATTTGGTGAGCTGAGAAGCCTCAATAGCACCGAGCTAAGGTCGTTAGGCATCGCAAAGTCGAAGTCTGCCTCCCCACCCTCATCTTCCTTGACTTCAGCTGTCCTAACAGCTCTAGGAGGGGAAAAGAGGAAGTCCAACGACAAATCCGCTACGGTGTAGCCTAGGTATAGGACTTTGAGCCTACGGGGCTCCGTGAATCTGCCTATCTCAGCGGCTTCTAAGTCCTCTTCATCAAGTATGTCCATTATCCGGGCCACGTTTTGAGGTGGTGAGGCTATGAGCATTCTCTCCTGAGACTCCGATACCCATATCTCCCACGGCCTCATGTTGGGGTCCTTTAGCTTTACCTTTGAAAGCTCGATCACCGCCCCACAATTGTACTTGTTTGCCGTTTCTCCTGTGGCGCTAGATAAGCCGCCGCCGCCTAGATCGGTAATGCCAGAGGCTAAACCCTCATCCCTTATCCTGATTATTGCCCTCCTCAGCTTTTCCTCTTCAATTGGATTCGGTATTTGCACAGCAGGCCTTGATGCTTCTTCGGATTCCTTAGTCAATTCCGTCGATGCAAAAGTCACTCCATGTATGCCGTCTCTGCCCGTTCTTCCTCCAACCAGTATTACGGAGTCTCCGGGCCTCACCTTCCTAAGGTACCTATCTCTAGGCAGGATTCCTACGCAGCCACAGTATACAACCACGTTACCCACGTAACCCTCATCAAAGCATATCGCTCCGCTCACCGTGGGGATTCCCATGTTATTGCCGTAGTAGCCTATGCCTGCCACGATACCTTTGAAAAGATACCTGGGATGTTTAACTCCAGGCGGCAGCTTGGAGTAATCGTAATCCAACGGTCCAAAACACAGGACGTCGATGTTAGCTATTGGATCTGCCCAAACACCTAGTACATCCCTTATTACACCTCCTATCCCGGTGGCTGCTCCCCCGAAGGGCTCTATTGCGGATGGGTGGTTATGTGTTTCAACTTTTACCGCTATCGCGTAACCGTCCACGAAATCCACGATGCCAGCATTGTCTTCAAACACCGAGACGCACCAGTCCGGGTTCAACTCCTTTACCACAGACGCTATGTAACTCCGAAACATGTTATCCACGATTCTCCCGTCGGTGGTCTTCACAATTCCTTTAAACGTCTTATGATAACAATGCTCGGACCACGTTTGACCTATCGTCTGAAGCTCCACATCGGTCGGGTTTCTGCCCTCTCCCTTGAAGTACTCCTTAATATACCTCATCTCTTCTGCGTTTAGCCCGATGCCCATTTCAATGCTTATCTTCATCAATACATCATCGTTAGAGCCAATGAGGTCAACTTCGTAAATCTCGAAGGGTAAATCCAACCTTCGATATGGAGCCCTCAGAGAGGTTGCACCTCCACCTCGTAGAGGTCTTTGGTGGGATTTGCAAGGAGCCTTCTGCACATTTCGTCTAAAAGCAATCGGGCCTCATCAATCGTCGTCGCATCGATATCCACAGTGTAGACCTTGCTTACCCTCACATTTTCCACTCTGTAACCTAGGTCATTCAAGGCCTCCTTGACAGTCTCGCCCTCCGGGTCGAAGAAGCCCGGCCTCAACTTGACCTCAACTCGAGCCCTGAACCTCATAGAACATCACTAAGACGATGGCTCACAAAAAGGACTTTCATAAATGAATTAAAAACTTGCTGGTAGTGGGCCCGCCCGGACTCGAACCGGGGACCACCCGCGCTCTGAGCTGCCTCGTCAGGCGGGTATCCTAACCAGACTAGACGACGGGCCCATTAGGCCAGTAAAAAAGATGTTTGGAGGTTGCTTAAAAGAGTTTTCAGGAAAAAATCAAAAATATTCTTAGGTGCTCAACCCTTTTGAGTATGAAATGCGTAGGTAAGCTTAGGCGAACGCTTATGCATCAGCCTGTCCAAGGCTTCATGCATATTGGTAGGGTAGGGGACAAGTACATTGCAGCTATAATCGACAGAAGTGGCAGGTTAATCTCCCTAAGCTTGTTGAGGAAGAGCGAGGAAGAAGCTTTAAATGAAGCCAAAGCTGCCGCGCTGATTAAGGTAAGCTACAAGTTTAAGTCTGAAATGGATCCTGCGGTTAGAAGAACCGGAAAAGAGGTTGTCGAATTTCTCGAGCTTTACCTTGAAGGTAAAAGGCCTTCCGCGAAGTTTGAACTGAGCCGTGAGGGGCTATCGGACTTCATGGAGAAGGTGCTATCAATAGTTACACTCATACCTTATGGCTCGGTTACGTGTTATGGGAGCATTGCTGAACTCATTGGAAATCGTAATGCCAGTAGAGCTGTGGGTGCTGCTCTCGCAAGAAACCCATGGCCAATCATTATACCATGCCATAGAGTTGTGAGGTGTGACCGAGGCGTCGGCGGTTATAAGGGAGGGGTTGAATTAAAAAAGCATCTACTAAGAGTTGAAGGCGTCGCCATAACGGCGAGCGGCAAGG
Organism: Candidatus Nezhaarchaeota archaeon; assembly: GCA_030055465.1. Classification (GTDB taxonomy): domain Archaea; phylum Thermoproteota; class Methanomethylicia; order Nezhaarchaeales; family WYZ-LMO8; genus JASFYF01. The sequence continues at coordinate 999,969 of JASFYF010000001.1, read as the reverse complement.
TTCTTCCATCCCACTTCATTAATGCAAAACAGCTTGGAATTCCCGCAGAAGATATCCGGGCTTCCACTTAGCCCTCGATAGAAAGGTATAAAAATCCTGTTAGGATCTACCCCAAAGGCACGGTGAGCGCGCGTGAGCAAGCTATTAATGATACCAGGACCAACAAATGTGCCTCCTAGGATTCTAGAGGCCTCCTACAAGCCGATAATTGATCATAGGGGGCCGGAGTTTGAGGAACTCTACGGTGAGCTACTCGAGAATTTGAAGTACTTCTTCCAGGCGAACTATGATGTAATACCCTTCACGGCCTCTGGTACGGGAGCTGTGGAAAGCATTGTGAGCAACACCATAAATCCAGGGGATAAGGTCTTAGTCCCAATCTACGGTAACTTCACGAATAGAGTAAAAGACGTCGTAGAGGTTTATGGTGGAAAGGTTGTAACAGTTGACATACCCCAAAGAGAGGCGGTAACACCGGAAAAGGTGGAAGAGGCCCTTCAAAAAGAGAAGGTAAAGATGGTCTTCATAGTGTTCAATGAAACTTCAACGGGTGTCGCCGTGAGGCGAATGCGCGAAATAGCGAAGATATCGCATGATCACGGAGCCCTCGTTGCGGTTGACGCCATATCAGGTCTCGGCGGAGATGAGCTTAAAGTAGGAGAATGGGAAATAGACTTTTGCGCAGCGGCAAGCCAAAAATGCTTGGCAGCGCCACCAGGCGTAAGCATGGTCTCTGTAAGCGAAAGGGGCTGGGATGTTGTGAAGTCAACAAAGGCCAAAAGCCATTACTTCGACTTTAAGCTGTACAAAAAGTTCTTCCTTGAAAGGAGGCAAACACCTTTCACTCCGGTAGTACAGATATTCATGGCTGTGAATGAGGCTTTAAAGTTCCTGAGAGAAGAAGGCATAGAAAACAGAATTAAAAGACATAGAATATGCGCTGAAGCATTCTACCGAGCTTACGAAGCCATGGGATTAAAGTGCTATGCAAAACGCGAGTTCAGGTCCAACACTGTTACAGTATTCGAAGTGCCCAGCGGACTGAAGGACTCAGAGATAAGGAGGATTATGAGGGAAAAGCACAACATATACATCTCTGGCGGCATGGCTGAGCTGAAGGGCAAGATCATCAGGGTAGGCTCCATGGGAATCGTAAACCAATCAATAGTCATAACTACGATAAACGCGCTAGAGTGCACCCTTAAAGAGCTTGGATACGATGTTGAGCTTGGCTCCGGGGTCAGCGAAGCCTCGAAGGTATTCTTACTAGCGTGAAGGTCTATAAAATTGTCTTAGAGAAATCTTCAAGGCCTTTAATCCCTTCCTTCATGGATATAAAGCACGCCCCTTCCATGCTGACAGCGCAGGGCCCTATGGGGTTCGCAATCGTGCAAGCCTTATTATAGAGGGGACAATCCCAAGGATAAATGAGTCCCTTCAGAACTTCGGAGCATTTGCACCCTGAAGGCCTATCATCTTCTACGGGCACATCAACGTCGAATTTCCTGAGGGCATCATGGTTCTGAAACTCCTCTCTTAAACGCAACTTAGATTGAGGTATGAGGCCTATGCCTCGCCATTCGCCATCACATACCGCGAAGACGCTATTGATGATTTCCTTTGCTCTTTTATTTCCTTCCCTTCGCACGCTCCTAGTGTACTCTATCTCTACATCATGTCTGTCTTCAATTAGCTGCTCGAGGAGCATCAGTATTGATGCTAAGACATCTAACGGCTCGAAGCCACTTATGACCATTGGTTTTTTGTACTTTTTAGATAGAGATTCATAGGGTTCAGATCCTATTATTGTCGACACGTGGCCGGGACATATGAAGCCCCCTATCGCTATTTCTCCGCCCTCAAGCAAGTGCTCAATGGCTGGAGGTATTAACCTATGACTAGCTATCACGGCGAAGTTTTCAGGGGCACCGTTAAGCAGCTCAACGGCCGTTGTGGGGGCTGTGGTCTCAAACCCTATAGCGAAATGTACAACCTGGGAGTTCAACCTCTTAGCGAGTTCGATAGAGTCCCTTATGCTATACACTACCCTGACATCGGCTCCCCCTGCCTTAGCCTTCATTAGCGACATGCCCCCAACGGCGGGTACTCGAAGCATGTCACCGTAGGTAGTTAACACAACTCTTTCTGTGGAGGCCAAGCTTATTGCAGCCTGAATATCGCTTATGCTTGTAACGCAGACTGGGCAGCCTGGTCCCGATCTAACTTCAAGCCCCCTCGGCAGCAAGCTTCTAAGGCCAAATCTTGATATGGTCCACTCATGTGTCGGCCGAGGCTTAGCCTCGTGTACCGCACACGTGCATTAAAATTAAGCGTTCAAGTCCCAATTTTTCAAATAATTCGCGTATCCTCTTTGAGATGGAGAGGGCAATCTTTTCGTCTCTAAAGCGCTTTAGAAGCTCACTCATACCTTGCTGTAAGTAGAAGCCTAAAAATTAGTTTAACTAAAATACTTACTGCGTGTTCACTATGGTTTCGCGGATATTGGCGATAGGCGATTTTCACATACCATCAAGGGCAAGGTGGGTGCCTAAGCCGTTGGAGCTAGAAGTTTCTAAAGAGACCTACGACCTCGTCGTGTGCACCGGTGACTTGACAAGTCTGGCAGTAATGGAATGGCTCAGAAAACTCGGAAAAAAGGTTTACGCAGCGAGGGGAAACATGGATAGGCTGGATTTGCCCGTTCAAATCGTAATTCGTGTAGACCAAGTGAAGGTAGGCATTAACCATGGCTTTGATGTTTATCCTCGAGGTGACGTAGAAAAGCTGCTCGAGAAAGCTAAAGAACTATGTGTTGACGTTTTAGTCACCGGACACACTCATTACCCGCAAGTAATCAGAGTTGAACCACACGGGGTGGTCATCGTAAACCCGGGCTCGGCGACAGGTGTATGGGGAGGTGACGAAAAGGCGTCTTTAATACCAAGCTTTGCGATATTGACAATTGATGGAAGGCGTCTTAGCGTGGCAGTGAAAGAGGTGCTTGTGGATAACGTAAAAACTAGGAACTACGATTTTACCCTTTAGAAGATTAATGGGCAAGTTTAAAGCTCAACACCGCTTGCCCTCGCAATCTCCATCCATAACTTTAGCGTTTCTTTAGCTTCATCTTCGTTTAGAACTTGGATTGCGTAACCGGTGTGGACGAGAACATACGTTCCAGGCCGGACTTCTTCCTCCAGTAAAGTCAACATTATTTCTCTTCTTACCCCTCCAAAGTCGGCCACTGCTTTGTTTCCGTTCACCTCTACGATTTTAGCTGGTACAGCTAAACACATAGCAATAGAATAGCAGCTGGAGAGGAACTTATAAGTATAGCCGTCTGCAACTTTCTGCGCTAAAAGAGTGGACAGAGGTGTTGTGATGGCGTTTCAGAAAGGTGATTTTCTGCTCGTCGATTACGTGATGAAGGTCAAGGACACCAACGAAGTTGTTGACTTGACTGTAGAGGAGATCGCTAAGAAGGAGAAAGTTTACAGGGAAGATGGCATCTACGAGCCTGCACTGGTAATCCTAGGTGAAGGTCTCATAATTAAAGGAGTGGAAGAAGAGCTCTACAAAATGGACGTGGGAGAAAGCCGTATAGTTGAAGTGCCGCCGGACAAAGCTTTCGGCGAGAGGGACCCGAACAAGGTTAAGATAGTGAACGCAAGAGAGTTGGCGAAGCGGGGTATTGCCCCCAAGCTTGGGGCTAGGGTAGAGACGGAAGACGGTTTAGCCATTGTGAGAAGGGCTGAGGGCGGCAGGGTTGTCCTCGATTTCAATCATCCGTTAGCTGGTAGAACTATAGTGTGCGAATTAAAAGTCGTGAAAAAAGTTGACGAGACAAAGGAGAAAGTAAAGGAGCTTATACACGCAAGGATAAAAAGGATAGACAAGGAAAAGTTCAAGGTGGAGTTTCCGGAGCCGGGAACGCTGATAATAGAGGTTCCCCCAGAGGCTTACACGTACGATGGACTCCAATACGCTAAGCGCGGAATAGCGTTGGACGTTGCTCGGTACTTGAAGGATATCAACACCGTTAAGTTCGTGGAAGCTTACACCCTACAGCAGGAAAAAACCGAGAGGATAGAGGAAAAAGATGACAGCAAAGAGCGTGAAGTCGCCAGCTCAAGATAACAGCGTTTTTGCCCTTTAATGGTCAAGCCTCTACGCGCAGAGGAGAGCATCACTCCGCTTAAGGCAGACATCAAGCAAGGTTAAGGTATTAAGAGAGTAAAGAATTTCTAAGCGTCCCTCACCCTTCTTTTTAAGGTATGTGGGGTATCATAGTTAAGAAGTTTGAAGGTTCACCAGCAAAGTTAAAGGTAGCAAAATTGCTCGTTGAGAACGGCTTTAGAGTAGGTGAAGGTAGCAAAGTATACTGTGGAGACGTGGAAATACCGGATACGAAGATTGCCAAAGTCTTAGATGTTGATAGGCGGGTCGTTAGGGACACCGTAAAGTTCATAATGAATGATGAGATCCTACGAGGAGTTTTCACCAAACTGAGGCCTGCGGGAGCCTTGCTAAGAGATGTAGCTACGCTTCTCAGCTACGGAGTACTTGAAATAAGGGCTAAACCTGATGCCGTTGGTATAATAGCTAGCGTAGCTGATATCCTAGCAAAGGCTGGGATAAGTATACGGCAAATCCACGCTGAAGATCCCGACCTCAACCCAGACCCCAAACTAATAATAATAACCGAAAAACCAGTTCCAGGAGAGCTGATACCCGAAATACTGAAGGTGCCCTATATCAAAAGCGTGACAATAACTCAAGGTTAAAAGCTGAAAGACGATAACTCAAGAAGTTAAAGACGCCATTTTGAAGAGCATAACATAACGTGTTAAGAGCCCTCATAGATAAAGATAGTTCTTTGCCCCTCTGATCTTAAGAAAAAGCTGAGGATGACTTCCCGCATTTCAAGCAACTGCGTTGATGTCATCAATAAGACCTCATCCCTCTTGCACGTTACGACCCCCCTACTTAACGGTGATTCACATGTGATCCAGTGCCTTAAAACCTTAGGGAAGCAACCCAAGATCCACATATTGTCTTATTATACTTGAACGCGCCGAAGCAGTGATAGGCTCATTCCAAGACATGCTACTATTGTATGTCACGGAAGGGCTTAAGGCCGAACAACTGGAGGCTTATTGAAGGCGTTGGGAGGCGGCAGAATAAGTGCCGTGCTGTCCTCATCCATATTCTCTCGGCCTAAGCGCTGTATTCAGGTTTCCCCCTGGAAGAGGCTACTAAAGCCACAGTTCAGAATAGGCGTTAGAAAGGCTATTTTCAAGGAGCCTTGTCAATAAGTTGAAGTGACAGTAACATGGAGGCATCGGCTTGTGAGTCTCGATTCGGAATTCATAAACCACGTTGAACCCTTAAAGTTCAACGCCGCTTCGGGCTTGAAGGCAACTGGGCTCCTGTGCGCGGCCAAAAGGAAGATTAACGTTGTGGTCACGGCCCCCGTCTCCCGCTCACGTTTAAGTGCTCTTTGCGTTTTGGAAGAGCATCGCGGGGACATACGACGACAATGTTGTAGCTAAACTGGATGCAACAAGAGCTAAGCCGTGCACAGGAAGCCTCCTTCGGGCTGCGCGTTCCAACGCCAACCTACCGGTAAGTGGGATTAGCTGGCATACATGCGTGCCTCCTGATTGATGTAGAAGGACTTCAAAAGATAGTGATCTTTTCGTCAACGAGTCACGGATACGAGTAGGCGGGAATGACCTCGTCGTTAGGTTTTCTCTCAGCGCAGGTAGAATAACCAAAAACCCAGCTTAAAAACCTCGAGGGGTATAACCATTGAAAGCGCTAAGAGGTGGCGGCTTTAAGCGCTTGGACCATATTAAAAACTTTAAGAAGATGCCGCCACAACATGGATTACAAGTGGTGGCTTATTAACAATAGTAAGCTTTGAAGCGCAGAGGCTATCAAAAATGGCGATCATTAATGGCAGCGTAACGACTCAACCATGTAATTGAAAGCCGAGAAAAACTCGTCTCCTATCGGGCTTAAAGCGTAGAGTATTAGGTACCTTTCGCTTTCCTCGCAATAGAGGTAGAGCGCCTGGATGACGGTGGATATGCAGGTCTTAGAGAACAGAGCTCCAGACCTGAAGTCGACCTCAGCTCGAAATAGCATTGCCTCATGATCATTTACCGTGATCTTCTTCTCTTCTAGGAGTTTGAAGTTCTTGATTCCCCTTTTATTTTTGAGGTCCCCAATGATGCTTTCAACATGACCTTCAAGGCTCTCCGATTTTTTCTTGACATCTTTAAGGGGCCCCCACGTCAAGGAGCAAGTGTACCTTTCATCTTTTTTGCTCTTAAACGATATGAAGCCTTGACTTCTCTTCAAGGCGTTGATTTGTAATTCCCAATCTGAGGGATAGGCTATGCATACCTTGTAAGCTGCGAAAAACTCGAAGCCCTCAACTACATCTCCGCTCACTGTACCTCACTCATAATGTCTTCGCGCTCCGTAAAATAACGTTTAGGCTCGTAAAGCATCATCACCACTATGGTATTATGAAGTGAAGGATTGGAGGGTTAGATGTAGTTTAACGGTCATATTAGTGGAGGTCCATGTTTATACGCATTTTATCAATCGATCTCGAATTCATGGTTTTCACGCACTCCAGCAAAAGAGAGGTGAAAACCAGCCTTTTATGGACGTTGAGCCCTCTGGGTTTCAGTTGCTTCGTAGAAGTGGTGATGCACTAGCGCCGGGGGCGGGATTTGAACCCGCGTGCCCCCTTGGGGCACCGGCTTTCTGGCCTCAAACTCCATGAGATCTCGAGGCCGGCGCTTTGTCCACTCAGCCACCCCGGCTCGCGAAGTTAATCTGTGGAGGGCCTTATATTTCTACAACTAGGAGGTTGCTGAATTGAAAAAGCTTTTCAGCACAAGCGGCATAAGGGGCGTTTACCCCTCTGAAGTGTCGCCTCTGCTGGGGTTTAAGTTGGGATGCGTGCTTCCTTCAATTTTTGGCTTAAAATGCGTTGTCGGCGTCGATTGCAGGGTCACCTCTCAGGTTTTAGAGTTTGCCCTAATTTCAGGTCTCCTATCTCAAGGCTGCGAGGTGAGGAGGTTAGGGTTGTCGCCTCTACCCCTCGTGGCATACCTAATCAAGAGGAAGGTTCTAGACTTCGGGGTTCTCGTCACAGCAAGCCATAATCCTCCCGAGTACAATGGGTTTAAGATCTACAAATCTGAGGGGTGGGAGCTGATGCCAGACCAAGAGGAGATGCTCGAGAAAAGGATCCTTGAAGGTGGTTTTCTCATGAGTTCGTGGACTCATATAGGCTTATGCCTTGAATATACGAGGGCGCCGGAGGAATACATTGATGATGCTGTGAGCTTCCTAGCTGAGGATGCCGCGAGAACGGCATCGGATATAAAGGTAATCGTCGACTGCTGCAATGGCCCGGCTTCGCTCATAACCCCAAGGCTGCTGTCGATGCTGGGCGCCAAGGTTACAGCTGTAAATGCCAACATAGATGGTTTCTTCTCAGCCAGAGAGCCGGAGCCTAGGCCCGATGTCCTTGTCAGCTTGGGCTCATACACGAAGGAAGTGCGGGCGCATTTAGCTTTGGCCCACGACGGCGATGCTGACAGGGTGGCCATCCTCGACTCTAATGGGGAGCCAGTAGCTAACGATAGGGTGATAGCCTATATGGCTAAGAGGGCTGTGGAGAGAGGAGAAGGAAAAAACGTAATCACAACGGTGGATACCTCAAGGTGTATAGATGAAGTTGTAGAAGCTGTAGGTGGAGAGGTTATTAGGACGAGGCTTGGAAAAACGCACGTAGAACTATTTAAGCGCGGCAATGTAGCTATAGCTGCAGAACCTTGGAAAATAATAACGCCTCAGTGGGGTCCCTGGGCCGACGGGATTCTGACAGGGGCAATTATAGTGTACGATTTGCTTCAATGCGGATTGAAGTTAAGTCAACTGCTAAGGGATATACCTAGCTACCCCCAAGTTAGAGAGAGCTTTCCATGCCAAGAAGAGCGTAAAGCGACAGTCATGGATTTTATAAGGGAAGAACTTGAAGGCGCTGTGGGCAACGTTGAAAGCGTGTGGACTTTTGATGGAGTGCGAGTAAACCGCAAGAGCGGTGCTTGGATTTTGATTCGAGCTTCAGGCACGGAGCCCAAGATAAGACTTTATGCTGAGGCTAAAGATGCGAGTGAGCTTGGCGACATCGTAGATAGGGGAAAGAGGCTACTTTTGAGGGCTCTTGAACCTAGGACCTAACAACGAGATCAGCTATGTCGACGCTTATGTCCCCTATGATCTTAAGGCTCATCGCTATTGAGTTCACGTGAAAGGCAAGCTTAGGCGGTAACTTCAACACTTTTACGTTTAGGGAGTTGGCTATGCTATGAGCTTTGTGACTCAGCTTTATAACTTCGCTGGCTAAAGCGTAATCCGACTTCATGAATGCTTTAAAGGCCTCTGCAAGCATTCTATCTACGAGACTGCTTAGCTCGACTACCTCGGACTCTATCTCTAAACTCTGCCCTAGAGACAAGAGCTCCGCCACGTTTGCAGCTATTGAAACGGCTTCATCGCCTACGCTCTCAATAGACTTAGCTGCAAGCCTGTAGTCCAAACATTCATAGAGCTTTATGCCGGCTTTATCGGCCAATCGCGGGTTCCTTATTATTGTTCTAAGCTGCCTCACTATGAGGAAATATATCCTGTTGAGGTCTTCATCTCTTTTAATGGTGTTTTGGGCTAGCTCAACGTCGCGTTCAAGTAGGGCCATCATTGAGTCTCCATGCATCTGCTGGGCGATGACGTAAGCCCTCTTAAATAACGTCTTCAACTGAACTGCTAGGGGGGAAAGGAGGCATTGAAGCACCACTTCGTTTGGCTTCTCCTCTATTACCTCAACGCCTATCAGCGAGGTTATGGCCTTCTTTATCCTTTCCTTCTGGTCTGAAGTAATCTTAAACGGTGATGTGACCCTAATGATGTCGTAGCCCATTAAGTACCTTCCAAGGACGTCCCTCTCAATGGTTTCGCTGTACTCAATGGTTGTTTCGCTAAGCTTCTCGCTTTCGTTTTCAGTCTCGTGTTGGGGTTTAATTAGGAGTGAGCCATCGTCGAGCTCCTCGACGAGTACTTGATCGCCGCCCTTAATCTTCATCTTCAATGCCCAGCTCTTGGGAACAGCTACTAGGAAGCTCCCGCTTTTGGTCCCCAATATTTTCCTGAACTGAGATAGCATTGCTTATGCCACCTATCATCATTGGTAGAGGCCCTCACTTTTAGGTTTCCTGGGAGCGCTTAACCTTCAGCTCTTCAAATCAAAGCTTTCAACTGCAGGTTAATCGGGAAGCTGCCTTGGCTATGGAGTTTGCGAGCCTTATAGGTTCAGGCATCCTGCCTCTAATGGTTGTCTTCTTCAAGACTTCGAAGGCCTCTTCAACGGCCATTCCGACGACCTCCACGTATACCGGGTTCTCCTTGGGACTCGGCTTTAATTCGTATACTGGACTTATGTCAGCTAGCCTCCTGAAAACTTCGTAGCGGATGCTCCAGTCCGCAAAGTGTTTTTTAAGAGCCTCGAGAACCGATTGATTATCCGGTTTATCGCGCGTAACTACTATAATTGGCACTTTGAATTGCCCGTACACCTCGACGGGATCTACCAAGTTGAAGCCAGCAAAGGTTATTCCACCCAACATAATAACATCCGCGGTTTCGAGGGTTTTTGCCATGTCAATCAGCTTCTCCGTAGCATCAAGGCCATCTACCTCTATTAGTCTCAAGCGCACGTCCTCGAAGCGGAGGTTTTCCATTAACGTACAACATAGTATCGTTTTGCCTCTTCTTTTGAGGTCGCGAGGGTCAAACGATCCATCTTCAACTCCCAGAGCTTTCAACTCTCTCACGAGCCTCAGCCCAAGATCTCGCAGGAGAGAAAGGAAGAAAGCCTCACATCGCTCTTCAAGCCATCTATCAACGCCTTCTCGCTTATCGCGAGCCTGACAACCTTTGTCCTACCATACCTACCCTTGCTTGTAACCTTGGCGTTGACCACTCCAAGCATATCAAGCTCGTTCAGTATGTCGCTTATCCTCCTTTGCGTTAACTCATCCATCATGAGCTTTCGGCATAAACTTTTGTAGGCGTCGTATATCTCTCCAGTTGTGGCTTCACATTTCTTGTTCCTCAAAAGATAAACAGCTGCAACAACCAGTTTCGTGTGGAGCGGCATTGACTTCACGATCTCTACGGCCCTATCTTTTTCTATTTCCCCGTAGGCCCTCCTCACATGTTCCTCAAGAACTCTAGGGGAGCCCTCTCTCTCAGCTATTTCAGCGGCAACCCTCAAAAGGTCCAGCGCCCTCCTAGCATCTCCATGCTCCCGGGCGGCTAAGGAAGCGCAAAGGGGTATCACCGATTCCTCTAGGACTCCTTCGTTAAAGGCCGTCCTCGCTCGTTGGAGAAGTATGTCCGCGAGCTCCTCAGTTGTATATGGCCTGAAAACCAGTTCCTCCTCGCCTAGAGAGCTCTTTACTCTGGGATCTAAGTACTCAACGAAGTTCAAGTCGTTCGTGATCCCGATTATCGATAGCCTAGCCTCATGTAGTTCAGGGTTTATTCGCGTTAACTTGTAGAGAACATCGTCGCCGCTTACCTTAACAAGGAAGTCAACCTCATCCAGAACCACGAAGAAGAGCATTCTTTGCGTGTTAAGAGTTCTAACGAACCTTCTGAAGAGTTCAGCCGTCGACAGGCCTGTAAACGGCACCTTCTCATCTAAGCAACAGCACAAGGTGAAAAGAACCCTATAATTTGTGTTTTCATTTCGACAATTTATGTAAGCAAACCTCAACCCCACGCTGGGAGCATAGTTCTTCGAGTAGGAGTCAATTTTTCTTAATACGTACCTAGTTACCGCCGTTTTTCCGGTTCCCGGAAGTCCATAGATAAATGCGTTAGAGGGTCTTGCTCCCTTGACAGCGGGAGCCAGTATTTCAGCAAGCCTATTTATCTCCCTCTCCCTATGAGGGAGGTTTTCTGGAACGTAGTCTGGCCTTAACCTCTCCCTGTCTTTAAATATTCGAGCGGTCAAGACCTTTTGAATTATCTCATCGATGGACAAGCTTGACACCACTAGGGTTCGTGTAGAAAGCAGCGCTAATTATATGTGATGTAGAGCCTAATAACCCTTAGTGCAAATGTACTTCCATAGAAAAGTGTCACTCTAATGTTGTGCTCCACATCATTGTTTCATAAAAACTTGTGAAAAATGTTCATCACACCTTGAGCTTCAGTTGAAGTTCGTCTTTAAGCCTACACATTCTGCATAGGTCTCTTAGAGATGGCATTCCGCATCTGGCACATGAAGTCCACGAATATGGCTCGCTGGCCAATCTTACCTTGGAGATCAAGGGCGTTACCCTCTTAACATGTGATTTTAATAGGGTATGTTTAAACCCCGGACGAGACGACTCTATAATGTTCATGAGCTTTTTCCTCCTGTTAAGTTTGGATTCGCGACCTAGAGAGCATTGGGCGGAAGCATAAGGCAACCCCTTCAAGTCCGCGTAGGTTTTAATTTCGAAGTCCGTCAACTCGATAAGGGGCTTTATCCTAGGGAGGGACTTTACATGAAGGGGCTGGGTAACCGGCTGTATCTTCACTGCCTCCAACAACTCACCCGTCATGTAGAAATCCCATAAAATAGCAGTTACATCATCTAGGTTGTGCCCAGTTACGATTTTGGTTGCACCACGAGTACTCCCAACGTAGTTCATTATGTACCTCTTGGCGAGGCCACAAACAGAGCAGATCCTTCTCCTGTAATCACTTAAAAATGCTATGTCACTTATCGTGCAGCCTAAGAACTCACCCAAGTCCATTATCGTGAGCTCAACGCCCTCCCGACGTGCCATCTCTTCAGCCCTCTTTCGACATTCTTGGGAGAAGCTCGGAATGCCGAGGTCCACGTGCAAACACATAATCTTGACCTCGGGCGCAACTACTCTAAGTATGTGAAGTAAAGCTGAGCTGTCTTTACCACCCGAAAGAGCAAGTAGCAAAACGTCATCTCTCTTGACCATTTTGTATGCCTTTATGGTTCTATCAACCTTGCGCTCCACAAATTTGAGAAAGCAACTTTCACAGAGGCTAAGCTTCGCATAATTAAGCCTAACGAGCTCGGCCATTTCATGGCAGTGGCCACATGTCCCCCTGAGCTTAGCGTCGTGCTCAACCATAACTATGCTTAATCCCCATGCGGAGATAACCGTATAAAGGTTATCATCATTAAGCCAGCGAATAACGCGTGTAGGATGCAGGCGCCCGTTAAACCCGCGTTGGAGACCTTAGAAGTTGAAAACATGAAGGTGACATCAAGTTGCAGAGCGATTCTCACAGGGCGTCGAAGAGCAACGCATTCGAGATACTCTCTTTTAAGTAGCAACACTTAAATAAGTTATTGTTTAGCTAGCATTAACAAGCCTTAAGGCATAGCTGGTGGAATACTTTATGCTTTACCCAGTGAAGTTCGTCGAGTGGAACGAGGTCGTTAAATGGACACAAGATCTCAGCAAAAAAGTTGCGGAAAGTGACTTCAATCCCGATGTCGTCGTCGCCGTCGGCAGAGGTGGATTTGTTGTTGCTAGGCTACTTTGCGACTTTCTTGACGTTGGAAGCCTCATGGGCGTTCCGGTCAAATGGTTGGAGACGGATAATAAAAACCCTGCCGAGAAGTACCTAGCCGACATGATACGAGGTTGGGTTAAGGCTTCTCGAGGTGCTGGGTCAGTAGAAAAAAGCATTGAAGAGGTTGTGAAGAGGTTAAGGGTCACCGTGAACTTCGAATACGATATTGACCTAAGAGGCCTAAAGGCCCTCCTAGTCGAAGAGATAATAGTTACAGGCTTCCACATGAAGAAAGCAAAGGAAGTTGTCGAGAAAAGGTGGAAAGCGCCAGAAGTCAAGACCGCAACATTAACCTGGAAGTCGACTATGAGTGCCTTGAAGCCAGACTACTTTGTCGTCGAGATAACAGAATTCGTTTGGTTCCAGTTTCCATGGTCTAGACTCGACGATTACAGGCAATTCCTGAGGGTAATGTTACAGGAAGAATCAAGAGAAAACGCAAAAAACGTGTGGACCCTAAAAGAGGTGGAGGCCTCATTCAAGAAGTGGTATGGAGCCGAGCCCGATCCAATATACTTGGAGAAAGCCCTCGAGATTTTAGATCGCGAGGGGCTACTCAAAATGGTATCCAAGGATAGTTACGAAGTGACTTGCACTTAGCAAAGCAACCAACATTTCTAAATGAGGTAGAGTTAAGTTTTCTCAATGCCAATAGAAAATCCAAATTCATTAATGCAAGTGAAAATGAGGTGGTGGACCGGGCGGGACTTGAACCCGCGACCTCCCGCATGCCAAGCGGGCGATCAACCAGGCTGATCTACCGGCCCCTCCTTTTAGAGGGTCCCCACTCGGCTCGTATTAAAGTTTCTTTCCAACCCCTTATTGGGCTTTGCTGCAGTGGCGATCTACACCAGCCTGTAGGCTCTTGTCAATGGTTTATTTTGCCACGAATACTCCCTTATTCTTTTTGAGCGTCCAAACCCGCATGCGGCGCAGTAATGCTTCCTCTTATTATAGGATCTCCTGCCACATCTTCTACATATTATATGTGTTGCCCCTTTATTCATTCTTCCAAACGAAGTTGTCCCTTTGACCATTGCTTTGAGCCTCCTCACGCAAAGGCAGGGCTTATGAGCACTATGCTATCCCCTCTTATCAATATTAGTCCATGCTTTTTGGATTCACCGTTCTGCTTGAGCTCTTCAGCGTCTTCGAGGACTATATTGAGGTGCTGATCGTAGCTCTTCAGTTTACCCCTAAACTCCTTACCTCCCTTGAGCCTGACAAATATTTGATTGCCGATGGACGAAGCCAAGATCGTTAATGTCGCTTCCGACATAATGAAACCCAGCCAACCTTTGCTTAAAGGTTGTAAAAGTATATGTATTTAAATCTTAACGAAAAATAGTGTGAGCAAACCTCATCGCTTTCCATTAAGCAAAAGCGAGGCTAAGAAGCTTGTAGCCTCAATCAAGGACAAGCTGCGCTTTAAGTGTGAGATAGACCATAAATCTAAATGGGAGTATATGAACTTGAACAATGAGGCTACAGCGTACTTTATGAATGGGGAACCACTTGTGTTGATGATCAATAACTTTCTGGTACCGTCTTTAATGGCAATGCTTAAAGGACTAGTAGAGTTACCCCGCATCGTGGTTGATATGGGCGCTGTTAAACACGTAGTCAACGGCGCCGACGTGATGATTCCGGGGATAGTAAAAGTTGAAGAAGACTTCTCCCGGGATGAGGTTGTCGTCGTGGTTGACGAAAAGTACGGTAAACCCCTCTGTGTAGGCTCCGCCCTGTTAAGTAGCAGTGAAATTAGAGCTGCAGGAAGGGGGAGGGCTATAAAGAACCTGCATCACGTAGGAGACAAGGTGTGGAGTAGGCTAAAAGAGTTTTTCACCTAATTCTCAGGGAGTCTAAGTAATCCGGTGTTTCTGCCGGAAGTCTGAAGTAGCGCTCTATGGATGATGCTAGGCTCGCCGTCTTCTCATCCTCGCCGTGGCAGAGTATTATTTTGCGGGGCTTAGGTGTGACCCTTTCAACGAAGCGTAGTAGTTGTTTCCGGTCACTGTGGCCGCTGAACCCACCACAAGTGTGCACCTCCATTTTAACCGAGAGCGATATCGGCCTGCCGTCCACGTAGTCAACCGTCACCTCCCTAGCTCCTTCCTGTATGGCTCTACCTAAGGTGCCCTCAACTTGGTACGCCACGAAGATCAACGAGTTCTTCTCGTCCTCAGCCATTAACTTGAAGTATTCAAGGGCTGGGCCCGCATTGAGCATGCCTGAAGTTGCCAAGATTATGCATGGTTCACCTTCGACTACGTCAAGCCTCACGTGTCCTCTCGTTAACGTTGCGAAGTTTTCGGCTAAAAACGGATTTGCATCTTCGTAAAAGATTTTGTCTCGGACCTCCTTAGCTAGGCTTTCTGGATAAGCGGTGTGTATCGCTGTGGACTCCTGTATCATGCCCTCAATGTATATTGGAACTGAGGGTATCTGCTTCTTCTCAACAGCGTTTGCCAGCACAAGCATAATTTCTTGAGCTCTTCCCACGGCTAAAACTGGAATAAGTACTTTGCCTCCCCTTTCCAGCGTTCTATTGATTATCTCTAAAAGCTTAGCTTCGGTTTCCTCTCTAGACGGCATTACGTCCTGGGGACCACCATAGGTCGACTCCATAATTAAAGTCTCGAGCCTAGGGAACGTGGATGAGGCAGGTTCCAGAAGCCTAGTTCTACCATACTTAAAGTCGCCAGTGTATACTATGTTATGCAGACCTTCACCTATGTGAAGATGAGCCATTGAAGAGCCAAGTATATGCCCAGCACTATGAAGGGTTAGCTTCACTCCCGGAGCTATGTCGGTTACTTCACCATGCGTTAGCGCTAGCGTGTGGAGGAGGGCGAGCTTAACTTCTCTTGGCCCATAGATTGGCGTCCTACCCTCCTTATCGGCTACGTCCAAGTAATCTTTCAGTATTAACGACATGAGCATCTTTGTTGGCTCACTGCAGTAGACAGGTCCCCTATAGCCGTATTTGAAAAGCAACGGAAGTGCTCCACAATGGTCTAAATGTGCATGAGTTATCACTACAGCGCTCAGTGAGTCAATGTCAAAGCTATCAAGCCAGAAGGCTGGGAACTCGTTAGCGTAGTCTCTAACGCTGGGCTTCACACCACAGTCCAACAATATCTTGTCTTCGCCGACCTCTACAAGTATTGCAGAGCGGCCCACCTCTCTGAAGCCTCCGAGAGCTGTCATCCTTATCTCGTCTATCTTGTAAAGAATAGGTCTATGGATTCTCCTTCCGACCTCCCTCAACACTTTAAACCTGTACTTGCTGTTTTTATGTGAAAGCAGAGAAACGTACTCCACGAACTTGGATTTTAAAGGCGGAGTCCTAACGGGCACCGGTCTCCAAAGGGTAGAGGCAAGGAGCTGTTTAAGCAAATACCCGTTTCTCCCTATGACTACTCCGGGTTTTTTAGCCTCTATGGTCATTTCGCCCATGACTTCGTCAAAGTAGATGTTTGTTATGCCGGCTTCAGGTGGTATTAGCTCGTAAGCCAGCTTCTTAGCCTCCTCCTTGTCCTTCCTAACTTCAGGGTCGGGCCTTAGAACTATCCTTTTCCTCAGGTTCTTGGCTACGGTTTTGACAAGGTCTCCACTTGAAAGAAGCACTGAGGGATTTTTAACGTAAACGGCTATTTCGGGCCCTTCAAACTCTATTTTAGTGACTCCTACCTCGGGCGGTATGCTCTTTAGTATTCCGTCTCTCAGCGACGATAGGTGGTTTTGTTGAACCAACTTTTTACCCGTCCTTCATGAAATGAAGCTCTAAACGTGGTATACGTACATCACTTTGGTTCAAGTTTCTCTTGCGGTATCTCTTCGACGCCTTCTTTAGTTATAATGGCTACGTCGAAGCCCTCACCTGAACCCGGATCCCACTTAATGGCTGCTTTGACTGCTTCCACAACCATTGGCAAAGCTTCTTTTACCATTATTCCATCTCTATATTTGCTTTCAAGTATAGCTATGGCTAGAGGAGAACCAGAACCCGTAGCTATGTACTTCTCCTCTGTTAACGTGCCAAAGAAATCCAGGTTGAACATTTTAGAACCTTCACTGTCTATCCCTGCAACTATTGCTTGGACTATGAATGGAAAGTATCGGTACGAGAATAGCAGGTTCGACATCAAGCTCGCTATTGCCTTAACGGATAGCGGCTGCTTCGTAGAAGTTTTGATGTACTTGACTTGTGCCCTTACGCGATCTACAAGCATCTGAGCATCGGCGACAACCCCTGCTATGGTTGCATAAACCATGTCGTCTATCTGGAGTATCTTTTTGCCTTTCTTGTTCGCTATGAAGAAGCCTGAAGTCACACGCCTATCCGTGGCAAGCACTACCCCATCTGCGCATTTCACTCCGACAGTTGTTGTCCCCTTAAATACTGGGGGTTCTATTCCTCCTGAAGGCACCATTTTTCAACACACCACAAAGCGAACAACTTTTCCTGGATTTACGTTTACAATAGAATGCAGGACAAGCAGGAAAGCGGCATGCATATTTAAAAGCTTTACGGAAATGAGAAGGGATTAAAATTGCTTGACCCACATGATATCGAGCTTCCCAGGAAAATACTCATAGGCAAAGGGGTTATCGAGAAAGCAGGTGAAGTAGCCAAATCCCTTGGCCTCTTCGGTAAGGCCTACGTTCTGCTGGGGAAAGTTGGCTACAGGCTTGCAGGAGACGTTGTTCTCAACTCGCTTTCAAGGCTTGGATTTAATACGTTCGACAAGGAAGTTAAGGGCAACGAACGCGAGCACGAGGATGTACTCCAATGGGCTACACAAATAAAGCCTAGCTTTGTGATTTCGGTTGGAGGTGGAACAACAATAGATCTAGGCAAATATGTGGCCCTCCAGCTTGACATCCCGTTTATAAGCGTTCCAACCGCCGCCTCGCATGATGGCATAGCCTCACCAATGATATCGCTTAAAGGGCTTGCCTTACCCTACTCCTTAAAGGGCAAGCCACCTCTAGCCGTGATAGCTGATGTAAGCATCATAATGAGTGCTCCTCATAGATTTCTCGCCAGCGGTTGCGGAGACGCAATAGCTAAGCTTACGGCTGTGAGAGATTGGAAGCTGGCCCACAAGATAAAGAACGAATATTACGGAGAGTACGCAGCCTCATTAGCTATGCTTTCAGCTAAGCTGATAATGAGGCACGCCGAGCTGATAGGAGCGCGTGACGAAGAGGGAGTTAGGACGGTAATCGAGGCCCTAGTCTCATGCGGCGTTGCCATGTGCATAGCGGGATCCTCAAGACCTTGCTCGGGGGCTGAACACCAGTTCTCGCATGTTATAGATGCTACGGCGCCCAGACCTGCACTTCACGGAGAGCAGTGCGGGGTGGGCACAATAATGATGGCCTATCTTCACGGTATTAATTGGAGGAAGATCAAGAGGGCACTGAAAGTTATTGGAGCCCCAACAACAGCTAGAGAGCTTGGTTTAGATGACGAATGCATTATAAAAGCCCTCCTTGAAGCCCATAAGGTGAGGCCCAGGTACACCATACTTGGCGATACGGGGTTAACTAGAGAGGCCGCTGAAAGATTAGCCAAGATCACGGGAGTGATAGAGTGAAGGAGATCATAACAACGCTCGTGGGGAGGCTTCAGGCTAAACCTGGCTTCAAGTTCGTATTTGAAAAGCCAGCTGATGTGTGCTTCGAATGTAAGCTGCGAGAAGTATGCGCGTTGAAGCTTAAACCAAACACGGTGTACGTGGTCGTGGACGTCGTGGGAAAGAAGCATGAGTGTGCGTTGAGGGGTGACTGGGTTGTCGTTGCAAGAGTTGCCGAGGCTGAAGTAGAGGCAATGATAGATGCTAAAATGGCCATCGAAGACGCTATAATAACCTTGAAGAAGGCAAGATGTACAGATGTTACATGTAAGTACTACGTAACATGCCAAAGCCCCTACATAAGGGAGGGGAAGAGGTACAAAGTTCTACGAGTCACGAGTGAGGGTAAAGTATGTGAAGGGAGAAAGCTCGTTAAAGCCTTATTGATGAGGGTTAATGAAGCTACCTAGACGCTTCGAACCCCCATTTTTAGGTTGAAAGCCATTCGCTCTTGTGGGGGCTAACTCGCGAATATGATCCGCCAAGTCTAGCAGCACTTTCTTGAATGGGTGATCACTTTCAACGAGAAGCTTATAACTCATGTTAATCTTGAATACCTCCTCATCATAAGGCATTAGAAAGATGCGCTGAGCGCCGCTCTCTCTGCATAAGCTCAGCAGCTCCTCTTCGCATCCTTGAGATATACCGCTTTTATTTATGAATGCTATCCAGCCTAGCTTCATGGTATTCAACATGTTTACGGTCATCCTCATTGTTTCCAAGCCAAGGGGCGTGGGCTCCGAAATGGCTACTGCTACATTAGCTATTCTAAGAGCCTGGAGAACTGAGCTACAGACTCCAGGAGGAGTATCCACTATAATGAAATCGTATTTTTCCCTTTTAATATCATCTTTCACCACGCGCATTAGCTTGTAGATGGCTAAAGCCGATCTCGACTCAGTTGGCTTAAGTTCACCTGCTATGAGTCTTAGACCGTTTTTCACGGCAGCGCGAATGTATCCTATACCTCTAGCTCCACCACGTATAGATTCCTGAGGGCAAGCGTAATAGCACACCTTGCAGCCGATGCACACTTCGCCGAGAACCCTCACCCCTCCATATTCTTCTAATGCTATCGCTTTCTCAGGGCACGCTTCGATGCACTTACCGCATTTCGTGCATTTACCCAAGTCGAAGTCGGGTGTGAAAACGCTGATCGGCATAATCCTCCGCGGGTTCACGTCTAAGAACAGGTGCAAGTTTGGGTTCTCGACATCTGAATCCACAAGCAACGTTCTATGTCCCATTCTCCACAGCGCAGCCGCCAAGTTTGCCGCTACGGCGCTTTTGCCGACGCCACCTTTCCCTCCCGTGACCGCAACTGCTATGCTCATCTTAAACCCGCCCCTATCTTGATGTTTTCGTAGGCCAGCTTAATCGCCTTCGAAGCCCTGCTTTCAGGGTTATGCGCTACCGGAGGTTTAAGGGAGGTCAACGCCTTTACAACTTCATAGTCATACGGTATTTTCCCTATCAACCTAGCGTTCATAACGGAAAGCATTCTTTCTGCTTCCTCCTCTACGGGGTAACCCATCGACTTGTTTATGATAAAGCCTGAGGGAATCCTGAACTGCTGCGCTATCATAGTAACCCTAAAACCTCCTCTAAAGGACTGAGGAGTCGGCTCGGTGACCACAACTGCATAGGATGCCCCTGCGAGAGAGGCTATGACGTTGCTCCCAATGCCTGGAGAGCCATCAGCCACCAACAAGTCAACTCCACGTTCTTTAGCAATGTCGACTGCCCTGCTCCTGATCTCCTGCACCATCAAGCCGCTGTTATGCTCGTATATTTCAAGCTTTGCCGTGAAGAGCGGAAACCCAAACTTCGTTTCCCCGAAGATCATGCATCCGGTTTTGCTTTCCTTCATGGACACCGCTGCATTAGGACAAACGATTCCGCATGCACCACAACCCTCACAGTACAACGAGTTCACGGATGGGCACGCTGCTTCTACAATTTCTATTGCCCCGTAAGGGCACACATCCACGCATTTCAAACAGTTATTGCAGCGAAGGTGGTTTATTTCAGCTTTCCTAGACATGTAAACTTCATAACACTTAACAATTTCACCTATGGGTAACATGAAGTGCAACGTTGGGGTGTCTACGTCCACGTCCACGGCCATGACCTTGAATCCTTCTTGGTGAAATAGGTAGGCCAGCGACGCGGTGAAGATGCTTTTACCCGATCCGCCTTTACCGCTAACGACTACTATCTCCTTCATCATTATCACCCCAACTTGCAGAAGCCAACAACCATGCTCTGCAATCGCTTTTTATGATATCGAAGGGTGCAGCCTAATATACCCAGCTTCGAGCTTCCACTTTACGCAAAACATTAAGGCTATGCGTAAGCGTGCAGTATCGTGTCTTCCTTTCCGAGTCGAAGCGCGCAGTTATGTTCCCTCTACCACATAGAAGGCCAATCCAGCCAAACGCGAGGGTTCGCACATCAGGCATCTCTGCTTGGCTGCATTCGCCCCAAATCCACCTCATTTAATGTGAGGTTAACTGGCTGGAGCCTCTAGGGTGCTCTTAGACTGGTCTTCGAGGTTTGCGGAGTTTATTCACGCCTTTGACGTTCTAACAATTTTTAAAGTAAAATACGATTGAGAAACAGAGAGCAATGCTCGTAGCAGCTGCTCGCCGTTCGGCATGAAGATTTACCTGGCTAAACGTCGAAATAGAGGTAGAACTCGTGTGGGTGCGGCCTAATGGATACCTGAAGCGCTTGCTCCTTAAGGAGGTCCATTAGCTTATCTAGAATTTCACATGTGAATATCGGTTTTAGGTACTCTAAGTCCGATTGAAGCTCATCGATGGCCTCTCTGAGGTCCCTTGGCAGTTCACCTATATTCAGGGATTTTCTTCTTTCCGGAGGAAGCGAGTATATGTTTTCGTCTATTGGATCTCCCGGATCTACCTTTTTCTTTATTCCATCTATGCCGGCAGCCAATATTGCTGCAAAGCAAAGGTAAGGGTTAGCCGATGGATCTGGTGACCTATACTCCACTCTTTTCGCTCTCGCAGCTTTAATCCCGCCGCGATAGTAGACTGGAACTCTTATGCACGTGGACCTGTTTGCTCTACCCCAGGCTATATAAACTGGGGCCTCGAAGCCGGGTACAAGCCTCTTATAGGAGTTTGTAGTGGGGTTGGTTATAGCCGCTAGAGATCTGGCGTGCTCCTTGAGCCCCCCTATGAAGTACCTGCCGGTCTGGCTTAGCTCAGCGTAGTGGTCGTCTGGGTCGTAGAAAACGTTGTTATCGCCCCTCCAGAGGCTAACGTTCACATGCATTCCTGAGGCGTTATCACCGTATATGGGCTTGGGCATGAAGGTGGCCACGAGGTTCATGGCCTTAGCCACGTTCTTAATCACGTACTTGCAAGTCACAACGCTGTCAGCCATGTTGGTTAAGGTATCCCTATACATTTCTATCTCGCATTGGCCTGCCGTGGCAACTTCATGGTGGTGCGCCCCGGTGTATATGCCGAATTGTTCTTCGAGCGTCTTTACGCATTCGCACCGAAGTTCGATAAAAGCGTCGTAAGGAGGAGGCGCAAAATATCCATCTTTGAACCTCACCGGATAGTTAGTGCCGGCCTCAGTGTTCCAAGCGGCCTCCCTCGATAGTATGCGGTAGGATTGCCCCTCATAAGCGTTGAGGGTGTTAAACTCTATTTTGTCGAACACGAAGAACTCCAGTTCCGGACCCCAATATGAAGTCGTAAAGCCGTTGTGATTCAGGCTTTCCTCGGCTCTCTGGGCTATATACCTTGGATCGCTTTCAAGTCTCCCACGACCAAAGCCCCAATATACGTCGCATAGCAGCCTTGCAGTCCTATGTCGCTCGGGTGACCACGGTACCAATGCGCAGGTGTTGGGATCTGGCTTCAAAACAAGGTCTGAGTCGTATATTTGAGCGAAGCCCTTTATAGACGATCCATCGAGTTCCGGGGCTCCGTACGCGAAGAAGTCCTCATCCACGGTTCTCCTAGGCACCGATACATGGTGAAGCCTGCCAAAAATGTCTGTGACCTGCAGGTCTACGAACAGCACCCTGTTTTCCTCTAAAAATTTGAGGACATCAGCGACGCTTCTCTTTAAAGGTTCAAGGGTTCCGTCAGCTCTTATTTTATAGGGCATTTAGAACACCAACGCCTTCTTCTCTGAAGAACGAAGGACTTATAAGGGTTACTGTCTCAAACATTTGATAGGGATTTTACCGGTAAATCTGAATGAATGTTTATATTTTTCTGTTTTTTTATACAATTGTACGAAAAAATACCATAAAACATTACAAACATAGTTATAAAGTAAGGTTCCGAAGGCTAAGGGTTCTTGGTGAAAGATGACGCGACGTCAATAAGTTGAGACTAGCTTAAATGTCGGTGTTGATATCCTCTCGCTCTTGCATTTGGGGCACTTGCTCGGCTTTTTCGGTTTATCTAGGGCTTCAAAAATGTAGCCGCAGCTCTTGCAGGAGGGCGGTATCATAGCTAAAACCTCTTTGCCTCCGCTCCTCGCCTTAACGCTTTTGGCTATGTGCTTTAAATGCTCATATATGTCTCTAGGCTTCATGTTTTGAAGGTTTAAAACTAATATTATCTCCTCTGCGCTGAGGGGATTAGAGTGGGATTGAAGAAGGTTTATGATCCTTTCCCTTGTAGTCATATCCGAGGTCATCAAGCTCGCCGTTATGTAAGATTCGCAACCAGCTTTAAACATTTATATTTCTAGGCTTCGGGCTGCCCGCGATTCGAGCCGGGTTAACGGCCACTCATGCCTCCTCCGGTTATGGTCACACTTCAAGTCCAAAAACACCTTTAGGAGACAGAAGCACAACTAGGCATGCGATCCATAATATAACTAACAAAATCCAGAGGCCCACGCATGTAAAGAGGCGAGACAGTATTTCTCTAGGTTCCAATTGCAGGGTGGAATACTGATAGTTGAGAATAAAGTAGGAAGCGAAAAGAGTAAGTAGGAATACTATGCTTTTCATCAACTTCAATGCCCTAGACAAGGATGCTCATTTATATTTTAAACTCTCAAAACCATATTAAGTTTGGCCCGAACTTCTTGGCTATCATCCTCCTCGGTTAAGCGCTTTTGCTACCATCAGCGAGGAATGCCTCTAACATGACAGAGCAGTTCGCCGTCAAAGCTTAAAAGATGATTAACATACCGATAAATTGGTGAGGGACAACTTTGATTACCGCATCACTGTTCCTGCAACTGCTTTCAATAGCGTTGGCCTCTGGATTCGTAGGGGCTGTTCTAGGCGTTGGAGGCGGCGTAATCATAGTTCCGGTATTATCATCATTCCTCGGAGTGCCAATAAAGGAGGCCATCACCGCAAGCCTCGTATCAGTAGTGGCAACGAGCGTTGCAAGCTCCAGAAAGTACTTAGGTAGAGGGTTAATCAACCTTAGGCTTGCCCTCTTCCTTGAAACGGCCATTTCAGTAGGATCGATGATAGGCGCTTTAATAGTGTTCGGTGTTTCCCCAATGTTTTTACACACGTTGCTGGGCCTTACACTCGTAGTTATAGCCGTAGCAATACTTCAAGGGGCTGGAAGAGAGGATAACCTGGCAATGCTCAAAGAGTTCGCTGAGGTTTCACCGGACAAGTTAGCAAAGAGATTTAACCTATCATCAACGTATCGAGACGAGCACTTCAAAGTCGACGTAAAGTACAATGTTGTTAGAGGCCACGTCGGGATAATGCTCTCTCTTCTCGCTGGATTAGCTTCAAGCCTCCTCGGCATCGGAGGAGGAGTGTTCAAGGTTCCGATAATGAATAGGATAATGAATGTGCCCATAAAGGCATCAACTGCGACGAGCACTTTCATGGTTGGTCTGACGGGAGCCGCGGGCGCAGCAGTGTACTTAGCCCTAGGAGCCATAAACTTTAACCTCTTAACGCCTTTAGTCTTAGGCTCCGTCTTAGGTTCTACGGCTGGTGCCACAGTCATGAACAAGTTAAGAGCTTCATGGATTAGAGCGGCCTTCGGGATTCTGTTGATCTCATTGGCGTATGCAAGCCTCAAAGAAGGCTTTACTTTAGCTATTAGTCCTTGAGGGGTTGCATTAAATGTCTGTCGAGGCCTCATTGAGGAAATCATTCACGGTAGGGCTTGCGGTAAGTCTGATACTGTTCATTTTAAGCCTCACAACAGTCGTTGTTGGCGCTGATCCCTTAAGCTATTACCTCTCGGTAACATCAACATTGGTGCTTATAGCTACCCCGATGATTGGCCTATTCTTTTTGGCTATGGATTTTTTAAGAAGAGGCGATCTAAACGGCTTGCTAAGCGTTGCCATAATGGTCTCCGCGATACTTATGGGGATATTGATTGCGCTGATTACTTAAAGCAAACCCTACGCCGTCCATTAAGCTTGCGCTTTTCACGCAGCCCTTTGCTCAAGTCTTGGTAAGCGGCCCCTCGCGGAGGAGCTGCACCCAGTTAAAGCAAACTTCCTTTAAGGGGCGGCCCAAATTCAGGGGCTTTTAGGGGTTTGACCCACACATTAAATGGTGGGGTTGTAAGTAGCCCCCAGCCGACCGCCTTTATGATGTAGGCCTGCAAAGGCCCTTCACTTTTTCCACAACTTTAATGGCGTCCAGCCTCTTTAAGTCAACCGCGTTATTTGCGAAGTACATTGAGAGACTATGGTATAGCTCCTCTTCGATAAGCCCCTCCTCCACGGTTTTTCTTAGAACTCCAACATAGCTTCTCTGGGAGTAATGCATTTTCTTAGCTACCTCCAAAATTCCCTGAGCTACGCGTGCTTCCAGCAAGCCGATCTCAACTGCCTTCTTTAGGTTAAAGCGGATATTCACAAGAGGCTCGGAGAGCGGTTCAAATGTGTAGGGGTTGAAAATTAGCGCCACCTCGTCGTCTGAGTCTATCTCTCCTCTCTTGTACATCTCGTATACCTCGCCTACTCCTATCATGCCGAAGATGTCGAGCTCAGCGGCCCTCAAAGCACCAATGCTTCCCCCACCAACCACTGTGACTCCTTTGTCGAGCAGGTAGAGTAATTCCCTTGGGGCCACCGCAACCTCATCAAAGAAAACTCCATCTATTATAGCTATGACCTTGGCACCTTCCTCGTACGCCTTTATCGCGTCACCTCGCCTTATTGGTGGCTTGTATATGGCGCCCGGAAATATTGAAGAGGCCTCTAAAGAGTTGAGGCTTGGACCCGTGAAAATCACCGTTTTGCTCTCTCCCTCCTTTTCTTTAAGCATTCTCTCCCCCTTGAACCTATTCTCTCCTGATCTACGCTGTAAACCTCGAGCCCCGGGACTATAACTCTAACCGTTGGAATGGAGATCTCAGCTCGCGTAAGGTCCACAACGATTACCCTTTCAGTTCCCTTTTCCTTAATTCTCTGAAGCACGAGCATTATATCATCCACTATGTCTTCCTTAGCTGCTCTTGGAATGCTTGAAAGCTCCTTAGCTTCAAGCTCCGAAAACCAATGTTCATTCAATCGCTTCACCCTTTCGTAACCGACTAACCTCATGAGGTTAGCTCGGTACGCGTCTTCCCTAGCCCCCTGTATCTGAACCAGCCTGCTCTGAGCTACTTCAAGCAATGCCCTTACAGCCGCTATTTCAGGGTCTAAGTGTGCTCCAAAGCCTATCGTGAGGAGCGCTGGGTCCCTTATTTTAAGGTCTTCAGACACAGCCGCGACAACCGGTATACCCAAGTCCGAAGTTATATCTCGAAGTATCACTTTAATGCATGCCTTCTCAAACTTAGATATCAATTCGCGTATGAGCCCCCCCTTTTCAGGTGGCTTAAGAATTGCACCTCCATCTCTAGATAGCTCCGCTAGACTCCATGCATCCCGCTCCACCACCTCCATTAAACCATGGAGCACGGCCTCCTCCATTGTGTTTCCAGAAGCGAGACCGTTAGTGTTAGTTTTGAATAAATGCACGTCATCATCAGGGCTATAGGGATGAAACACCGCACTCACAGGTACAAGAACCTCCTCGGAATTCATTATGTCGAACCCGTTAATCCACCTAATCGTCGACGATGAAGAGTAGGGAGAATTGATGGGTAGTATCAGCGTAGATGGATCCACGACGTTATGTTTGTTTAAAAGGGCACCATAAGATCCCTTAACAATCCTCTGCTCGTGGTCCGGTGACATTTCAGCCGAGAATCTTTCAATCGCCTCCATGATTGCGGAGACCTTAGCCAAGGTTTTCGTTACCCCCTTACCGGAGTACACGGATACAGCGCCCTGAGCAGCTCTGGGCCTCACACATGAGTAAATGGGTATGCCTACCCTATCAAGACCAGTTATATCTGAAACCCTCGTTACGCCTATCTCCTTTGCTTTGGGCTCGATAAGCCTTAAAGTCTCCTCGGGTTCACGAGCTCTGTGAGTACCGTAGTAGTACCTTTTAGGGCAACTAGCAAGCTTCAAGTGCTCCACCACTTTCCTTCACATAACATCTTGAGCTTAAGGTTTACACTTTAAAGTAAACTTTAACGTTTGTCCCTAAAATGCTCGCTTCATTCGCATACATAGTACACCATAAATGGAAGCTCATTACGCGTTCACGCTCCTCAAAGGTTGAGGACCATAAACTTGAGTGCAATAAGGCAGAAAGGCGTTCTATACCTACATGTAACCCCTACATTAGGGGGATCAGAACCGCATCTAGACTATTTTATGTTCGCCTAGCGCTATTTGAGGACAGATTCGAGTGCAAAG
Organism: Candidatus Nezhaarchaeota archaeon; assembly: GCA_030055465.1. Lineage (GTDB taxonomy): Archaea > Thermoproteota > Methanomethylicia > Nezhaarchaeales > WYZ-LMO8 > JASFYF01. Next base: position 972,880 of record JASFYF010000001.1, on the reverse strand, counting down.
TTACGGGGACGACTGCGGGATACTGGATCGAAGAGGATGTAGTCAGTTTTGAGTTCGCCTACGAGTGCAAGGATCTAAATCCTTACATCCAAGATTTGAAGTGAAGATGTGGTAAGTGAACCTAATGGTGCGGGGGGTGGGATTTGAACCCACGCAGGCCTGCGCCAGCAGGTCCTGAACCTGCCGCCTTTGACCTGACTCGGCCACCCCCGCCTTTCCTAGGCAGCAGGTTGTCCCAGTGCTTTCGTCTTTCGCTATGCTTAGACAAAAATTTTTATCCACTACGCTTTTATGTTTATCCTCTACCTCGAGGATAGGGTGCCGATTAATGGAGATAAGGTACTGGGAGCCACACGTGGAAACCGCCGATAGAAAAACCATTGAGAAGGTGCAGCTGAAGCGTCTAAAGTACATGATTGAGTACACGTATAGAAGAAGCCCCTATTATGGGCGCAAATTCAGGGAGGCTGGGTTGCATCCAACCGATGTTAAAAGCTTAAGGGACATAGGTAAGTTCCCGTTCACCACCAAGGATGATGTGAGGGGATATGGCTACCCTGCTGGAGGGGATTTCCTATGCGTGCCCAGGGAGGAGGTTGTGTGTTGGCATATGAGTTCTGGAACCACTGGCACTCCGATCATAAGCGGTTACACAAGGCACGACTATGACACGTGGATGAATTTAGCGGCGCGCTCTTACGTTACTGCGGGAGTTAAACCAGGCGATGTTGTGATGAACCTCTACGGTTATGGTCTATTCACGGGCGGCTTAGGACTTCATGAGAGCGCCTTCCTCGTTGGTGCCACCGTAATCCCGTGGGGTACTGGTAGGACGCAGGCCTTAATAAAAAGCCTTGTAGATTTCAAGGTTACCGTCATGACTGGAACTCCCAGCTACCAATACTACATCGCAAGCTTAGTAAAAGACATGAACCTCGATGTTGAGAAGGAGCTGAACCTCAGAGTTACAATGCCTGGAGCTGAAATGTGGACTGAGAAAATGAGGCAGCGAATCGAGGAGTGGCTTGGCCTTAAGGCTAAGGGTGGTGGATCTAGGGATATTTATGGTGCAAGCGAGCTGTGCGGTCCTGGGGCTGGACAGGAATGCATCTACGAGAAGGGGTTTCACTTCTGGATAGACCACTTCCTCCTAGAGATCGTAGATCCCAAGACTGGTGAGCCTGTGGAGGCCGGAGAAGAGGGCGAGATGGTTTTCACTCACCTAGTCAAAGAGGCAACGCCGCTGGTGAGGTACAGGCTTGGAGACATAACGGTGCTGGATGAAGAACCCTGCGAGTGCGGCAGAATGGCCTTTCCAAGATGCCTTAGAGTGCGTGCAAGGGTTGATGACGTAATACACTACAAGGGGATCAAGATACTCCCCTCGACGATTCAGGAGATAATACTCCGGCACAAAGAAATAATCGAGTACCAGGTAGTAGTCGATAAAACCAAGCTACCCTACGAGTTCATCATTAGAATAGAGGTTCCAAAATCCGAGGAGAGCTCCCTCCTAATTAGGAGGATATTAAACGAGTTCAAAAATAGCCTTTTCATTGAGCCTCAGATCGAGGTCGTTGAGCCTGGAACCCTGCCGAGATTCGAGGGCAAGTCTAGAAGGGTTGTAGTAAAGGAGGGTTAGGACGTGAGGTGTGGAGACAATATGGAGAACCTGAAAAGGCTTCGCTGCCTAAGCAACGATGTATCGCAGAAGGTCGCGGAGTGCCTTGAAGAGGCTAAAGGGGCTGGGCTGACACAGGTTGTTAGGGTCTTTGCCACTATTGAAAGCTACTTGAAGCTTGTAGAGAGAGAGCTCGATACGCTGGCCGGAGAATAGGAAAAAACCTTGGGTTGCAAGCGCCAGTTTTTTGCCCCTGCGAAGAGCTGAGGAACGATAATTTTAGCAAAGCCTTTTTACCTTCTTTCTGGGTATTCGAATAGGGTGTGCTACATCATGGTTAAAATTCCCCCAAACATCTTAAAACTACTTGAGGAGCTAGCCCCTAGGGCGCTCTGCATTTTTGCGACGGCTTCAAGAAACGGTAAGCCCAACGCTGTCCCCATAGTTTTTGCTTGGCCCCTAAACAATGAAGAGATAATAATAGCCGACAACTTCTTCAACAAGACGAGGCTAAACATCGAGGAAAACCCCCAGGCAGCCCTCTCCTTCTGGAACCCGGAGACCAGGGAAGGATATCAGATCAAGGGCAAAGTCGAATTGCATATCTCAGGGCCGCTCTTCGAGGAGGTGACCTCTCGAGTTCGCTCAGCAAAGCCAAATCTCAAACCTAAGGCTTGCGTGCTCCTAAAGGCTGAAGAAGTATACTCCGTTAAACCTGGACCAGAAGCCGGCAAAAAGGTGGTATAACGATGGCCCTCACCCCACAGCACTCAAAGTCTTCCCTCAAAGTGTTGTTAGTCGCTGAGCTCGGCCGCCAACATTTCCCATGATATCTTTCTGGGATCTAGGTAACCAGCTATTCTCCCATTCTTCATTAGTGCTACCCTGTCACACGTAAACCTCACGAAGTCGATGTCGTGGGAAACTATTATAAACGTCTCATCGAGCCAGGACCTAGACATCGTTATCGATTTTGCAACCTCAACTTTAGTCACAGCATCCATGGTTCCCGAGGGCTCGTCAAGCACGACGATCTTGGGCTCCCTTATTAGGACTTGGGCCAACGCTATTCTATGCCTTTCGCCTTCGCTGAGCTCATCAGGGTACTTTTCTAGGATCCCATCAATTACGGTCGGGTCTATTCCCACGGACTTTAAGGTGTATATGGCCTTCATCCTAGCAAGCTCCTCGGGGAGCTCGAGTCCTATGGAGGTACTTAAGTTCTCCAGAACCGTTCTGTGAGGGAAAAGGGAGTACTCTTGGTGCAGTAGACCTATATTGCTTAAGGCTATGGCTCTCCCCTCATAGCCCGGTGCAGTTATGTCGTACCATTTATTTCCAATTTTAATCTCAACCTTACCTGAGGACGGTTGGGTAAGCCCACATATAATTCTAGAAAGGGTTGTTTTTCCAGCACCGCTTTTACCAATGATCCCAAATATCTCTTTATCCTTAACCTCGAAGGTCACTCGGTCCACCGCCTTCGTTAAACCCCTATCGATAGAATAGTAATACTTGCTCACATCTATGGCTCTAAGCACTTCTTGGCCCACCGACGCCTCCTCGCGCACGAATTCCTTGACTTCTCCTAGAAATGCCGAGACGACTTCTCGCGAGGCAGAATCCATCACTATCCTTCCCTTTTCAAGCCACAACACTCTGTCGCACAGCCTCTCTAGGAGGCTAGGTATGTGGGAGGCTATTATCATGCACTTCTTCTTCTCCTTGAATTCGTGGGCGAGCAAATTGCTTATCAGGTTAGCGTTGTAGGGATCTAGAGTGCCCGTGGGCTCATCAGCTAAGAGGAGTATAGGGTTCGCAGCTATCTGCCTTGCAAGCACAACCCTTTGTTTTTCTCCTCCACTCAGGTTTTCGGCTGGATGAAGCAACCTATGCACTAGGTTTGTGAGCTTAACGTACTCTATGGCCAACTTGGGCGCCGCATCTTCCTTTACCCTAGCCCTTCGAAGGGCCTCCATAATGTTTTCAATTGGTGTAAGGTTACCGTAAAGGGCGAAGGTTCTTTGGAACATTATAGCGATCCTCGCCTTCACAGCCTTGGAAACCTCGGAGTCCACATCATCCCATAGGTCAACGGTCCTGTGCTCCATTATGGCATTACAATGAGGACATTGCCCCACGTTAAATGAGGGGGGTTCAACCCACAGACATGATGGACAATAATCAACGCGGTATATGACCTTGCCTTCATCTGGTTCGTAGCCCCTCATTCCCCTAAGCATATGTATGAGGACAGACTTTCCCGCTCCGCTTTTACCAAGTATTCCCAGGCTTTCTCCAAGCTTTAAACTGAACGAGATCCCATCAAGCACTTTAATTCCATCAAACTGCTTACTCACCTTGTGGACTTCTAATAACAGCATCGCAGGACACCTTTATGAGGCATGCGAAGTCAAAAACAGAAAATAATGCGCGTATGGGGTTATAAGCGATCATGAAGTAGAATTATTTAACGGTAACCTGTTAGAAGTGTGCGTGGAAGGTGCACTCCGTGTACGACTACGGATACTACATGTTCGTGGGCGGCCCCTACAGAAAACAAGAGGTGTTGGAGCTCGTAGACGACCTGGGAGGCATTGTAGTGCAAGAATTGACTATGGGTTTAGACCTTGTAATGTTCATAGCGATTCCGAGATCCGACATAGATGCACTGTTGAAGCTGGCGAGTGAACTTAAAGCTAAAGTAAGCGAGGCCAAGCTGATAGGCTCCGAAATAGCTGTGGTACCCCCCAGCATGTCCTACAGGCACCTACCTCACCCTGCATGCGACATAAATGAATACCTAAGAAGATATGGATCAAAGACCTTTATGGTTGGCCTTTCAAGAGGGGTCGGACAGAAGAGAGCTTTGCTAACCAGTTTCGAAAGCAGGTTTCTAAACGAGGTTGACGCTGCAGTCTTCATCATGGGCAACGTGGGTGAATGCATAAAAAGGAAGGCCGGCCTGGTTAAGGCGCTTAAAGTGCCTGTCGTGATAGTTGGTGGACCGCAGAGGGTTGATCTGCCCCCAGAAGTCACATATATAGGTGGTCTCGGGAGGATAGCTCATAGATTGAAGTCTAGCAACGAGCTTAAAGCACTAAGTGAACTCGTTGAGTCGCTTGGAGTCCTCTTAGAGAGGAGGAGGAAAGAGCTCTCTGAAGATCCTCCCCTGTTCCCACCAGCTCTACTGAAGAAGGAGCTCGAGGAACAAGTAGAGGATGCTAGAGAGGTAACGGTTTTGAAGATTGACGGAGTCAGGGTTCAGTTAAAGTATGATGATTACGCCAAAATCATAGGCAATGTGGTGATAGAAGGCCACAAGCTCGGAGAGGTTGCCTCGTTGGAGAGGTCAGTTTTAGAGGACAACATCATTGTGCGGCTTTTGCCGGAGTCCATGCTGAGTTAGGATCTCCCCAAAAGCCCCGAGGATAGTATCGCTGCACCAACAGCACCGCAGTACTGGGAGTAGGGGGGCACCACTATTTTCATCTTCAGGGTGTCCTCAAACGCCTTTATGAGGCCCTTTATCAGTGACGTTCCTCCTATCTGGAGGACGGGCTCTTTAGCCTCAACCTCTTGAAATTGCTGCTCGAAAAATTGCTCCGCGACGCTGTAGCAAGCTGCCGCTGCAACGTCCTCCTTTCTGGCCCCGCTCGCCAAAGCCGTAACGAGATCGTGCATTCCAAAGACTATGCAGTAAGCATTCATAGCTATCTTGCGTGGGTCGCCCTTCAATGCTATTTCGCCGAATGTCTCTATGTCAACTCCTAACCTCGAAGCAGCTATCTCGAGAAAGCGACCGGAGGCTCCGGCGCAAACCCCTCCAACAGTGAAGCTATAAGGAACGCCGTCGTAGATTGATATTGCCTTGTTGTCGGCGCCGCCTATGTCTATTATTGTCGCGTTGCCCTCTTGCGCTTTACCCAAGAAGGAGGCACCCTTCGAGCACACCGTGATCTCTTCTTGCATAAGGTTTGCATTAAGCTCCTTACCTAACATGAATCGACCGTAGCCCGTTACGCCTACTGCCTCAACCATTCCCTCCGATATACTTGCTTTTGACAGCAGTTCTTTATAGACCTTTAAACCTGAGACCACCACTTCCGTTGTTGGAAGCCAGTGGAAAGCCAGTATTTCGCCGTCCTTCATGGCTACGCCCTTCGTCATTGTTGAGCCCGAGTCTATCCCGATAGTTAAGCCTTCATGCTTCTTCCTGGCGAGGAGGAAGCGTCGTTTTATCATGTTTGACAGCGCTTCAAATCTTAGAAGGAGGTTTTCGGCCTTCGTTCTTTCGGTAAAAGAATAGGATATCACTGGTATGCGTGCTTTCTCATGCAAAAAGCGCCTTATGGCGTGCCTGACGAGGGCTCCTTCAGCACACCTGAAGCAAGTCATCACTATTGCACCGTCGACGTCGGCTCTACCTTCAACTATCACTAGGGCCCTCGCTAGCATCACCTTTAACCCGGAACTTGCAGGCGAAAGGCCTATCGCCTCCATGGCTCTCTTAATATCGCTGGAATCGACTTCAGGAAATACCAGCTCCATCTCAGTTTTTTCGGCCGCCCTAGCTATCTCCTTTTGAACTCCGCTGTACTCGGTCCCGCAAGAGATCTGAGCCACCTTAACTGTCAACTTGCACCACCATCAATGCTCTTGAGGAAGTCAACTATCGACTTGACGAAGTCTCTGGCTTCACCACTGCTTCGAGGATACTTCAACCTCAGTATAGGAATGCCCTTATTGTGCAGCATTTGGATTACAAGCTCGTTGGTCCTCGCACAGCCGGAACAACCGAACTCTATATCTGGGTCGTCAACTATTATGGCGGCTTCGGCCTCCTCGATTAAAGGGCCCAGCAACGCCATTCTACCCCTCACACCTGAGGGAACTTCGACTGCGCAATACTTCAATCCATGTCTCGGTTCCTCATAAGTTATGTTGATGGGTGGGCTGTCTACTTCGGGATCCCTTACTTTTTCGGCAATTTTAGACATCATCGCCAAGGGCTGATGTCCAAACCTCGAAACCAAGTCGTATAGTATTAGGCTGTTAACCGGAAATATCATTACCTTTTTAGGCATTTCAGCTGGCCCTCTCATTCCCGTTTTTCAGTACAGGTATTCGAAGAAGTTTGGGTATGCTGGATGTGGGTGGGGAAGGTTCTTTTTAAGTTCATCATCTAGGAGCCTTATCTTGGAGTCGTCTTCTACGTGCGTCAAAAGTCCCTGTTTCATCGCCTCACTGCAGTTCAAGCTACAGGGTATAAAGCCCGCGGTCGCGATAACTCGAAACCCTCTTCTCCTCAATTCGCATAGCTCCCGCAAATGTTCCTCATCGAAAGATAGCCTCAGGTCCTCCACGAAGCTACGTATGCAGCACTCGGGATACCCTAGAAACCTTCCAACCTCTGCGTCATCAAGCGAGTAGAGCCTTAACCTTAAGGCAAACTCGGGATCCAAGGCGGGTCTAACGGGAGGGTTACTTTTTTCGACCAGCTGCAGCTCTATCTTCAACCTGAAGTAAACGTCTAAAAACCTTTCATTCAGAAAGGCCTCAGCTATCCCTTCTACTACCTTAGGAAAGTTAACGTATAGCCTGTTAAGCCTGCTCAGGGCCTCTTCTCGGGGAAGAGCCTCCACGGTCTCCCTTGTCACGTCCACTATGGACGCTATGCGCTTCAAGCTTTCGAACCCGTTCAAGCGTCTTCCCTTCAACCCGCACCTGAAGGTGAAACTTCTGTTGATCTCTCTATTACGTCCTCTTCCTCTTTTAGAGTTTTTCCCACATCCACTTTAACCTTACTAACCTTATCTTTCATGTCTGTGTCTGCTTCTCCGAGGGGTTCTAAGTAGTCCACATCATAGCAAAGATTGATGGGCTCCACTAGAGCCCAACACCTTCCATCAATGGTCTCCATTGATGTAACTACCCCGGTTGTCCCGGTGTTCAAGTACCGAACCAACGATCCAACTGATATTCTTAGCCCCCTCCTATTAACTACGCTTTCCAATACATTCCACCTCCCTTACCCATCAAATCAAGGACAATATAAGGGTTCTCAACTGCCCCACTGGATCCGCTCCGCGGCTGGATTTTACCTTCTAAACCACTGCTAGAGCCTTCTAATTTAAGTTAATGAGTCGCGCACCGATAGCATTCAAGCTCATGTGCCGTTTCTAGGCATCCAAGAACCAGATTTCAAGATGTAGCGCCTGACCATGAAGTCTTGAGGCTTCTCCGTCGATGCATGGAATAAATCCTCTTAACCTCCAAGGTGCACGCCTTAATATCCTTTCCCTGCTTCTTAACTTCGTTTAAAAACAGCTTGAACGCCCTTTCATCATGTAAGCTTGTCGAAAGAAGCCTAGCATAGTACCCCTCAACCATGAGCCTGTAAGCCCTCATTTCAGCTACTGAAAGGCCATGAAGCCTTGCAAAGCTGGAGGAGTCATCAACGAATAGAAGGTTCTCGCGTAAATCCATCTCAGCTACCTCTTCGGCTAGAGGTGTGCCAAGTATGGGTTCAGCTATGCTTACAAAGTGGTCCATGAGTGGAAGGTCCCTAACTAGGCTTAGGGTTTCCTGAAAATCTTCATCGGTCTCTCCTGAGTATGCAACAATAAATGAGCCCGCGGGCTTAACGCCCAGCCTCCTTGCTCTGTATACTGCGTCGAGTACATCGCTTACCTTTAAGCCCTTAAGCATTTTATCCAGCATCTTCTGGCTCCCCGACTCTATCCCGAAGAAGATCCAACCGATGGTATACTTAGCTATAGCTTCAAGAATTCCATCGGTAGCCGCATCAGCTCTGATGTCTGGCGCAGACAGGTTCTTCGAGCCAACAACCTCGCTGAGGGACCTTAGCAGCCCACGGATCTCCTCTTCGTTCACCCAAGAAGGTCCGCAGCCGTAAAACGAGGTTGTGCCGCCGCTTATAGCGATTCTGATTGCTCCCTTTCTTCTAAACAGTTTTGCCTCCTCCACTACCTTGTCCAAGGGCCTGCTCCTTATCTTCCTTCCAAAGAACCTTGGAACTTGGCAGAAAGCACATGAACCTTTGCATCCCCTCAAAACCTCCATGTATACGTGTGCGCCTCGAATGCTCTGGTAAGATATGTCGTCCGGAATTTTAGGGTATGGCCTATTATCCAAGTCTACCGGCTCCCTCGGATTCGTTGCGACGATATCGCCTCCAGATCTGAAGGCTATGCCATCAACGCTTTCCAGATCCCCTCGCGAAATAAGGGAGTCAACTAGGTCCACCACGGTTCCCTCTCCTTCTCCAACAACTACAGCGTCTATACAATCAACATTCTCCAACGCTGCTTCCGGAACGACGGTAACCGGCCCTCCCACTATGATCGGCTTTTTGCGTGCTCTCTTCAGCGAAGAGATCCAATTCTTAAACTCCATAACGTGAAGGAGAGAGTACAACCCAATGGCGTACACATCGGCTTGAGGGATGCTGCTGATCTCGGTGGTCGGTGTTGCTTTAATGAGTTGAGCTCTAAAACCAGCCTCCTCAAGCGCCCCAGCCACAAGCATAGCCCCATAAGTGTAGACTTCAGGCGATATGACCGTGATCTTAGCTTCGCTCGGCCGCAAAATGCTCAACTCCAAGCTAAAACGCTATCTCGAGCTATAATCCTCTCTTCGCGGGCTTTATTTAGTTCTCTGGGCGGCGCGCCTCATACTGGTGGCCATATGACATTTCAAGCCGCTCATTCATCTTACAATTGGAGGAGTCAACTTTCGTAGCGCTTATCTACCTCTCAACGAGCAATCCCAGTTATGGGGCTTTCATTCCTTCCTTTTTGTAAGGGGCTTCCACCGAATGCGTTAAATTTGCTCCCAGCCTGAAGAAGCGGTGAGGTAGGATGGGCGAGGAAGAAGTATACATGAAGATACCTGCAGGTGTACCCTACTCGCTTTTGGTTGAAGCCGCAGAAAAGTTCAACCTCAAGATCGTTGAGCTGGAGCTGCGTGTCCCACCCCCAGATGAAGGTATATACTGGAATCCTCGAACATTAGTGCTTAAAGGGAAGAGAGAGGAGCTTGAGAGGGCAAGGACCTACATAGCTGGGAAGCTTGAAGAAAGGATTAGATCCCTTGAAGAAGGGCGTTCGCCAAGTGGTCAATCCTCCTCTACGCCTTGAGGTGGGTATCCCCTTAAATAGTCTGAGACTGTGGGCCTCGGCTTTATGAAGACCCCTGTTCTCAGCATGTAACCAAAGGGCAGCATGTTCTTGCATATCTCGTCTAGCTTGTTAAGCACTTTATCTGTGGGGACCGTGCCGTTTAGGGCCACTATAATCCTTTTCGTCACGGTTTCCCCATCTTCATATCTTAGCACTTGTGGTATCGCTTCAACTATTCCATCTAACTTTGATATCTTCTTCAATAGTACTTCAGTGGTCCTCTCGCTTAGTATCCGATAGGGAAATATCTCGATCTGCTCCTTCAACATTGCACATCTCCACGTATTTTTCCTGCGAGGAGGTTAAAGCTTTAACGGCGCACACTACTATCTCCGGAGGGCCTGGAGATGACGTTCATAGAGGTTAGAGAGGTAACCAAGATTTACAGGGCCAGCTGCGGCCTTGAACTCAAGGCGTTAGACAACGTCAACTTCGACGTCGAGAAAGGCGAATTCTTAGGCCTTTTAGGCGAAAGCGGTTCAGGTAAGACAACCTTAATAAGGGTTCTCAGGGGCGTCGAAACAATCGATGGCGGTTTCATAAAGGTGGGTGATGTTGCTGTCAGGCATGACTCATCGATCGACGATTATTTGAAGCTCAAACGTAAAACCGCCATACACCTTCAAAGGTCTTTCGGTCTTTGGTCGGAGACAGCTTTGGACAACGTGATTAGGGCCTTGAAGTGGAGGTACGATGGCGAAGAGTCGCTGCCCAGCCCTGACTCCGGTGAATATCAAAAATTAGCTGAAGAGGCCTTGGAGATACTGGGTCTAGTGGGTTTAAGGGAAAGATCACATATCTGGGCCATAGCGCTCAGCGGAGGGGAGAAGCAGAGGCTCCTTCTCGCAAGGCAGATAGCGAAAAGGCCCGAGGTACTGTTGCTTGACGAGCCAGCCACGATGAGTTGTCCAAAAACGAGGTTTGAGGTTGTAAAGGCCCTGAGAATGGTAAACGATATCGGCATCACAATATTGATGGCCTCTCACATGCCTGAGATGCACGAAAGGCTCGCGGATAGAGTCATATGGTTAGACAAGGGCAGGGTAGTTGGAGAAGGAAGGCCCCGCACACTGCTTAGAAACTTCCTATCGAGACTTGAAGATCCCCAACCCAAACCATTAATGCCTAAGAGGGCTAAACCTGTTCTGAGAGTGCTAAAAGTCACGAGGCGCTATAATGTCATACCGCTTGGAGAGGTGTTTGCCCTCAAGGAGGTTAACTTCAAGGCTAGGACCGGCGAGGTTACAGCGTTAATTGGGCCTTCAGGTTCTGGTAAGACGGTTATAATGAGGATATTAGCTGGGCTTGAGCTACCGCTGAGCGGCGAAGTCCACGTCAAGTGCGACCGTAGGTGGATTGACATAACTAGGCTGGGCGTAGAGAGCATGAAGGCCCGCCAGAAAATAGGGATACTCCACCAAGAATTCGCGCTGCCACACTGGTCTAGGGTTATAGATCTCTTCGCCTCTAGGCTTGGGATTAAAAGTTGGGACATGATTCAAGGTTCTATAAGAAGGGCGAAAGAGCTGGGGATCGATGTCAAGGTGTTGGATGCTATACATAGAATAGCAGAGCTGCCCCCAGAGGAGGCAAAGATAAAGCTTGAAGAATTGGGCCTAACCCAAGATATTGTAAAAGAGCTTTTTCCGGCCATGCCGCAGGAGCTCGTGGAAGAGCAGGTTAAAGGGCTGTTGGAAGCGTTAAGACTTCCCAAAGATGTGCTCTACAGGATGACTCATGAACTTTCGGGTGGAGAGCAGGTTAGGGTCGCCTTGGCTCTCTCGCTTGTTTCAAGCCCAAGTATTTTACTGCTCGACGAGCCCTTCGGCGACCTCGATCCAGTAACTGCTAGGAAAGCTGCTAATGCACTTAAAAACGCAGTTTCTAGGTTAAGCGTATCCACAGTATTGGTGGATCACCAGCTCGGCCTCGTTGAAGAGGTATGCCATAGGGGTATCGTTATAGATAACGGAGAGATGCTTTACATGGGTCCAATAAAGGCGTCTTTGAGGTTTTACAAGAAGGAGTTATTAAGCGGGTCGAAGTGCTCACAACCTTCAAGCTCAGGTTTCACGTCCAACCCCCAGCCGAACAGCTGAAGCCCGTAGCCCGCCCACACACGGGATCCCCTCAAGGTAGCTCTCGATGTGAGAAGAAGCTATAACGCTAAAATTTAAGCCTTGAAGCATTCGCGGCTTACTAATTTGGCTGAAGACTGAGAGCCCTGGTTTCGGCAAAATCCATAACGTAAAAAATAATGGTGGGTTGATCTACCGAGGTGGAATTATTGGATCTAGGAGTCCTGCCGGCATGAACTCTCTTAGTGCTCCCTTAGCGAAGCAGAGCCTTGGTCTAGTAAAGTCGAACTTCAGGTTCTTGTCGGCAAAGGCAACCTTGATTAAGGGGTTGACACACCAGGCATCCCCCCTAGCGACGTGAGCTGCTTCGACTATTCCGGCATAAGCTGACTGGTGCCCCACATTCATTGCATAGTTCGGGTAGTTGGCTCCTCTTAGCTCAAACGGTAGACCTTCATCGCTCCTCCAAGAGAAACTGTTAGTGGAGCCGCATTGATCTTGACAGTCGTAGCCGTAGAAGCCTAATCTGCCTGCCGATTCCCTATGCAACAGTTGACTCAAGTACCAACCGTTTAGCCCCGCTTGGGCTACCCCCGTAGCTATTGACACGGTCACGCCAGCCCCAGCAGCCACACAGGCGGCTCTCTGGCTTCCGCCAAAGTGCGTCTCCATGGCGGCTGGCCACCTCTCATATCCTTCAAGGCCGTACATCGTTATCTCGGTGGCAACGTCCCTTACGATGTCCCAGCTCGGCTTTGCCTTAGCGTAGCCTCCAAATTTCTTCCGCACGTAGTCCATACCATAGTAGCAGAAGTCATCTAATATGTTATCGGTGTACGTGGCGGTAGCATACTGCGTAAAGCCTACACCACCACTCATGTAGCTGCCGAACCAGAACTGATCGTAGAGTACTGCCGCCATGCTTATGGTCTCAAGCGCACACCATGCAGGATCCTCAGGCTTAATCCTTGATGCCTGGCACATGTCGGCTAGGTAGCCCAAAGGTATTCCTCCAGGCTCGTTGGGGCTCCTAACCCTTCTCCAAGGCATGAGCGTGCCCATCTCTAGGACTTCGGCGTGCTTAGCCGCGAAGGCAAACTCACCGACGGCGGCTTCACCGGCCATTAGCCTGTATGCATTTATCATTGCCATCGAGATCTGCATTGCAGCCCATCGTGACATGGTACCACCATCGCATGTCATCGCTATTATTGTGGGCATCCTTAGAACCTGGTAGATCCTTTTACCTATAGCAGGTTTAAGCTGGGCTGCTTGGTTTGCCGGGAACTCTTTGTTTATGTCTATGAGGAACCTGTCATCTATCTCGTCGGCTAGTTCATCATCGCCCGTGAAGACCTTTACATAGCTGTCGGACACTATGGCTGGATGAGTTTCAACCATGTGTTCTTGAACTACGGCAGCACCGGGCAGTGCGTGGTTTAAGACCTCTAGGTAGTGATTTATGGTTTCAGGGGTAACCTCTTTGCCTAGCCTTCGGGTGAGTATAGTATGGGCAGCGTCCAACCCAACTATGACAGTCCTCCTTATATCATGCCACATCTGCTGCATGGCGGCGTTGTTGACGAAGTGAAGGTCGTCAGGCTCCACGAATATGTCGGTTCCCGATATCTGGTAGGGCATCAGCACTCTTTGGCCAGGTCCTCCACCTAGGTGGAGGTCTGGGTTGTACATCGGTATGCCTCTTTCTTTAGCTATTTTCTGGCTCCACTCGAAGAACTCGATCTTCCTCTTCGACTGCTTCCAGCCACCGTACACGTAAAACTTAGTGTATTTCTCTTCAGGAGACTCCTTAAACTTCCTGCGCAGCGCCTCCATGAACTTCCTTTCTTGGGTAGTCATACCACATCACACCTCCAATTAACGACTTTCATATTTCATGATTTAAACATTCTTTGCTAGGTTGGGATCTGCACCTGCAAGCGTTCGAAGCCAGTGTAGTCTCTGCACGAACTCCATGACCTCGGCGTCATCCCTCAATGATATGTAGTCGACCCTAAACTGAGTTGTCATCTTCTTCAGCTCTTCTTCTGGTAACGGCTTGCCTACGTACACCGGTTTGTCCAATGGCTTGCCGCTCTGATCCTTAACGTAGACGACTTCGCCCTTGCTGGGGTCGTACTTGTACCTCCTCTGCATATCGAACATCAAACCGTTCTCGTCAAGCCTCAGAGAGTGGCCGTGCACCGTTGCACCCCTTACGCCAACCCTTGCGGGATCGAATAGTTCCGTTTCAAGCAGTTCCCTCGAAATTAGCTCGACATCTCTTTCTCTAGCCTCTAGGGGGCATCTCCCCGAGAGGGAGCCTGGGTCAACACCTCTCCACCTAGTATGGTACACCCAGCATCGTATTATAGGCGCTAAAGGAGCAAAGTACACGGAATCCGTGAACTGTATGTACCTTATCCTGTCGCCCGCCTTAGCTCCAGGTGTTGGTTCAACCAGCTTCCTTATCGGGCAGTCGGGCTCACCCATCTCCTCGAGTGGAGGATGAACCGTCTTGTACGCTTCTCCAGGTGCTCTATGCCCGAGGAGCCTAACTATATCTTCATCGCTTATGCTTCTCAGCTTTCGAAGCTGGTAGTTCGGATCCAAGTATTTCCTCCTGTTCTTGGCCACAATGCTCGAACCGGGGTAGTATTGAGGTTTATATGTGAGTTCGGACATGATTTACACCTCCCCTTTTATCTTGGAAGCCGCTTCGTTAACATATCTGAGGGGCTGGCGAAGTTCAGGAATTTCACCTAAGACCTCGCCTACTACGCCGCTGATCCTCTCTGGAGCATAGTAAACCGTGCCGGCATCAAGGGCTACTGCAGCTGACACGCAAGGTATCACAAAGCCCTTGCTGTGCCTCGTGACTATGTGGTTGCCGTGGAATACGCAGGGGTTTCCTCCACCGTATATCGAGTGGCTGAAGAAGCTCATCTCTATACCCGTACCTTCGGCCCTGCCGAAGTCCACGCCCGGCAGGCCTGTTTCCCTTTCTATTAGATCGTTGTAGTAGACGAGAACGCTTGTTATGTGTTGCATTGCCCTTGCAGCACCGCACGTAACCATGGTTCCGGCCAGTAGGCCGGCAGCAGCATACGCGTTCCATAGCGGAATATCATCAGATGCATAGAGGACGTAGCCAGAAGGTAGCTTCTTTAGGGGCTTTATCACTCCATCAGATGCAGCCCTCTTAACGGTAGATGCAACCACATCACCCAGTGTACCTGACTTACCGTTCTCCCTCACTAAGTCGTAGACTAGGTTGTTTGCGTTTAACCCTTGATAAGCCAGGCCCAAGAGTTGGTATCTCTCGAAGGGTCCGATGGCATCACCCATTTCATACATTGCCGTTTGCTCTAGTATTGCGCTTAGCGCGGCGGCATTCATGGCATTTTTCCTCGTTATTGTAGCTATATGCGCGGCAGGTATGTTCCTTAAGGCGTAGCCCATTCCTTCGTTTTGTTGAGGAACTGCCAACAACATCGACACATTGGCGCCCATGGTATCAACAGATTGTGGATACCTGCCCCACACCGCTGCGTGAACCATGTCGTAATCCCACATCGATATGTTAAAAGTCTCTATCAACGCACAGCATAAAGCCGAGGCCACCGCTGTTAAAGCAGTTGTGTACTCGACGCCTGCCTCAAGCCTAGCTGACGGAGCCATAACTAGGAGGTTTTCACCGTTTCTCAAAATCTTGACCTGAGTGTCGTCACCCGGTTTCACCCTGATGAGCTTCTCAATTTTGTCGGCGATTGCTGCGGCGTTTGCCACTACGTTTAACTTTAGTTCTCGACCCTTGATTATGCATCCGCGCCCTCCCACAGCGCCCGTTGCTAAAGCTCTCTCAACACCCTTGAGATCCACGGCCACAGCCCTTTTTACTATTGAGACTATCCTCTTTATGGCGGAGTTATAGAGAGGGCTTAAGGCCTCGATGGGAACCTTAGTATCGATAAGCGCACCGCGATCGTCGTAGAGATCTACTTTATCCGGAAACTTAGGCATATGAGGTCATAAAAATATGATGGTGTAAGTTTTTAAGTTTTTTGCATGTTACCTTGATGGAATTGCTTTAACAAAATTTTAGGACTTTTAGAGCATCAACTCTCAACTGTTGTCAACGATGCTCTTCGAAGTTTATGTTGAGGGAAAGTTTTTATCCGTCATGGAGGCATTAGGGGTCCGAGGGTGCAGTTATATGTTGATATTCGAGAATCCGATGCAATGCGCTTTAATATGCTCCCACCTGAGCGACCCAGCTAAGCGAAGGATTCTAGAAGCGCTGTCGAAGGGTCCCCTATCGCTCGAAATATTATCAGCTGTGACAGGCATTAGCAGCAGCATTATAAAGGATATATTAAATGAAATGGAGAGTGCTGGTCTAGTAAAGGTAGATGAAGCAGAGGAAAGAAAAATAAAGAAGGTTTTCGCAAGGGCTTTGCTACCGCTATACTATGATGGAGACATAGAGGGCTTGGATCACATAATAGATAAGGCGTCTCACGAGTTCCTAGAGGCCTTCTCGCGCATAATAGAGGAAGGTTACGATATAGTGGAGAGGGCCTTCGAAGAGAACGAAGGAAGGTATACCCTATCATCCATAGTTGGATTTTGTTTTGCATCTGCATTCAAGAGGGCTTGCAAAGAACTAAGCGTTGACAGAAAGAATGATGAGGAAAGCGCCATGAGGGCGTGGATAGCTGAGGAAGCTAAGGGAAGGAAGAGCAAAAAACACTAGAGATAGATCCGATTTCAACTTCGACGTCCTCCGTCAACGGATCTTCAGAGGCTATTATTAATAGGGCATTGCCGTTCTTCAAAATTTTAAGAGACCTAAATCCCTCGGGAACTATTTTCTGCACGAAGTCCATAAGTAAGCCCTCGGAGGCTTCAACGTAGCTGCAAAGGGGCAAATCCTTGAGTTCCTCTTCTTTTATAGGACGACTGACGATCACCTCTAGCCTGCTTACATGCTTAACTGAATCGCCGTATTTTTCCTCGAGCACCTTAACTACAAGCGGCGAAAACCGTTCATCGTTTATCTTTACCCTTAATTCATGGTTTGTGCTCGATACCTCAGCTACATCACTTAACCTAATGCTCCTCAGGGCTGGTTTGGTCTTTACGCTCATAGCAAACAATGTTTTATTTGGGTCTAGAAATACATCAATTGAGTCCAAAATACCTGAGATGTTAAGGTCAACTATCAGATCATTTATTAGGTCTCTAAATAACGATGCCGCTTCATCCTCCATTTTAATGTTAACCTTCACCTTTCAACACCGCCTCAACTACCTCCTTCAATTCTCCAACGCTTATCGGTCTCTCTTCTCTTTGAAGCTTTAGATTCTTTGCTGGCTCCTTGGCAAGATCCCTAAGCGCCTCTGATATTATTGGTAAAAGCTCGTATTCGGCATCTAGCTGATGAAATCCAGGTCTTTGGCCGCCGCCTCGATATGCACGGCAGACTCGCCTATCATTTATGGGGTAACCCCTCAGCTTTATGAATACATCGTATGGGTGCTTTCTTCTAAGGTATCCTATTATCTTAGCTGTTTCATCTTCCTCTCCTTCAACCATTAACCCGAAGCACGTGCACTTAACAGTGACGTTAACGCCCAAGTTTAGGACTTCTTCAAGAAGCCCATCCGCGCTTAGCTGGGACTGAGGGTTTATCACCGCTATGTACGTTTTCTTCAACAATCATACCTCCATCAAGTAAACCGTTGATCCTTCGCGTACTCCCTTCAAGGCTTCAATGCCATTGACGACCTTACCCACAATGTTGGTTCCCTCGAAATCCTCGCCTGTAGGGCCATACCTGTCGCTTCCCGTTAACCTTACGCCCACCAAACCCACGAATTTCTTGGAGGAGTTTGTGACGCCTAAAGTTAAAGGTTCAACTTTTTCGCGTGGCGCATTCTCAGGAAGGAGCAAACCCAAATTCTCTTTGCTGCCTTCAAAGAGCACAAAGCCTACCAGCGGGTCAGCCATGTACACTCTCAGCTTCCCAACCTTGTTCTTAAGTAAACCTGTCAGTGCCTTGAAGTACCATGTGGTTCGGGGGGCAAGGTCGCTGAATAACTTGACTTTAAGTATTAGTTTTGAGGGCAGTCCGTAAGTCTTCGCTTCACCCCTCCTCAGCACGTGGAATGTTATTTCTGGTTCTTGCTCAACTACTATATCATCATTGTTCGAGGAACCCGCTCTCTCATGCCGTATGCCCATGGATTTCAGGGTTTCAGAGGCTTCAAGTTGGGTTAGGCCCAGCAGGTTCACCCTTTTAGGTTCAGTTTCGATCCTTACCTTATCTCCATAGGAGGCCAAGTCTACTATCTCCATGCCGCCCTCAACGTAACCAACAACACTGTGATGATATGAAGAGGGGGATGTTTCCTTGTATAGGTAGACTGAACCTCTATGGTTACCATCAACTTTGACGGTCACGGCTCCTCGAACCCTACGAGATTTGTTTTCAAGCGGCAAGGGTAGCCCTCTCAGCTCGTCAACCCTGATGAATGTAGAGTGCGCTGCGGCCACCCTGACTCCACTCAACTCCGCAATGGAGAGGAGGTGTTCGCTGCCCGCAGGAGCTGCGTCAAGCAACTTCACTCTGACCGTGGTGAGCACTTCCATGGGTTCGGATATGCGGTCGCTTGGGCTTAGCTTCACTGCAACCTTGCGTAAATGCTGAGAAGCTATAACTGGAGTTATGGATAGAATCGGGTCCCCAGCTTGAAGCTTCAATATTATGCCTTTACCCTTGGAAATCCTTCCCAACCTTTCCATTCCACGCGGGGGGGCGTAGGTGGCTACTTGGCTTGTCTTTAAGACCACTACATGTATGTTATCTGCTTGGAGTCCTTCAGCGCTGATTAGCACGTCCCAGGGTTTCCATTCCCTAGACTTAACTTCGGGTATAATGGGTGCACTGAAGGTGCCTAAGCCAACATCTCGACGGGTAGCCCACTTTACCCCTATAAGCTTAACATTGTTTAGAAGGTCCCTCCAGAGCTTTACGCAGTCCTCATCTACCTCTAGTATGAAGGTGCCCCTAGGCGTTTCGAAGGCGTAACTTCTAATCTCCGATAGCAGTTCCTCTTTAGCAGCGCTTAAACCCACGACCAGGCATTCTCCGCAATCCACTCCAAGTTTCCCAAGCAATTCGCCAACGCTAAGGCCCCTTCTACACTTCAAAGGCTTTCCATCAACTATCACATCTACTATTTCTTCCATTCCTGGATACCCGTGAGAGATTTATAGGGAGCGCTAGAATCAAGTATTTGAGCCTAGACATAAGCGTTTGGGCTTACCGAGCGAAACGTTGTACAACTGGGAAAGTGGCTGACCATGGAGTTGAGGATTGGAAGAAAAACACATATAGTAAATTGTAGGAGAACCATGTCCCTTAAGACCGGAGGAGGGCTGGCGCAGAGCGGCACCATAGCCCGAGCCATGAGGCCGGAAGTCATAGTCATTGCCATGTCTCCCAGCAAAAGGCACGTTACCAAGCCTGTGTGCGAAATAACTTACGCTCTTAGAGCTGCAAACATCGATGTAAGCGTGCTGGTGCTGAATAAAGGGGGTGGAGGGGCTCCCGACTCGCCTTCAGCTGGGGCCCCTGGAGCTAACGTGTGTTTCCTTGAGGAAGAGGAGGTTCTGGAAATCAACAAGCACAAGCTTGCAATCCTACATTTAGGCAGCATAAAAGAACACGTGGTATACAAAGCGAGGTTTTTCTTGAGGTATATAGCCATTCCAACGGTAGTAGTATGTCAAGCACCTGTGGATTTCGAGGATTTCGCTAAGAGGGGAATTAAAACACGCGTTGTACGCCCACCTGTTGGTAAAGAAGAAAGTCTAGGTGAGATCTACGATGTCGTTACAGGCGTCATCAGAGGAATAAGCGTAGCCCACCACAAAATTGATGAGATAACCTCTAAGGTTAAGGAGGCACTTATTTATGTCAAGGGTGCCACTCGCAATGCGTAAACTCAAGGGCCACTACCGAAATCTCCATGCGCCAGCGAGCCTTAAGCGTCGTCCTGCGTGTAAAGGGTGGTGTGCACATAGTGCTTTCCGGGCTTAGACCTTATATGAGGATAAACGCGAGTGCCTATCAGTATGCAGCCCTCCTCCACTACGACCTCATCAGATACAACCGACGTCGATAAGATCTTCGTAACGTTAGTGTGCGACGACTTTACCGTAACGTGCCTACCAATTATGCTGTTCTTGATTACCGCTCCCTGCCCTATTTTCACCCTGTCCATTATTGCGGAGTTTTCAATGTACACGTCGTCTTCAATTATAGTGTAGTTGTCTATGCATGAATTCACGATAGTAACGTTATCTCCTATGGTACAATGCCTACCTATCAAGACCCCCCCTTCAAGCCTTATAGAGTTTCTACGATATTTTCCAAGGATATCCTCTCTTCTCTGCGCAGACTCCGGACTTAGACCTTGAATCCATAGGTTCCTATCGTTGCTGAGCCTACCTTCAAAGTCCTCTAGGCCTTCAACCCTACCATTGAGTACGTCTAAAAGGGCTGCTAAGTATCTTGAAGGTGTCCCCACGTCATGCCATCGACCCTTCATAATGTAGCCGTAGACTGGGTGCCCGCTTTTTATTATGTATGGTATTAAGTCATATCCAAAGTCGAGCCTTCCCTTCTCCACCATGCGTAAAACTTCAGGTTCCTTGAACACGTCCCTTATCTCCGGGTTGCAAAGGTATATGCCGGTGTTCGCAAGGTTGGAGGGGGCTTGATCTCTTTTAGGCTTCTCAACAAAAGCTTCGATCCTTCCATCATGCATCATTTTGGCTATGCCGAAGCCCTCCACGTTATCAACTTGGGCCAACACTATCGTCATAAACGCCCTCTTCTTCAGGTGGTAGCTTATAAGGTCTTTTACGTCAATTGTAAAGATGCTATCCCCTTGAACGACGAATATTGGCGTCGAAATGTTATAGTACTCCGAGTTTATTCTAACGCTGTCAGCGCTGCCCACATCATCAACGTTGGGCTGGTACTTTATGTGCACTCTAGGATGCAGCCCATATCTTGTAGATATGTCTATACCTTCCTTGAAGTAATCATGTAGGCTCTTGTAGTTCAAATAACCCTTAACGCCAAACACGAAGTTCCTTATGCCTTGCCTGGCTAAATGCAATAGAGAAAATTCTATTAAGGGTCTATTCGCAAAGCGAACACATGCCTTGGAAACCTCAGCTGTTAGGGGTTTAAGCCTTTTTGCTTCGCCGCCAACGGGGAATATCACCCACAGGTTTTCGGGTTTCCAGCTGTTTGAGAAGTTTAAACGCGTATCCTTGACCATCGTGTCCGGACCACCCGTAAAGGTTAGGCCGCGCGATACTGTGATATTTTTAGAGGATTATAATATTTAGCTTCTATTAAGAAAAACTTTTAAGGGCCCCTCGGAAAGGCTGAAAGAAGGGCAAGTACAGCCCTCAATGCCCTCAAGGAGGGCCCGCAATAGGTTGAGGGCCACAGAAGGTTGTTGATCATCTTCGACTTCAGAGAAGCCTTGCCCTACCAAGGCGATTTCTATTACTATCAGTAATAATAAAGTTAAAGTAAAATTACTCTAAGTGTCAACTGCTATGCCCAAAATGAATACGTCCAGCATCCATGGTGGAGAGGACCTGATAGAAGGACCAGTGACTTTTATAACTCCAATATACCAGAGCGCGGTTTTTCCATATCCAGGAAACGGGGAGAAGAAGTTCAGGGGGAGACCATTAAAATATTCACGGGAAGATAACCCGACAAACCTCGTGCTAGAAAAGAGGCTCGCCACCCTAGAAATGGGTGAAGACGCTCTCGTTTTCTCGTCGGGCATGGCCGCTATAGCCGCCTGCCTCTTCCACCTGCTGGAGGACGGGTCGAAACTCATATTGTCAAGAGATGTTTACGGGTCCACGATGCTTTTGGCAAAAAGCTTCGAGAAGTTCGGCGTAAAAGTTGAATTGCGCGGCCCAGACGTTGAAGACATAATAGATGCCCTTCACGGCGCCGCGCGTAACGGTGACGGCAAGCTGGTAGTATTCGTCGAGTCGATGTCGAATCCGTTTTTGAGGGTTATAGATTTAGATCTAGTATCATCTGAATGCAAGGAGTCCGGAGCAATACTAATCGTCGATAACACCTTCGCTACGCCTTTAAACCTTCAACCGTTAAATCACGGTGCCAACATTGTAGTTCACAGCTTGACAAAGTACTTGAGTGGACACAATGATGTCGTTGGTGGCTGCGTAGTCTCCGATTCGAGGAGCATAGATGGTTTATGGTATGTGAGGACACGCCTAGGCTGCACACTCGACCCCCATGCTTCCTTTCTGATACTCAGAGGTCTCAAAACTCTAGGGGCCAGATTAAAGGTCAGCCAGGAAAACGCTAGGGCTATAGCTGAATTCCTAGAAGGACACAAGTTCGTGAGTAAAGTTTATTATCCTGGATTACCATCACATCCATCATACGACGTCGCCAAAAGGCTTTTGAATGGGTTTGGCTCAGTAGTAACCTTCGAGCTGAAGGGCAACGGCAGCACAGCTGAAAGGTTTTTGAGGAGCCTGAAATTCATAAAGCCATCCCCAAGCTTAGGGGGATGCGAGAGTTTGGCTTCGCATCCAGCATCTTCCTCCCATAAAGACTTACCGGAGGAAGAGAAGGTAAGGCTCGGTATAAATGAAAGGCTCGTGAGGTTATCGGTCGGTCTTGAGGACGTAGACGACCTGATAGAGGACATAGACTCGGCTCTGGCAAAAGCACATGGCTATTAAAGAAAAAAATAAAAGTTCATGGAGCTCGTCTTCAGCCCAACCAAAGTAGCAACGCTATTACCAAGCCGTAAATGGCTATGGCCTCGGTGAAAACCACGTATATCATGGTTCTACCGAACATTTCCGGCTTCTCAGCCACGGCTCCTATAGCGGCCGCTGAAGCGGTTCCTAAACCTAGACCTGCTCCCAGACCTGCGAGACCTATAGCTAAGCCTGAACCTATTCTGCTTAGCCCAACTTTAAAGGACTCGTCCTCTGTGGCTCCCGTCTCAGCAGCTACGTTCATCTGGTTGTACGCTTCAACGAGGCTGGCGCTGATAACCGCTAAACTCAATGCAACCAACATTAGGCTTAACATGGTTAGCTTCTTCATGGTTAAACCCCCGAGTTACGTTTTTCAGGCTTTACAGTTATCATGCAGCTGGTCTTATATTGGTTTCCACAAAAACTTTACAAGACGTGGCGGAGGACTTAAGAGGTTTGCTGTTCTCTTCTTTTTAACTCCCTTGGAGTTATAAAGGGAAGTACTTTCGTAAATGCGAAAGTTCCTAGACCTAGACCAAACAGCCCGAATACTATCATTCCGAGGGCCCGCAACAGCGACTTCCAACCCCCAAAAATCCAAGAGGCCAAGAAAATCATAGCTACAACGGATAACGGCACTAAAAGACCGATGGCAGAGGCTACTATAAAGGCTTTAACTATGACTCTCACGTCTACTGATTCTCTACGCCGCGAAGGCAAATTGCGCCACGCTCGCCTATTCAAGAATGTCGAGTTCTTCCACTTAAATATGCTTTATATGTGGGGAGGACTATTCGCTAACAAAGATGAAAATGAGCGTTGAGGGTTACAAGAGGGCACTTATATACCTTAGTGTAGGGCTTGAGCCCGTAATATTTGCGGTTGTCGGATGGTATTCCGCCCCATATCTAGGTGGCAGCAGCCTAGGGGGAGCACTCGTAGGAGTTATTATCGGCTTTTGCTTGATGTTTTGGAACATTTGGAGGCTGGGGCTATCAACGGAGTTGAAGTCCACCTACGAAGTTGAAAGCGAGAAGCTGAGGGGTGCAGTATCACTTGTTGAGAGGGAACGGTATAAGCTTATGAGGAAATCCGATATCCTTAAGATAGCAGGCACCCGTGGAGATGTTCAGCTGTTAAACATCCTAAAGAGCATGTCGCTTCTTGAGGAGGATTTTTACGAGCTCGACAAGTTAAACGAGGTAACCTCAAGTTTAATGGATTTTTCGCATATAATGATTGATGTTCGTGCTAGGATACCACTCGATTTTATGAGAGCCCTAGATAAGTTCAGCGACTTCCTAACGCTTCTCTCGGCGAACTTTGCGTTTAAACATGAAGTTGAAGGAGATGCTGCTTCGAAGGCTTTCGTCGTTTTGCCGCTGCGAACAGCGTGTAAACTGGACTTTGGGAAAGTTCTATTACATGGCTTAAAAGATCTAATAATAGACCATGAAGTTCAAGGTCTATACCAAGAGGCGCTGGAAGAGGCGCTCGCCTTAGGCTCCCGATCACCCGTATTGGTAGTTGCTTCATACTCGTTGGCTCTTTGTGGAAGAGAACTTGAAAAGCTCGACTTCGGTAGGGCCTATGCTCATACCCTTAAAGGAATAGCTAACAATCTGTATTCTATAGCCATCACTGAAGTTAAGAGAAAGCGCTACTCCACGCCCAAAGTCATAGAGAAACTCAGCCAGAAAGACCTGCTGAAGTTCCATGAGACCGTATCGTCAGAGTACGATGTCATAAGCGGTTTTTCGCGCAACTCTTATAGAGCCTTAACAAGGGCGGTAAGGCTCCCACTGAAAGCCGAAACCGTCATCTCTTACCTAATGATTAGGTGGTGTGAGAAGGTAAGCCTGAAACTAGCCTTCATGGCTTCGAGAGGGGAGATAAGCGCCCAAATGGCATATAATTACGCTTTCCTACCCTTATAAGAGGCAATGCTCATTCTCGCGGGGCGCATCCCACCTCTCCCCTGAAGGTGGGTTGCCAAGGCGCTTAGACGAATTCCCCCAGCAAGGATAGGGGGCCTAAATAAAAAAGCAAACAATGTGTTAAGATGGCGTCACTTCTCTATTGTAAATGGTTGGAATCGAACTCCATCCGCTACTAGGAACTTAAGTCCATGTTCCACCCAGTGAAGCCTGAGCGCTTGCAAGAATACGAATATTATTTCGAAGAACACGAAGAACAGTGTTCCGGCGATTGCCCCTATATAGAGGGGTACGCCTACCATATCCATTAATCCCCTGTCCACCATGGTGAATATGCTAGTTATTATTCCATGTATCATAGCGAAGGCGAAAAGCCTAGCATAGGATATCGTGTTGGAAAGGGAGGCTATGAATGAATCCAAGCTCTCGCTGAAGCCGTCTATCATTCCTAGGTGGAGGCTCCGTGCCACTATCATAACGATGAACGGCAACCATATAAATACGAAGCCTATCATCATGTCACTGAAGACAGCGTTAAATATGTTCCTCCCCATGGTTATGAAGGCTATTGAGCCGCTTAAGTAGAGCCATAGCCAGAGACCCGGTCCAACTATGGCCTCCTTGTATTCCTTAAGCCTCACCTTGTTGACTATCGATATAATTAGACCTAGAGATATGTGGAATATCGCGATGTATATCGAGAGTTTAAGCAGGGCCCTCGCCCCGTTGGGATCCATTAAGTGGAAGTGGTAGCTACCCGATAAGCCTAGTAAACCCAGTACACTTGCTCTAACGCTCTTCACGGCCTCGCTTTCGAAGAACCCGCTCAATAGGTGCCCGAGCGATACGGGATCCTCTATGTAGCCGAAGAACTCGCCGAATAGGAAGCCGAAGAACGTCGAGGAGATGGCACCTGCCAACAATATGGGTGATCCTTGTATTATGTAGTTTGTTGTTTCCCCACCTTTGATGCCCTTTCTTTTAAAGTGGTAAAGTATCGACGATAGAATAAGGAGCACAAGCCCATGACCCATGTCGCAGAACATTATGCCAAAGAACAACGGAAAAGTAAAGTACCATATAATGGTCGGGTCTATCTCTCTGTAGTTTAAGATGCCGAAGCCCCTTACTATGTTTTCATAGACTTTGGTCCACCACGGATTATCCATCAATGTAGGCACTTTAACCTCTTCACGGTGCTTTTCCTCAACTTCTTTCTTTGCCTTAAATTTTCTGGGCAACTCCGCCTCTTTGAGGAGGAAGCTTCCCCCAGTGGCGTCCTTGATTCTTGAAATCAATTTTTCTACGTCCTCTTTGGAAACTGAGACCTGAAACACTATGAAGCTGTCAGTTGAGAGCATTTTGAGCTTCTCCTCCTCCACAAGCCTAGCCCCTTCAACTTTTCGTTTCAACTCGACTAATTGATCCCCCTTCTCTGCCCTTATCTTATTAAGGTAGGCGTGTAGCTTAGCGGTTTCATCGGTAAGCTGAAGTACTACGCTTCTAATAGGGCCCTTTACATCGCGAAGCAACATCTCTGTGGAGGGCACCTGCGGTAGGACTATTGTTGATACTTCACTTTCAATCTTTGACGCGGCATCCATTGACCTTTTTATGCCTTCAAGCTTTGACGTTATGGAGAAGACTTCGCCTTCGATAGGTGATAGGAATGCTTCCATCTCCTCTATCTCCTCACCCCGAAGGGGGGTACTCACAGGTTTTATGTCCTTAGGCACCGATAGACCTAATGATGAGAGCACTACGTCGAGCCTAGACGAGAGGGATGATAACCTAAATAGTTTTGGAGAAGGTTCAAGGGGCTTGACTTTCTCTTTAAATTCTGCCTGCATGAATTCCCTCAAGTCCACCACTTGATGATAAATCCCTGTTAAAGCGTAAACAACGTCATCTAAGTGCTTCTTGGGTATGTAAAATCTCAAGGTTGATACTTCTCTCTCCCCTTTTTCGCTTTCCCTAGAAACAGGCTCTTCAAAGTGTATTTGCGGTTCCTCGTATCTTACGACTCCTTGGCCGTTAGTGGACTCCTCAACGACCTTTGAAAGTCGCTGTAGAGAGTTCTTAGGAATCCACCCCACGAAGACCGCCGTCGTGGAGGTCTCAGCGATCTTAGCTTTGGCTGATTCAAGGGCTTCCACAACCCTTAATAGGGCTTCAAGCTTGCAGAGTTTATCTCCATATTCGTTTCTAATCTTTTCGAGAGCTGCCTCGCTAAGAGGGGCTGTAGCCCTTTCAATAGAGTCCGCGAAGGCTTCAGCGTCTATCAAGGAAAACTTCGGCAACTCCTCTCTGTAAAAGGACTCGGGGTAGGCCCTCAGGGCTAGCTTCAGAGTGGAGATGAGGTTTTCAACCTTAGATCGAAGCGTGGAGATCCTGTATAGGTTCGTGGAGGTTTCAAGAGGCCTTAGCAAACCTTTACCTACCTCTTCTTTAAATTCATCTTTAGCGTCAATTAAGTGGATGAAACCTTCCATAGCGATATTGAATAAGGTTCTCTCTAAGTGCCTCTTGTTGACATAAACCTTAACCTTTAATAGAGGTGCCGGCGTGAGCACTTGAACGACCTCCTTCGCTGCTCATGCGTACTCCTCGTTAAAAATGAAAGAATTTATAAAGTTTGCTAAGCTTTAGGAGAGAGACAAGCTTCTCTAATAGTTTCGAGGGGGGCTCCAAAATGGATGAGGTGGTAACTCGCCTATTAGAGGCCGAGAGGGCAGCGAGAAAACTTGTGGACGACGCGTATAATGAGGCGAAGAGAATGGAGGCTGAGGCCAAAGCGAAGGCTGATGACCTGTCCAAGAAGGTGTACGAAGAGGTCATTGAAGGTGCAAGGAAACTCGCTGCCGATGAAGTTAAAAGAATAGAGGAAGAAACTTTAGAAGAGGTTAAAAAGGTCGAAGAGGACCTTAAGAAGGAGCTTGAAAACCTTAAGAGGACTGCGCTCAAGAACTTCGAAAGCGCTGTGAAGTTAGTACTAGATGAAGTGTTTAAACCTTAAGTGGTGAGCCAAAAATGGCAATAATTGGCAATCTTGATAAGCTCATTGAAGTGATAGCCAAGAACGCTGAAGAGGAAGCCCAGAGGGTAATAGCTAAAGCCAAGGAAAGGGCGAACGACATAATAAAGGGGGCGGTAGAAGAAGCCAAATCTAGAGCTGAGAGGGAGGCTTCAGAGCTTCTCAAAAAGGAGAGGGAGGGGGCTCTCAGAAAGAGGCGAAGTGAAATAACGAAGATGCGCATGGAAGCCTTCAGGAAGGTTCTTGAGCATAAAGAAAGGCTAATAGAAGAAGTAGTTGAAGAGGCGAAAAGACGCGTTAATGAGTACGTGAAAACAGAAGATTACAAAAACAGGCTGGTTAACCTCATCAAAGAGGCAATAAGGGTCCTCAATGGAGGTCCCATCGAATTAAGGCTTAACAGAAGAGACCTAGCACTAAACCTAGATCTGAAGGCTATATCGGCCGAGCTTGGCAGAGAGCTCAACAGAAGCGTGGAGTTAAGGGTGTCTGAAGGAAGCTTTCTAGCCGGTCTCGTAGCTAAATCGGCTGAGACAGGAATAGAAGTTGACTACACCGTGGAAGGAATCCTTGAAAGGAAGTGGAAGAACTTAAGAGTTGAAGTTGCTAAGCTGCTCTTCACGAAGTAAAGCGGGAAAGGTTTCAAACGATGACGTGGGGGCTTATAAGGGCCGAGAGCCCTGGCAACCCTTACCTAAATATGGCTCTTGAAGAGTTTCTTTTTAAAAATCTCAGCAACACTGGTTACGAAGGCTTTGTGCGCTTCTGGCGCAACGACAACGTGGTAGTCATTGGCAGATTCCAATGTCCACTCTCAGAGGTAAACTACTATAAAGCGATGGAGATGAGAACTAAGGTGGTGCGGCGATTCACTGGTGGAGGGGCGGTATACCACGACCAGGGGAACCTTAATTTTACGTTAGTTTTCAAGTCCAATAACAAGAGGCTTCCGGAGCTGTTTGAATTCGTGGGGAACATAGTGTCCGCAGCGCTAAAGAAGATGGGTTTCAATGCGGCATTTAAACCAATCAACGATGTTCTCGTAGGGCCTAAGAAAGTTGCTGGTTTAGCCGGAGGGATTCAAGGTAACATCGTGCTAGTCCACGGTTGCCTGCTTGTAAACTCAAACCTAGAGGCGTTAGCTACAGTGCTCAACGTTTCAAAAGAGAAGCTTTCGGATAAAGCTGTTGAATCCGTTAGAAGAAGGGTGACAACGCTGAGCAGTGAAGTTGGCCGCGAAGTATCGATTAAAGAAGTTGAGGAAAGCCTGTTATGCGAAGTGGTGACGCGCGTAGGCATACGGGACCTTCAAGAAGTCAGATTAACGAAGGTCGAGTGTGTCTTAATTGACAAGCTATGTAGAGAAAAGTACCTGAGCAGGGATTGGCTGGCGCTATTATGCACTTATTGCCCTTTAAGGGCGGAACATGAAGAAAAGGTGGAAGCATTAGCCGGGGTCACCGAACTTGATAAGAGTGGGCGAGTATAAGGCTAGAGATGGTAAACTCGTAAAAGTCGTCATCTCACTTGAGGAAAGCAGGATAAGCGGCATAATCATAACCGGAGACTTCTTCCTGGAGCCACCGGAGGCGCTTGAGGCCATCTGCAAGAAATTGGAGGGTGTTAACGTGTATAACCTAGGCATCGCGCTCAAAAACGTAGAGGAATACATTAATAGCAACGGCGTGCTGCTATTTGGAGTGGATGTTGAAGGGCTTGGAAGGGCAATAGCGAGGGCTTTAGACCACGAATCGGATGCCTTGTGATCTACGACTATCCATCCAACTTCGAAGGCCCGCTGGTAACCCTTGAGGCAACAGTGAGGTGACTTCACCCTACAGTTAAACGGGTACAGGTGCCAAGCCTCGACAACGGGAGGAGTCGCCGAGTGGCCCCAAGGCTAACTCTATGCAGAGGAGGAGAGGTTGCAAGTCTGAAAACGCTTTTATCCGCTTGGAGTAATACTGGATTTTTGATGTGCTTTGAAGCTGGATGATGTTGATAAAGCCATCCTAAGAGAACTTCTAACGAATGCGCGTCTCTCTTTTCGCGAGATAGCCAGAAGAATAGGGACGTCAACAGTTACAGTAGCTAACAAGGTTAGGAGGCTCGAGGAAAACGGCATAATAAAAGGCTACACCGTAACCTTAGATTTGGAGAAGTTGGGCTATGACGTTACCGCAATCATAGAGGTCGTAGCTTCGAGGGGTAAGATAACCGAGGTTGAAGAGATTGTAGCGAAGAGCCACAACGTTCAGGCGGTCTACGATGTTACCGGGCAAAGCGATGCGATCATAATTGCCAGGTTCAAGAATAGGATTGAGCTGAGCAAATTTATAAAGAAGCTGTTAGCTGGAGAATGCGTTGAAAGAACTATAACGCATGTGGTCTTAAACGTGAGGAAAGAGGCGGCAGCTGACCCTCTTCTCATAGAGGCGGTTTAGCTTTTAGCCGCTATGAGCAGCTTCGAACCCACGCATCCTTCACCTTATAACTGGGTATGAAGTATGGCTCTTCTTGGTTGCTAAGAACTCAATAACCATTCCAACAATCCTGAGGGTTTCAACAGCGTTGATTTTTCCGTCTTTCATCCACCTTCTGGTGTCGCTGTAAACCACTAGATCTTTCGGATAAACTATCCTTGTTGTTCGCGATATTCTCATTAGGAGGTCAAGGTCCTCACCGTAGGACAAGTTAGGGTTGAAGCCACCAACCCTTTTGAAGATTGATTTCTCAACGATTATTCCCATATACCCGGGAAAAGTTGCTTTAAGTTTGGCTAAAAACCACCCGAACGCGAACGCCACCCTGCTTAATACTCTCACCTGAAGCGGTTCCGGCCTGCCAACAAGACATACGCGTTCTTTGGCAGGCGCATATAATGAAATGAGTCGGCAGACCTTCTCTAGAAAGGAGTGCTCAACATACGCGTCGGCGTCCAGAAAGACTAAGTAATCTCCACTTGAAACCCGTACACCCATATTTCTCGCTTCGGATTGATTGCACTTGCTGACCAAAACTTTGTCAACACACGTCGCTGCTACCTCAACAGTAGCGTCGGAGCTGCCGCCATCTACAACTATAACTTCGAAATCCTTGAAGGTCTGCCTTGAAAGGCTGTAAAGAAGGCGCGGAAGGTACTTCTCCTCGTTGAGCGTAGGTATTACTATCGAAAAAAACCTCTCCAAGGACGACACCTCACATGGGTCTGGGCACTTCGCATCTTACGAGAGCCCCTTCAAGCAGGGGGTCTAATAAAATCTCCCCAAGTGCTTCCCGTGACCTTCACTTCCTGACGCTGTTCCCACCGCAAAAAATCAAGGTTTCTATGCGTGGAGGTTTGGTAGCCCGGGGGAGATTCGAACTCCCGTCGACGGGGCCAAAGCCCGTCATGCTTGGCCGCTACACCACCGGGCTTTACTCTTTTCATTTCAGGAAGGCCGATTTAAAGTTTAATGGTGCGAAGGGAAAAAAGGTGGAATGAAGAGGGCGTTTTCCCCTACTAATGGAGCGAGGAATGGTTCCGCTGTCATTCAACTATCTGTATTGCTTGGTTGGGACACTGCGATTCGCATGCCCTGCACGCTAAACAAGCATCTTTGTTCACTACTTCTACCTTGCCTTCCTTCATCTCGTAGACTCCTGAAGGGCATACCGAGACGCATGTACCACAGTTCGTACACTTCTCCTTGTCTACTATGACCTCCACCATGTTAAAGCCCTTACTTAGGTATCGCGGTCTACTTTTTAAACTATCGCTTCACGAATCTTTGATTTCAACCTTTGAAGATCGCCCCATATGACCTCGGCCTTTCTTTTCAGGGACGCGCTTCTTCGAAGCGCCTCGGCCCTAGCCATCTTTTTATCGTCTATCAAGTTGCAGAGCTTTTCAAACTCCTCTTCAAGGTTCAGAGCGCCTTCAAGCAGGGAGCGCACCTTCTGGCAAATCTTGCGTAGCCCTGGAAGCTCTTCGAGCTGCCTTGATAGCTCCATGTTTCTCTTCAAGTATTCTAGGTGAAGCGATTTAAGCTGGTTAGCCCTCCTCCTATAAATAGGTTCCTTTATCCTGCTTTTTACGTAATCCTCACGTAGTCCCCAAAGCTCACCGGCTATTTTTAGATATGCGTTAAGCGAGCTTTCAAGTTGCTCTAAAGTTGGAATAACCAAGCGTTTTTCTTGCGTCTTGCGCTTAAGCCTCTTGCTCCTAACCGATACTGCAGCCACGCCCCCGACCACTAAAGCCATCAAAAATCCTATGAGGACAACTAGGCCTCGCGAAATAAGGGGAGGTGCGTACTCAACAGTTGAGCTGAGAATTCGTAGGCGCGAAATGTTCGTAGCCCTATAAAATATCGTTAAGCCATTGATGCAGTATGGTTCCGGATCAACCTTCCTCAGCTGTGAGCCCTCTGGTAGGCGGATGTTAACTTCAATTTCATCTACGTATTGAAGGTAGGGAGGCATCAGGGACACGGGAGAGGTTTCTTTAAGCTCGTATTTGATGTAGAAGGTTGTTTGTTCCCCACTCGAGATTGAAACCCGCGGCTGGACTTGCAGTAGGCAAGTATCGTTCAGGCTGAGAAGCCTGAATTGTCCAAAGCTAGGATGGGAATTCGTTTCAATGTAGGGTCCTGCGAAGTCCCCTACCTCTAAGATATTCAGAGCACTGGGCACCTCAAAGTTAAAGATGGATTGCCTAACCCAATAACTGTTGGATAACCCCTCAATAGTTATTTGGTCTACCACGGTCTTCGAGTCAAGGTATATTTCCCTAGAAGCTTTTTTTACCTTGAAAAGCCAAGGTAAAGCGGAGTTGTTGAAGTTAATCACGATGCTTAAATCCCTAACTTCATAGGGTGAAACATTAAAGGCTTGCGCGTTAATTAAGGGTCCCGTAGACGTAATGTTGATGTCGTTGCTTCCGGACGTGAAACTAACTTCAGCGATCTCCGAAGGCAAGTGAATAGTTGCGTTGACGCTTGCAATCGTCGTCGATACGGATGGATTAAGTGGAAGCCTAAGCAGGTATCCTTCTTCTCCCGCCGACCTTGGCTCGATGAGGTACAAGGCCTTGACGGTAATGTTGAAAGTCGACGCGGAGCTTGGCACCTCTATCAGCCAAAATCTCGAGGAAGTCCCTCCGCACACAGCATCGTAGAGGGAGGGGGCATCGCTTATGCTTACATTTAAAGTTGTAGCCCCCCGAAGGCCCTCTAAGTGAAGCGTGTAAGTGGCCACAGCATAAGTGTATGATGTGGCAACCTCGGTTGTTAAATAGGCACGAGGTGCTTCTTGCTCCATGCAATGTGCGCTCTCGAGGAGCAACAACAAGATAGCTGCAATTATCATAGCAGTGTTGATGTGTGCGCGTTTCAACTTCACCAGCTCCTCCTCAACGAAGAGGATTTTGCTACTTGATAAGTACGTTAAACTAAGGTTTTTAAGGTTGTTTATGCCTTTACTACGAGCTGGTGAAAGGGGATTGACCGAAAATGAGTGAAGGCGAAGTTGAGAAGAAAGTTAGAGAGGCCCTTGAAAAAGTTGTGGACCCCGAGACGGGGTTGAGCCTTGTTGAGATGGGCTGCATCAAGAACATAAGCGAGAAGGATGGTGAAGTAGTGGTCGAGTTCACGCCAACGTCGCCGTTCTGCCCTATGGCATTTCTCCTAGCAACCTCAATAAAGCAGGCCGTTGAGAACGTTGAAGGCGTCAAAAGCGCTAAGGTCTTCAGCCGAGGACACATGATGGATGATCAGATAAACGACTTCGTTAATAGACCGAGGAGTAACATATGAAGGTAAAGGTTAAGTTCTTCGCCATAATAAGGGAGGTAGCAGGCGTCAAAGAACTCGACGTGGAGGTCGAAGAGGGCACAAGCATCCTGAATCTATTAAATATCTTGGCCCGAAAGTTGCCCCCAAAATTTGGAGAGTACGTACTTGAGGAAGGCGGCGCGATATCGAGGTTCCTTATAGTTCTAGTTAACGGTAAGGGGATAAGCGAACTCAAGGGGCTCGAGACCATCCTTAAAGATGGGGATGAAGTAGCTCTGCTACCTCCAGTGAGCGGTGGCTAAGCTGGTCGACCCATCAAAACGTGGGGTTTCGCCTCGTCTATTATGACGCTTATCTTCCTCCACATCAGCGAAGGTTCGCATTCGACTACGACTGGCCTATAGTTGGCCATCCTACCTACAAGACCTCCCCTCGGGGCCATATCGACTAAGAGTACTTCAACCTCCCTTCCCACATACCTCACGTTGTTTTTAAGGGTTATCTCTTCTACTAGCTCACCTAGAGCTTTTGATCTCTTCTTCTTTACCTCATCGGAGAGCTGGTGCATGGATGAGGCCTGCGTAAATGGTCTCATAGCATACCTAGCTACGTGAACTTTATCTGGATTGAGCTTCTCTATGGTTCTTAGCGTCTCCTCGAAATCCTCTTCTGTCTCTGTTGGAAAGCCAACTATGACGTCAGTGGCAAGATAGAGGTCGTCAAGTGAGCTTCTGAAGAGCTCCACGACTTTGAAGAAGAACTCCCTCGTATACCTGCGGTTCATAAGTTCTAATATTCTATTGCTCCCAGATTGAAGGGGCAGATGAAGGTATTTGTAAATTGTTGGGTTTGAGTAGACCTTCACCATTTCGTTTGCCACCGCGCCGAGAGTCGACGGCTCCATCATTCCTAGCCTTATCCTGTACTCTCCCCTAACCTCGATGAGGGCCTTGAGAAGTTCAGGAAGGCTGCAACCTATATCTCGTCCATACGATGCCAAGTCTTGAGCAACGAGGTAAACCTCCTTTACGCCTTGAAGTATCCCCCTTTGAAGTAAGTCCTTTACCTGTTGGGGTGGACTGCTCGACAGCTTACCCCTTGAAATAGGCATTATACAGTAGGAGCAACACCCTAAGCACCCGCTAGCTATTGGGATAAGGAGGCGCCTTGATCCAACGCCCCTAAACCTTGGAAGCAGGAAGGGGAGGCGCCTGTCTGGGCCTACATCTATAACCTTCGTTTCCAAAGCCCTCAGCAGGGATGGCAAAGCGTTGGGCCCTATTATGCTCGCCGAAGGTGATTGATACGCAATTAAAGCTGGCCGGACCCTAGCCAAGCAGCCCATGACCACTACTTTTCTGTCTGCTCCGCCTCTAGACCATTCTTCGAAGTGCTTAAGCCTTCTAATGATCTTCCTCTCGGTTTCGCTTCGGACAGCACAAGTGTTAATTACAACCACATCGGCCTCTGATGGAGACTCAACTATGAGATGGCCCCGCTCTTCTAGCATCGATGCAGCAACGTCACTATCAGCCTTGTTTAGCCAGCAACCATAAGTTTCGATGTACACCTTCAAACAAGCGGCACCTCTTTCAACCGGAATTCGCAGGAACACGTTTATCCTTAGATTGGTGTCGCGTATAGGAATTCCATACGGCAACTTTACAGAAGGCAAAACGCAAATATTTTCTATAAACTTTTCTAAACTCCTTTAAAGGCTCGTAAAGTCAACGCCGAGTTGAAGTACTGAGGCCCTCCCTTAGCCATATCATCTCATGGAAGCCTCAAGGTTGAAGGCTGCCTCAACGTATTTAAAGAGTAAGACCTAAGCTTAAAAGCAGATTGTGAAATTAGACTTGTGGAGGTAGCGTCCTTGTGCAAAAGGAATGAGGGTAGCGTTTCAGAGTCCTTCGTCAAGGGGTTGGATGTTATTTCAGAAGATAAGGGTCCAAAGTTCTCTGCGAGGAGCAAGGAAGCTAAAAGCTTAGTTAGAAATGGACTGCTTTAACCACGACTGGAAAGTTCCCTACTTTATCTTAGTGAAGATGGGCTTCACTTCGAGAATCCTTGTACCAGGTTCCAATGGCTTCGTCGCTTCGTACCAGCTCTCCTCCCACACGTGTGATTGGAGACCTAGCGCCTTCCATATCTCATTCGCAGTTGTGGGTATAAATGGTGTCAGCATGATTGATAATGATTTGATTGCGTTTAAACAAACGTAAATACACGTGGATGCGCGCTCTACGTCACCTCTCTTTATTAGATCCCATGGAGCTTGCTCATTTAAGTATTTATTACCGTCCCTAGCCAAGTTCATAACTTCCTGCAAAGCATCTTTAATCCGCAAGTTGTCAAGGTTATGGGTGCAGGCGCTAAATCTCTTTAAAACTTGTACCCAAAGTTCTTCGCTTACCCAACTACTTCTAGGTGCCGGGATCAGGGAACTGAAGGTTCTTGAAGTGAACGTTAAAACCCTGTGAACGAAGTTGCCCAACGTATCATTAAGTTGAGTGTTGACAAGTTCCTTGAACACGGACCACGAAAAGCTCGAATCTCTTCCTTCAGGTCTGGTGCTTAAGAGGACATATCTCCAGTAGTCCACGGGAAACATCTCCAACGCCTCATCTATCCAAATCCCTATTCTCCTGCTCTTGGAGAACTTCTGGCCTTCAAACAACAAGTATTCCGTGGCCGAGACCCCCCAAGGCAGAACGTAGCCCTCATTGGAGGCCATGAGGAGCGCTGGTAATATCAACGTGTGGAATGGTATGTTATCCTTGCCTATAAAGCATAGCAGTCGGCATTTCTTATCAAACCAATACTCCCTCCACTTGTCTTTAGAGCCAACGTTGGCAAAATACTCTATTGTGGCTGATATGTATCCGAGAATCGCCTCCATCCATACGTATATGGTTTTCCCCTCGGAACCGGGGAAAGGCGCCTCTATACCCCACTTGTTATCTCTTGTAAGAGATCTAGCCCTCAGCCCCTCCTTGAGGAGGCTTAAACTCATGTTTTTGGCGTTCTCTGTGAGGAGAGGAGCGCTCTCTATGTATTCTTTAAGCTTTTCTGTCAGCTTGGGAAAATCAAAAAACCAGTGCTTCGTCTTCTTGACTTCGGGTTTTGAGCCGCAAATGGCGCACTTGGGTTGAAGAAGCTTTAAAGGCTCTAGAAGGCGACCGCAACCATCGCATTGATCTCCCCTAGCATCTTCAAAATTGCAATAGGGACATGCCCCGCTTATAAACCTGTCAGGCAGGAATCTTTGGCAACGAGGACAAAAAGGAAGCTCAACCTCCTCTTCGTAAACGAAGCCTTTCCCATATAACCTCAAATAGAAGTTCTTTACGAACTCCTTATGGTATTCGCTTTCAGTTCTCGAGTAGTTATCGAATGAAATGTTCCACCTTTTGAAAAGTTCACTTATCTTCCTGTGATTTTCATCGCAAAGGGACTTTGGATTTGTCCCTCTCCTCACGGCCTCTACCTCTATTGGTGTTCCATGCTCGTCGGAGCCGCTAACAAAGACAACCTCTTCGCCCTTCATTCTCAAGTACCGGGCTATTACGTCCGCCGAGAGTGCGGAGCCTATCATGGTGCCTAGGTGGGGAATGTAATTAACGTAGGGCCATGCGCAAGTCACGATCCACTTACTCATCTTCTTCACCACGCGCTTTTTCGGCGTTGTTAACCTTGCCCTCCAAGGAAGGGCTTTTCGGCTCCCAAAGTATAAAACCCCTTCTTTTAAGCTCTCTCCTCATCTTGTAAAGGTATTTCCAAACAACGTTGTGGGGGCTTCCGGATATCAACATCTCTACGGCCCGTCGGGCTATCTCCACGTTCTCCAATTTGCCGACTATTGTGACTGTGTTCTCCGATATTGAGATCGAAGCATTCGTGAGCTCCTCTATAAGTCTCCTCGCCTTGCCTTTCTCACCTATAATTCTCCCCTTAATTCTCACGAGGTTATCTCTTGAACCCCTCGCGAGGTTTTTCAAGTCTATAACGTGCAGTGCGCCATCTTCAGAGCTGAAGACCTCTAATGCCCTATTTGGATTTATTCCGCATCCTATTGCTTGAACTATGTTCTTAACGGTCAACAAAGATGATGGATTTGAGTTTTCGAGGAGCTCGATACATACGGTTCCCGTAGAGCTATCTATGTCTAGCTTAACATTATATGTCTCCTCTATCTCCTTCTTTACGGCTCCGCCTTTGCCTATGAGGACCCCTATCCTATCCATTGGTACTTGAACATAGTCCTTGTACACGGTTCCCCACAACGCTATCACCATCTATCGTGCTACTACTTCAACTAAGTAAGGTTATATATAAGCGAAGTCATCCTTAATAGTCTTGGTATGTAGTGGGTAAGTATCTAAGAGGGAAGGGCGAGGGCGCCTTTAAAACGAAGGAGGAGAAAAGAAGGAAAGATAGGGATCTGCTCGAAACAGTTGAAGAAGTCTTCGACAAGTTTACGTTGGAAGCACTTTACAAGCTTATAAACCGGAAGGTCATAGATGTAATACACGGTGTTGTAAGCACTGGTAAGGAGTCTAGAGTTTATTGGGCGAAATCACCTGATGGTGAAGACCTAGCGGTCAAGATCTTCCTCACATCAACTCGAGAGTTCAAAAAAACCTTCTCGCAATACATTGAAGGTGACGTGAGGTTCAACAAGAAGGTTAGAAGGGCTACGAGGCCACTCATCTACGCATGGGCGCTTAAGGAGTACAAGAACTTGGTTAAGGCCTATAATGTTGGCGTAAGCGTCCCTAAGCCTATAGATGTCTACAAAAACGTGGTGGTCATGTCATTCATAGGTGATAACGGATCACCCGCACCACTTCTCAAAGACGTAGATCACGTGAACTTCGGATCCGTATTCGAGAAGGTCATTAAGAGCCTGAAGCTACTCTACTGTAAAGCTAAGCTCATCCATGCCGATTTAAGCGAGTACAACATCATGGTTTGGAGGGATGAGCCCATATTATTTGACTTCGGTCAAGCGGTCCTAGTAAGCCACCCAAGTTCGCAGATGTTCTTGGAGAGGGACGTAAAAAACGTGGTCAACTTCTTCAGGAGAAAGGGGGTGAACGCCACCGTTGAGGACGTCTTAAACGAAGTTCTGGGCTGCTAGCTTTCCTCAGCTAAAGCACCTAATAGGCCTCTTCGCCTAAGCTCTTCCACTTCATCTCTTGTGTACCTCCAAAGGAGGTCTCCTTTACCACCTTGGAAGTCCCAAGGTGCTACGAGGACGAAGTCTCCTTCCCTAAACCATAGCCTTTTTCTTAGCTTGCCCGGTATTCTACATCGAAGGATTTTTCCATCTGCCGTCTTTACTTCAACCCTATCGTTACCGAGCAGCTTTGTTACTAAACCTATGGTTTCGCCCTCCGCTGGAGTTCTCAGGTCTCTGCTATCTTCTTTCTGCCTCACGTTGTATCCAGTGTGTGGATAAGTGGATGAACTATTAAGTGTTTCGAAGCCTAAGAAGGATTGTAAGCTTCCGGAAGGGCTTGCCTCTACTTCTGCTCCATCCAGCATCTTTGTACGATTCTCTAACCAAAACAGCGAATCTCCTCTTAATGTGGCTTGCTATGGCGCGGGCCATGTAGATGGACGGCACCTTAATGTCGACGCCTCCATCCACTTCCTCCCATGTGACTCCCGTCTGTAAATTATGTGAGCCCCCCGACCTTTCGACTACGAGCTTATTAACAATGAACTTTATTTGGTCAAGCTCTCTCGGAGCGAAATCACGAAGCTGTAGCGTAGCTTCAAAATTTTTACCTGCAACCCTCAGACAGGTATGGCATACCGAGAAGGTGCCCCTAACATCAAGAGGGGGAAGACTAGAGGCTGCACGTGGATGTAAAGCCTCATTCACCGTGGCGTTCACGCCTATTCTTTCACCCGAAAAAAGCTTGTAGACCTCTTGTGGTGTAAGGTAAACCTTCACTTCAAGTCCACAGGTCCTTTTCACCTCACCCTCTATCAGTTGGGCTATGGTTGATGCCGCCAACTCTTCAGACGAGAGGTCTAATGGTTGCCATCTGCCTCTAACCTTGACAGAAAAGCACTTTCTACATAAAACCACATTTACCGGTGGGAGCGCTACTTTACCGTGAAGCTCCTTGTAGCAGTTTAGACATAAGTTCTTAAAATTCAAGGACTCCTCAAGCGTTACTTCGACGCCGCACTTAGCGCAGAACCTTTTCAACTTCAACTGGCCGTTTCCCCACGCTAAGAGTAGGAGTTCGAGCCATAAATACTAAACTATCTTTATGAGTTGTGCGTGGGGAATCGAGGCGACTTCGATCACGCAGTCCTTGTGTACGAGTTTACGCTTAATAGCATGCTTGACGGCTTCTTCTCCCAAGAAGTTGGCAATGGTTGCCTTCTTAGCTATGTTCATTGCCTCTTGAATGTTGACCTTCTCCCCGCCGTAGAACTCCTCGCTTACCTCTATTCTGAGGGGGCCGTCCGTGAACGTCTTACCAATGAGGTTCACATCACATATGGCAACGACCACGTCCTTTCCGTGGTGGTGGACCTTCACGTAGACCTCTACATCTTTTTTTTCTTTCACGCTAGGCCCCTCTAGCTGGGCTTATTGCGCCGCATGCTTCACAGCGAATTAGGAGCACCTTGCCTTCTTTCTGTAGGCTTGTGTCTACGCCTTTGCATACAGGGCATATCACGTATAGCTTTATGTATACTTCTATGAGGCCATTTATCTTGTCACTTGAGAATTTACCATGCAGTACAGCCCTAGTGTCCTCCATTGTTCCTGCCGTCCCAAGCTCGTGCAACAAAAAGTTGAAGAACTGCTCAGGTTTCCTGTTCAACGTTGAGGTTATCTCCTTAAAGTTGGATATTATAGTCCTATTGCCCACGACTGCGATTTTAGCTTTGGGGGTTTGAAAACGGCCTCCCGCCAAGGCCCTTGAGGGTACTAGGTTTAACGCTCTATCAAGCAATAGGAGGTATTTCTCCTCTCTTCCTTCTTCAGCACTCACCATTTACAGCAACTCCTCAAGTTTGCTACAACGCTAGGCTACAGGTTTTACGCTCAGGTTCCTAGTTTCCAGCTCCCGAGATATTTCTTTTGCTCCTCGGTTAATTCGTCTATTTTAACATTCATTGACTCTAGCTTTAACCTGGCAACTTCTTCATCTATCTCTTTGGGCACCGAATACACTGCCGGCCTTAGCTCTCTCCCCCTCTTTACAAGGTACTCGACCGATAGCGCTTGGTTGGCGAACGACATGTCCATCACCTCGCTTGGATGTCCTTCAGCGGCTACGAGGTTGACAAGGCGACCCTCGGCTAACACGTAGACTTTCTTTCCGTTGATTAAGACGTGTTCTGCGATGTTTGCCTTTATCTCCCTCTTCTCTTTAGTTATAACCTCCAAGTCGTTTAGGTTTATTTCGACGTTGAAGTGCCCGCTGTTCGCCAATATGGCTCCATCCTT
Source organism: Candidatus Nezhaarchaeota archaeon (assembly GCA_030055465.1). Taxonomy (GTDB): domain Archaea; phylum Thermoproteota; class Methanomethylicia; order Nezhaarchaeales; family WYZ-LMO8; genus JASFYF01. The sequence continues at coordinate 931,904 of JASFYF010000001.1, read as the reverse complement.
CATCTTTAAGATGTGCTCGCCTCTTATCACGTTAATGTTTCCAGTCGCGGTTACGAATATGTCGCCCACCCTACATGCCTCGACCATAGACTTTACGGTGAAGCCATCCATCACCGCTTCCAAGGCTCTGAGGGGGTTTACTTCAGTTACCACGACATTAGCGCCCATGCCGCGAGCCCTTAACGCTATACCTCTACCACACCAGCCGTAGCCGGCTACAACAAACGTCTTGCCACACAACAACGTATTGGTTGCTCTCAGGATTCCATCAATGGTGCTTTGACCGGTTCCGTACCTATTGTCGAAGAGGAACTTAGTGTACGCATCGTTAACGGCTATTATGGGGTATAGAAGTTTGCCCTCCTCGGCGAGGGACCTCAGCCTCACAACGCCGGTAGTTGTCTCCTCGGTTCCTCCAATGACTTTGGGAATATGGTCTCCTCCAACTATTTTTTCAACTATCTTTAGCTCTTGAGAGCCTTCGCCGTACTTCAACTTATGAAGCGTGGAAACCAGGTCAGCACCGTCATCAATAGTTATGTGGGGGGCTTTAGAGAGGACTTTACCTATGGCCTCATAGTACTCTTCAGAGGACATGCCCCTCCAAGCATACACGTGGACTCCTATTGAGGCTAGGTAAGCCGCTACTTCGTCTTGAGTGGAAAGAGGGTTTGATGCGCATAGAGCAACGGTGGCACCTCCTTCCATTAGGGCTTCCACGAGCACTGCCGTCTCCTTTGTGACGTGAAGGCAAGCCCCTATCCTAGCACCTGAGAGCGGCTTCTCAGAGCTGAACATCTCCCTTACTCGTGAGAGCACGGGCATATGGTCTCTAGCCCAAGCAACGAGGCTCCTTCCCCTCTCTGCAAGGGCTATGTCCTTTACCCTGTAACTCATTACACCAATGCCTCCTTGAGGGCTGCTCCGCACTTACAAGTGCCTTCAGCGGGTATTTGCGGTATTAAAACCGATAGGAGCCTTTTAGCCTTATCAATGTTCTCGGACATAACTCTCGAAACCTCTTCTGCTGTCACATGTCTGGGAGCCCAGACGTCGTAGTCGGTAACTAGCGTTACCGCCAGATAACACATTTCTGCTTCTCTAGCAAGATTGACTTCTGGCACCAGGGTCATGCCTATGACGTCTGCGTTCCAGCTCCTAAAGAGCCTTGATTCGGCCCTTGTGGAGAAGCGCGGCCCCTCAATGCATACGTAAGTACCCCTATCATGGAAGCTCACGTTTAAATCGGCAAGGATTCTTATAGCTAGATCCCTCAACTGAGGGCAGAAGGGGTCGGCAAGCGATACGTGGCAAACAAGGTTACCGTCATAGAATGTGTACTCCCTTCCCTTAGTGAAATCTATGAATTGATCTACCACAACTATGTCTCCAGGACGGTAGTCCTCTCTTAAGCTACCCACCGCTGATACCGCTACGACTCTTTTAACGCCCAGCTCTTTAAGGGCCCACATGTTGGCTCTATAATTAATCTTGTGAGGTGGTATCCTATGACCTCGCCCATGTCTAGGTATGAATGCTATCCTTTTACCCTTGTATTCGGCGAGAAACACCGAATCGGATGTGGGACCATAGGGCGTATATACCTTCAGTTCTTGAGGTGACCCAAACAACGATAGATCGTAAAGACCCGAGCCCCCTATAATCCCTATATCGGCTTTCTCCACTTGCATATCAACACCAACAGAAGAGTAATAGTTAAAGTTAAAATTGCTTACGCCTTAAGATTTAAGGCAGCGACCAGCTCAAGCGGAGGCGTAGGGCTGTGGGCCAAAAAATGAAGGTTAAGGTTGTAAGCTGGAACGACGTTGTCGATTGGTGCAAGGCCTTAGCAAAAAAAATTCGCTGCTCGGGTTTTAAACCCGACGTCGTTGTGGCTGTGGCGAGAGGTGGCTTCGCTCCTGCTAGGCTTATATGCGACTACCTCGACATTGTCGACCTCCTGAGCATTAAAATTGAGCATTGGATTGAAACTGGAAAACACAAAGACGAGGCCACCATAAAGTATCCATTTGCCTACAACTTCAGCGGTAAAAGGGTCTTAATAGTCGACGATATAGCTGACACGGGCAGGAGCATCATGGTTGCCAGAAAGCACATAGCAGAGACGTGCAAACCCGATGAGGTCAAAACTGCGACCATGCAGCTCATACCCTCAACGTCCATGATCATCCCGGACTACTACGTCGACGAGGTCAAAGAGTGGACGTGGTACATGTACCCTTGGAACTTTACAGAGGACATGGTGAACCTCACAGCGAGGATAATCAACGAGCACCCAAACGAGTCTTTGAGCGCTAAAAAAATATCTGAAAAGTTTAGGGAATGGTACGACGTGGGCTTTTCCCCAGCTACTTTCGAGGAGGTACTCGAAGAGATGGTGATTAGAGGGAAGCTCCAAAGGATTAACAGCTCCTACGTTAAGAGGGCTTAGAGCCATAGAGCCTCTGAGCGAAGTAGTTCTTAGCGTAGAGGGCTGCTACGGGATTGTGACCGGTGACTCTGTCTTTAACCACCATTGTCACGGTGGGCGCTTTAGAGTGCATGTAGAACAGCGAGTCGTGGCCAACGCAAAGTCCAACTACGCCGTTGACTTCTGTCCTCAGCGAGTTCAATATCAGAGCTTGGGCTATAGGATTGCACATAGGCTCAAAGGCCTCGCGCTTCATCTTTGCACCTTCACCTAAAACCTGCGACTTATCAATACCGCCGCACTTGCAAGCAACAGAAAACACCTGGAAATCCATTTCCTCCAAGTACTCCACAATCTGTCTAGCCACATCTTTTAAGCCGAGGCAAAAAGCGATCCCAACCCTATTAGCGCCCAACCTTTTCGAAAACTCCGCAAACTCCCTTATTCTAGGCCAAAAAGCGTACCCGTCCTTCTCGACTTCGGCCGCTATTTTCGCTATGGCCCTCTCTTTTTCATCGAAGTAGAGTCTGGTAGCTTCAGTTACTATCGTGGGCATATCCTTCATAGGGCAATTGATCGGCGGTTCCCCTCCTCTTACACATGCCATTACGTTGCATTTAGCGCACAACATAGTCTAGAGACCTCAAATAAAGCTCGCCAGATAAACGAAAAATTCTTTTTGGACTACGAATACCATCCTTTTCCTCCTATACTAAAAGAAATTTTTGCAAAGCCACGGCAACGCATGATAGGGCCTAGCCCTACTCGCTTTCATCAAGCCCGTACAGGTCTTTTCTACGCGCCTCCAACATTTCCACTGGTTTGCCTTCAAACTCGGCGGCAGACAAAACCTCAACGCCCCTCTCCTCGGCCTCCAGAAAAACTTGATTTATCTTTCGCTTGTAGTCGAGGTCCCTCATCAGGTGGTGCTCCAATATTATGACCTCAAGAGGGGTTTCGCGCATCACTTTAACGATGTTGTTCACTGATCTCTCGAGGTCAACATGCGAATACCTGTAGCCAAGCATGTAGGTCATGGGACCATCAATTACCAATATTTCAGGTTTCTCCCGTAGAACTACGTTGACTTGATCCCCTATGCTCATGCCTTCAACGTCGGAGGTGTAGAGGAACTTCCGATCTCCGTCATCTACCGATACCATAATCACGTAGCCTAGCTTGGTGTTAACTCCATGAGGTACGGGCTCTGAGATTCTAACCAACGTCGATCCCTCCCTTATTTCGATTCCATCAGCGTACTCGTAGGTGCCTCCGACCTCGTCTATCCTCGACAGGAAGTAGGAGGCTCTTCGCCTCTGGCTGAAGTTGATCTTCCAGCTGGGATGCTTTACCAAGACCCTTTTCTTGACTAAGAGCTCTGGGGCATTTGGTTCATGATGATCGTAATGATAATGAGTTACGATTACATGCGTGCAGTCTGCAAGGTTATCCGAGATAAGAAGCCACATCTCCCTCATTTTTTCCACCTCAACTGGATGGGGAGGTAGACCGTAACGGGAGGGCGCTAGCGCGACTCCCGGATCGATCATTAACCTCATATCTTTTGTGATAACCAAGGTTGCCATAGATCTTGCTCCCATGCTGTCATAGGCGAGGAACTTTACCTCCATTCACATCAACTCGGGGTTCGCCACATGATATATGGCTGAAGAAGGCTTATAGCTTCTCCTAGCTGCTGGAAGGGAGCATGAAGTTCGCAGCTTAAAAAACAGGCTTCAAATAAAATTGGAGCTGTGGATCCCATCTTTGAGACGAAGGCTTGCGAGAGCAACTTATAAAAAGCATGTCTATAAGCGTTTAGAAGCCCATGAAGCAAGCAACAAGAATTAAAGTATTGATCTCGGGCTTAACTGTAATGTTCATAGCTTATGCCATAAGATATGACTTTGGAGCGCTGCTTCCAAGCATGATGGAGGATTTTGGGCTGGTGGAACTTAAGCTCGGCGGGCTCATATTCACAAGTTATTTCATCGCCTACACCGTTTTCTCCCCAATTATGGGCGGCCTCAGCGATAAATTAACGGCTAGACCTGTTGTAATAGCATCATGTGCTATAATGGGGTTAAGCGCCATTGCGCTCAGCGCTGCGAGAAACCTGCTTGAGGCGTGCATCTGCTATGGAGCGGTGGGCCTAGGTGCGTCGGGAACATGGACTTCTGTCTCCGCCGCTGTTCAGCGATGGTTTGAGAGGAAGAGAAGGGGACTAGCGTTAGGCATTATGGTTACGGGTATATGCTTAGGTTTTGGCGTCGCAACCTACGTAACCCCCTACATAATAGGGGGGTATGGTTGGAGGTTTTGTTGGTTGCTTCTCGGCTTAACCAGCCTCGCCATTGCTGTATTTACATCTCAAATGTTCGGAGAGAGACAGCACATAGAGAAGACAAGAGAGGGGCCGAGCAGCGGCAGGATATACTTAAACAGGAACGTATGGCTGATGGGCATCTCCTACTTCCTCATAGGCTTCGCAATATTGGTTCCATTCACCTACTTGCCAAGCTACTCAATTAGAGAGGCGAGTCTACCCGAACACGCTTCCATATGGCTTATATCCCTCATGGCATTAGGGGGTGTAGCAGGCGCACTGGGTATTTCAACGTTGTCCGATAGGTTAGGCGAAAGGAGAGACATGATATTTGTGAGCAACAGCTTAACGGCGATCGCATCGGCGGTGGCCGTCGTAACCGATTATCCAGCATTGGTGGCTTCGGCCATTCTCTTCGGATTATCGTATGGCTCCATATGGCCGCTGTACAGCTCCTGCGCCTCAGAGTACTTTGGAGAAGTAAACGCCGGGAAAGTCGTAGGTTTCTGGACCTTCTTTTTGGGGTTGGGTTCGATACTTTCGCCTTTGATTTCAGGGGCTGTAGCCGACGCTTACAACACGCTTAAAGTCACCTTCGCCCTGAACACGGCAGTAGCTGCATCGTCAATGCTGCCGTTACTTTTCGTAAAGCGCAAAGCCGAAAAATAAAGAAAGCCCTTTTATATGATTCTCATCGATAGTAGGATTGCCGCTGCATCCAGTGATGACCTTTTTGAGGGTGGAAACACCGTGGCAGGGTGGTGGAAGAAGCTCCTTCGGATCGACTTGAGCAGGAAAACCATAACAGTTGAGGAGGTCAAAGATGTTGTCCTAAAGGAATACCTTGGAGGGTCGGGCTTCGGAGCCATGTGGCTTTACGAGAACACGAGGCCGGGCGTGGAGCCGCTTTCACCCGACAACGCGGTTGTATTGGCTGTGGGACCGTTAACCGGCAGCAGGGTCTACGGCACCTCAAGGGCATCAATGATCACGAGGTCTCCATTGACTATGACGCTTTTTGATTCCACGTGCGGAGGCGTCTTCCCCACCTACTTTAAAAGGTGTGGCTTAGATGCGCTCATAATTCAAGGTGCTTCCTCAAAACCAGTCTACATATACTTGAACGAGGGGTGCGGAGAGGTGCTCCCCGCAGGGGACCTATGGGGCTTAAAAACAAAGGAGGCAGTGCTCGAATTGAGAAAAAGGCATGGATTTAATTGCTCGGCAGTGGCGATAGGACCTGCAGGTGAAAACCTTGTCAGAATGGCATCGATAGCAGATGATAACGGACATGCCTTTGGAAGAGGAGGCGTGGGAGCAGTCCTCGGCTCCAAAAAGGTTAAAGCGATAGTTGCAAGCGGCACCAAAACTGTTGAAGAGGCTAAGCCCGAAAAAGTTGACGAAATGCTCGAAAACATGAAGGTCAGGATTACGTGGAATCCATACCTTTGGGGGGCGCTCAGAAACCTCGGCACGAGCGCACTGCTAACGGTAATAAACGATTGGGGGCTCCTGCCAGTGATGAACTTCTCGGAGGGCTTCTCGGAGAGCGCAGAGAAGTTGGCAGGCGAGGAGCTTACCAAGTTCGTGGTTGGAAGGAGAGGCTGCTATAATTGTCCAATAGCATGCAAGAGGGTTACAAAGATTGGAGAGACAAAAGGTGATGGGCCGGAATACGAAAGCATAGTAAATCTAGGCAGCATGTTAGGCATCAGCGATCTAGGCGACGTTATCGAGTTGAACCACTTGTGCAACGACCTCGGACTTGACACTATATCGATGGGGGGAACCCTAGCCTGCCTCATAGAATTGGCAACATTAAATAAGGTAAACATAGATTTGATGTGGGGCGATTCGGAGAAGGTTAAAGCACTAATAATTGAAACCGCCTATAGGAGAGGCATTGGAAACGATGTTGCTGAAGGTTCGCTTCGACTGGCCAGGAAGTACGGCATGATAGAGGCCTCGGTAAGCGTAAAGGGATTAGAGGTTCCAGCCTACGATCCTCGGGGAGCTTTCGGCATGGCATTATCCTACGCGACATCCTATAGGGGGGCCTGTCATTTAAGGAGTTGGACTATATCATTCGAGGTTATAGGAACGCCAAACTTAGTTGACAGGTTTTCGGTCTTAGAGAAGCCTGCACTTGTCAAGTACACTCAAGACCTCGCAGCGGTCTACGACTCGCTGCTTGTATGTAAGCACTTCGCGGTGGAGTTCAACGAGGAGCCCTTGAGCTCGCTGCTCAGCGCCGTTACAGGCCTTGATTTTTCAAAAGAGGAGCTGCTCGCAGCTGGCGAAAGAATTTGGACCATTGCCAGGCTATTCAACATTCGAGAAGGGTTTACGGGAAGAGACGATGTTTTGCCGCCAAAACTTCAGGCACCCCTCACCAAGGGACCAATAGCTGGTAGGGTGCCTCCAATCCAGGATATGATTAAAGAATATTACTCCGTCAGGGACTGGGATTCCCAAGGCATTCCTTCACGTAAGCTTTTAGATAGGCTGAACTTGAGGTGCCGCCTGTGATTGCAGAAGGCATTGATAAAGAAGTCTACGAGGTGCTTAGGGGTTATGCTTCGAGGATAGCCCGTAGAGGTTACGTAACAGCTCATGGCGGAAACCTAAGCATAAGGTCGGGCAACAACATGTGGATCACTAGGCATGCTTGCTCCCTCGAAGATCTTAGAGTTGAAGACGTAGTCAAAGTCCCAGTTGATAGGCCTTCGAGCAGGGATGTCATAGCTTCCACTGAGACACCAGTTCATAGAGAGGTATACAAGAGAACCAGCAACCTCGTAGTCATGCATGCGCATCCGCCATACACCGTAGCGGTCTCATACTTCGTGGATAGGTTGGTTCCACCAGACTCAGAGGGGTATCACGTTTTGAGGCGTGTGCCAATAATTGAAGGAAGGCCCGGATCGGCTGCACTGGCCAGCAGGGTAGCGGAGGCGTTAAGGGACAGCTGGGCCGTCGTAGTACGGGGGCACGGGGTCTTTGCGTCATCGAAGTTCATTGATCATACCTACCAAGTGCTCTGCATGGTTGAGCACTCAGCCGAGATATTCTACCTTAAGAAGGTCTACGAAGGCTCCTTGAAGGTTAAGCCGGTGGTCCCCCAGGAGTTTTAAAAAGAGCTGAGGCCCGCAAAGTTTTAATGAGGTGTCCTTAGTATGCTAGCGGTAAGCCCCGGTAGCTCAGTTAGGCAGAGCGGCGGGCTGTTAGCTCAGCAGCCGGCGGAAACCCGTAGGTCGGAGGTTCGAGTCCTCCCCGGGGCGTCAAGCGCACCTCTTCCATTGGGGCTAACAGGCCTCACCCTTTACAAACAACTTTAAGACCACAAGCTCTCCAACGGATCTTTAACGCTCACTCATGTCTTTTGAGCTGAGCTTCTTGCTATAGATCCTGTAAACCAAGTAAAGCGCTGCGATAATGATTGATGGAACGAGGATCGTAAGGGAAAACCACAAGAGGAAGAAGATGGTAAGGCTATTTTTTATGCTTCCCGTCATACCAAATAGAACATTTATGTTGAGGAGACCAGCTTGAGATGCTAGAATTAAAGGCATTGAAGACAATAAACCTACTAGGAGCGCCACTAACGTGAGGGCTAGGCTTAACAGCTTGCCTTCCGAGGCCGTTTCTGTTCCCTCCTACCATTTCCCTCACCTTAAGTGAGATAAAAACTGTTTGTTAAAGTAAAGCTTAAGTGGGCGCTTGAAGCTAGTGGAAACATCGAAGTCCACCCCCCCGGGTAGCTCAGTGGTAGAGCGCTCGGCTGTAGCTTGTGCACGGGTCGAGGGGCGGTCCCCGTTGCGATGAAAACCCGTCGGCCGAGACCGAGTGGTCGCAGGTTCAAATCCTGCCCCGGGGACCACCACTACTTTCCCTTCGTGCAGTGAAAGACAACTATAGGAGAGTACGGCAAAGGCTCCGTCTTAACGTGAAGGCCCAAACGGTTTAGAGTATTAAATATTTTATCCTGCCATCTTCTATCTTTGCCTCCAAATACAGACATGGTGCCACCACTTCTGAGGAGCTTCACCAACCTTCCCAGAAAGGCAGCCGAGAAAAGTCGGTGGTTTTTACTTGGGCTTGGACCACCATCATGAATTATGTGGTCAAAAACGTCGGAGATGGCGTTGACCGCCTCTACAGCATCTTGAAGGCAAATTTTGACGCAAGGATCCCAAAGGGAGCGCTGAAGTTGGGGGTACGGATTTTTGTGTAGGGCTATGGCCAAGACTTCCTGGGATGAGTCTAGGGTAAGGTACAGAGAAGATCTTATAGACGAGAGAATGACGTGGCACGTCCTGCCGAGGCCTGTTCCCACCTCAAGGATTTTCGAGCCTTCCTGGGCCACTTCAACCCAAGCTATGTATGAGCCATAAACCATCAATCTGGTGATTTCCTTGTCCTCTAGCGTGTATCCGAGGCCTCCGGTGGTTGAGTCTATCAATCGCCATAGCTCGCGTTGATCTAGGGTCAAAACGTATTCCTTGAGGAGGTCCACGGTTCTTCGACTTACGACGTCTACATAGTCGTACCTTCTCTGCCTTAAAGCCTCAAGCAGGGAAACAGCATGATCCATAGGGACACCGATAGCAGGATTTAAATTAAACTACCGAGGAACTTTTTACTTCTTCGCTGCCCCTTAACTACGGACAGCTTGAGTGGGTGGACGAGCTTGAGGTGCTTAACTACTACAACCATAGGTAGCTTTCCTCTACCTTCAACCATCGATAATTTTAAGCTGAGCATTGAAGTCCAAGCCAAGGTTGGGATAGACTACCCGGCGCTACCCCAGTTGAAGGACTTCTGCGAGGTCTTTCTACAAGATATAGCTGAGAGGGGAAGGGGGCTCCAGAAAAGGGGAAATAACTTCATGCTTGTTGGACCGGTTGAGGCCCCCAAAGAACCTGCAATAACTCAAGAAGTTGCTTTAGCTATCTCGAAGCTCCGCGAACTTGGAAGGGAATTAAGGTTGAAGGTGCAGGTTACTGGACCTTTAACGCTTTCATCCGCTGTTAGGTTTATGGACAAGACAGCCATGTCCTACCCCGACGTCGCGGAAAGCTTTGCGGATGCTTTGGCTGAAATATTGGCAGCTGCATGCAGCTATGATAATGTTGAAGTTGCATTCGTAGATGAGCCTGTGCTATATCATGCATTGTGGTACGGTTACGATGAAAAAACAGCGGCAAGCATCATAAATAGGACCTTCAAGAGGGTTGATGGAAGTGTGGAGAGGGGCATCCACGTATGCGGCGACGCCATGGGCCTCCACCGGGTAACGTTAAAGCTTGACGTGGACGTCATACATCATGAAGTTATGGGGTTTCCGAGAAATCTGGAGGCGTACGACCAATCGCAACTTCTTGAGTCAGGTAAGATGCTTGGGATAGGGGCGGTGACGACGAGACCCATAGATGTCAATATAAGAATAGAGGGCGAGAGCGAGATTGAGGAGCTCTTGAACAGGGCCTTGGAAAGGTACGGCATCAGCATTGTGGTAGCGCCTGATTGTGGCTTTAGAGGGCTGCTAGAGCAATGCGGCTCTGAGAGTGCCTTCGAAGTAGCCCTCAAAAAAATGGATGCTATGGTAAGGGCAGTAAGAGGTGTTCGGGCAAAGCTCCGATTGGAAAGCAACGATTAGAGGTCGATCTTGGTATGCGCTAGCATAGCTCTTGGCAAGCTCTTCACGGGTGTTTAGCAGTGCGCGGAGCGCGCGGCAGCTTCAAACGGTTCGATTAGTGAGCGACAAGTACTCGAGCCTTGCCCTTTGAAGTGGAGGGGTTAGCTGAGCTTTTGGAGGAGCTCTTCAAAGTTTACCACATATTCCGTTCGACTCTTCATATCCCTTAACCTATAAACTCCACGGCTGAGTTCTTCGGGTCCTACTATGATCGTGTAGGGGATGCCCTTGGCATCGGAGTACTTTAACTGTCTGTCAAGCTTTCTTTCCATTAAATCCGTCTCGGCGTTTACCCCTTTAGCCCTCAGCGCGCCAGCCAATCGTAATGCATCTCGCTTCAAGTGTGGCAACGCGCACGCTACGAACACCTTGGTTACCGTTTTAGATGAGGGCAACATGTTTGCCTCCTCAAGCACCTCAACCAGCCTGTCCACCCCAAGCGATATGCCCGTTGCAGGTGTTGGAGGCCCCCCCAGCAGCTCCACCAAGTTGTCGTATCTTCCTCCACCCGCCACACTGCCGACGCTGACCGTAGTCTCAGCCGACACCTCGAATATCGGTCCGGTGTAGTAGTCCAAGCCCCTTGCTAGGCTTAAATCCACAACCACGTACTTTGAGTAACCGTGCAGCTCTAGAGAGCTTATAAGCTCGCTCAGCTCCTTGATGCCCTCCTGGCCTTCCTGCGTCAAGGCATTGCTTACCTCCGCCTCTATGCGATCTACATCACCGGACTTTGACATCAGATTCATTACGTTATCAACCTGAAAGCCCTCTAAACCCATCTTCACCAACTCTCTCTTCACTCCTTCCGCTCCTATTTTGTCCAGCTTATCTATGGTCCTGAAAAAGCTCAGAGATTGTTCTCCTTCCAAACCGATGGTTGACGCTATGGATTCAAGTATCTTTCTGTTGTTGACCCTGACCTTGAAGTTCTTCATTCCAAGCCTTTCAAGGCACATGATGGCAACGGCTATGACCTCGGCATCCGAGTCCATTTTTGGACTGCCAACAATGTCCACGTCGGCTTGCCAAAACTCCCTGAACCTACCGCTTTGCGGTTCCTCGTACCTCCAAACCTTCGATATGCAGTACCTCTTAAATGGCTTCAACAAGTTCGGGTTGTTCGCGGCGATTCTCGCCAGCGGCACGGTGAGGTCGAATCTTAAGCCTAGGTCTCTTCCAGCCTTATCTTTAAAGGAGTATATCTGCTCTTTGACGTCTGACCCGCACTTAGCCGTGAGAACCTCTAGAAACTCGAAGGCAGGTGTTTCAACCTCATCGTAACCGTGGAGCTCGAAAACGCTCCTGATTGTTTCTATCACGTGCCGCCTCTTTATCATGTCCCAAGGAAGGAAATCCCTGGTTCCCCGAGGGCGCTTATAGCTTGGCTTGCTCATCGACACAACCTCCACTTCGCTACAAATCTGATAAGGCTACTGAATAGTAGCATACCTCTCCTTGAGCATCTACAATAGCAGTCACAAGTTCTTTCCTTAAGTTCCTGGCTTCTCTGGCCTTTTCGATTAAAGATCTTAGATCTATTGGTTTGCCCTCAACAACTCCGAACACTATGTACTTAGCACCTTCCCTGCCTATTTCAACCCCCCTCCTGTAAAGCCTGAATTCTACATCGCTAGTCGAAAAGCCGGGCTTGACCGTATATCCCCTTCGCTTAAGGTCCGAGTATACAAGATATCTATACCAGAAAATCGGATTCCTCATAAGCATTAATTGCGTAAATTCATGGAAATCTAGGGATTTGCCTTGGAAATCTAAGCTCAGAGCCCCCTTCTCAAGGAGGTAGGCAGCCTCAACAGGGTCCAGCACTACGTTCCCTTTCTCATCTACTTCACCGTAGTATCCAAGCTCCCTAAGCTTTACAGCCTCTTCACCTTTCACTGTCAGTCTTTCCCCGACTTCACACCTGATGGTTGGTTTTGGGCTGATCAAGGCCTCCTCAGCATCTTAAAGACTAGGGGAACATTATTTAAACCTAGAGCTTGATAAAAATTCTCTTTGAGAGAAATTGTGGAAGAAGCTCTCTAAGGTGCTGCTCGATGAGTTAACGAGGGAAAAGGAGCCCCTCGTAGTTGTCTTATGTGTAGGCAACGATGAAAGAGGGGATGACGGCTTAGGACCCTACGTAGCGAGGAGCCTTAAAAGAGGCAAGGCAAAGGACTTCGCAAAAATCATTGACAGTGGAAACACTCCGGAAAACTACACGAGCGTGATCAGAAATATCAAGCCAACCCACGTAGTGATAGTCGATGCGGTCGACTTCGGCGGCTCACCCGGCGACGTTGTCCTATCGCTTGACCCAAAGTTCGACGAGGTCACCATATCTTCTCATAGACCTTCGTTTACGATGCTTGCGAAGTACATAGAGGCAGAAGTGGGATCCAAGGTAATACTGCTTGGTGCTCAGCCGAAGAATCTGGAAATAGGATCCCCGATGAGTGGCGAGGTTGTGGCTGCCGCTAACCTCATAGTCAAAGCTATCAAAAGCGCCTTCAAAGGAGTGGAGGAAAAAAGAAGAAAACACGTCAGCTTAGAAGTCCCTTAAAAGGCTAAGCTGCTTTAAGACGTAGCTTCTGATTTCTTGGATGGACTCTTCCTTGCACATCTTCCTGCCGTTCAGTATCATCGGTTTCAGCAGGGGTTCAACGGCAGAGCCACACTTGGGGCAGTAGTTCATTCCGTGCCCAGCCGGCCTCATGTAATCTTCAAAGCAGCTCCAGCACCTGTACACCTCTTTTCTTCCTGGCAGTTTGCCCCTCTTAGATCTGGGTTCGCCTTCCACCTCGACTATATCCATTGAGAGGTCTACTGAGGTGGGAAACGCTATGGCGGTGCCTACACCAAAGCCGTCAACTAGGTCCCTCAAATCTTTAATTGCCTCCTCATCTATTCCACCGCTTACTATTATCTTCACGTGTTCGAATCCCTTAACATTAAGGGTCCACCTGGCCTCCTCAACTATCCTCCTCATGTTTCCCCTCCTCGAGCTAGGCGTATCGAACCTCACGCCGTAAAGCCTTGAACCCAAGGCTTCGGCCGCCATCAAGGCTTCTACCCTTTCATCAAACCACGTGTCGCACAGCACGATGCGCGGCACCTCTTCTGGGGCGTGTTTGTCGAAGGCCTTCCATGCAGCCACCTGATCCCCAAAGATTACTATCAAGGAGTGGGGGATCGTGCCTACAGGCTTAAGCCCCAGCTTTTCAGCTCCGTAAGCATCCGAGATGCCGTCGCATCCACCAATAAACGCAGCTCGATCAATTATAGGCGCAATGAGTGGGTGCACGGATCTAGTCCCAAAAAACAGCAACACCTTATCTCCAGCAGCTTTTTTGCACCTGGCGGCTTTGGTTGCAACGCTAGACATATGCCTCAGGATTCCAAGTATAGAGGTCTCATAGCTGCAGAAATCCACGTATGACCCCTCAATGTTCATGACCGGCTGAAGGGGCCTAAACAATGTCCCCTCAGGCATGGAATAAACGTTGAGGTTTTTTCCCTCTAAGAGGTTTATAACGTCGTAGACTCCCGCTAGAACCGCCCAGCTGCACCCCTCGGGCATGGAGTAGCAGTGAATCTCGGCTATCACCCTTACATGTGACAGGTTTTCCCTCTCCAGTACCTCCTTAGTCCGCTCAAAGTACACGTCGGTGATCTTGCCCTCAAGCAAGTCCTGAGGGTTGGCAGGAATGAGCTCGCCCATTGAGCTCCTCTCCACCAAGCTCCTATAGCTCCTGCTCTAGATGAAACCATAAGGCTAAAACCTTTTCTCTTCCTTAAAATTTACCTAAAGGCTTAATCATACATAGGTGACGAGGGGGTCTAAGCCATAAGATTAATGGACTTCGTGCTGAGCAACGAGGTAAAAATCATCGAGCAAGAGGTATCGCCAATATTTGAGGCCGCTCTCATCTTAAAGAAGAATGATGGCGGGCCCATAGTGCTCTTCAAGAGGCTGAAGGGTCACGACATGCCGGCCGTGGGGAACGTAGTAGGATCGAGGGCTAGGTTGCTTAAGTGCTTGGGTGCTAGGACGATGTCTGACGCTTACAACATATTAGCCGAGGGATTAGAGAGGCCTCTCAGGCCGAAGGAGGCGGGAGGCCAATTCGGCAACTTCTACGCGGCGTTTAAGGGAGGTTTAAGCGGGCTTCCGGCCTTCAAGTACTATGAAAGGGATGCTGGCCGGTACATTACAAGTTCCATAGTGATAGCGAAGCTCGATGAATCTTGCAACGCCTCAGTCCACAGGCTTCTAGTTTTGGACGACAATAGAGCAGCCATAAGGATAGTGCCCCGCCACCTCAACGCAATGCACGCAGAAGCTAAGAAGAAGGGTCTAGATTTACCTGTAGCCGTAGTCATAGGATGTCATCCATCAATTACGCTGGCAGCAGCGTCTTCTCCTCCTTTTGGAGTCAACGAGCTTTGGGTTGCCAACAGAATTATGGGCGACGGGGTAAAAGTCGTTGCAACGCCCAAGCACGGCATAGACGTTCCCGTAAGCTCTGAAATAGTGTTGGAAGGGGTTATAAAGGCTGACGAATACGTCGCTGAGGGACCTTTCACCGACATCACTGGGACCTATGACGCTGTTAGAATGCAGCCGGTCCTACGAGTCGACGGCATATACATCAATGAGGAAGCTGTGTATCAAGCCGTTCTTCCGGCAGGCTTGGAGCACAAGCTTTTGATGGGCTTCCCCAAAGAAGCTGAGCTCTGGATGGGGCTTAGAAAAGTGATTCCGAGAGTACGTAAAGTACGGCTAAGCGAGGGTGGATGTGGATGGCTTCACGCAGTGATATCACTGGAAAAGGCGACAGAGGGAGATGCCAAAACTGCTATTATGATGGCGTTCGGGTGCCATCCAAGCCTTAAAAGCGTCGTGGTTGTTGATGAAGACATAAACGTGGACGACCCAAAAGATGTGGAGTGGGCCATAGCCACGAGGTTCCAAGCGGATAGAGGGCTCGTAGTGGTAAACCGCGCGCGCGGGTCGAGCCTTGACCCTTCAGTCGACCCGGAAACCCTCTTAACGTGCAAGGTGGGTGTAGATGCTACAAGACCTCTAGGAGCAAGCAAAGAGAGATTTGAAAAAGCCGTAATACCAGGTGAAGACTATTATGAGGCTTGGCAAGGCTGAGGAGTTAATGCTTAGGGGATATTACGGCGAGTCCTGCAAGAAGGCTATTAAACTTATTTTAACCATTGCCGACTCGTATGGATGCGGCACCACCATAAAGATACGAAGCGCCCACGTTTCGGGCGTCTCCTACAAAAACATAGGTGATCCGGGAATAGAGTTCCTGAAAGATATGAGCCGTGAAGGTTGTAAGGTAAGAGTTAAGACAACTATGAATCCCTGTGGCTTCGACTTGGACAAACCTTGGCTATTTGACGTCGATGAACCATTTTTCAAGAAACAGATGGAGATAATAGAGCTCCTTAAATCTATGGGTGTCGAGCCGACGTTAAGCTGCACCCCATACTATGCGGACAATAAACCTAGAAAGGGCGATCACGTAGCATGGGCTGAGTCGTCCGCTGTCGTGTACGTAAACAGCGTCATCGGCGCCTATACGAACAGAGAGAGCGGGCCCTCAGCGTTGGCGGCAGCTATAACCGGGAGGACTGCGATGACAAAGGAGCACAAGGAGGATAGGGGCCCGGAGGTTAAAGTTGAGGCGCCGTTAGCCGTTAGAGACTGCGCTGACTGGGGAATCCTTGGCTATCTTATAGGATTGAAGGTCCCCTCTCAGGTTCCTCTACTGCTGCTAAGAAAAGGGTACACTAGAGAGAGTCTGAAGTACCTTGCAGCCGGCTTAGGAACCTCAAGCTCTACATCCATGTTCTTGCTTGATGAGGTAGGGTGGAGCTCAAGAAAGCTCGAGGAGGTTCAAATAGATCAACCAGAGATAGCGGATATCTACGATAGGTGGGCTCTCACGAGAACCCCTTCTTTGGTGTTTATAGGTTGCCCGCATTGCAGCCTTGGAGAGCTGAGGGCAATAGCTGAAAGACTTCGCGGCAGGAAGGTTAAGAAGGACGTGAGGCTCCTCATCTCAACGTCGAGGAGCGTTTACGCGGAGGCTGCACGGAGGGGCCTAGTAGCCGCAATAGAGAGGGCAGGAGCGCACTTGGTCAAGGATACCTGTCTGGTGGTCTCGCCCATTAAGCTTTCCAAAGACGATGTGGTGTTAACGGACTCGGCCAAAGCGGCTCACTACGCTGAAACTATGACTAGCTCTAACATATCGATTGGAAAGAGATGGAGATGCATAGAGGAGGCTTTGGGGTCGTGAGTTATAAGGGTAAGGGAGTCGTAGCAGGACGCTTTAGGGGAGAAGCCCTAGTATCCGTTAAGCCCCTCTCCCTTCTTGGTGGAGTTGATCCCGATACCGGCGTAGTTCTGGAAAAGGGACATGACCTTGAAGGGAAGGGCTTGGCCGGTAAGGTTCTTGTAATGCTCCAAGGTAAGGGAAGCACGGTTGGCTCCTATGTTATTTACAGCCTAGCGAAGAAGGGGAAGGCACCCGGAGCCATAGCAACGGTGAAAATGGACTTGATGACTATCACTGGTTGCGCTATCAGCGAGATACCTCTCGTATGTGGTATTCCGGAAGAGGCGCTGAGAGCTTTAAAGTGCGGAGACATAGTAGAGGTAGACGCATTTCAAGGGGTTGTGAGGAAGCTCTCAAGGAAGTAACGATTCAACCTCGCTTTCAGCGATCGATCTCACTTTGTCTTTGAACTTCGGGTGCGAGTATATCCTGACTATGTCAACATACCCTCTAAGGCTTTCGATGAGCTTTGAAAACTCCGTTAGCTTCCTTTTAACGAGCGTGCCTCCTATCTCTTCGAACACCGGTATATCCATGGGATCTGGTTGAGTTGGAGTGTAAGGCAGCGAGGGGATCATCGGTGTGTCCACAACCACCATCCACTGCTCGATTCCTGCCCTCTCAGCCATGGTTCTCTCGAGCTCCTCTTTACGTCGCTTATCTATAAGCGGTCTGCCGCTTTCAGCGTGTAGTACAGCCTCGTAAACTGATTTGAAGAGCTCCCTTCTCTCAAGCATAGAGTAGAGCTCACGTGCTGGCTTCAGTTCATCCTCAACTCCGACAGCATCCCTCGCCATTCTTCTCAGGTTCGTCTCCACGTATCCATCATCCATTACTAAGAAGTCGTTTACGTCCTTGAAGTCGAATAGACCGCCGTGCTCGCACGCAACGCGTATGGCCTCGGCGAGCATTATCCAGGCTGCCCTCACAGTGCGATGAAAGTACACGGCCTTGAACATCTCGTACCTTGAGATTAGAAACGTCTCAAGGGCGTAGAGGCTTGAAGGAAGTTCTAAGGCCAAGGAACCGTCTACAACCCCAATAGACATCAGCAGCCTCGCCACATCAACCTTGCCATACTCAACTCCCGTAAAGTAAGAGTCCCTTGACAGGAAGTCGAGCTTATCCATGTCGAATGGCCCTGATATTAGGATGTTGAGGGGGGACTGCAGCTTTCCGATGGATAAAAGCGAGACCCTGCAAGGATCATAACCGTAGCTCCCGATAACCTCACCTACCTCTGTCCCCCTAATTATAAGGGAGGTCAACTCTTCATGTGTTAACTGCTTTCTCCTCAGAACGGCCTCTTCGAACAAGTGCGAGAACGGGCCGTGACCTACATCGTGTAAAAGCGCTGCAAGCCTTAGTTCTTGAAGCTCTTCATGGTTGAAGCCCAAATCCAAAAGCTTCCGGCTCACCACAGATGCCAAGTGGAATACGCCTAAGGAGTGGCTGAAGCGCGAGTGGTCAGCTCCTGGGTACGTTAAATAGGCGTTCCCCAGCTGTTTGATCCTATGAAGCCTTTGCATGGGGTAAGTATCCACTATATCTTTCTCAAAGCTGTTCAGGAATATGTAACCGTGTACGGGATCCCTTATTTCACCCCAGCTTTTAATGCTTCTCATTGAGGTGAACCCCGCGCCTCGCGAGCTCACATAGGACGCGGCTTCTTATATCCGAAGCGACAACCTCTAGTGGCCTCGAAGAGTCTACCAGGATCCACTTGTTCCTCAAGGACATATCTATGAATATCTTTCTTACCCTCCTGAGGAAATCCACATTCTCAAACCTTTCTCGGGGATGTGGCTTCCTAGCTATAGATTCCGCTGGATCTACGTCTAAGATTATCGAGATGTCGGGCTTTACGGCAAACCTGTTAACGCTTAAAAGCCAGTCCAATTCGAGTCCTTGCGCCTGCTGGTAAGCCAGGGAAGATATCAAGGACCTGTCAGATACGACTATGAAGCCGCCTTCAACGTATTTCTTGATGGCTAAAGAGTGTTCGACCCTATCGGCAGCGAATAGCAGCGCATCGATAGCCGGATGCGCTGTCTCCCCTTCGCTTAGGTACGCCCTGATAACCTTGCCCACCTTGCCGTTCGTGGGCTCCTTGGTCTCAAACACGTTCAAGCCTTTAGACCTAAGCCACTCCGAAAGAAGCCTCGTCTGCGTCGTGGAGCCTGAACCGTCAACGCCGTCAATAGATATGTAGATTCCAGCCATAATGGATTCCCTAGCCATAGAACGTTATAGACAACGAGATTTTGGCAAGGCTATCCCTTTAAAAGCCTGCTGCAAGGGGATCATTCGGTTTAATAACTTCTCGCAAGAGTATTGTTGCGTAGCTGGATCTCGGTAAAAAGAAGTTCAACGTCAAGCCGCCCTCCAAGGCTTGATACGTCAAGTTTAATGGCTTAAAGGCTATTTGGCGTAGAAGCCCCGTTCTGCCTCTTATGTTTAGAACTTGAAGCGCACGGAAGGGCGGCTCTAAACCATCGTCCTTCATAATTGAGGACGTCAACTCGCTCATATAGCCTTCTACGCCTCGAAGAGTAACTGGTATAAATGCTAGTATGGCTTCTTGTTCCTCCAGCTCTCCACAGGGTTCCTTCACGATCCTCGTAGGCCTAAGAGGATTACCGTAGGTATCTGTCTTAGCTACTATGTCTCCTTCCAGCAACTTTTTGAGGGAACCCATCTTGCGTAGCCTCTTTGAGAGAGCTTTGTTGAAAACATAAGAAAAGTAAGCATCTATGTATAACGTCAATAAACGCTTAGGTAATCTCTTGACGGCTCCCAGGTAATCATCTTTATTGTTCAAGAGGTGTTTAACGATCATGCGCTCAAAGACGAGCCTCTTGGGGAGAGCCTGCAACAACTTCACGAGGCTCGCCTCTTGGCAGGCGGGGCGCTCCGCCCCTATATCGCTGAGGGATGATGGCTTCAGAAGCTCCATAACGGCCTCCTCGTACCTCTCGAGGAGGAGGAGCCTTCCGATTATGTGGGTGTTCGACCTTGTCAGACCAAACCTTTGGTAGCCGTAGAAATTTGGAATTCCTCCCACATCGTTTATCTGCGCGCGGAGATCCTCAAGTATGGCATCAACATCAGAGGTGTTGATTTCCACACCACTGATGGTGACTGAGAAGCGGTTTCCATAATGCATGCCGGGCCTAAGCGGTTTATTGGTCCTGCCCACGGCTATTATTCTAATGTTGCCGTCCTCAAGTCCTGAAACGTCATCAATGGAACCATGAAGCTTTACGGTGAATGGCTGCCTCGAAACAGACCTTGCATCCTTAAGCCCAGCGAACCCCACGCGATTCAGAGGAATCCGAAGCTTTCTCGATAATCTCAAGGCAACCGTCAGGGTGTCTACCCCTCGTTTTTCTATAACCAGCAGCATGTAAGGGCCTGTCGAGCTTCCGGAGCTCGAATGCAACGGCACTTCTTCAACGACAAAGTCCTCGAGCCTCCTCCTTAGAGCGCCTTTAATGCCGGGCGTCGTCGTACCGTAAACCTCAAGCCCCATCAAGTTGTCTAGTCCCGAAGTTGAGTTCAAGAGCATGTCCATCACAACAGCTTGAGGTTACCGGTAACTTTATCGATCATATGTGATGGCGCTGGGCCTATGCCTAAAGCTGTGACGGTGCCCGGCTCCAGCTCGGTTAATCCGGCATCACATACCAAGTAGCAGGGCAGGCCAAGAGCTCTTGCCTTGCGTTCGAGGGCTTTCAGCTCTTCTTCGGAAGATGCCTTTAAGACCACCTTCTTCTGGCCTTGAGAAAACCATTCTTCAACCCATTCAGGCCTAGCCTTCCGCGCCTCCTCCAGGCTTGACACTGAGGCGTGCGCTACCTGAACGCATGCCTTGCCTTGGCTCATTTTCAAGTCTCTTCTCACGATAACTACTTGTTTGCAGCTGTCGAGATCCATAACAAGCTATCAAGTTATAAGCGCTCTCCCAAATGAAAGTGTTGGTGCGCGCGTTGAGGTGCTTTGACGTAGCGGTGATAGGTGGAGGTCCATCTGGGCTAAGCGCTGCTTGGAGGGCGGCATCGCGAGGCGTCAACGTAGTTGTGTTCGAGGAGCACGGAGAAATAGGGTTTCCCCTGCATTGTGCTGGCTTGGTGAGCAGCGAAGGCCTTAAGCTTATTGATGTGCCTATTAAGGGCGAATACTTGGAGAACAAGGTTAGAAGAGCACTTATATGCGTTGATGACCTCCTCGTGAAACTGGAGAAGAAGGGGGAACCCCTCTGCGTTTTGAACAGGGAGCTCTTCGACAAGAAGGTGGCCGAGAAGGCTCAAAGCTCTGGAGCCCACATATTTTTGGGGGCTCGAGTTAAAGAGATCGGAAACTCTGGCGATGGATTGATTATTGAAACAACTAAGGGATCGTTTTCTTCCAAGCTTGCCATTGACGGTGAAGGGGCATCCGCGTTTTTGGCAAGAAAAATGGGGTTAAGCGGCGCCCAACGCAAACTGCCAGCACTCCAAGTAGAGGCTCGAGGAGCTAAAGTACAGGAAGACGAGGTTGTAGTGATTCTGGGAGAGGAGTGGGCTCCAGGTTTCTTTGCTTGGATCATACCCTTGGGCAACGGTGAGGTTAGAGCTGGGCTAGCATCCTCAATGGGCAGCTGCGATCTTTTTATGAAGAGAGTCTTTAAAAGGCATAGACTGGCTTCTAAAATGTTAAAGGACTCCATTGTAAAGAAGGTCTACGGCGGAACAATAGTCATAGGATCAGCGCGCAGAGCATGCACCGATAGGCTTGCAGTTGTGGGCGATGCGGCCGGTCAAACCAAGCCGCTGACGGGGGGAGGCGTAGTTTACGGGTCTCTATGCGGTTCGGTGGCTGGAATTATAGCAGCATATGCCTTACAAGACGAGGCTACGCTATTGCTGTACGAGGAGGCTTGGAAGAAAATCATGGGCTTAGAGCGTATGGGAGGGGCTTTAATGAGGGAAGTGATTACGAAGTGCGTTTCCGCCAGTACCATGAATGTGGCGTTTAGAAGCGGGCTTCTTTCAAGGATTGAATGTGAAGTAGACTACGATTATCCAGTTTCCTCTATTTTAAGGAGGCCCCAAACGTTGCTCTTGGGGGCCGTGGTTTTCGCTTTAACAGATCCCTTCAAAGCATTTAAATACTCCCTAAAAGGCTTCCTCTCTAAGCTGTGGAGGAGGTAAAGATTGGCTGAGGTGCAATTGCCCATATGTTCTTCATGCAAGAAGCCCATAATACCCGGAACCAAGAGCGTTAGATTTCAGTGCCCCAACTGCGGTGAAGCACTCTTCTGGAGATGCTGGTATTGCAGGAAACACACGAAACCTTATAAATGTCCAAAGTGTGGATTTCAGGGACCATAGGTGAATTGTGTTGGCAAAAGTAGCTGCCTTCTTGAGGGTTTTACCTGTAGACGTGGATGTTGACGTTGAGGGCTTAAAGGAGAAGATCAAAGAATCTTTAACCGCATTGGGAAAGGAGTTTAACATACACTCCTACAAGGTAGAGCCCATAGCCTTCGGCCTGAAGGCCCTTAAGCTCACGGTGGTAATGCCCGAAGAAACCGAAGGAGGAACATATATAGTGGAGGAGGCCGTTAAAAGGGTGGAAGGCGTAGGAGAAGTTGAAGTTGAGTTTGTGACGAGGCTAAGCTGAATAGGAAAGGTTTAACTAAGATATAAGGTACAATGATAGTTAGAGGAATTGGCAGCACCTGTTCATTCTCAACGGGGAGAGGCGCTTACCGCGCACCTGGAATGGAGGAAGATTTAGAGGCCTAATCAATTAGGGGTGTTCAAGTTGACAAATGATGAAGAAAAGTCTACGAAGGATTCAGCCAACGAGGCGATACTAAAAGTAGCGGACGCTAAAGCAAGAGACGTGGGCAGGGGAAAGGTTAGGATAGATAGCGAGGTCCTGCGAAAGCTCAGCCTCAACGTAGGCGACGTAGTTGAAATAGAGGGAAAGAAGAAGACGGCTGCTATAGTGTGGCCCGCCTACATAGAAGATCAGGGCGCCGGAATTATAAGGATGGATGGGCTGATACGAAGAAATGCCGGTGTCAGCATAGGGGACAAGGTTGCGGTGAGAAAAGCTAAGGTGTCACCAGCCCAAATGGTTAGATTAGCACCCGAATCCTTCACGATATCCATTGACCATAGCTTCATGAATTTCGTCAAGAGAAGGCTGATCGACTATCCCCTCGTCGAAGGGGACCATGTGCTCATACCAGTCCTTGGACAGGCAATACCCTTCGTTGTGGTAGCCTCTAAGCCTTCAGGAGTAATAGTTGTCACGGAATCAACGAATCTCGTAATCCATGAAAAGCCGGCTGAAGAGGCTAAAGCAGTAAGAGTAACATATGAGGACATTGGAGGTCTACAAGAGGCCATTAAGAAGATTAGAGAGATGGTTGAAATTCCTCTCAAACACCCGGAGATATTTAAGCGCCTAGGCATTGAGCCCCCCAAGGGCGTGCTACTCTACGGCCCGCCGGGATGCGGCAAAACGCTGCTGGCGAAGGCCGTGGCGAACGAGACGGATGCTCATTTCTTTGCCATCAATGGGCCGGAGATTATGAGCAAGTTCTACGGCGAGAGCGAGCAGAGGCTACGGGAGATATTTGAGGAGGCAAAGAAGAACGCTCCGTCGATCATATTCATAGATGAGATAGACGCGATAGCGCCCAAGCGGGAGGAGGTTACGGGCGAGGTTGAGAAGAGGGTTGTCGCCCAGCTCCTGGCCTTAATGGATGGACTCGAGGCCAGGGGCAACGTCATAGTCATCGGAGCTACTAATAGGCCTAACGCGATTGACCCGGCTTTGAGGAGGCCGGGAAGGTTCGACAGGGAGATAGAGATAGGGGTTCCGGACAAGCAGGGCAGGCTGGAGATACTCCAGATACACACGAGGAACATGCCGCTGGCCAAGGACGTAGACCTAAACAAGCTTGCGGAGATAACCCACGGGTTCGTCGGGGCTGACCTGGCGGCGCTATGCAAGGAGGCGGCGATGAAGGTCTTAAGAAGGTACTTGCCAAAAATAGATCTATCTCAAGAGAGGATACCACTCGAAGTCCTCGAACATATTGAGGTGACGATGCAAGACTTCCTAGAGGCGTATAAGGAGGTGACGCCTTCAGCGTTAAGAGAGGTGTACGTTGAGATACCCAGCGTGACGTGGAGCGATATTGGGGGACTTGAGCAAGTAAAGCAGGAGCTCAAAGAAGCCGTGGAGTGGCCTTTAAAGCATCCTGAGGCATTTAAACGGATGGGCATCAAACCTCCCAAGGGCGTGCTACTCTACGGCCCGCCGGGATGCGGCAAAACGCTGCTGGCGAAGGCCGTGGCAACGGAGTCCGAGGCGAACTTCATAAGCGTTAAGGGCCCCGAGATATTCAGTAAATGGGTTGGGGAAAGCGAGAAGGCGATAAGGGAGATATTCAGGAAGGCGAGGCAGGCGGCGCCGTGCGTTGTGTACTTCGATGAAATTGATGCCCTAGCACCCATACGCGGCCTAGGGTTTGGAGATTCGGCGGTAACTGAGCGGGTTATAACACAGCTTTTGACGGAAATAGATGGACTCCAGAGCTTAGATAACGTCATAATGTTGGCGGCGACCAATAGGCCTGACCTCATGGATCCAGCCCTCCTGAGGCCGGGAAGGTTCGACAGGCTGATATACGTGCCGCCCCCCGATTACGAGGCGAGGGTCGACATATTCAAGATACACACGAAGGACATGCCGCTGGCCAAGGACGTAGACCTCTCAAATCTTGCGAAGATGACGGAGGGCTATGCTGGCTCAGACATTGAAGCTGTATGCCGCGAAGCTGGCATGCTCTCGCTGCGCGAGGACATCAACTCAACGGTGGTGGAGATGAGGCACTTCGTTGAGGCGTTGAAAAGGGTTCATCCATCAATAACTGAGGATATGGTGAAAAGCTATAGGGCTTGGGCTGAAAAGCTGAGGCACTACCTCCAAAGAGGTAGGGGGCCACTGTTAAGCTTCGTTTGAGGTGACGGCTTCTGAGGATATTTAAAGTATGGCGGCCTATTCCCATTGATGATTTAATAGTTGACATGTTGAGGCAAAGGAAGGGGGCAGCAAAAGACGAGGAGATCTTCAG
The DNA here is from genome assembly GCA_030055465.1 of Candidatus Nezhaarchaeota archaeon. Classification (GTDB taxonomy): domain Archaea; phylum Thermoproteota; class Methanomethylicia; order Nezhaarchaeales; family WYZ-LMO8; genus JASFYF01. Next base: position 906,953 of record JASFYF010000001.1, on the reverse strand, counting down.
GATGGTTAAGATGGTTTATAAAGACCTGATGCCCAAAGAATTTTACAAGGCAGTTATGCGCCTTGAACTCAAGGGCATGATAAACGTCTCCAGCATAAGCAAAAGCGTTAAGTCACTGAGGTTGAGGGAGATGTGACGTTAGGTTATGGGCGTAGATCTTAAAGATATTGTGCCCCGAGCGCGCATAACGCTTCAAGATTTATGTAACAGAGTTATGGCCATAGATTCCTACAATGCTCTGTATCAGTTTTTATCAATCATAAGACAACCCGATGGAACACCGCTTCGCGACAGATTCGGCAGAGTGACAAGCCACCTAAGCGGGCTTCTCTACAGAACCATTAATTTCCTTGAAGTGGGCATAAAGCCAGTTTACGTGTTCGACGGAAAGCCTCCTGAAATCAAGGAGGCCGAGATTTCGAGGAGGAGGCAGGTTAAGGAGGAGGCGGCGAGAAGATACGAGGAGGCGATCACGAGGGGCGACCTGAAAACGGCTAAGACCTATGCCCAGCAGACGGCGTACTTAACTGATGATATGTGCAAAGAGGCGAAGCAGTTGCTCGATCTCCTCGGAGTTCCATGGGTTCAAGCACCATCAGAGGGAGAAGCCCAAGCAGCCTACATGACTATTAGGGGCGACGCATACGCCGCCGCAAGCCAAGACTACGACTCCCTTCTCTTCGGAGCCGTCAGGCTTGTTCGAAACTTAACCATAAGCGGCAGGAGGAAGCTGCCACGCAGAGACGAGTACGTGGAAGTGCAGCCCGAGCTCATCGAGCTGAGGAAAGTGCTTGAAGAACTTCAATTAACAAGGGAGCAGTTAATCGAGGTGGCGATACTAGTGGGCACTGACTACAATCCTGATGGCGTTAGGGGGGTGGGACCTAAAACCGCTTTAAAGCTGATAAAGTCTTGCGGCTCTCTAGATAAGGCTTTAAAGGCGCTGCCTGGGGTTGAGCTTTCCATAGATCCCAGCGAAGTAAAGAGAATGTTCTTGGAGCCTCACGTAACTGATGCTTATAAACTGGAGTGGAGAAAACCGGACGTGAATGGCATCCTAAAGTTCTTATGCGATGAAAGAGACTTCTCGGAGGAGAGGGTTCTCAATGCCCTTGATAGGATCCTGAAAACCGATAAGTTGCAGCCGAGGCAGTCAACCTTAGAGGTCTTCTTTAAGAAGGGCTGAGATATTATCTTAACTATGCTATTAACTATGCTACAACCTCTATGGTAACCTCAACTTGGTGTCCACGCCTTAGAAGTTCCACTAACTCTCTATTTATGTCGGCAGCGGATTTGTCGCATTTGATCATCAAGGTCTTAGGACATACAAATTGGCTTTTCCTGCATATGATAGCCAAGGTGCTCGTTAACATCAGCCTTTCATCGCCGAGGCCTGTCACGACGTCCTCTAACTCGAGCACCTTTAATATTAAAGACACTTTCGCATGCCTTTGTTTCAGTGCTTTTTTTACGTCTTCTCCAAGCCCTGCAACGCCTTTCTCGGATTTAACAGCCACTATGCAGTTTCCCCTCGGCGTTAGATGTTCTTCGCGGGTTATTTCAAGGGTAGTTCGGTGCGTTGCGCTGACGTTGTTGTGACCATAAGCTTTGAATCGCTCTATCAAGAGCATTTCCTTAGCCCACCGCCATAGTAGTATCTGAGGGGAACTCTAATTACCTTTCACGCTTTTTACAATTGTGGGGTAGAGATGTCCGAGGGCCTAGAAAGCTACAGAAAAAGGGCTGTGCAGAACCTCATAGATATGGGCATCATAAAAAGGGGCATCGTCGCTTACGCCCTAATGAAGGTTCCCCGCGAAGACTTCATACCTGAAGCGTACAGGAACTCAGCTTACGTCGACAGTCCCATACCCATAGGGTGGGGCCAGACAACTTCAGCTTTACACATGGTTGCGTGGATGTGCGAGGCTGCGGAGCTTAAACCGGGAGATAAAGTCCTCGAGGTGGGAGGGGGATGCGGCTACATGGCAGCGGTGTACGCGGAGATAGTAGCCCCTCCAAGCAATGGAAGGAGGGGACGCGTGTATACCATTGAGATAATAAGCGATTTAGCTCGTAAAGCCGAAGAGACCATCAAGAAGCTGGGCTACGCTGATAGAGTAGTTGTGATACACGGCGATGGATCGCTTGGTTATCCTCAGGCCGCACCCTATGATGCGATAATAGTCACTGCCGCCTCACCTGGGGCGCCTAAGCCTCTAAAGGAGCAACTTAAGATAGGTGGACGATTAGTTATACCTATTGGGTCACCTCATTATGTGCAGGAATTAACTGTGATAACGCGTTTGGATGAGGAAAGCTATAGAGAGGAGAGGCTTGGAGGCTGCGTCTTCGTACCGTTGAAAGGAAGGCATGGTTGGGTAAGGGAGGCGTTGTGACAAGCGCACCGGCAGTAATCGTAGATAGGCTTAGCGGGGAGGCTGTAAGGCTATTCTTAGCATCAATAGGTGCTTTAGACTTCAACTTGAAAATAAAGGTGGAGAACAAAAAAATATTTTTACCGTTAGCAAGGGAGTTAACGAAATTCGAGGAAGAACAGCTGAAAGAGAAGTTCAAGTGCAAAATAGAGATAGTTAACTTCGAAGAAAAACCTAGAAAGCCTAGATCAATTTTAGAGTGGCTTAGAGACAAGCTTCCACCTTACCTTCTTGCCTCTGTGCCCAACTCATGGGATGCTGTCGGCGATGTAGTAATAGTAGAGCTTCCACCGGAGTTGGCTGAACACGAGAAGCTGATAGCTGAAGCAATCCTCGCAGTGCACAAAAACATAAGATCTGTTTACGCGAAGACCGGGGCCGTAGGCGGAACCTTCAGGGTCAGACCCCTCAAGCTGATAGGAGGCGAAGATAAAAGCGTGACGGTGCATCGAGAACATGGGGCCATGCTTGTAGTAGACGTGAAAAACGTCTACTTTAGTCCTAGGCTTGCAACTGAAAGAAAGAGGGTGGCAGAGCAGGTTCTTGACGGCGAGGTGGTAGTGGACTTGTTTTCAGGGGTTGGACCCTTCGCAATTCAGATCGCACTTAGAAAGAAGGCTTTAGTTTACGCCATAGAGTTAAACCCCATAGCATACGAGTGTCTGGTTAAAAACGTTAAGTTAAACAATTTGAAGGGCAAGGTGGTAACATTTCTCGGAGATGCTAGAGAAGTCGTTGAGAATAACGTAGTGCGAACCGCGGACAGGGTGATAATGAATTTACCTGAGAGGGCCGTGGACTACATAGACGTGGCGTTAAAGGCCCTGAGGGGGAGGGGGATCCTTCACCTGTACTTGTTTGAACGAGAGGAAGACTACGAAGCTAGGGTCAAGGAGAAAGTTCTTCGCAAAGTAGAAGAAAATGGATGGAAAGTGGTTGACATACCGTACGTGGGACTTGTCAAGCAGGTCGCACCAAGGCAATGGCATGTAGCCGTTGACGTTGAAGTTCAGGCCAATCTATGATTGGTTTAGCTCCGCGACCTTTCTACAAAGGGAAGGCCGCTTCAAGGGGGAATTAATTGTTTGAAAAACTGCATGTATAGACGGCTTGTCGATGAATACATCAATGAACTCCGTAGAACAATAATCTAAGTCGAACCTGTCCATTGCGGTTTTCGCGCCAACTCGAAAATGATTGATCCTACCTGACCTCTCCGCCCTGAAGTGCGGGGTTCCGCTTCAATGGCGGTTCGGTAAATATCCTCACAAGGCAGTTGAGCTAGCATGCTAGCTGACGATTCAGCTATGTGATTATCTAGAGTTGCAAGGCGAAAGCGAAGTAGGAGACGTCGCAACGAGCAGTGAGACAAATTCATCCAGAAAGCTCAACGACGAGCTCAATAGGCAGAACACAAAGCTGGAGGACACGGATTGAAACTCCAATTTATAGGTCTTCAATCATCCCTCAAGCCTTAAATAACAAGGACACTAAAAATATAATTCAGAACTCCTCAGCCTCGTAGGAGGAGGCGTAAAGCCCTTATGGAGTTCCTCGATGAAGTCGACTTGAAGATCCTCAGGATGCTTCAAGAGGATGCTAGAACCCCTTTCTCTAAGATAGCCTCCACAATTGGCGTCAGCGAAGCAACCATACATTTAAGGGTGCAGAAGCTTAGGAAGCTCGGCGTCATAAAGGGTTTCAGGGCTGTGGTCGACCCAGCTCGAGTAGGCAAAGCAGTTACCGCAATAGTACTTCTGAAGGCTGACCCGATGAAATATAAAGATGCATTGAAGCAGGTCGCAGCAATAGAGGACGTTTACGAGGTCTACGATGTCACTGGAGAGTACTACGCGGTCCTAAAGGTTAGGGCCGGCAGCAGCGATGCGCTGGCCAAAGTTATAGATAGGATAGGCGAAATCGAAGGCATTACTTCAACCCAGACGTTGATAGTGCTTCGAACGATGAAAGAGGAGGATAGGCTAATATTCTAGTTATCATAACTTGAAGAAATCCTTCGCATTTAAATAAAGGACTTCAGACACCTCGAGGGGATCCTTCCTCTTGAGCTCAGCTATCTTCGCAGCTGCGACGGCGACGTTTGATGGTTCATTTCTCTCTTCCCGCTGTGGGGCTAGGACCGGTGCATCGCTCTCAACCATCAGGTTGTCGAGGGGTAAAGCTCTCGCCAGTTTCACCTTTTGTTGGGATCTGACGATCGAGGGTGGAACAGAGAAGAAGAAACCCTTTGAGGCGCCCTTCAAAGCCCAGCCGCTGCTTCCGTCAAAAGCGTGCATCAAGACCCTGCTGCAGCCTTCCTCCACCAGCATCTCTACGGCGTATTTGCCTGCGCTCCGCGAGTGCACAATAATCGGTAAATCCATCTCAGACGCCACATCAATCCAAAAGTTGAAGATGCTTCTCTGCTTCTCCCTCTCGTTTCCCTTAATGGAAAGGTAGTCTAAGCCTACCTCGCCTATCGCCACCAGCCTATGCTTAAGCCTCCTCACCTCTTCGGCTAGCCTTTCCGCCTCGTATGCGTAGGTGTTTGAAGGGTTGAATCCAGCTGCAACCCTAATGCAACTGTACCTCTCAGCTAGGCCGATGGCTTTTTGGAGCTCCTCTGCGCTTAAACTCGACGTCACCATGATTTCAACGCCGCGCATCAAGGCCCTCTCCACAACCGCGTCCCTATCTCCATCAAATTCCTCATCGTGGATGTGGCAGTGCACATCAATGAATCTTGGCCCTCCTCTCCTCAACGTACCTCCCCCTTCTCCTTATCTCCCTAACCTTTTTAATGACCATCTCGGCTTCTTTGCCCATGATGGTTCTGTAGCCTTCAATGAAGGCACTGAAAAGCTCCTTGACTCTATGGTAGTACGTGCTTTCAAGAGCCCTCAACATTAAGTGGATGTCGGTCCCCATGGCTTCGAGCTCCCGGCTCCTTTCAGCCAGCCCAAAATCTATCATGAACGGCTTTTCAAGACCCGGGACTACCATGTTGGCTGGGGTCAAATCGCCGTGGACCACGCCGTTGCAATGCATTTTCCCGACGTATTCTCCCACAAGCCTGAAGAGCGGTGACACGTTGAGGCCCCTCGCAGTGAGCTCTCTAAGAGTTGCTCCAGGTATGTACTCCATTATTATGATGCCTTCATTAGGATCGACGTCGTAGATGGCTGGTACGGGCACGCCACTTACTCTAGCGTGAAACATCATTGTAGCCTCGTGCGCCGTCCTCACCCTCCTAACGTAATCGTCGAGCTCCTTAGCTCTATAAGGCTTTGAAACCCTTTGTTTCAATACTGCGGGCACGCCCAGAAAGTCCACTAGGTACAGTTCAGCCTCAGCGCCCTTTTTAATTAGTTCCCCTCGAAACCCAAGGTATATCGACTTCATCAAGCCTCCACCTCGGCCTTACGTGGCTTTCTGCAACATCAATGGTTACTCCATGAGAGTAGGCCAGCGCCCCGGTCCAAGCTATCATAACACCATTGTCCCCGGCAAGGCTCCTCGGAACCACGCCGAAGACAGCGTTGTGCTCCTTGGCAACCATTTCAAGTTTCCTCTGAAGCTCCACGTTGCTGGCGACTCCACCAGTTAAGACAACTTCCCTCTTCTCCGTAAACGCTAAAGCCCTCTCAACAACTTCGGCCAGCATGGCAAAAGCATATTCCTGAAGGCTGTAACAAACATCTTCAAGCCTGAAGCCCTCTTTTAAGAGCTTGAGGGCGGCAGTCAGCAAACCAGAGTAGGAGACGTCCTGCCCCTTCACCACGTAGGGAAGCTTGATGAACTTGTTTCCCTTCTTGGCCAGCTCCTCAACTTTAGGTCCACCTGGGTGAGGTAGACCCGCCTCCCTGGCAAATGCATCAAGCATGTTCCCCAAAGCTAAATCCAGCGTTTCCCCGAAAACCCTGTACCTCCCGTCGGAGTAAGCAGATATTATGGTGTTGCCGCCTGAAACGAAAACTATAAGCGGATCCCGGAATCGAGTTGTAAGCTTCGCTATCTCTATATGAGCAACTGCGTGGTTTACGGGAATGAGCGGTTTATCGTAAGCGGCTGCGAGCGCCCTAGCTATGGTGGCGCCGACCCTCAAGCAGGGGCCTAATCCAGGTCCGAGCGCGACGGCAACGGCGCTTATATCATTCGCGCTTAAGCCCGACGCACTCAGCGCCCTCTTCACTAGGCCGGGGGCCACGGATGAATGGTGTTGAGCGCTCTCCCTAGGATGTATACCGCCCTTAGATGGGATGTAGGTACTCCTCTCATCAGCTGCTACTTCGCCTTCGCCGCTGACTATTCCGCAACCGAATGTATGGGCTGTGGACTCTATCCCTAAAACCAGGAGGTCCTTCAATTATCGTCCTCCGCTACTTCTTTTCCTCGCCCTTCGACTCTTCATCCTTCTTGCCGAAGTTCCTCAGCTTGATGTGCTTCGCCTCCACATCTTCTAGGGCCTTCTCGTCCCCGTACACGTGGATGTGTCCCTCGGTAACGTTGGTTCCCGAAAGGGTTTTCAGGCTTTTGACAACCACCAAGTTTAATGGTACACCAAGCATCGACGAAACTAGGCCCCTCACTTCATCTCTAGTAGGGGTCTTGGAGCCCGAGTGATCCACATGAAGTACGAGCTCCTTCCTGTTTAACACCTTGTTATCAACGCTTCTCAACACCTTAACCTGGTACTGCATCGACATCAACCTCAACCTCCTCCATCAATCTCAGCATTTCCTCAGCCTTCTCCTTCTTATTTTTATCCACCCTTATTAGTACTACCCCAACCCTTGGTTGACCATAGGCTACAACGGCTCCCTCGGGGAGGGCCAGCACCGCTGGTATAACGAGGAGGTCCTCTTCTCCCCTCACTTTAAGTAGCCCGCCCACATCGGCGGCCCTCACTATGTGTTCCATCGCCGAAGAGATTATGTGGCCCGGAGGGTTCACCAACTCGCATGTGAGGGGTAGTTTGTTCAGCAAGCTTGAACAGTAAGGCCCTCTCAGCGTCCTCATGTCTACCAGCGCTGCCCTCACATCGATGCCCCTCTCCAAGAAGAGGTGTGTCGTCACATCGCCCACGGTCACAACGAGAGTGGGCCTCAACAACCGAAGGGCTTCTTCAAGCCCGCCTGAAGCTATCTCCTCGTTGGTTAACAGCGTACCCCACGGTTTGCTGAGCTCGCCTCGAAGCTTTTCGTTTACTCTATACGCTTTAACCTTCAAGCCCCTCTACCTGCACTTTATAGCGTATTTTCCCGGCTTCGTTATTTTAAGCATCTTAGCTATAGCGGAGTTCTCCGGGTCGAAGACCACTACCAGCCCGCTCCAGTCGAAGCTGAAGTTATCTGATTTACAGTTTGGGCATATGTTCGCCTGGCTTTGAAGCAGAAGCCTGCACTTCAAACAGCACTTAAACCTAGCTGAGGACTTCCTGCTCAACCCTTCTTCACCTTTGCTGCCTTCTCCTTTTTAAGGTCCTCCTCTATCCACTCTATCTTCCCCAAAAACGGCTGCCTCATAGTTAATCCCACCTTGACTTCGTTGAGCTTCATTCCGCTCATGCTTAAGGTCACCACTCTTGCCCTCACGGAGTCCCCTTTAGCCAGCTTGCGCCTAAGCTGCTTGCAGAGGAGCTCGCCCTTCTTTTTATCGTATGAAATGTAGTCATCGGCAACCTGGGATATGTGGACTAAGCCTTCTACAGGACCCAGCCGGACGAAGGCGCCGAACTCGAGCACCTCGGTTACCTCTCCCTCCACGACTTCACCTTCGATAGGGGAGAATACCAGGGCATCAAACTTGGCTTTATGGTATGTGGCGCCATCCCCAGGGATTATCCTGCCTTCCGGAGAAACCTTCACTTCCAAGACGGCGACGATTATTCCAAGACCTTTTATCACGAGCCCCTCATAAGCTGACTTTAAACTGTCAAAGGCTACGCTTTCGAGGTCCTCGCTGAACCTATCTGGAGGTATCCTCACCTCATCAATTATGGTAGCCAAGTAATACATCGTGAGTTCACCGCTACTCTTCACTAGACAAGTTTCGCGTAAATGTAGAGACCTTAGAGCTTTTTGTAATAAACTTTTTCACGAAAGCTAAGGCGCACAGCCTTCAACCATGATTTTCCCGTCCCTCCTCAGGTATATGACTGTTACACCGTTTTCCCTAAGCTTCCGCCTTAGCTCCCAGTCGTTTGTTGCCACCATTAGGAGGCCCCTTTTGGCTACATCCACAATCGCATCGTCCACCGTGGCGCCAAACCCCTCAACAACTTTAAACTTCCTCCGGATCAGGTCTAGTAAGGTCCTCGCTATTTTCGACGCTTTGCTCCTCCTCGACTTCGATATGTTTTCGAGCTCTATAAGCTGCGCCCTTAGGACTACCGGTTCCACTTTAACTTCGAGTAGTGACTCCACTTCACCTACGATATTTATGGGCCTCTCAAACATCATCATCAAAAGGTTGGTGTCAAAGAGCACTTCAACTATGTTTGTGGCCTCCTACTTTATGATTCCATAGCCTATAAGCCTGAACCTACCCTCAAGCTGGCGGCTTACAGCCACCCTTGTCCCAGGCTCAGCGCATATAGGCCTTCGAAGCTTCAAAGTCACTACATCCCTTGACGCTTTGATCACAACGCCCAACGTAGCGGTGGTGCCAACGCTCAACATTAAGACCTCGTTGAGCTTAACGTTGTCTACTTTAGCCATCTCCACTGTCCCGACGACCCTCTCGAAAAGCGACAACTCCATGTTTACCTGCGTTAGTACGGGTGGAAGCGTTCCGGGCTTGCCTATTATGCTACCAGCCATCGAGTCCGCTTTCGTTAGTGATGGGTCCAGCTTAGTTCCAAAGCCTATCAGGCCGCCTGGTTTTGCCTCCTCTAATTCTATGTCGCTGGCCTTCAAGCTCACTATCTCGCTGAAAAGGGGCTCGTACTCTGCCCTTCCCCCGCCCCTCTCAATTCTGATGCCTGGCTTAACCTCTATCTCGTCGCCCACCCTAGCAATGCCTTGTACTATAGACCCCCCCAGCACGCCACCCTTGAGGTCTTCTGGCGCCGTGCCAGGCTTATTGACGTCAAAGGACCTGGCTATCAGAGCCTTGAAGGGCTTGTTTGGATCTCTCTTGGGCGTCGGTATGTGCTTCTCTATGGCTTCGAGCAAAGCGTCAAGGTTTGCTCTGTGAAGTGCTGAGATGGGTATTATGGGTGCATCCCTGAGTATGGTGTCGGCTAGAAACTCCCTTATCTGCCTGTAGTTTTGGAGCACCTTCTCCCTTGGAACCACTTCCACCTTGTTCTGCACAACCACGACGTTCCTTATATCCAATATCTCCAAGGCCTTCACGTGTTCCCTCGTCTGGGGTTGAGGGCATGGAACCGTTGCGTCTACTACTAGGATTGCACCGTCGAAAAGCGTTGCCCCCGCCAGCATCGTAGCCATGAGCATTTCACGTTGCACGTCCATTATGGGCGTGCAATTTCGTGACCTGGGCAATCCACAAATGAGTACTTCCTTACGAATTCGAGCTTGGAGCCGCAGTGCTTGCACGTCTCGCCTGACATGGCGTAGGTTGTGTAGCATTGAGGTGGAGGACACTTAGGGCACCTTAGCACGATGGTGTCAGCATATCCCAGCCTCAACGTTATTCCTCTTCTAAGCTCCTCTGAGTGCTTCGCAGCCCACACCCCGGACAGCGCCCACGTCAAGGTGGTTTTCCCATGATCTACGTGACCTGCAGTGCCTATGTTCAGCTCCGCCTGAATCCTCAAGCCCTCGGCCAACTCATCCACCCTCATGCTTTATTACCATGTTTACTTGAACTATATCATCGGTTACCACGTTTCCGCGAACCAGCTTTCTCTTCCTTAAACCCTTCTTCTTCGGCCTAAAGCCGGGCCCCTCGCTGAGCAACAGCCTCTTCTTTACGGGACCGGGTAGCTCCGCTCTCATGGGCGCTCCTCCCCTATCGCTTCCACCTCGTATTTCGAGCTTTAACCCAGGCATCCCTATTATGGTTCCATCCACTTCATCGCCTATGCGAAGTCCTATAAGCGCATTAGCTTGAGGTCCGCTCACAGACACCTGCTGCGCTTTCCCGGTCTTCGGGTCTGATACTACCACCTTAAACTCCGGCGTTCCTATCCACCCCTTATCGGGAACTCACCGATTGACTCAGCTAAAAACTTTGAGGTCGAAGGGCTCTTCTACGCTGATGCCTCGAAGAAAGAGGGGCCTTCACGTTCTTCCCGCCGCCCGCTTTATCTTTAATATCTCCTCTAGGAGCTCAAGCTCTTCCTTTGACAGCTGATCCGAAAACTTCTCTTTTAATGCTTTGGCGTGCTCGAAGGGTACATCAACGTAGACGTAGTCTCCCTCATCTACGTGTCTTCCAACGATCACGTCGCCCCTAATTGATATCGCGACAGACTGCCCTGCCACGGCTTCGCTTATACTCTTCTTCTGGTCCTGGATCTGCATTATTGTTCCCAGCCTCCTCCCCTTGGAGTTAATGATTGGATAACCGGACTTCAATCTTCCCGCTAGAACCTCGACTCCGACTATTGCTGGGTCGCTCCTCCTGAAAACGTAGCCCTTCAGCAACTGGGCTTTGCCGGGCAGTACCATTGAGGCCATGGTCCGCCTCTTCTCTTCATCCATCCTCTTCTTAACCCAGTCTAAGTAGTCGTCCATGAGCCTGTAAATCACGTTGCTTGCGAAGACCGGTATCCCCCTGCTTTCAAGCTCCTCCCTAGCATCAGGGTACGCATCCACATTAAACGCTAGTATCACACCCCTATAGGGGTCTTTGTCCCTCGTTATGGTAGCCTCGATTACATCCCTCTTCGAGATTTTGCCGACATCTGCAATCCTCACCGGAACTCCAAGCTCCCGCAACCTTGAGACCAGCGCCTCCAGTGAACCTAGAGTATCCGCTTTCACCACGACACCTAGAACGTCAGTTGTAACCCTGATTTTCGATATCTCCTCGGATACCAGTCTTACGGCAGCCTCCACGTCAGCCTGACTCCTCGCCGAGAATATAGGTCCTCCAGCCATGGCCTCGCCAAGACCGGGCGCCACTATTCTAACCCCGGCCGCTGCGGCGACTTCGTCGACGCTCTTGAACTTGTCCTCGGGATCCCTCATTTCATCCATAGGCTTCGGCATCAATATGCCCCTTATCCTAGTCACAATAGGCCCTTCAACGCCACCTAGAACCACCGTGTCATCTCTCTTCAAGACACCATCGTAAATTATAACATCGGCAACCGTGCCCAGACCGGTCACATCCCTGCACTCCAACACGACGCCTTTAGCTGGCGCATCGCTGACGTAGAGCTTCTTAATCATGTACCTCTGGGATAATCCAGCCAGCACGAGCAGTAGATCAGGTATTCCTTCGCCGCTCTTTGCGCTTGTAGGTATAACGGCGACCGTCCTCGTGAAGTCCCTTACCCTATCGTATCTGTCGGCTTGAAAGCCGAGCTCCTCAAACTTAGCCACTATGCTGTACACGAGCTCGTCAAGCCTCTTCTGAACGTGAGGTGGTTGATGCTTAACAGCTTCAACGAAGGGCCTGAACTCCCCTTCAATCCATCCGGGGATTTTGTCTATCTTGTTGGCGGCCACGACGAAAGGCACTCTTCGTGCTTTCAGAATCTCAAGGCATTCATGCGTTATCTCCTCAAATCCTTCAAGTATATCTATGACTAGGACGGCCATGTCGGCTATCGAACCACCCCTCCTTCTAAGGTTTACAAAGACCCCGTGGCCTGGTGTATCTATAACCAAGAAGCCGGGTATCTTGATGTCGACCTTTATGCTCTGAAGTAGGTTTCCGCACATCTTCTCGAGCGTAGACCAAGGTAAAAAGGAGGCGCCAATGTGCTGGGTCTACCATGCAGCGCCGCGAGGCGCCGACATCATGGCCCCCACCTCCCTGAACATCGTTGCGGTTCCCCTGATCTTATCGAGGAGAAGCGTTTTGCCCACATCCACGTGCCCTAGGACGCAAAGTATTGGCGACCTAATCCTCCTGCCCTCGGAAATGTTGCTCAAGCTTTAGCACCTCCCCCTAGTTTAAGCTGCTAGATGAAGCGAAGAAGCCTCTCTTTAACCTGTCGACTAGAGACCGCAGCCCTCATCGTAAAAACGTGGAGATGATTAGCTCAAATCCATCGTCTGGGATGCCCTGGCTTTGGGGGCATCAACATCAAGGCTGCAAGCCTAGAGCCAAGCCTCGTCGGCCCTTGAATACTCGAGTATCTCTCCTTCCCGGAAGAAGATAGCTATCTCCCTTTCAGCGTTTTCCTTGCTGTCGGAGGCGTGAATTATGTTCTGAGTCACAGATAAGCCGTAATCGCCCCTGATGGTTCCGGGCGAGGCCTCTTTGGGGTCCGTTGAGCCTATAACCCTTCTGACAACTTTCACCGCGTCGTCGCCTTCAATAACCCCCACAACCACAGGGGCCGAAGTTATGTACCTTATGAGTTCCTCGTAGAAGGGTTTGCCTCTATGAACTGAGTAGAGCTTCTCAGCCTCCTCTCTCGAAATCCATAGCATCTTTAACCCGGATATCTTTAGGCCCTTCCTCTCAAGCCTTGAGAGAACCTCGCCTATGAGGCCCCTCTTCACCGCTCCGGGCTTTACTATTATTAAGGTTCTCTCGGTAGCCATCACTTATACGTCCTCCTAGTGCTTTTCGTCCACTTGGACTTAGCCGGGTTCCTCCTCAAGTATAGCATGCTTTTCCTGCACTTGCTCGAGCAAAAGTAAAGTATGTTGCCATCCCTCTTCACATACATGACTCCAGTGCCGCTTGGAATGCTTCTACCGCAGAACGTGCAGTTTAAGGCCCTAAGCATTTTCAACACCGCACCCCACTTCTACTTCATGCTCTCTTATAAAAATGGCGAGGCTTCCCTTCATGGGCTCCGCGCAGCTGTTGGAGAGAGAAGTTTATCAATATGTAAGATGCTAACCTCCTAGGAGTGGTGTCCGTGAGCTCAAGTGATGAGGCAACGCCGGCTGAGGTCGTCCAGTTGATAGGTAGAACAGGGGTAACGGGGGAAGTAATCCAAGTGAGGTGTAGGATACTGGATGGCCCCGATAAGGGCAGGATAATAACAAGGAACGTTAAGGGGCCTGTTAGGTTGGGAGACGTTTTGATGCTTAGGGAAACAGAAAGAGAGGCTAGGAAGCTTACTCCGCGTTGACCTTAAAAGCGCTAAGCCTGCTTCTCCTTCTTCTTTGGCTTCTTGGCTGGCTTCGACTCCGCCTCCTCTCCCTTAGTTGCCTCCTGCGGCACCGCTGTTGTGGGTAAACCTGCTTTGGCCTTCACCTCGTTCACTTTAACTACAATCTCGTCGACTAGTTCTTTGGCTTGACCCACCTCTACTATAGCTGCCGACGCAGACCTCACATCAATGCCCGTGGCTTCGCCGAGCTTGTCCTTGCTTGGAACGTACACGTATGGCACCTTCCTCTCCTCGCATAGCAGCGGCAGGTGCATTACGACCTCTGGGGGATCGACGTCCTCCGCTATGACCACCAGCTTCGCTATGCCCCTCTCAACTGCCTTGGTAACCTCGTTGGTTCCCCTCTTCACTTTGCCCGTTTCCTTTGCTAGCTTGACCGCTTCGTACGCTTTGTTGGCCAGCTCAGGCGGCACCTCAAACCTCACGTACTTTGGTTTAGACATAAAATCCTCACCTCCTCATGTCATCGATTCATGGGGTTAAGCAACCTTCTCTTTCAGGGACCCCATTATTAAAGGTTTAGCTTCAAGGGTTACTCGTGGGCAAAGTAAAACCTGACGCGTCCCTTCCCCTTTTCGTCAAGCCTCGCAAAGCCAACCCGCACGAACTGAATGATTGAGTTAACCTCTAAGTTGCTGAGGCTTGCCTCTCCCACACCTCTCGACACCGCGGCGTTGGGCATCATGACCTCGACGTCAACGTTATCGTGGAGTGGAACCCACTGTATTATCGGCGCCTTAAGATGAGAGGCATCCTCAACGCATTCGCTTCGGTAAGCCGAGTATACCGTGTCGCCTACTATCTCCTTAGACTCAACGTTGAAGAGCGACATTAACCTGACGATGTTCTTTCCCTTGAAGAGTTCCACATCCCTCCTAGATATATACACCTTGACTCCACAGTCCTCAGCCCTCACCTCTAACTCCCTGAAGCCCCTCTCAGGATAATCGGGGTGTAAGGGTGGTCTCGCCACGAAGCGTCCGGGCGCCCCTTCAACTATCAGGAGCACTGGGTCTAAAACGCAGAAGTACCTGTCAGCTTTAGGGTCGAGGTGCCTCCGATTGATTGAGTAAATGTTCTCCCAGCTGAGCGATGCCTCCGATGTCTTGACGCCGACGTGAAGTATGACCTCCTTCAGGGTCTCCGGCAGTATGCCCCTCCTCCTAACGGCCATTATTGTTCCTAGGCGCGGATCATCCCACCACAAGAACTCTCCTTTAGCGATGCCCCTGCTTATCTGGGACTTGCTTAACACTATGTTTGCGAGCTTAAGTCTCCCGAAGTGTATTGCTTCGGGAAACCTCCACTTCATGTATTCAAAGATGTACCTCTGTTTAACGGTATTCGTGACGTGCTCCTTGGCTCTGAGAATGTGGCTTACCTCCAACAAGTAGTCGTCAACGGCGCATGCAAAGTTGTAGGTGGGCCAAACGAAGTACCTATCCCCAACCCTTGGATGTGGGTTTCCCTCCACATCTATTACCCTGAGGGCCACCCACTCCCTCACGGACATGTCGGGATGATTCAGGTCAGTCTTCACCCTGACGACGGCTTCCTTCTCTCCATACCTGCGCAGCAGCATGCCTTCAAACCTGGCGAGCTGCTCGCTTTGATCCAGCTCCCTGCAGGGGCATGGCTTGCCAGAGTCCCTTAAAGCCTTGAACCTCTCAGCGCTGCACGTGCATACGTATGCTCCCCCCAACTCCAGGAGCCTCCTGGCCACATCGTAGTATATCTCAAGCCTATCGGATTGATAGATAACTTGGTCCGGCTTTATTCCAAGCCACGACATGTCATCTTTGATCCACTCGTAGGCTTCAGGCATTGGCTTCTTTGTCTTTGGGTCCGTGTCGTCGAATCTGAGGATAAACTTTCCCTTATACGCCCTAGCGTACTCGTACGAGATGATTAGGGGTCTTAGGCTTCCGAGGTGAAGGGGGGCATCCGGGTTCGGCGCAAACCTCGTAACTACCAGCTTGTACTTGTCGACGTTGGGCAGGGGAGGAAGAACCTTCTCAACGGCCTCCCTTTTCTTGGATAGAGCCTCCGGGTACTCCGTTTCAACCTTGTTCTTTACTTCCGCAAACCCCATACCATTAACTTCGTCAATGACTTCGGCGACCAGCTTCACCAATTCCTTGACTTTGCTCCTCAGCTCCGGCCTCTCAGCCAAGATCTTCCCGAGGACCGGGCCTTGGGAGGCTTTGCCGCCATGCTCATAGGCGTTCAGGTAGGCATGTTTCTTCACGAGCTTGACAACGTCTTCAGGGAAGCTCATAGCGTCCTCCTCACCTTCAAGTACCCGTCTAAGTCGACTCCTCTTGCCTGAATCCACTCCCTGACCCTTCCCAACACGACCACATCCGCCCTCCTCAGCTCCCGCAGACCTCGGGAGCCTGTTAGAAACATCGCTGCCCTCAACTGCTCGATAAATACTGTAAGCATGGCCCTCAGAGCCTCTCCGCCCTCCACTGCCGCCCTCAATGCGGGTAGAGCCACGCCCGCCAAGTCTGCACCTATGGCTAGGGCCTTCGCGCAGTCCAACCCGCTTCTTATGCCCCCTGAAGCTATCACCGGCACGTCAACGGAGCTCTTGACTTCAACCACGCTGAGCGCCGTGGGTATCCCCCACTCGCTGAACACATCAGCGATCCTCGCCTTCAACTGTTCGCCGTGCATTTGAGACCTGTACACCTCGACTTTACACCAGCTTGTTCCGCCCGCCCCAGCCACTTCTATCGCCTTAACGTTTGCCTCTTCAACCAGCCTAACGGCATCTTCACGCGAGACGCCGCAGCCCGTCTCCTTAGCTATCACCGGAACGTCGATGCTCTCCGCAGCCTTCCGAATGGCCTGCAATACCCCCCTGAACCGCGGCTCCCCGCGGAGCTGGGAGAATTCATGCGTTGGGTTCAAATGCACGTTTAGCGCATCGGCATCTATCATTTCAACCGCCCGGCGAATATCGCTTGGACTTAAATCGGAGATAAGCTGAGCTGCACCTATATTCGCAACTAGAAAGGCCGTGGGAGCCTTTCTCCTCGCCACGGAGAACGTATCGGCGAGTCTGCCATCGATTAGTGCCGCCCTCTGGCTTCCCACGGCCATGGCTAAACCCATCTCTTCAACTACTTCAGCTAGGACTTCGTTTATGATCTTGGCTTTAGGGTGGCCGCCGGTCATCGCTGAAATCATTAGCGGAGCCCTCAGCTTGAAGCCTAGGAACTCCGTTTCAAGCTTAACATCGTCAAGGTCCAGTTCGGGGAGGCAACGGTGCACTAACCACACGTCCTCGAAGCCGCTCGTGTTACGGTGCATTTCGACGTCCTTTTCGAGGCATACGTTTATGTGTTCAAGCTTCCGGTCGACTATAGGGCTCAACGGCTTAACCCCCTACTATCGTGCCGTTAAACTCCAGCCCCCTCAAGGCCTTTAGCAGGTCGTCCCCGCGCCATCCCACGAAGCACACGCGTCCGACGCCGCCGTCGTAGGCTTTAAAGGCCTCCCGTATTTTCCTCGCGAGGCCCCCTGTAGCGTCGGGCGCCCCGCATATCCTGACTTTACCCTCAAAATCCTTGGTTAGCACCCTTAAGGGCTTGGCATTTGGGTTTTCCTTCGGGTTGTCGGAGTATATTCCCTCAACATCGAGGACGAAGACTAGCTTGTCGGCCTTAAGCTTTAAGGCTAGGAGCGATGCTATAACGTCGCCTGAAAGTATTGAAACCCCCCTCTCCCCCTCATCTAGGACGACGTCGCCGTGAAGGATGGGGGTAAACCCGCTTTTCAGCGCCGCGTTTACTGCTTCGACAAAGAAGCGGCTTACCCCGCCGTCTTTGAGGATAAAGGAGGAGGAGGGCTCAACTGTGTAGACTTTGCCGCCTAATCTCAGAAACGCCCTCACTATTTTTTCGTTCAGCCTCCTCATCGCCAGCCGCGTTAAGGCAATCCCGCGATGCGCTTCATCGCCTTTTAGCCCACCGTTCAACCCATACCTCAATGCTACTGGGTGCCCAAACGATCCTCCGCCGTGAACTACTATGGCTTTACCCCCTTTAAGCTCATAATCTACGATTTGCCTGCAGAGGTTCTCGACGGCCCTCCTCCTGATAGTGAAGGCCTTCTCCTTAACCGTGATTGCGCTTCCCCCAAACTTCACCACGGATAAGTCCATGTTAACACCTCAATAAGGCAACCCTGAAACCCATTTTCCCGACAGCATTTAAGGCTTCGCGAAGCTCCTCTTCGCCCTCGCTGAACAGCATAAAGCCCTTGAAGTCTTCGTCCACCTTGCAAGCCACACCTTTAAGCCCGTTGAGGAGCTTATGCGTCCTCATCATAGTTGCCGGAAGCCCAGACAACGCGATGCTTATCCTGCTGTACCTCTCCAGAGCCCTCCCGAAGAGCTTGAAATCGCCATCCGATATAGATCTTGCCGCTGCCACCACAAGTCTACCCAAAGCGTGGATGATAACGTCAAGGGATTCCTCGAGGCCTTCATCGCGAGGAAGCCTGAACCTGAAGGGCGGCTTCAAGGCCAAGCCCATCCTCCAAGGAAAATAATCTTGTAGGTTCAGAGCCCTCTCTCCTTCACGGTATGCCATTACGCCCTTAGCCTTCAAGGCCCTTAGAGTGAGCTTAGCCCTCCCATAATTTATCCGCAGCATCCTAGACACCCCGTGGACTTCGCCATCCAACCCGGCGCTTAGAGTCGCGTGGAGCGTTGATATTAGTGCATCCATGGGGTGCATCGGTCCAGAACATTGAATGCTCAGCCCTCCTTCAATGCGCTTCAAGAAGCCTTCAACCCTTCTCTTCACGTAGTCGGAGAAGACACCCAAGCCCATCACTTCCACGCTTCTTAAGCCTGGCTTAACCGATAGTGAAAGCCTATTGTTGCGCGAGTTGTAGCACAGCGCTGGCTGGCTGCGGTGGACGATAGCCTGCCCTATTATGCATGTTGGAACGTAGAGTTCGAAGCTCATGGTTTCTTCTCTACTTTTACAGCGCCATAACCGACAACTGCATGCTTATCGCCCGTGACGTCGCCTGACGTCGCATAGCTGAGTATTCTCGCAGTTGAAGCACCCAAGCGCTTAGCGGCGTACAGCATGGTTGCGACCGGTCCGGGGCCGCACATGGACACCGGTAAAGCCTCAACAAGCCTCAGCAAGCTTTCGGGGTCTAAGCTTGCTATCGCCTTTAAAACCTTTCCGTCCTTTTCATGGGCGCTATCGTGAGGTTCGTAGTGGGTGAAGTCCGTTGAAGCTATTATAACGGCGTTCTCTTCCTTCACAGCCTCCGCGATGGCCCTGCCGACGTCGAGGCACACATCCCTCATCTGCAGCATCATGCATATGGGCACCACTGTGAAGTCATCGCCGTACAGGTACTGCAAGAAGGGAAGCTGAACCTCTATGGAGTGTTCCTGCTCGTGGGCTAGGTAGTCAACTGATATGAGCTCGCTGTTCCTCGCGATCTTCCTGGCCACCTCGCTGTTGACCTCCACAACCCCCAGCGGCGTCTTCCAAGTTCCAGAGTCAACTATGGATACTCCGGAGCCCAAGCCGGTGTGGTTGGGGCCAAGTATAACAACTATGTCCGGCTTCCCGTCCAAGGCCAGCTCGTAATAGGAGTGCGCCGCCACAGGGCCCGAATACATGTAGCCCGCGTGAGGGGAGACCAAGCCAACTATGCTTCTTTCACCCCTCCCCACATTAGGGAGGGAGCCCGGCCCCAGCCTATGCTTGAAGCACCACCCCAACCTTTTCTTGAGGGAGTCCGGGTCGCCCTCATAGAAGAAACCAGCCACGGCTGGATACCTAGTTCTAGGCAAAACTCGGCACCTAGAGAAATAGGGTATTTAGCTATCTCTTTTAGCTTTCCTCGAAGTAGGCCTCAACCATCACCTTAGCCTCAAATTCTGAAACCGGGACAGTCAAATCTCCATCAGGTGGAATTATGCCTCTCTCCCTGAGCACTTGGCGTGCTAGAAGCCAGTAAACAAGCGCCAGCGACTTCCTACCCCTGTTGTTGACTGGTACTATCAAGTCAACGAATGCCGCCTCGTTGTCCGTATCGCAGAGCGCTATTATCGGTATGCCAATTTCGGCAGCCTCGCTTATGGCCTGCTCGTCAGCCCTCGCATCGGTTACTAAGAGCAGCTCGGGCTCCATGTAGAAGGGGAGCTTCGGGTTGGTAAAGGTTCCTGGAATGAAGCGTCCTGGAATTGCCGTTGACCCAGTTGTCTTTGCGAATTCCTCTATGCACTGGAAGCCGTATTGTCTAGAGGAAACCACAACGACCTTCGGAGGGTTATACCTTGAAATCATCTTAGCCGCAACCCTTATCCTCTCATCGGTCTTCCCCAGGTCTATGACGCATAGGCCATCAGGCCTTATTTTGTATATGAACGGCTTCAGGGCAACCGTCTTTATGTGCGTTCCTACATGCACTCCGGCTTTCAAGTATTCGTCCCGTGGTATCAATAAGTCCTTCTGTTGTTGTGAGGCCAACTTCTCCACCTACCGCCTTAAGTGGATAGGAAGCTCAGCCATAGCTTTAACGTTTTCCAATGATTCCTCTATCCTGAGGAGCTCGTTGTGCTTTGACATTCTCTCTCCGCCTAATATGCCGGTCTTTATGATTGGGCACCTTAAGCCAACTGCTAAATGGCTTATAAACGCATCCTCAGTTTCGCCGGACCTATGCGAGATAACTGGGGTGAGCCCACCCCTCCGGGAAGCCTTCACCGCCTCGTAGGCGTCTGAAAGCGTTCCCACCTGGTTTGGCTTTATTATAACCGCATTGGCGGCCGCGACTTCTATCCCCTTAGCGATTCTGGCGGGGTTTGTGGTGAAGAGGTCGTCGCCGCAGACGAGAACTTTATGCCCTACCGCCTTCACGAGTTCGCTGAACCCCTCGAAGTCGTCTTCGTGGAGCGGATCTTCGAGGTACCTTACATCATACTTATCCACGATCTCCAGCATGAAGTTGATGTGCTCCTCTCGGCCTCTAAGCTTCCCCTCCCTCCTAAGCCAGTATCCTCCTTTGTCATCCCTCCACAAGCTGGAGGCTGCGACGTCTATGCCGATGACTATTCGGCACCCGATGTCGCTCTCCACCTTGTCGCACGCCTTCACCAAGGTGAGAATGGCCTCCTCGTCTGAAAGGTTGGCGGCCCAAGCCCCCTCGTCCCCTCTGCCGCCTGCAAAACCATGGTTTGAAGCACCGATTATCTTGCCCGCCTCCCTATGAACCTTGAAGCACGCGTCGACCGCCTCAGCGTAGGTTTTCGCGCCAACCGGGATTACCAGCAGCTCCTGAATGTTAGGCGTCTTGTCCCCAGCGTGTCTGCCTCCACCTATGACGTTGCCTAGGGGGTAGGGCAACTGCGTCGCGAATAGGCCACCTATATACTGGAATAGGGGCATGTCGAAGGATGAGGCTGCAGCCTTAGCTGTGGCCATCGAAACAGCCAAAGCAGCAGCACCTCCAATCCTCGAGAAGTTTTCAGTCCCATCCACTTCATGGAGCATGAAGTCGACAGCGGCTTGATCTAGGGCGTCCATGCCTATGATCCTCTCAGCCACGTCCTCGTTAACTATCCTCACAGCATCGTCAACTCCCCCCTTGGGGAAGGCGACAACCTCATGCCTCCCCGTGCTAGCACCAGAAGGCGCTGAGGCGCGGCCGAACCCATCAACGGTTACAACGTCAACCTCTATGGTTGGGTTGCCTCTGCTGTCAAAGACTTTTCGAGCGTAAACATCCTCTATTGCAGTCTCCACCAAATGCGAGCACGCTCCGCTAGACGGAGGACTTCTTGAACTTCAGGACCTCGTAGATGAGGTCCACGTGGCTTATTAACATGCGCCTACAGCAATACCTCTTAACGTGGAGTTCGTCAAGCACCTTTTTTGGATCTTCACCTATCTCCACGCGCTTCTTGAACTCCTCGTAGAGGTGTCCTATAGGCTTACCGCAGGTGAAGCACCTTACAGGTATTATAACCATAACTACCACTTTATCTATAGCTCTTCTGCCTCTTAGCTCTGGCCGATCTACCACGGGGCTTCTTGGGCTCCGTTTCTCGGGGGTCTCCCGCAAGCAGGTACCTATCGTAGCTTAAGAGTGTCTGCCTGACCTCCGGCCTGTCCTTAAAGAACTCCACGAGACCTCTTGCTATTGCAATGCGCGAGGCAACGGCCTGACTTATGAAGCCGCCGCCGCTAACGTTTACATCTATGTCCACGAGGTTTTTCAGGTCTTCCACCAAGAGGAGCGGCTCCATTATCTTCCATCTGGCGGCCTCCGGCTCGAGGACCTCAAGCGGCCTGCCATTCACGAACACCCTTCCCTTGCCCGGCCTTATCGTGGCCCTCGCCAGGGCTGTCTTCCTGCTTCCGCTCGCCAGCACTGTTCTAGTGGTTGCGCTCAAGGCTCCATCCAACCTCCTTCAAAAGCTCGCCTAAAAACACGTATCTTCCAGCCAAACGGGAAACATCGGCCTGAGGGTACTTAACCTTTGGTAGGTTGGCGTACTCTTGGGGCACACCAACGTAGACCTTCAGGTTCTTATAGGCGGCCAACCCCCTTCCCTGCTTGTAGGGGAGCATCCCCCTCACAGTCCTCTTAACAATTATATCAGGTCTGCGGTGCTTTTTGGGTCCCTTCTCCGGCATCTTCCAAGTTTTCTTGGATAGAACGTACTCTTCGTATTCGCGCAGCAGCGAACGCTTTCTACCAGAAACAACCGTTTTTTCTGCGTTGACCACAACCACTCTTTCACCCATTAATAGCTGCTTGGCTATTATGCTAGCCATCCTGCCCAAGATCTGGCCTTCAGCATCAACAACTAATTGGCTCATCATACTGCAGCTCACCCTATAATCTTGATGTTGGTGCCGGAGGGGTTCTCAGCTACGAGCTCCTCAATGGTCAAGGCCCTTCCACCGACCTTTATTATCTTCTCCTTGGCCGCCCTGGAGAATGCTAAGGCTGCAACAGTTACCGGGTGATCAATGGTGCCAGCCCCCAAGACTTTCCCAGGCACGACAACAACCTCGCCCCTCCCAGCATACCTGTTTATCCTGCTGAGGTTCACAGATATCTTCTTCCTCTTCGGCCTGTTAATCCTCTCCGCTAGGTCCCTCCAAAGCCTCGCATGCTGTTGCCTGTAAGCCCTCCTCAGCAAAGTGAGGGCTCTCCGAGTAACTATACTTGTTGCCCTAACCTCCCTCATCCCAACCTCACCAAAGCATCTTCAAACTGCCTCACTTTATTGAGGAGTACATCCGAGGCCCTGATTAAAACTTCCTCTGGGGGCATGGTCCCCGTGGAATCCACGTAGAACACGAAGGCATCGTTAATTTTATTAACTTTGATGGCTCCTTTCGGACACGACTCAGCGCAGTCCCCACAGAGAGTGCACTTCAACTGATCCTCAACGCTCACCGAGCTGCCTTCACTTTTCAGGACGCCCCTAACACAGGCGTCAACGCATCCGCCGCAACCATCGCAGAGCCCCTTCTCCACCGTTATTTCAGGACAATACTTGTAGCTGCAGGCGGATACTGGCTGCCACTTGGCGTGATCCTTCCCAAGCCCTAGCTGGGCGTACGCTTCGAGCGTCAGCGCTTGACCCATCTCCAGCACTACTATCGGCGTGTTGCCGTAAACCGGCCTAACCCCAGGATCATCTGACAGCATGTTTTCGGCGTAGACCACAAGCGGGCCATCCGCCTTTACGTCGAGGTAAAGCCTAGCCTGGCACTTTGGACATCCAGACCCTCCGCACTCGCAATCCTTGGGCATAACGTACCCCTCCCTAGGGGTCGTCAACGGTACGAGGCTGAGCCTGTGAGCTATAACCTCGTCGAATAGCGGTGAGCTGTTCACCAAGACAACCACGTCCTCTATCGCCATTACCGGCACCTCAGCTATAGCCGTCCTCCTCAAAGCATTCATAAATGCCACGCTGACACCCTTGATCAGTAGGCGCAGCTCATTTTCGTTTCTCTCGAGAACCTCTATGCGCATACCATTGCACGCCCTTTCGTCCTAGACCCTCCTGCCGCGCCTACCGCCCGGCTTCCTCACGTGGTCGTGCGGTATCGGCGTGACGTCCTCTATGCTGCCTATAACCATTCCAGCCCTTGCCAAGGCCCTTATCGCAGCTTGAGCTCCAGGCCCCGGTATCTTGGGCCCGCTGCCTCCGGGCGCTCTAACCCTTATGTGAACGGCGTTTATGCCTCTATCCATAGCTGTTCTCGCCGCCCTGCTGGCAGCTATCATTGCAGCGTAGGGCGAGGGCTTCTCTCTATCGGCCTTCACAACCATGCCACCCGAGGCCCTGGCAACGGTTTCGGCACCTGTTGGATCAGTTATGAGGATTATCGTATTGTTGAAGCTTGCGTATATCCAGGCTACGCCCCAGTTCAATGTTTTAGGCTGTTGCCGCTGAGCTTGAGGAGACGACGTGGTCATCCACCTCCCTTACCTTCAACGGTAATGGGGACTCCTATCAATCGGACGAGCTTCTCCTCCTCCACGGTGAGGAGCCTGTTAGGGGTTGTCACCACGGTTCCGCCTATCGCCACATGCCTGTGGATTATCAGCTGGCGGGCTTGATACATGGTTTTCGCTAGCCCCTTCCTGAACACTATGGTTTGAAGCCTCCTCTCCAGGATGTCCTCGATCTTTAAAGATAAGACGTCATCAAGCGTTGAGTTTGGGGGTAAAAGGCCAAACCTGCTAAGCTTAGCTAACAGATCATTTACCTGCTTCTCATCCCTCTGAGCGAGAAGCCTCCTAGCTTGATGTCTGAAGTTCCTGAGGGTGCTTACGGCTTTCCAGAGCTCGCGCTTGTTCCTGAGGCCGTAGAGCCCAACGAGCTCCATCTCCCTTCTCAAGGCATCCCTCTTCCACGGGTGGAGGGGGGCCCTCCACGTCTTCTTGGGCTTCTTGGGATCACCCATATCATCACCCTTTACGCTTTAGGCTTCTTCTTGACGCCTACGGTTAACCCTACCCTGCCAGTAGTCCTCGTGCATTGCCCCCTAACCTTAAGGCCTAAGGCGTGTCTAACGCCGCGCCAGCACCTAATCCTCTTAAGCCTGTCCACGTCTTCCCTAACCGCGAGCACCAGGTCAGACCCTAAGAGAAGCTTGGATCCCCCAGTCTTGACGTCCTTCTGCCTGTTGAGCGCCCAGAGAGGTATCCCGTATCTGGGGGGGTCAGCCAGCACCTCTTCAATTTTCTTGATCATAGCATCGGTTATGTAACCTAACCTGGTGCTCCTGTCCATGCCAAGTACATTAACTATGGATCTAGCTAGAGTATGACCTACACCTCTAATCTTGGATAAGCCTTCCTCGATGTTTAGTCCTCCATCCAGGTCCACGCCGGCTATTCTAACTATGTGTCTGAACTCCTGAGACATGGCAGCCACTCTTTCTTTACAGCTTATTTGTGAAAAGAGAGAACAAAATGGCGGTAAATATACTTTACTGAAGGCGTTAAAGTGCTCTTAGGCTTTCAGGCTTCAAGATTCTCCTCTCCAACTCCGGGTTGCACTGTATCTTTTCTATTACCTCGCCGAGGAGCCTCAGGATCTCGGCCTTGTCGCCTGGAAGCGCCCCTCCGACTGGGAGATAGTTTGAAGCGTGATTACACCTGAAGATGCACTCTGTCAGCTCCAAGTGCTCCACCAGCACCTTAAGCTCCACAAGCGTTTCGAGTGGCGTAAGCGGCTTGAAGAAGCCACGGGCGTATTCTTGATGTAGCGGGGTTCCCGGAACTATCATGAGCGTCAGCGGAGCCAAGTAGTGGGGGTCAACGCGGTTTAAGACTTTGGCAGTCTCGACGGCGTGCCTATGGCTTCCTTCCTTGCCGGCCAACCCAAGTATAACGGTCACCGAGAGCTTTAAGCCTGACTCCACAAGCTTCCTGCACGCCTCAACCATTCCGGCTGAGCTTACCCCCTTGTTAATCTTCTTGAGCACTTCGTCGTCCCCAGACTCAACCCCAAGGTAAACCAGCTTTAGCCCCCGATCGCATAGCTCTTGAAGTTCGCTTCGAGTCTTACGCAGCGCGTCGAGGGGTCCCCCGTAGCAGCTAACCCTCTCAAGCCTCGGAAACTCCTTCTTTAAGACCTCTAGGACTGCCAACAGCTCTTCCGTGGGCATTGCAAGCGCATTGCCGTCAGCTAGGAAAACCCTCCTCACGCGATCGCCGTAAAGCGCCTTGGCCAACCTTATGCTGGCAAATATATCATCGGGACGTTTAACCATGAACTTGCGGTCCTTGTAGTTTCCGCAGAAGGTGCACGCGTTCCAAGAGCATCCAACCGTGGCCTGAATTATGAGGCTGCTCGCCTCGCTGGGCGGCCGCCATATAGTTCCTTCGTACCCTAAATCGTAGGGATACACCTCGTACATGGGTCCCCTACTTAGGAGTTCTAGGCGGGAAGCTAATATTCCTAGCCCGCCTGTTCGTCTAGAAGCTTCCAACATTCATAGTTAACAGTTCGCTTGGCCCAAGCGCCGCCTCCAACAGGGCTGATATCAGCGTCCTATCCCGCTAGTTCTGGCGGCGTTAATCATGGCCTTAACATCCTCAAGCTACAAGAGCATCTCGGGCTTAACCCTGCTGTCCTTCTCACTGCTGAACCACGGGACCTTCGGCGACACTGACACACCTCGCCCGCAGTTACTATATTTAGCATACTGAACCAGCTTCCTAACAAGGATCTTCAAGAGTTGATGACTTGTATGGCTGAGCTGTTTATCCAAGCTATTACGCGCTCGACAATGCGCCTATCAGCTTTAGCCGGGTCGAATAAATAGTTCTTCATCAGCATGCACAATAGGTTAGCGTACTTGGCAACCCTGCCAGCCGATAATCCAAGAGCGCTCAAATGATCTATGAATGATAGTAGTAGGCTGCTGTTCTCCAGCCTGCTTAGCCTCTCTCTGGCTCTTTTAAGTCTACCAGCATAATCATGTATATCCGCAGTCACATTAAACTCTGTACCTGAAAACTTAAAAGTTGGGCTTATGTGAACCGCACCAGAACTAGAGGTATTGGTGCGGGGGGTGGGATTCGAACCCACGCAGGCCTACGCCACGGGATCGCTTAGCTCGAACATCTAACCTCAAGCGCGTAGAGATCTTAAGTCCCGCCCCTTTGTCCGGACTCGGGAACCCCCGCCCGCTTAGTTTTCTGGTTGAAAGCGGGTATTTAAAAACTTGATGGTATGGTTCACTTTTTAAATCACCCTACTCGCAGTTTAGTACCGGGTGTTCACGAGTGTTTTTTGATGTTAGAACCGTTGAGCTCCACGGCGATGTAGTCAGGCTTTTAGATCAGAACGCCTTGCCATGGGAGTGCAGGTATGTTGAGTGCAGGAGCGTTGAGGAAGTAGCCGAGGCCATCAAGAACATGACCGTTAGGGGTGCCCCAGCCATCGGGGTGGCCGCCGCTATGGGCATCGCGTTGGCGGTTATACGCTCAAAAGCCAACGAGCTAGGCGAGCTTAGGAGAAGCGTAGAGGAGGCTGCAAAGCTGCTTTCAAGCTCTAGACCCACAGCTAGGAACCTGTTTTGGGCTGTTGAAAGGATGCTTGCCGTGATCAGAGGCGCTGAAACCGTTGAGGAGGCTCGGAGCCTCGCAGTTAAGGAGGCCTTGAAGATGGCTGAGGAGGACGTGGAGGCAAATCGAAGGATGGGTGAGATTGGTGCCCAGCTAATAGATGAAGGTGACGTGGTTCTCACGCACTGCAAACAGCTTGGGCTCTAAGCTCAGCTGGCGGAGTGCGGGTGCCCTAGCCACGGTTGGTTATGGGACGGCGCTAGGCATCATCAGGAGCGCCGTGGCGAAGGGCAGGAGGGTGAGGGTCATAGCCACGGAGACCAGGCCTAGACTTCAGGGGGCTAAATTGACGGTCTACGAGTTGAAGAGGGACGGCATAGACGTTACGCTAATAACCGACAACATGGTGGGCTACGTCATGAGCCGAGGCATCGTGAACAAGGTGATAGTCGGCGCCGACAGGGTGTTGAGGGATGGACACGTGGTGAACAAGATAGGGACCTTGACTGTGGCAGTGGTTGCCAGCAGGTTTTCGATACCCTTCTACGTGGCGGCGCCAACTTCAACATTCGACTTGCAGTCCACCTCGGATCAGGTGGCTATAGAGAGCAGGGATCCAAAGGAGGTTCTCGAGGTGAATGGGAAGCCCATAACCATAGACGTCAAGGTTTTGAACCCAGCCTTCGACGTCACTCCGCCCGAGCTCGTAACAGCCATAGTAACCGAGAAGGGCATAATAAGACCGCCATATCGCGAAAACGTGCTGAGAATCTTGAAACCATGATGGTTATAGCCTTTAGCAAAAGTTTATGCAGGACGGCGGGGAGAAGAGTTTGGGCCATGAAAGATCAGAGTTGATATGAGTTCCCACGATGATTGGAAGGCATTTGGTTGAGCCCAACAAAAAATATATGTATATAGCTCCCAACACCAACAGCAGCGGCCGTCGTCTAGCCTGGATTAGGACACCAGCCTTCCACGGGGTTCAAGCTCCGAAGAGCGCTGGCGACCCGGGTTCAAATCCCGGCGGCCGCACCAACCCGTTGGCTTGGCGCTTCCCCGCCGCCGCGGTTTTTTGGCGTGCATGCCACCACAACTTAGGGGTTTAGGGTGCTTGTCCTGAAGCGGCGTGGTTCCTGCTTGGTGAAGCTGTGCAAGGGCTTGAAGTTATGGGAACTTTTAATGCTGATCCACATTGGGAAAACAATAAGTGTGGGATTTCCCTAACAATTACGGGGTTTCATATATTGGCCGAATATTTCAAAGTGAGCGTGAAGCTGCCAAGCGACGCGTATAAGTGGCTTTCGCTGGCTGCGGGGGATGACGACGTTGAGGTGGAGGGCATCGTTGAAGACGCGTTGAGGGCCATCTTCGAGTTTAGGGATTTGATTGATGAGGTCAAGAAAGCCTACAGCCTGAGGGGCTTAAAGGACGGTAGGTGTAGCTTAAGCCAAGCTTTGGCCTATCTCCTTGACCTTGGATCGTTGTTGCATCACATTGACGAACACATATCGGCGTCCCTGGATTGCGAGGGAGACTACCTACTCAGCGACGTTAAGCTAGTTGAAGATGAGCCGGGAGCATACAAGGGCGTCTACTTCATGTTTGAAAGTAGAGATGGGACTTCCAGCATCGACAACTTTGCGCTTCAGGTGCAGCACGATGGCATATATCTTGATGCCACGTCGGTTTCGACCTTCGTATCCAATAAGGCTGCGCGTGAGGCCTCCGAGAGATTGAGTAGGGCCGCGCTGGCGATTGTGGACTCCGAAGACTTCAAAAAGGTGGAGGAGGAGGTCAGCAGCCGCGGGGGCAGGCTTAACATCGACGTCAGCGATAATGGTCGAAAGCTGTACCTGACGTTTATGGCGTACGCACCTGAAATTAGTTCCATCCCCAAAATTCCGGTGATAAGCAGCTTGCTGGAGGCAATATACGCTGAGGCTGGAGTAAAGAGGACCTAGGCTTCGCTGGCCAGCTTGGTTTTCGCCTTACGATGCTCGCGCGCCGCGTGTAGGAAACACGCTAGCGAGGCGCAGCTCGCCAAACTCATGAATAGGTACGGTGCCTCCTTGCAGGAGGTTGCATCTGCTAACACTCCGCCTACACCTGGGCCTATCACCCAGCCCACCCCGAACATCGCCTCCATTATGCCGAGCGAGAGGCTGGATCCTCGACTTGCAAGCCTCGATATCGCTGATGTGGCTGGAGGTATCTGCACTCCGACGGCGTAGCCTAGGAGGGCCATCAACAAGATTATTTCCCAATAACCATGAGAGTAAGCGATTAAGAACGACGCAGTCGTCTGCACGGTTAAGCCGAGTAGTAAGAGCGCGCTTTCACCAATGCTGGACAGGAAGTTCACGGACCAAAAGCCTAAAGCCCTTGAAGCGGCTATCACGCCCATCACTGTGGAGACTTGAACCTCGCTGAACCTGAGGTCCGTGAGGTACACCGGGTAGAGGCTGTACACCACAGCCAAGACTACGCTGGAACCCATAACAACCGAATAGAAGGATGCCCCCTTAACCACGGCCTTCAACGCCTGGCGCATAACGTCTCTTCTTGGAGGACCATTGGCCTTGACATCCCTGCCAGCCAAGGCCAGCATTGGCGTTGAGAACGCGCCCACGACGAATGAGGCCATAAAAACGCCTTGGTACTTCGCGTGTTCCACTATCGCTGCGCTGATTAGGGGACCTATGAAGTAGCCTAGAGCCCAAGAGAAGTTGAAGAGACCTATGTACCGCGTTCTATCTTGTTCGCTCGTCAAATCGGAGATCAGCGCTTCGCTGGGAACCCACAGAAACGACATCCCGAAGCCGTGGAGCAGCCGTATGAGCGCTAGGTGAAGGGGCGAGGACGAGAACGTGAAGAGCAGCGGAATAACGGTGCATAAAAGAACCCCAACTAAGAATGTTTTCAGCCTGCCAATCCTGTCACTCCATAAACCTGAGAGCACGGGGAAAACGCAGTATGGAGCTGACCAAGCAACCCCTATTAAGCCTAGGTCCGTGTAGGTTGCCCCGAGGCTCTCCGCATATATTGGGACTATGGGGTTGGCGATGCCCATCGACGTCGATATCATAAACATGGAAGCGGTGAGCGCGGCTATAGTCCTCCTCTCCATGTTCTGAGAACCCCGGTTAACCCCCTAATCTCCCTTTTCCCTCAATTAACCTTTCCTACCTTCAGAGTTAACGCCAAAGTAAGGCATATTCACAGAGAACCGCTGGACGGTAAGCGTTTATTCCAGCCCCTGCCAACCTAAACTCTATGAGCTTCAGCTTGATGTCGATTAGCGTTACAAGCCGGCTCCTTAAAGGTAAACACATCCTCATATACGGCAAGTGCATAGAGACTGAGCACCCGCATCTGCTCGAGGAAGTGGCACGCGAAAAGACGGCCCTCCACGTATGCATGAGCGAGGAGCAGCTGGACGGCGTTGGCTTCAAGGTAGCGACGATAATGGCGTACGCAAACCCCGCATCGGTGGTGGCGTTATCAATGGATGGCTCACCGCACTGCACGCAGCTGCACGCGATTGTCGAGCAAGCGAAGAAAATATCGAAGTCGAATCCAAAAATAATTCACCTAGTCGTTGAGAGGGGGGCGCTTGTGGAGGTAACAAGCGAGGCGGTGTACCTTTCAAGGCATCTGTCAAAGATACAAGAACTAATGAAGTTGGCTGCGAAGAAAAACCTATAATAGAGCTGCACCCACTCTACCAGCAAGCGGCCGTAGTCTAGCCTGGATTAGGACAGCAGCCTGCCACGCTGCGGACCCGGGTTCAAATCCCGGCGGCCGCACCAATCCTTTTCATTTTTTATCATATCTAGCCCCCCATGCGGGTGTGGTCGAGCCCGACCTCCATGGAGGTGCGATTGAGGCCTAGATAAGCGAAGTGCCATTCTTTACCACTGAAAGCCTCGCCCTTCAGGGCGGGGAGGAGGTCAGCCTCAAGCACGCGGGATAAGCTTTATGTGGATGGGGGGATCTTAGCCATTAGATGGAAGGTTCAACAACATGAAGGCTATCGAAGTTTCCAACCTTGTTAAGTTCCTCGGCGGAAGCGAGGTGCTCAAGGGGATCAGCTTCAAGGTTGACAAAGGCGAGGTATTTGGCTTGATTGGACCCAATGGAGCTGGCAAGACCACCACGCTGAGAATATTGGCAACCATTTTAGCTCCGTCAGATGGCGAAGTTAGGATATTCGGGTTGGACGCTACTAGGGAGGTTGAGGAGGTCAGGAAGTTTATCAGCTACCTACCTGAGGAGGCAGGTGTTTACCCTAGGCTCAGCGGGTTGGAGTACCTGCATTTTATGGCTGGGCTGTACGCCGACAAGGAGGAAAGAGCTAGGGAAATGGTTGAGGAGGGTGTTAGGATTGCCGACCTGGGGGACAAGATAAGGGCTAGGACGGCTACTTACAGCAAGGGGATGAAGAGGAGGCTCCTAATAGCCAGGGCCTTAATGGTGAGGCCTAGGCTTGCAATACTCGATGAGCCTACAAGCGGCCTCGACGTGGTTCACGCCCTCCACATAAGGAGGAGGATTAAGGAGTACGCTAAGATGCACGGCTTAACCGTCGTGTTGTCGAGCCACAACATGCTTGAAGTTGAGTTCCTCTGCGATAGGGTTGCCTTCATTTATGGTGGGCGAGTTATCGCCGAGGGGTCGCCGAAGGAGTTCAAGGAGAGGTATGGGTCCGAAAACCTTGAGGAGGCCTTCGCGAAGGTGGCTGGGCTTGGCTAGGCACTTCAAGGCAATGCTGTTAAAAGAAGTTAAGGAGCTGGTAAGGGATCCCAGGATCCTGCTGGGCGTGGTAATAGTGCCTTTAGTTATGTTTCCGCTCATGGGGTACGCCTTTTCGGTTGCTGGAGAGGCCGCGGAGAGGGAGGTTATTGGCCTGAGGGTTGCGTTAATCGACTGCGACGGCTCCGCGTACTCGCTCCTGCTCCGCAACTTAATGAGGAGGCTTGGGGACGTAGTGTCAATACCGGCTGCTGAACCCAGCTGGATTGAGAGCGCCCTATCTGAAGGGGCTAGAATAATAGTTAAGGTGCCGAAGGGCTTCTCCAGCAACCTGAGCGTCGGGCTGCCTGGAACAGTGGAGGTGTACTTGGTTGCGAGGTCTTTAAGCATAAGCGAGGTCAACGTATATGGGGCCGTTAGCTCCGTCTTAAACCTCTATGCGAGGGAGCTATCTACAAGAATCATTAATCAACATGCACCCGAGATAAACGCGTCGACGGTCCTAAATCCCTTGCTGATCAACGGCAGAACGATATTGAAGGGAAGCGTGATCGACGTTCCTCCCGAAAGCCTTGCATCCACGGTAATGAGTCAGGCCATGATGATGCCCATCATAATAATGGTTCTTATAGTCACGGCAGCCCAGATCGCCGCCACCTCTATAGCCATGGAGAAGGAGGAGAAAACCCTTGAAACGCTGCTTACGCTACCCGTAAGGAGAGTCACCATACTCTGGGGAAAACTTATGGGATCCGCCGTCGTCGCGGTGGTTGGAGTTGCGGCCTACATGGTTGGCTTCACGTACTACATGAATGCCTTAACTGGCAGGTGGCAGCAGGGAACACCCAGCAACACCCCCTTGCTCCAAATTCCTTTGGAGGGATACGCCATCTTGACCGCCTCGCTCTTCTTCTCGTTGATGTCAGCCTTGGCCCTAGCCATGTTACTTGGAGCCTACACCCAAGACGTTAGAAGCGCTCAATCACTGTTGGGCATACTGTATGTTCCGGTATTCGTGCCGGCCCTCATACTCATGTTCGCGGACATCTCAACGCTGCCGCTGGGCGTGCAGGTGCTCCTATACGCGATACCGTTCTCGCACCCAGTTATAGCTGCGAAATCCATGGCTATAGGTGAATACATCATACCTATACTCGGCGCGCTCTACAACGTGGCCTTCATGGTTGTGGTCCTCTACGTGGCGGCCAGGCTCTTCAACTCCGAGAAGGTTGTCGTGGCGAAGCTGACTTTGAAGAGGAAGCCCCTAGGGGGCTGAACAGCTCTATTTGCCTTTTAAAGCGGGGCAAACCCCCTAGAGGTACAGCGAGTGGAAGAGCCTCGGCTGCCTGCCCGTCTCTTTACGGTAGAACAACACGAACCTGTTCACCGTCATCTCAACTAAGGTTATAACCTCTTCAATCGGAACTTCTAGGTCTTTAACCTCCTCTCCCAAGAGTATCGCCGCGCCCGATGGGATTTCCTCCTCGCCCTGCCAGTAGGCCACCCTCACCCTCAAACCGTTGAAGGGTGAAACCTCGAAGCTCCAAGTTGCGTTCAAGTGCTCCACCAGGCCTCCTCCAATGTGCTTGACGGCCCTTTCAACCTCATCAAGGGTTGAACCCTCCACTTCAACCGTTAAGAAGTCTATGGCTTTCTTCTCGTATAGCCTCACCGTGGAGCCTCCCGGCAGCTGAAGTAGACCTACAAGGCCCTTCCCAGCCCGCAGGGATGTCCCTCTGCGAACTGCCCTCTCGATGAAGTTGAGGGCGTAGCCCAGCAGCCTCGAGGAGTCCTCCTCGCGGTTGAGCGGATCTACGACGTTGACCTTTAAGGTGCCGCCCTGCAGCTCAACTTTAAACCACGCTCCGAGAACTGTGAACTCCAGGGCCTTCACGTCGTCAACCATGGCCTTGCCGTTGACAGCCCGCGAAGCGGCGTTTTCGTCCTTCTTGGACAAGCCGCCGAGCAAGTGGATTACCCTATCTCTGAGGTCCGGTTTAAGCTGCATGTTTCACTCACCACGTACTCCACAGCCTCCATATCCATGGAGATTAATAACTGTTCCTGCTCGCCGTTGCCTCCGCCGGCCCTCGACGGAAGAGCTGGTGCTTCATGTATAGGCTAATCGCCAAAAAGTCGAATTTTAGGAGGGCGCAAGCTCTTCACGTGTCAAAGTTCTCGAGTAAGCTGCCCGTTAAGGCCGCGAAAACAATCAAGGTCGATCGGGCCACGCGTCCATGGCTGGCCCAGCACTGACTTTGAAAAACCTAGAAAACCCCAATAAGGGCTTGGGCTGCGGGGCTCCGAAAGCGATCTTAAAGCCCAGAGAACCCGTACGAAAGAAAAGGTTTTCAGCGGGTCAATGGGGCTGCTAGTTGCCGTGGAGGCGCCGCGCAACGCGTCGTTTAGGATTCCGGTTCACCATCCCCTTCCTCTAAAACAACTATCCTCCCGTTGCTTCCCACGTTCAGTTCGACGGAGCCCCTGAACTCCCTGGTAAACGCGTTTTCAACCCTTATCTTTGATCCAACCTGAACCATGTCAATCTGCTTTCTCCACAAATTCAACTTTATTTGTCCCGTGCCATCATCTATCACCGCATATGCTAGGGGGGTGGGACCGTAACGCGTCTGGACGGTTTTAGGCTTACCCTTCTCCACGACGGTTCCTTCAACAACTATATCCCTCATTTCGCCTTCTATCTCGGAGATCGAGACCTTCTTCAAATATTCATCACCCTTTCTTTTACGGAAAAGAAACTCCCGAAGAACTATAAAAGGATTGGCCTTCCATGATATCCGCCAGTTGGGGTCCCAGCAGCTTTCTCGGTTACTGGGCATTTCTAGAGTGCTTCAAGGAGCATGGGCGTCACGTAAGCTTCAATAAAGGCCGCTAAGAGCAGTAGCGGCGCAACCAGTTTAAAGTACGTTTTGAGGCAGGCCTTTATGGTGCTTTTAACCTCCGCGTTTCTCCCGCGAAGCTTCCCGTAGGCGCTTATCCCAATTCTAATCCCCAAAGCGCAGCTTAGCGCCAAAGCCGGGATTTCAAGTACCCCGTGAGGCAGGATGCCCGCTAATAGGAAGAGCAGGCCCCTCTCCTTTACCACGAAGAAGCTTGCAGCTCCAAGTATAAAACCGTTGACCAACACGAATATCATGGGGGGAACGGCGAGCACCACGCCCAAAAGCATAGCTACCAGCGTCTTCGAGAAGTTGTTGACGAATATCGCCAAAGCCAAGACGTGCGCGGGAACCCCAATTAATGGGAGGAAGGCGCCCGACAGCTCCTCCATCAACCCCTCTAAGGCGTGTGCCGATGAGTAACCGATGAATATGCCAGCGGCTAATATAGCCAAGCTAATGAAAGTCAACCCAGCTGAGACGCCGCCTTTCAAGGCCACCACAAGGCTACATACGTTGCAACGACGATTTAACCCCTCCGCCCTACAAAGGCTGATAGGCTAGGGGCCGCCGATAACCTCTATTACGCGAGGCACAATAATTTTAAGGGAGTCAATCCATGATGGCTCGCGGAAGCCCTGTAAACTCCGAAGGAAAAGCTAAAGATGAAGCCTGAAATACCCCCTAAAGTCTACCACAGGACTCCCATCTTCTCGAGGATGTGAAAGGCCAACGCGATGTAGAACGTTATGGTCAACGGTAAGTGTAGCACCCTCCAATTCTCCTTTACTGATTTGACCTTTACATAGCGGCCTAGCAGCCCGCTTGTAACTATTATAATCATGAGTAGAAAGGCGAAGAAGCTGATGAAATATCCCGGTCTTGGAACATACAGCCAGCTTGCCGCGTGGAGAGCAGCCAAAAGTAACGAGAGCAAACCAGTTGTACAGTGAAACAAAAGCCAAGTCCTAACGCTTCTGGGGGAACACCTCTTTAAGGCTGAATAGGATGTTGAAAGGGCGAAGAGCGCTAGGCCAAGCCATCCAAACCAGTGGGCGATGTCCCTTGGAATGGGCCTGCGGGGGGCCCTTTGCTGGTGTACACCGCAAACCTCTAGGTCAAGGGCTAGGAGGGCTGTTATCAACAGCAACGATGCAGCAAGCACCGCGAAGAGGGGGGCCTTGCTCAAGCTAATATCCCTAATAACCTGTTGAGGCGGCGTTTATTGATAAGATTTGCGGCTTTAACGCGGCTTCCCACGGAAGCCCAGAGGCCTCACTCCGAAGTTATCTGACAAGCCCATCACGTTGATTTTGAGCGAGCGCTTAAGCAGCTCGCATATCCCTACCCACCGGTTCTAGACCTTAACCTGAGGGGTCAATGTTTAGGCTAAAATCATAAGTTATGCCGCGCGCCTTTTGAAATTCGAAATGATGCGTTTTAGAGGCTCGTCGAACAGAGTCCAGCTGGTGATGAAATTGCGGAGAGCCACTCTAGGAAGCTCCTTCAAGGCCTTTAGGGCCCCTGAGGGTGCCACCGCTTCGAAAAACGGTAGCTTGGGGCTCCTGCCTCCAACGCCTCGCAGCTAAAAAGTGGAAAGCGATGATCGTGACCATCCATGAGGCTAGGCCTGTGGCGCCTAGACCAGCCGTTAATTCCCCGGCTTCCCTTGGCAGTTCCGTAGCGACCACTGCAAGCCCCCAAAGCGCGTTTACGGCCCCGTGGAATGAGGAGGCGGGCAGCACGTTTCCCTTTGCTCTATCGGTTAGGGCTAGTTGAACGTAGGTGAAGAGCACGGTGAACAACGTGAAGAACGCCACCCCAGCGAGCCTGTTAAAGTAGTAGTTGTAGCCTAACAGCAATGTAGCAGGTGCATGCCAGAGACCCCAGAGAAGCCCTATGATGAGGCTTGTAGTGATCCTCGACTTAGAGCTGAGAAGCCGGTAAAGGTAACCTCTCCACCCGATTTCCTCGCCTAGCGCAAAGACAGCGTTGAGGGTTATGGCAGTCAGATATGCTAAGGCTATTTGGGCATAAGCCAAGGCTACAGCCAGACCCTCAACATCCCAGCCGATCGCGGCTAAGGGCTCAGATATCATTTTAACGTAAACTGCGAAGTCGAAGATGCCTAGAGGCAGAGCGAATATCACGTAGACTCCCAGCGCTAAATAAACTACCAGCGGGGAGGCCAAGTAGAGCCTTAGCGCGTCGATCGAGACGCCTATAAAGGGCTTCAACGACGAGACGCGCTCTCCGAATATAGCGAGGCAGAGAACTGTTGAGAACGCTACGCTCCACATCCTCGCAAAGCCCCACACCATGGCTGGCAAGAGTCCGTAGAGAGCCATGACGTCGATAGAAGAGGCGACGAGGTACGTCACAGCAACGAAAACGGTGATCTTCTTGAGCGGAGAGGCGCTCAAATGCTTTAACCCTCCTTGATGGTTTAGCCTCAAACTTTAACGTTCCCCCAAGCTATTAAGGCTGTTGAAAGCCAACACGATGAAGCCTGAAGCGCCCTATTCAGGCCCCAGAGTGCCCTTCGCGTAACCTTCGCGTAAGCGGTAAACCACGAGCGCGCACCGCAAACGTTATGATGCAACCCTAGATGATTGGCTTACATTGAAGTTTAGGGTTCGACTTCACCGCAACGTATCCATTTCTTCTATGGGCATCAAGCAGTGCGGTGCAATAGTATCAACCTTAATGCCCTCTTCAACGAGGGCAGCGCTTACTATTACTCCGCCAACCATGCATAGGCCGAACCTATCCATCGCGACGGACACGCCCAGAACGGATTCGTTTGGAGCTCCAACCGCAAGAATTCCTCTCCATCCTTTCTCGCGGAGGTTCGACAAGACGTTAAGCACCCCCTCCCTGGCCTCAGCCACGATTTCCCTCATGGCCACGGGGAGGACGCCTGAGCCCGTTCTCACAACCTTGTTCACCGACGTCTGGCCGCCTCGTACGAGGAGCTCGAGGGGTGGAATCGTCGTTTCCTCGTATGATATCAACTCTATAAACCGGAGGGGCTTGTTGTTGACGACTTGGACTAGGCCGCCGTACTTGAGGAATATGGGGATGCCCGAACGTATCAACACGCCGTCTATCGTTAAGTCGCACACCGTGAATAACGCCACTTTCCCCTCGGGGACGGTCACGTTTCCGTATTCCTCCCCCTCTTCGAGCACCCTCACATAGGGGGCCAGCAAGAGGCCAGCATCGTACAGCCTTTTAGTGTACTCGAGCGCCTTATCGCAGAGCTCACCATCTATAACCGAGATGTTTGTAACGACGGTGCCGCGTCTATCCGCTGGGTTGTAGGTCACTGAGTAGGCCATTGAGAGGAAGCGCGTGATGACGAATCCAAGCCTTTGGCTCACTAGGGACCGGCTTAGCTCCTCTAAGCCCTGTGGGGTTATACTGTTCTCGCCGCGCCTATGCTCATGGACCAGACCCCTCAACTTTAATGCTTGTAGGTGATACCTTACTGCCCTCTCGCTGAGGAAAAAGCCTTTCCTCTCGAGCTCGCGCTTAATAACCGCTGAGCTGAGGGGCTCGCTTGACTCACTTAGAACCCTAAGAACCTCGACTTCTTTCCTTGACAGCTCATTTGCTTTCATTGAGCTTCTACGAAGTGGAGAGCAAGCTCGCAGTTAAAGGTTTAACGTCTCGACTTGACCATAGATTTTAACGCGAAGTTGATGCCCTGCCTCCTCAAACGCAGCTCCTATTATTGGGGCTTAACTGCTAAGCCTTCAGGTAAGGATTTGATGCCCTCCTCCAACGCCTTCATATTGAGGTCCCTCCACTTTTCGCCGAACCTTACGGTTACGGCGCCTTCAACCTTGTCTCTGCTAATCTTCAGTTCCCCCGTAGCCCACAGGGCACCTAGCATTACTGTGTTTACGACGTTCAATGAGCCTAGCCTCCTAGCAATTTCCTGCGCCCTCACGATGTATACCCTCTCAGCAACGTTTCGGGCGCTCTCTATTATTGTTTCAAGGTCTGGGTATCCAAGACCTTTGATTATGGCCAGCGAGGGTATCAGCCTGTAATCGCTGAAGAGCACGGTGCCGTCCGGTTTAAGGTACCTCAATATTTCCAAGACCTCTGAGGCTTCAGTCGACGCCACTATATCGGCTGTCTCCTCGGGAACTAATGGCGAGTGCACCTTCGGGCCGTACTTTACATGGCATACCACGCGACCGCCCCTTTGAGCCATTCCATGAACCTCGGATATCCTAACATCATAGCCGCTACTCATTGCTGCATCCCCTATCAAGGCGGCCAACGTTATTATTCCTTGTCCTCCAACTCCAGCTAAA
Organism: Candidatus Nezhaarchaeota archaeon; assembly: GCA_030055465.1. GTDB lineage: Archaea > Thermoproteota > Methanomethylicia > Nezhaarchaeales > WYZ-LMO8 > JASFYF01. The sequence goes on along the minus strand of JASFYF010000001.1, from coordinate 867,667 downwards.
ACTATGTTTGTCAAGCCTAGATCCCCTCGCTTCGAGGCATTAGGTTGCCGGTGCAAACGCCTTCCACTTATTATGCGCCCTACTACATAAACCTTCATGACGTCATAATTAAAGAACTGAGAAATTGATGAATAAAACCGATAAGCCCTTTAAATCCATAACGCGAAGAAATATCTTAAAACTCACGAGAATTCATTAAAGTTCGTGGGATTTAGGTTATCTCAGCCTCATAGACTGAGAGATGTTGTTTTCCACCTTTAATTCTTGCGCATAAAAAGGAATCTTGTGAAATTCCAAGGGCATATTCTCTGTCTACCTTTATAACCCTGCCACCTTTAACTATGCAACCCCAAACTCCGAATCGGGTACCTCTAGATGGGCTTTTCAGAACCCCAAGACGCCATGAAGCTCCTCTTCTATTATGCTTAAGAACATGTGTAACTTCTCATAGTTTTATCAGGTTCTTCACATTAACAGCCCTCATAAGAGTAAGCCTATTGACATCGAGGCCTTACTATCTTCTCTCTATCTTCCTCTCAGCTCAGCCTTCACAACGGAGTATTCGAGGAGCTTTCACGTTCTCCTACACATGATAGAGAGGAGTCTAGATTGTTACATGAGTGCTTTTATGCTGAAACATGAAAAACATCAGATGAGATGCTGTATAAGTTCTAAAACCAATGAAACATACCCTAATAACGGGGTCAATTTCAAGCTTTATTAAGAAAACAAGAAAGGAGAAAGGGTTCTTGATGGCGGGCCCGCCGGGATTTGAACCCGGGACCTCCGGCTCCGGAGGCCGGCGCTCAATCCGTGCTGAGCTACGGGCCCATAAGCATGCTTAAGAGGCTTTAAAGATAAACCTGCTGGAGGCTTCAGGTGTCCTGCCTTGAGCTTTTTAATAGCCTTTAAGTGAGTGAAAGCTTTGTATGTCTTCCTCACACGTAAAGTGCGGAGGGAGATTGTTGTTTTTAGGCATAGACCTCGCCGCTACGGAGCGGAGGCCGTCCGGCTACTGCGTTCTTTCTGCTTGCAGCATGTCGTGTGATGCGGGGCTTCTAAGGTTTGACGAGGAAGTAATAAACTTGGCGCTAAGCCTGAAGCCCAAGGTTGTGGCAGTTGACTCCCCGCTATCGATGCCGAAGGGTGGAGGGGCTTTCAGGTTCTGCGACTTGGAGGCGAGGAGAAGGGGCTTCAAGGTGTTGCCGTTAAGCCTGCCTGGAATGTTGAGGCTGGCGCGCAGGGGTATTAAGTTGGGCGAGGCGTTGAGGGATGTCGGCTGCGATGTCATAGAGGTTTTCCCAACCGGGGCCTTCGTTGCCTTGGGGATAGCGTCGCCGAAGAAGGATTTTGAAGGCTCCCTCAAGGGCCTTTTGAGGCTTGGATTAAGGCTGGGAAATGTCAGGAGTATCCACGAGCTGGATGCCGCGATGTCCGCTTACGTTGCCTACAAGTACTTTAAGGGCGAGGTTGAATTGATAGGCGATAAATGCGAAGGCTTCATAGTTTTGCCCAAGGCATAGCTTGCAGTTTCTGGAAGAGGCCCTCGTTGGCCCAAGCGAGGCGTGCAACCATTGAAGGGGGATTCAGAGGTGCAGCTATGAAAAAGCTCAAAGGGCAGAAATGGACATCTAGGAGTAAAAGGTTACACATAATAGGTTGAGGTTGACATGTCAGCTTTAACCTCGACAATGGATAAATGCACTTCGTGTGGCTTATGCGTTGAAGAATGCGTTTTCCTTAAGGCCGTGTCTAAAACTCCTCGAGCCATAGCAGAGGGCCTCGTAAGGGGTGACGAAGAAGTTCGGGGGCTCCAATTTCTATGCTTCCTGTGTGGGTTGTGCAAGGCGGTATGCCCAAACCAAGTTGATGTGGCCGAAATGATGCTTCGCAGCCGACGCGACTCGGCTGATTTAAACGTACAGCAAAATCCCTGCTATAGGGTCAACTTCCCCGACGAGCCTGCATTCCTAATTGGTGCCCTCAAGGAACGAATGGATATAGACTTCAGCGAGCACTCTCCAAGTAAGTTTAAGCATGCCTTCTTCCCGGGCTGCTCCATGGCGTGCTTCTCACCTAAAGCCGTCGTGAAGGTTTACGAGGTTCTAGCAGAGGAGCTGGGGGAGGTGGGGGTTCTGGATTTATGCTGCGGCAAACCACTCCACGACTCGGGCTTGGAATCGAGGGCGAGGGCATGGCTTGAGGGAAGAGTGGTGGCGGAGCTTAAAAGGCGCGGGTGCGAGGCCCTGGTAACGGCGTGCCCCAACTGCTTTTATTACCTTAAACCTAGGCTGTGGGGCCGCTTTAAGGTATCAACCCCCTACGGCCTTCTAAGGCGCACGGTTGGTGGCTTTGGATGTGGAGGAGACCCTATCTTGACTATTCACGACAGCTGCCCCGATCGCTTCGAGGGGATCTTCGGCGAGCAGGTGAGAAAGGTTCTTTCGGGCTGCCGGATACTCGAGATGAGACACTCAAAGACTAAAACGCTATGCTGTGGTGCCGGCGGATTGGTATCATGTAGCAATGCCGTTCTTCCGTTAACCATGGCAAGTGCAAGGTTTAGCGAATTCGCCGAGACCGGGGCCTCCTTGATGGTTGTATACTGTTACACCTGCGCTAACATGTTCTGGAGCGCCAAACCGAACGTTGAGGTTAAACACGCACTAAACTTGGTTCTAAACGTGGGGGACAACTCGGAATTGGTGAAGCGAGGAGAGGTTGGAAGGTTAATTATGGATCTCATGACAAATCAAGGGTGAGGCTATGCCTGTAACTCCGAGCAACATATTAATGCACGAGCTGATAGGTCTCAGGGTAAAGGTAGTTGATGGAACTCATAGGGGTTACGCTGGGATTGAAGGCGTAGTTGTTGACGAAACCATGAAGACCTTGAAGATAATGAATGGCCAGAAGCGAGTGAAATCGGTGCCCAAGGATTCATGCAAGTTCAGGTTCAGGCTACCCGACGGCGTAATAGTTGAGGTTGAAGGTTCCATCCTTGTGGGGAGACCAGAGGACAGGGTGAAGCGCGTATCCAAGAGGTGGTGGTGATGGCCAAGCTCAGGGGTTAGCAACCACCACTCATCGCCCTTCGGTGGCTACGAGCTGCCAATTACCGCGACGCGCTTCTAGGCAAAACTTTTTAAACAGCTTTTCAGTGGTTTCTTGCTTAGCGGTGATCGAAGACCATGAGCGGGACAGTAAAGGCCAGAAACGTGGGTGTACCAGGGGTACAGGTACCCGAAAAAGCTTGTAACGACGTCGACTGCCCATACCACGGCTCCCTCTCGGTTAGAGGCAAGATACTTGAAGGCACCCTGATAAGCGTAAAGATGAGGAAGACGGCGACGATTCTCCACGAGTATACACTCTACGTAAAAAAGTACGAGAGGTACGAGAGGAGGAGAAAGAAGATACACGCCCACCTGCCGCCGTGCTTAAACGTTAACGTTGGAGATAAAGTAATTGTAGGTGAATGCAGGCCTTTAGCCAAGACCGTGAGCTTCGTGGTTCTAGGCAAGTTCTCTCCCACTTCTTAGGGGCTTCTTGGCAGCCCGCGGTTGAAGGGTAAATTTTTATACCTGCAAGCCTCTATGACTCCACAACCTTGGCCGGAGGGTCCTAATGGCAAAACGAGGAACAAAGGCGGCAACCGGGATTTCCTACAGACCGAAGATAAGCGCTGGGATGTTCCCTGGCTCCAGCATGCCCTGCGCCGATAATAGCGGTGCACAGGAGTTAACCATCATAGGCGTTGTTAGGGGTAAGGCGAGGCATCGGAGGGTTGTAGGCGCGAGCGTAGGCGACATGGTGATAGCCTCCGTGAGGAGGGGTACCTCGGAGATGAGGAAGCAGATCGTAAGGGCCGTTGTGATAAGGCAGAGGAAACCGTTCAGAAGGCCTAACGGTCAATGGATCCAATTCGAGGATAACGCCGCAGTCGTGGTCACAGAGGACGGCACCCCCAAGGGAACGGAGATAAGGGGTCCCGTTGCCCGTGAAGCTGCGGAAAGGTGGCCGAAGGTGGCAGCGCTGGCAACCATGATAATATAGGTGGCTTAATCATGCATTTGAAAACCAAACAACCCAGGAAGCAGAGGCGCTTCCTGCATCAAGCCCCACAGCATTTAAGGCACAAAATAATGTCGTCGAACCTATCGGATGCTCTTAGAAAGGAGTATGGCTTCCGGTCCCTCCCCATACGGCTCGGCGACACCGTAACCGTGGTTAGGGGGGACCATAAAGGCCATACTGGGAAAGTTACTGTGGTAGATAACAAAAAGTACAGAATTTGCGTTGAGGGGCTAATAAGGAAGAGGAGCGACGGCTCCGAGATTCCCATCCCGCTTCATCCCTCTAAGGTTCAAATCATAAAGCTTAACCTAGACGATGGTTGGAGAAGGAAAATAATTGAAAGGAAAAAATCCGTTAAATCATCTGCTCAGCAGTCTTAGGGTGAAAGTTATATGACTAGGAAATCCTCCTCCACTGGATTGAAGCGTTACGCGATGCCTGCTTGGTGGCCTATACCGGTTAAAGAACACGTATGGGCCCCTAGGCCATCTCCAGGGCCTCACTCCTTGGAGAAGGGCATGCCATTGATCATAGTGGTGAGGGATATACTCAACTTGGCTGAGACCTCGAGAGAGGCGAAGTACATATTGAGGTCTGGCGCAATCAAGGTTGACGGCGTAACGAGGAGGGACTTTAAGTTTCCCGTTGGACTCATGGATGTTATAGAGGTGGAGAAGGAGGGCCTCCTGTTTAGGCTGCTGCCTAGGCCCGGCAAGATCCTCGACTTGGTCCCTATACCCGAAGGCGAGAAGCAATTTAAGCTCTGCAGGATTGAGAACAAGAAAACCGTGAAGGGAGGACACGTACAGCTAAACCTACATGATGGTAGCAACGTACTTGTAAGGGTTTCAGACCCCAAGAACCCGGTTGAAGACGTTTACAGGACCTTCGATGTGGTTAAGCTGTCCCTGCCGGACCGCAAGATCTTGGAGCACTACAGCTTTGAGCCTGGCAACGTAGCACTAGTTATAAGCGGCAAGAAGATCGGAAGGGTTGGCAAGATAGTGGAGATTAAGGGCAGCCCCATGAGGGAGCACAGGATAGTCACCTTTGAGCACGGCGGCGAGAGGTTTGACGTCGGTTACCCGACGGTATTTGTCGTTGGGAGGGATGCGCCAATCCTCACCATAGGGTGATGGCTTAGATGACTTTAGAAGGCCAGAACATTATGAGAAAGCTCACGATAAGCAAGGTCGTCGTTAACATGGCCGTAGGAACCTCAGGAGAAAAGCTTGCAAAGGCTGCAACCGTGCTTGAAGCGCTTACAGGGCAAAAACCGAGCATCAGAAAAGCCAAAAAGACGATCAAGGAGTTCGGCATAAGAAAGGGCGAAAACATAGCATGCATGGTTACCCTAAGGGGGGAACCCGCGTTAGCCTTTCTTAGGAGGGCGCTGGAGGCGGTTGGCAATAGCATCAAGGAAGCGGCCTTCGATGGGAACGGCAACTTCTCCTTCGGGGTGAAGGAGCACATATCCATTCCCGGGGTTAAATACGATCCGACGCTGGGCATATTCGGCTTCGACGTTTGTATTGCCGTTGAGAGGCCTGGATATCGCGTTAGCAGGAGGAGGAGGAAAAAGTCCAAGATAGGTAAAAACCACAGGGTCACGAAGAGGGAGAGCATAAACTTCATCCAGGAAGTCTTTGGGGTGAAATTGGTTTAAGGTGATATGATTGGGGAAGCTTAGACCTCCTAAAGAGAGGAAGTTCGGCAAGGGCAGCAGGGAATGCAGAGTCTGCGGAACCCATGAAGCTTTAGTGCGCAAGTATGGCTTGATGCTGTGTAGGCGTTGCTTCCGCGAGGTAGCCCCTAAGCTGGGCTTCAAGAAATTCGCGTAGGAGTGAGCTGGAATGGTTATGAACGATACCCTTTCAAATGCCTTGGCAACAATTAAGAACTGCGAGTCGAGGGCTAAAACCGAAGCCTTAATAGTGCCGGCCTCGAAGCTCATAGCCAACGTGCTAAGGGTCATGTTAAAGTGCGGCTACATAGGTAATTTCGAGTATATAGATGACGGGCGCTCAGGCAAGATTAAGGTTCAATTGCTCGGCAGGATAAACGACTGCGGAGCCATAAAGCCGAGGTTTCCCGTGAGAAAAGACGAGTTCGAGAGGTGGGAGAAGAGGTTTCTACCTTCAACCGATATAGGTCTTCTCCTCCTATCTTCATCAAAGGGCATTGTAACGCATAAGGAGGCGAAAGAGCTCGGCATTGGAGGTATCCTGCTAGCCTACGTGTACTAGGCGCCAGGTGTCCAAAATGAAGTTGCTCAATAAATTGCCCATGGTTGAGGAGATAGAGTTGCCGGAGAACGTTGAAGTAAAGGTTGAAGGAGAAGGCAAAGTGCTGGTTAAAGGTCCTCTGGGGACGCTTGTAAAGGATTTCTCTCATGCCAAAGTTGTGATCAACGTGGACTCCTCCAAGCTCTTGGTTGGGTCGCCCCTTAAAGGCAGAAGGGGCAAAAGCCTGTGTGGGACGATATCATCGCACATAAGGAACATGATAAGGGGGGTTACGGAGGGCTTCACGTATAAGCTCAAGATAGTGTACTCCCACTTCCCAATGAACGTTAAGGTTGAGAAGGACAAGGTGGTCATAGAGAACTTTAGAGGAGAAAAGGAGAAAAGGATAGCAAAGATACGCGGCAACGTGAAGGTAGAGGTTGAGGGAGACGACGTGATAGTGAGCGGCGTAGACGTGGAGGAAGTAGCTCAGACGGCCGCCAGCATAGAACAAGCCACCAGAACTAAGGGTTATGACCCTAGGGTCTTCATGGACGGCATATTCATCTATGAGCGCAAGGGCAGAAGCATCGTGTAGCCCGCCTTGCATCGTGAAAAGTTTTTAAACTTATAGCGTGTGGAAGGGAGTAACCTCGGAGGTTAGATGCATTGCAAGGCGTCAAGAAAAGGCTTCTAAGGCTTAGGTTGAAGATGGGGAGGGCTAGGCCAACCTTCAGGAGACTCAACACTCTAAAGCTCAAAAGGGTAGATGAGGATAGATGGAGGAAGCCTCGAAGCATAGACAATAAGATAAAGCTTTGCAGGAAGGGTTACCCACCCCTTGTTAGGGTCGGCTACAGAAATCCACGGGTGGTTAGGGGTTTGCACCCCTCAGGCCTTATTGAAGTCCTAGTTTACAGGCCTGAAGATCTTTACGGCCTCAACCCTTCACTTCACTGCGTGAGGGTTGCTCATGTTGTTGGAAGAAGAAAGCGCCTCCAGATCCTCGAGAAGGCGAAAACCCTGGGCCTCAGGGTTCTTAATACCGTTGGTGTTGAGACATGAACATGAGAATCATGAAGAGGATGGCTGCAGAGGTGCTGGGCGTAGGGGAAAGCAGAGTTTACATAGACCCTTCAAGGCTTGACGACGCCGCGGCGGCGATAACTAAAGAGGATGTTCGAAGGCTCGTAGAGGAAGGGGTGATAAGGGCTAGGCCCGTAAGGGGGACTAGCAGGGCTAGGGCCAGGATCATCATCTTAAAGAAGCGCAAGGGTTTACGGGCTGGCGAAGGGTCGAGGAAGGGCTCGAAGCGCTACTTGGAGAGGGATGCCTGGATAGCTAGGACTAGGGCTTTGAGGAGGCTTATCAGGTACCTAAGAGATAGAAAGACCATAGATAACAAGACTTACAGGAGGCTCTACGTGATGATCAAGGGCGGGGTCTTTCGCAGCAGAGCTCATTTGAAGTCTTACATAAAGGAGCAGGGTCTGATCAGGAGGGTTTAGGTTTGCCCGGTGGATCTTCGAAGAAGATACCCTTCAAGAGGAGGAGGAAGGGATTAACGGATTACAGGGTAAGAAAAGCGATGATACTTTCGGGGAGACCAATCCTCGTTGTTAGGAAGACAAACTCGCAGGTGATAGTTCAGGTAGTTAAGCCAGAAGTCAAGGGCGACGTGGTGATAGCGCAGGCGACGGGAAAGGAGCTGAAAGACAGGTTCAAGTGGCCTGCCTCGTGCAAAAACACGCCCGCAGCCTACTTAACTGGCTACTTGGCCTCGCTGAGGGCCCTTAAAGCAGGAGTAAAGGAGGCTGTGCCCTACATAGGGCTGCACAGGGCTGTGAGGGGGGCCAGGGTCTTTGCGGCTTTGAAGGGGGCTATTGATGCTGGGCTAGAGATCCCCCATGACCCTGAAGTTCTTCCATCCGAAGAGAGGATCAAAGGACTACACGTGGTTGAATACGCTAAACAGCTTAAAGTGGAAGCTCCTGATAGATATGAGAAGCTCTTCTCGGCGTATGTGAAGGAGAACTTTGATCCTGAAAGAATGCCTGAGGCATTTGAAGATGTGAAGAAGCGCATAGAGCATTCTATAAGCATGGAACGCGCAAGCCAAACCGCTAAAGGGGAAAGCTTAAAATAAAGCTTCAATAGTGTAGGTTCACTATTAAAAATGGGCTAGGTATGGGTTGGTGAGCATGTCCACGCTAGAAACATGGGTTCCAGCAACAAGCGTAGGAAGGCTGGTGAAGGAAGGCAAGATAACGAGCATAGATGAGGTTTTTGCCAACAACCTCGTAATAAAGGAGCCTGAAATAGTTGATGTGCTGCTTCCGAACCTAAGACATGAGGTCATAGACGTAAACATAGTGCAGAAGCAGACGGACACCGCCTAACTCGATTAGGCGGCCGTAAGCTGGCGAATCCTCAAGGTTTAAGGTAGTCGTTGCCATAGGCAACGAATCAGGATACGTGGGGTTTGGCACGGCCAAGGCCAAGCAGATGAGGGAGGCCATTGATAAGGCGATAACTGAGGCCAAGCTAAACGTTATACCGGTTAAGCTGGGCTGCGGCAGCTGGGAGTGCAGGTGCGGGAAGCCTCACAGCGTTTCCTTTAGGGCTTGGGGGAAAGCGGGAAGCGTGGAGGTTGTTTTGATGCCCGCTCCGAGGGGTACGGGGCTTGTAGCTGGCGACACTGCCAAGATTGTTCTCAGGCTGGCCGGCGTAAAGGATGTTTGGACGTCGAGCAAGGGCGAGACGAGAACCAAGGAAAACATGGCTAGGGCTACTCTGGAGGCTTTAAGGAACACTCTTGCCTTCAAAAGCGTGAAGGATTGGATGAGAACATGAAGGTCTACGCCGTTATCAGGTTAAGGGGAAGCGTTGGCGTGCCCGGAGATGTGGAGTTAACTTTATCGTCTCTGCGCCTCACGCGGAAGAACAGCTGCACAATAGTTGAGGCAACGCCATCCATTGGGGGCATGCTTGAAAAGGCGGCGGGCTACGTAACTTATGGCGAGATAAACGAGGCGGTTCTAGCCGGTCTCCTCGAGAAGAGAGGGAGAACGGTTGGCGGCAGGAAGCTATCGTCCAGCTACCTGGAGAAGTTGGGCTTTGGAAGCTTCAAAGAGCTGGCAAGCGCCCTACTTGAAGGCAGGATAAAGCTCAACGAAATAAAGGGCCTGAAGCCCGTCTTCAGGCTTCATCCGCCTTCAAAGGGATTTAAGGGTTCTATGAGGAAGATGTATGGGCAGGGAGGAGAGCTGGGATACCGGGGCGCCGCAATAAATGAGCTCATATCAAGGATGTTGTGAGGGTTTTGTAGGCCGTCACTCGCGTTCCTCTAAGCCTCCTAAAGAATCGGCCTCAAGCCTTCTTAGGCTTTCGTAAATCAACCTCAATATTCTATACTTGGCGTTTAAGAGGGCTTTCTCCCTCTTCCTTATCCTTCGCAGCTCATCGTCTATTTCTTGAACCAACATCTTGGCCTTTGATAACAGTTCATCCCTGATGTCTTCCCCTCTAATGGCTTCCTCAACGTCCTTTAGGGCTTCCTCAACGCTTTTAGGAACTTCACCGTCGATCTCGTAGAACTCTATTTCGCTGAACCCCCTGAACACTGTGACCGTCATCGAAATTGGCTTAACGAGCTCGTAGTACTTCCTCGACGGGCCTAAAGAGCCCACCTTCGATTCATAGGACCTTATCAGCCCAGCCTGCATCAGCACGTTGATGTGTTTGAGTATTGCCTGCTGGCTTACGTTAAGCTCCCTTGATAGTTGCAGCAGGTATCTTGGCCCTTTAGCTAAGAGCTCTAATATTCTCCTGCGCGTCTCATTGCCTAGCACCTCTAAGATGCCTACATCCCTATACATTGCTTCCCTCCTCCACGTTTACGTGTTAGTGGAAGAAAGATTTAAATATTTCTAACCTTAGGTTAGTAACTAGAGGTGAGAGAGATGTGGTGGAGGCCTAGAAGGATTTCAAGGTTATTTGATGAGGTTGAGAGGGCCTTCGAGGAAGTGGATGAGATGGTCGAGAGAATGTTTGAAACCCTATCCAAGGTTCCCGGAGGAGCGAAGGGCAGGGAAACGATGATTGAAGGGCCCTACTTCTACGGCTTCAGCATAACCATAGGTCCCGACGGCAGACCAGTAGTTCAAGAGTTCGGCAACGTGAAGCCGTCACGATGGGGTATCGAGAAAAGCGAAGTCAGAAAGCCCTACGTCGAAACTCACTTGGACTCCAAGGCCGGAGAACTTAAACTGGTTGCTGAACTCCCAGGAGTAGACAAGAACGCCATTAAGATAAACGCCACAGAGGACTCCGTCACCATACAGGCAGAACAAGAGGACAGAAAGTACAACGCTGAGGTTAAGCTGCCGGCAAAGGTTGATCCAACGTCAGCTAAGGCGAACTACAGAAACGGAGTTCTCGAAGTGACGCTGAAGTTAAAGGAGAAGCCGGAAAGGAAAGGCTATGAGATAAAGGTTGAGTAAAGGCCCCCCACTTTTTTCGTTTTTCACAGGAGGCTGAATTGAAATGTCCAAGCAGGCAGGAACAATTACTTTAAGGGTTGCCGAGGCCAAAGCCCGCGACGTGGGTAGAGGCATAGCCAGGGTAGATAGGGCCGCGATGGCTCAACTAAACATAAATACAGGCGACGTCATCGAGATCGCCGGTAAAAGGAAGACGGTGGCAATATGCTGGCCTGGATACGAAGAGGACTACGGTAAGGGCATCATAAGAATCGATGGATACCTAAGGCGGAACGCTGGAGTCAGCATCGACGACAAAGTGGCCATAAAACTCGCCACGGTGAGAAAGGCCGACAAAGTGGTCTTAGCCCCAACAGAACCTCTGAGGATAGTGGGCGCTGAAGGCTACATAAAACAGCTTTTAGAGGGCAGGGCGGTAACAAGAGGCGACTACGTGCCTATAGGGATCATGGGTAGAACAATAGACTTCATAGTGACAACGATCCAACCGACAGTGGACGCGGTTATAGTGTCGCCGGACACGCAAGTGGTCATAAGCGAAAAAGTCGAGAAGGAGCTTAAATCGGTGCCTAAGGTAACCTACGAAGACATAGGAGGTCTCAAGGACGTTATTATGAAGATAAGGGAAATGATCGAGCTTCCCTTAAGGCATCCAGAGCTCTTCGAGAGGCTAGGCATCGAACCCCCCAAGGGCGTGCTACTCTACGGCCCGCCTGGCACCGGCAAAACGCTGCTGGCGAAGGCTGTGGCGAACGAGACGAACGCGCACTTCATAAGCATAAGCGGGCCGGAGATTATGAGCAAGTTCTACGGCGAGAGCGAGGAGAGGCTGCGGGAGATATTCAAAGAAGCCCAAGAGAACGCTCCGTCGATCATATTCATAGATGAGATAGACGCGATAGCGCCCAAGCGGGAGGAGGTTACGGGCGAGGTTGAGAAGAGGGTTGTCGCCCAGCTCCTGGCCTTAATGGATGGACTCGAGGCCAGGGGCAAAGTGGTGGTTATAGGCGCTACTAATAGGCCTAACGCGATTGACCCGGCTTTGAGGAGGCCGGGAAGGTTCGACAGGGAGATAGAGATAGGGGTTCCGGACAAGCAGGGCAGGCTGGAGATACTCCAGATACACACGAGGAACATGCCGCTGGCCAAGGACGTAGACCTAAACAAGCTTGCGGAGATAACCCACGGGTTCGTCGGGGCTGACCTGGCGGCGCTATGCAAGGAGGCGGCGATGAGGGTTCTCAGAAGGATACGACCGGAGATAGATTTAGAGGCCGAGAGCATACCAGCCGAGGTCCTAAACAAGATGGAGGTTACAATGCAAGACTTCCTCGACGCCCTTAAGGAGGTGGAGCCCTCAGCATTAAGAGAGGTTCTAATAGAGGTTCCCAACGTAAAGTGGAACGACATTGGGGGCCTCGAAGAGGCGAAGCAGGCGTTAAGAGAGGCAGTGGAATGGCCGTTGAAGTACCCTGAGATCTTCGAAAAAGCCAGCATCGTGCCCCCCAAGGGCGTGCTACTCTACGGCCCGCCTGGCACCGGCAAAACGCTGCTGGCGAAGGCTGTGGCGAACGAGTCCGAGGCGAACTTCATAAGCGTTAAGGGCCCCGAGGTTCTCAGCAAATGGGTTGGGGAAAGCGAGAAGGCGGTAAGGGAGATATTCAGGAAGGCGAGGCAGGCGGCGCCGTGCGTTGTGTTCCTCGATGAGGTAGACTCCATAGCTCCTAGGAGGGGGAGTGGCTTGGGGGACTCCCATGTAACTGAGAGGGTTGTAAGCCAACTTCTAACGGAGTTGGATGGGCTTGAAGAGCTTAGAGGAGTTGTGGTGATAGCGGCGACCAATAGGCCCGATATCATGGATCCAGCCCTCCTGAGGCCGGGAAGGTTCGACAGGCTGATATACGTGCCGCCCCCTGACAGCAAAGCGAGGGAAGAGATATTCAAGATACACTTGAAGGGTAAACCCCTAGGTGAGGATGTCGACGTTTCGAAGCTTATAAGCTTAACAGAAGGTTACACGGGAGCTGATATTGCTGCACTTTGCAATACGGCCGTGATGACGGCGCTCCGCGACTTCCTATCCAAGTATCCAAACCCAGAAAGCGCCAAGGCACACCTAGCGGAGCTTAAGGTTTCAATGTTGCATTTTGAAGAAGCCATCAAGAAAGTCAAGCCCATGTCTAAAGCGGAGTACGATCTTTACATGAGGAGCGTCAAGAACTTCACGGATAAGATGTCGACGTATCACGCCTAGCCTAAAGAGCCCCTCAACAGTCCAGCCCTTATCGCGTACTCAACGCTTTCGGGTTTACCCATTTTTTCCCAGAAGCTCTTCACGCACATTGAGTGTTGAAGGCCAACTTCGTTGATGTCTTCTTTGCTTAACCCGAATATCCTGCTTATCTCATCTACGTCATCGCGTATCTTCGAGAACGTGCTTGAGCTCAACCTCTCCTTTGCGACGTCGAGGTTTAGGAAGTTGAACTCAAACGTCATGTCGCTTTTCAAGCTCCTCATATGTTTCTTAAGCAGCTCATCCACGAACCCTTCTCCCTTCTTTTTCTCCAGGTTTCTCAGAGCCCTCCCTGTCCCAATCAGTGCAGGCGGCACCCCAATCATGTAGCACGCCGCGGTGAACTTTATCGCCCTAGGCAACTTCAGCTCTCCGCTTGGGATCTTCTCGTATAGCTCCTTCTCTCCTATAAGTTTGAGGGGGCCTATGATGGATCTATAGTAGCCTTCCCGAGGAACTCTATCCCTCCTCTCGGGGATCACGTCTGCCGCCAAGCATATGAGCGGCCCCACCTCAACCAGCACTTCAAAGTAGCATTTTGCAAACTCCCTAATCGCCTCAATGATGGCCCTCTCCTCTTCGTCGCTGTAGGTCGTCGGGACGTGGCCCACCTCTCTCTTGACGGCCCTTATGGTCTTCACACCATCCCCGTGGGGTATGTCGTACCTTAACCCTGATTGTATCGTGACGGTGTAGTAGCCCTTGTACTCCTCAACAAAGTTTTCGACGTTCCAAGGGGCTAGGTGCCCCCTAAACGGCAGCAGGCCCACGCCTATTATTGGGCACACTTCCACGTGAACTTCTTTTTTCCACTTTTCAAGCTTGGACAGTGCTATCTTTATGGACAGCAACGAGGCTGCATGCCCATAAGTCATGGCAGCATCCGACTTTCCAAGAAAAACCCTAAAGTGATCGTCGTATTCCCCCAGCTCTTTAAGCGTAAGTATTCGATATCCTTCCACTATCTCGTCGCAGTGGAGGAGTTTAACAACGTCTTCGAAGAGTGGTATGAGCCTCATTACGCAGGTCGAGGGCAACCCCAGCTCTTCTTGCCCGAACTTCAAAAGCTTGTTTATCCGCCTAAGCGAAACTAGGAGCTCCCTTGAGCTCTCAACCATGGGTGCGACGAGGTATTTGATCGCTTGTCTCGCCGCCACCTCGTAGGAGTACTTGTTCGCCGCTATGGCTGCCCATATAACCATCACTTGTCTTTCGGACTCTTCGAGCTTCTCAGAAGGTATTCTCGGTGTGACCAGGAAGTCCTCTCCCGGCGTCAGGCTTAGCGCTGAGGTTACCTTCTCTATTATCCACTTCATCTGGCCGTAGGCCGTGAGCTTGCCTTCAAAGTCCACCATCTTTTCGTCGCACTCGAATCCACCTTTATCGGCTGGCGCGAAATCCCTCAGAGCCTCATCAACCTCATCTTGAGATGAAAAGGATCTGGAGGCGGAGTCTGGGTGCTGCGTTGCCATGGCTGTAGGTAACCTCACTCTGCTCATTTTCATGAGTCCCCTCCTTCCTTCCCGAAGCCGCTGGCTATGAAGGCCAGAACTGCCTTCATGTCGTTTATGTTCACCACGGCCTTTGCCCTTTGCTCCACTATGGGTTTAGGCCTGAAGCCTATTCCGAGACCAACGTTTTCCAGCACCAGGAGGTCGTTGGCTCCGTCGCCAACCGCTATGCACTCGTTTAAGCTTATGTTGTGGGCTTCGGCTAAGCTTTTCAGTATCTTCAGCTTCGACTCCCCGCTCGATATCAACACCTCGACTTGGCCGTTCAGCCTGCCGTCCTCGACTCCCAGCTTATTTGCGAACCAATAGTCAAAGCCCAGCTTTTCAGCCACTCTCTTCGCCACCAAGTCGAAGCCGCCTGTTATGAGTACGGTGGTGAACTTCATGTTCTTTAATGTCTTAATCATCTCTTCGGCCCCCTTGACTATCGGAAGCTTTTCAGCTACATCCTCGACTACTTTGACGGGCAGGCCCCTAAGCATCTCCACGCGCCTTTTCAATGCGTACTCGAACTCTATTTCTCCGTTCATAGCCTTCCGCGTCAATTCGGCGACCTTATCTTGCACTCCGGCGTACTTGGCTATTTCGTCTATGGCCTCGGCGTCCACTATTGTGCCATCCATGTCGAAGGCTATAAGCTTCTTGGTTTTCAGGAATTCCCTTTCGTCTTCGGCTGCCACTCCTACGCCTATTTTAAGGGCTCTCTTCTTTAATTCCCGCACGAACTCGTCCTTTGATGTTGTGGCGGAGCACATGTCGACCACAATGTTCATGACGAACAGCTCTGAGAGGGCTGACGCCTTGATCGAAATGATGTTGCCGTTAAACTTTGCGATGACATCCGCTATTCCGGCCACTATTCCCGGCCTGTCGTATCCTATAACCGTTATTGCGAGCCTATCGCTCATCCTTGAAGCCCCACGCGTTTAGGCTCTACAATTTAGAGGCCGCCCTATAAAGGACTCCTATCATACTTTTGGGACTCCCTAAAATCGTCGTCTAACTTTATGAGTCCAACTTGAATTACCCCTATCATGTCTTCAACGGGGGTGAATATCTCCAACAATTTTTTGGCGTAATCAACTTCACGTATTATTCCAAGTCCCAGGTAGGTTAGGTCCGGAGACAGGAGGCCAGCCATGAGGCCTCTCTCCTCGCCAAGCCATGTGATCACAACGTCTTCCTTGCCGTACGTCACCTTTGCTTTTTCCTCTATTTTCCCTCTCTCCAAGACCGCCCCTCTGCTCACCAGGAATAAGGAGTCCTTGCTTTCCTCACCGTAAACCAGCTCTATCGACAGGTCTTTCGAATACCTTTCTAGAGCCTCATCGCTGAGCCTCGCACCGGTCGTGAACATAGTGAACATAAGCCTCGCGCTGCTCAGGCTTACCTTCCTAGTCTTGGCCTTGGAGAAGTAGTTACGGTATACTGCCTCCCTGCGAGTCCTCCTCTCGTCTTTGCTTTTAACCTTTCCAATTATGGGCTGAACCCTGATTATCTCTACATCGCTTTTTTCAAAGGGTTTGACGAGGTGCTCGACCTCGTTGGCCCTTTGTATTAGAACTAGAAATTGAGGGTGAATTGCGCTTATCACGTTGTACTTGAGTTCACGAGCTCCTCGACCATCAACCCAACCGCTTGTATTTACGACAACCACATCGCAGCCCATTTTACCTGCCTCGTCGTAGAGCTGCTTTGTAGCGGCTATTATCCTATGTCCGACGTTGGCGGGCGAGGTGGATCCCACAAACCTAGCCGTTACAGCCTTGACCTGCTCGAGCGAGTAAACGGGCTTCTCGATGATTCCCAGACCTATGGTGGTCGGAACGGATATTTCGGTTTGGCCGGGGTCCTTATCTATAACCCCAACCTTTAAGCCTAGGTTGGCTGCGTGGTTTGCTAGGTAGGTGCAAAAAGCCGTTTTGCCGCTATCGACATCCCCGAGGATCATGCAGCTGATGGGTTTTCGGCGGCGAGCCAGCATGTTTTCGACGGTCGCCCTCCACTCAGATGGTATTAAGGTTTCGTTAACCCTGTCCATTTTGGCTTCACCCCCCATTCGAAGCTCAACAACCGAGTCCTCAACAAACTCTAAGGCTGCGAATTTATGTCTTGGTATTATCAGTTTATCCTTGGGTTTAACTATAGATCCCAAAATGGAGACGGCGCCCTCCAAGACCTGTATGCTTGCCGGCCCCTCAACCTTGATGACGGTACCCTTGCTTTCTTTAATCCTTCCCATGCATTTTGCCCTCGCTTAGCTTCTACTATTAGCTTCTAAATCTATAAATCTGCCCCATCCTTCAACTTGAAGTCCATGAATCCCACGAGTGGATTCCCTAATCCCTTGCCCCTCTTCGGGCCCAGGTGCCCCAGCTCGATGCGGGAAAGGATGCCACATGGCTTAAGCTGTAAGCTTTATTATCTGAGCGCATAAACTATTTAAGGATGGGAAGCATCAGCGTGGGCATAATGGATCCGAAAACCGGAACCGGGCCGGCAGAAAGTGGTAAAGCGCTTTCAGGCCTGCTGCAGGCAAAGGAAATCACATTAATATACGGTGAACCCGGGGCCGGCAAGACCTCCCTGTCGTTGGAACTGGCGTTGCGTGTGTGCCTTCAGGGTTACAAGGTCCTGTACGTGTACACCGATGGCCTTTTCCCCCTGCCTCGCTTAGAGAGGATGAGGAGGAGCGTACGCATTCCCTCCAGATGCTACTCCTTACTGCGCGTTCTACACGCGTCCTCCTTCGAGGAGCTTGAATCCTTCATTTATAGGTTGGAGAACGGGGCCTACGCTGAGTACCCATTGGTTGTACTCGACACGTTTACGGGTCCCTATCGCAGCTTTAAGGTTAGCAATAGGCAGGAGATCATAATCCAAAACAAGAAGCTTAACCAGCTGCTGGCCATACTGAAGGGGTACGTCATGCCTGTTGAGGCCCACGCGATATTAACGAGCCGCTTAAAGACTCCAAGTCCTACCGATGAAGACTTATCTGAGGAGCCCATCGCCTCTACTGTTATGACCTACTGGTCTGATAACGTGCTTTCAATATCGAAATCGGACCTGCCGCTTCAAAGGAAGCTGTGGATCTCGAAGCTCCATGGATGCGAGGTCAACATCGAGGTCAAAGCGTACGTGGCGGGCGGCCGGGTAGAGGAGGCTGATCGCTAGATGGATATAGCTCAAGGCATAGAACTGGTTGCAAGCGCCATACTCTTCGCGTTGCCTGCATACATTGCTAATGCGGCCCCCCTAATCTTAGCTAGGTTTGTAGTCAACAGGAAGCCCATGGACTTGGGAAGGTGCTGGGTTGATGGTCGGAGAATTTTAGGCGACAACAAATCGATAGAGGGCTTCGCCTCGGGGGTGCTCGCAGGCCTCCTTGTTGGAACGGTGCTGGATGACGCTGCAAGGGGCTTCTTGATGGGCCTTGGAGCTATGATCGGCGACGTCTTAGGCTCCTTCGTGAAGCGAAGGCTTAACATTGAGGAGGGGGCATCAGCGCCGGTTCTCGATCAATATCTATTCATGGTTGTGGCGCTCCTGCTGAGCAGAGCTGCAGGTTACATCCCCTCCCGAGAGCAGCTGCTGGTAATATTGATAGCAACCCCCATACTTCACGTTACCAGCAACTACGTTGCCTACCTCTTCAAGATGAAGTCCAAGCCCCTATGAGCGCGCTGTTCGCCAGCTATTACGACAGCAGCTTGAGATACATAAGCCAGCTGGTGAGGGCAACCCCCAAAATTATTAACGCAACCCCCAGCAACGTTAGGATCAAACCCCTGGTTCTGCTTTGATGTCGAGCAAGGTTTTCCTCTACGATGAGGAGACCTGATACCCCAGCAACCACCAGTATGAAGACCACGAAGGCTTCGGCTCCCGTTTGGCCCTCGGTGCTTGGGTATAAGAATAGCGGTACGTTCACCCCCATAACCGGGGGGAAAAATCCTCCTGACAAGAGGAAGCAAGCCAGCAAGACTAGCAGCGCGCCGAGCGCCCTCCTAGGAGGGTCCTCCAGCGCCTTCTCGATTTTGCCCAGAACGCCTTTAAGCGAGGAGAGCGCCTTCGACATGTTCTGCCCAGAAATTCAGCTTAACACCTTTATTTAAGTTTAGAGTATGTTAGGATAAGGCCGCGCGAACAGCGTGGTATGAGATGCACCAAAAATCTGGGCGCCCCCGAGATTTGACGGATCTTCCGGGGATAGGATCCGCAATGGCCGATAAGCTGGCGTCAGCCGGCTTTGGAACCATAGAGGCCCTTGCAGCCGCGCTCCCGCAAGAGGTAGCCTCTCTAACCGGCCTTTCCCTATCGGCAAGCCAGAGGATTATAAGCGCAGCCCGCGAAGCCCTAGATCTCGGATTTAAAACCGCTGACGAAATATACGAGAAGCGCATGAAGGTTGCGCGCATAACCACCGGGAGCAGAAACTTGGATAGCCTCCTCGGCGGCGGCGTTGAAACACAGATAATAACCGAGTTTTACGGAGAGTACGGGTCCGGTAAAACCCAGATATGCCATCAACTATGCGTGAACGTACAGCTCCCAGCCGAGAAGGGGGGCCTTGACGGCGTTGCGGCCTACGTTGATTGCGAAGGGACTTTCAGGCCCGAAAGAATAGTGTCTATGTGTCGTGCGGCTGGGTTAGACCCTTCAAGAACCCTCAAGAACATAATAGTCGCTAGAGCATACAACTCAGATCACCAAATGCTAATAGTTGATGGAGTCCAAGACATGGTAAACGAGAAGAACATAAGGCTGCTTGTCGTGGATAGCGTAACCGGTTTTTTCAGGGCCGAGTATCCAGGCAGGGAAACGCTTGTAATGAGACAACAAAAGCTGAACAAGCACCTGCACTCTCTCTCCAGAATAGCGTACATGTATGAGATAGCGGTTGTGGTGACAAACCAGGTGGTGGCTAGGCCCGACACGGTTTTCGGCGACCCTATAGCCGCCGCCGGCGGGCATGTCCTCTTCCACGCCCCTGGCGCACGCGTCTTCCTAAAGAAGCTTAAGGGCAACAGGAGAATAGCGAAGCTAGTGGACTCCCCTTATCTTCCAGAGGGCGAAGCCGTCTTCGAGCTAACGGAGGATGGTATCAGGGATCCAGCAGGCGATTAGCGGGCGCCGAGATCCAAGAAGAAAGACTTATGTAAGCTGAGGGGCTTAGTAAGTTAAGGCAGCATAGTGGTGCAACTTTATGCCACAGGTAATAAAATGCGTTAACTGCGGCTACGTGCTCTACAAGGGCAACGACCTCGTTCCGCCCAGGGAAGTAATCAAGAAATTTCACGGGAAGTGCCCGAAGTGCGCATCAACGCTAAACCAGACGCCCATCTCTATAGATGTGCAAGCCTCCAAAGGTAGGTGAAGGCCAGTTGAGAAGCGAGGTTCCCCCCGGGCTCCTCTACTCGAAAGACCACGTGTGGATTAAGGTTGAGGGGGACCTGGCGAGGCTGGGCATAACCGACTACGCTCAAAAGCAGCTGAGAGAGGTGCTTTACGTGGAGCTGCCGGAAAAAGGCAGAAGCGTGGAGAGGGGGGGCGTAATAGCCTCTTTAGAGTCGATAAAAGCGGTGGTGGACGTGGTTTCGCCTTTAGCGTGCGAAGTCGTTGAGGCAAACTCGTTGCTCCAGGAAAAGCCGGAGCTAATAAACCTAGAACCATACGGTAAAGGATGGATAGCCCTAGTTAAGCCCCTTGACGCCGAGCAGCTGGGGGAACTCGTTGACTCGGAAAGCTATAAGGCGCTTATAGAGCAGAGTCGTTGATTATATGAGCTCTATCTCTATGTTTACGCTATCAGGTATTCTAACCCTCATCAGGGATTTCAATGCTCTATCCTCGGCATCCATGTCTATAAGCCTCTTGTGTATCCTCATCTCCCAATGATCAAAAGTGTGGGAGCCCTGGCCTGAAGGCGCCTTCCTAGTAGCCACGGTAAGCTTCTTAGTGGGAAGCGGTATCGGCCCCCTGATCCTTACCCCGGTCTTCTGCGATATGTCTTTGATTTCCTCGCACACCCTCTCCAGGTCGTCTAGCCTCGGACTCGAAAGCCTGATCCTGGCCTTTCTAACCATGACTGCCCTCTCCCAAAAATAAAATATGGATTTAAGAAACTTTGGCCGGCGTCAAGTCGATAATTATACCGGCGGCCACCGTCTTGCCCATGTCCCTAATGGCGAACCTGCCCAGCTGCGGTATCTCAGAGTATTTCTCGACGCACAGCGGCTTCATGGGTCTGAGCTTCACGAGCGCTGCGTCGCCCTGCTTTATGAATTGAGGCTTCTCCTCAACGACTGCTCCGGTCCTCGGATCTATCTTCTGCAGTATCTCCTCGAACTTGCAGGCTATGCTGGCGGTGTGCACGTGCACAACGGGAGTGTAGCCGCTGGCTATCGCCGTTGGATGCGATAGCACGAAGACCCTGCCGGTGAACGTCTCCGCAACCGTTGGCGGCTTCTGGGGGTGCCCGCAGACGTCTCCTCTCTTAACGTCGCCTTTCGATATTCCCCTCACGTTGAACCCTATGTTGTCTCCTGGCATGGCCTTCTCTATCCTCACGTGGTGGGTTTCTATGGATCTCACTTCGCCTGTCTTGTTCGAAGGCATAAAGACTACCGTGTCGCCAACCTTCAATACCCCCGTCTCAACTCTCCCAACGGGGACCGTGCCCACACCTGAAATGGTGTACACGTCCTGTATCGGTATCCTAAGCGGCTTGTCAACGGCTTTGGGAGGCGGCACAAACTCGTCCAATGCCTCAATGAGGGTTGGCCCCTTGTACCACGGCATGTTCTTGCTTCTCTCCAGAAGGTTATCGCCTGTCCACGCTGAAACCGGTATGAAATGCATCTTGCTCACGTCGTATCCTAAGGTCTTAAGGAGCTTCGCGATGGCGTCTTTAACTTCGTTGTACCTCTCTTGGCTCCAGTTAACGGTTGAGTCGTCCATCTTGTTGAGGACGACGATCAGCTGGTTTATGCCCATGGTTTTCGCGAGGAACGCGTGCTCCCTGGTTTGGCCTGCAGGCCCCAGCCCGGCCTCGGTCTCCCCTTTCTTTGCCGAAAGGACCAGCAGAGCGCAGTCGGCCTGTGAGGCCCCCGTGACCATGTTCTTCACGAAGTCCCTGTGCCCCGGGCAGTCTATGAGCGTGAAGAAGTACTTTTTGGTTTCAAACTTGTAAAACGATAAGTCTATCGTGAGGCCTCTTTCCCTCTCCTCCTTGTAGGTGTCGAGGATCCACGCGAACTTGAAGCTCTCCTTACCCATCTTCTTAGCTTCTTCCTCTATCTCCTTCAGTTTCCTCTCGTCGACTTGCCCTAGCAGGTAGAGGAGGTGGCCTGTCAGCGTTGACTTACCGTGATCAACATGCCCTATGACTACCATGTTTAGGTGCGGTTTTTCACTCGACATCTGCTACCTCACCCTCAATTTCTTCAGCTTAGCGTAAAACTCCAATTTCATCCTCTCTTTAATAAGTTTTTCACTACAGGGCTTCTTCTTGGCCAGATTAACGGGATGCCATGGCTATCCTTTCTACCTCGTCTTTCTTGGCTATGGCGTAGCTCTTCGGATCACCTTGAGCTGCTGCAATAACTTCATCAGCTAAGCACTCATCAATTGTCTTGGGATTATTGAAGGAGGCCTGCCTTGCACCCTCGGTTAACCACCTCAAAGCTAAATCTATTCTCCTCTGAGGTGCAACGTCAACTGACTGATGGTAGACTATGCCACCATAAGCTATCCTCGTCGTTTCTTCGCGGGGCGCAGCTCTCTCCACGGCCTCGATGAGCACCTGGAGTGGGTTCCTACCAGTCTTCAAATGTATGATCTCGAAAGCGTTTTTTACTATGTTTGTAGCCAAGGATTTTTTGCCCGCGTTTCTCCCGGGCTTCATAAGGTTATTTATTAACCTTTCAACCACGGATACGCTCGCCTTGCCGAACCTCTTATGTTCGTGTCTGCCCTCGCTGTGCGGAAAGAACACAGGCTTTAAGCATATGTATCGCTTGAGTCCCCAGTCCTTAACCTCCACGTCCTGGAAGCTCCACTTGCCGAAAAGCGCTATTTCCTTCTTTTTGGTCTCGGCAACGGCTTCCGCGGCTCCACCCTCCGCGGCGGCCCCTCTCTCTTTATCTTTAGGCTTAGCGGCTCTCCTCTTAGGCAACTTCTCTACCTCGTGGGTTTGGTTTTCTTGCCCAACAATATAGCGTTAAGGCTTACCCCATTAACCTTTATGACCTGAAACTTGACTCCCGGTATATCGCCAAGGGATTTACCTTGAGGTCCACCTATCCTGGTTATTATGACCTCATCGTGTTCGTTTATGTAGTTGAGGGATCCGTCGCCGGGCACAAACGCGGTGACCTGCTTGCCGTTTTTTATAAGCTGCACCCTCACGCACTTTCTTACGGCCGAGTTAGGCTGTCTGCTTTCGATCCCCACCTTTTCTAGAACTATGCCTCGAGCCATGGGGGCCCCTTCAAGGGGGTCAACCTCTTCATCTAGCCTTAGAACCCTCCTCTTGTACTCCTTCTGGCTCCACCTGAACTTCTTCCTCCTGTGCAGGAGCTTCCTGGCCGCGAACAAGCCCTTCGGCGATTTCTTAGCCATTCTATTCCACCGATCAGCCAAATTGATTTTGTTAAACAGAGGGGGCACGCTATATTTGTTTTTCTCTAATGAGCGGGTCACCTTATTATAACGGCGTCGATGTCGAAGTACCTCTTAGCCAGCATTCTCGCCCTCTGAATCTTGGAGCCCTCTTTGCCTATGGCTAAGCCCTTATCCTTGGGATCCACGGCGACGTTTGCTATCAGCCTTCCTGAGGCATCCTTGTTAACCTTTACCGCGTGAACCTTTGCCGGAAACAGGGCGTTTTTGATGAGTTCCTCCGGGGTCTCAGCTACCTCGACTACCTCCACCGGTCTTCCTATAAGCTTGGTGGCCCTCCTTATGTTTACGCCGTTTTTGCCTATAGCTATCCCCATTTCTCCTTGCTTGATCAAGAATATTACTCGGTTGCCGTCCTCGTCTATGATGCAGTCCTTGGCTGTGGCCCCCGTTATGCTCTCGAAGAGCGTTATGTACCTCATCTCCTCATCGGAGAGCCTTATGTTTGGCATTCCATCACCTAAGACGGCTCTATAACTTTCAGTATCTCGGAGTCGCCTTCATCCAGTATTGCAAGCGAAGATATCATGTGCCCCCTTTGACACGCTCCTCCCAGCTCCCTGCTAGTATAGGGGGCGTGGTATATTGGTATATGAGATAGCCTCGCGTAGTACTCCACCTCTTTCTTCAGTTTTTCAGGGCAGTTCGACGCCAATATCAGCAGCTTCCCCTTCCCCGCGCTCGCCAGCTTCAACACCTCGTTTCCACCCATAATCACCTTTCCGGTTCTCAGGGCAACCCTGAGCTCCTTCTCGAAGTCCACCATATCTATCTTCCTCCATGCCTTACTCTAAGCTCAACCATCCCGCTACCCAGAGGTATTAATTGTCCTATAACTACGTTCTCTATAACGCCAGTCAGGGGATCCTCTTCACCTCTCACGCTTGCTTCTAATAAATGCTTAGTAGTCACCTCGAATGCCGCCCGCGCTAGGACGCTTGCCTTCTCCCCGCTTACGCCGTGACGTCCTATCTGCCTAACTTTGCCGGTCATGGTCATTAGGTCCGCGACCAACATTATGTGCCTGACGTCCACGTCAAGTCCCTGCTCTCTCAGGACGTTCGTCATCTCGTTTATTATAGCGTTCCTGGCGGCCTCTATGCCCAGGACTGAAGCTATCTCGTTTATGTTGTTCGTCATGACTTTAGTCGGGTCGATTCCCTCAAGCTCGTCTAGGTTGTTCAGTATCCCCTGCAGGTTGGAGCCCTCCACTTCCAAGTAGTAGAAGGTTTCGCCACCTCTTACAACCTCTTTCACTACGACCCTCTTCAGGCCTTTGATCCCCTTGAGTTTGATATTTAAAATCTTCTGTCTCAGCTTTACGAGCTTCGTTATTTCTACGGCCTCCGGCAGTGGTATGGCCAGCTCTATTATCTTCTTTTTTGTGCCTTCCGGGGTCTCCTCCCTCTCAACGATCTCCTCGACGGCTCCCACCTTGTGCTTGTTAAGCGCGTTGAGCACCATCTCTAGGGTTACCCTCTTATCCTTCATCAGCTCCTCATCCAGCCTGAGCAGCACCAGCTGTTGGCCGAAGTCTATGCTTATGCTGTGGGCCACGTTCTCTAATGTGATGTGCTGGATTTTCCTTGCGAGCTCCTCGGCCTTAGCTTTGTCATACCTTGTTTTTTCGTCCAGCTCTATCCTCATCAGCGGAGTTGACGGGACCCTCTTGGCATCGAGTATCTCGATAAGCCTTGGAAGCCCCAAAGTGATGTTCAGCTCCCTGATGCCGGCGAAGTGGAAGGTTCTAAGGGTCATCTGCGTGCCTGGCTCACCTATGGATTGGGCTCCCACGGTGCCCACGGCCTCCCCCGGCTCAACCATGGCCTCCCTGTACTGCCGGACAACCTCGCTGGTTATCTTCTCAAGGCTGCTCGCCGTAAGCTTATCTAAGACCTTGGTGAGCTCCCTCTCCAGCTCCTTGATTATTGAGTCGGGCAGCTCTGATGATAGCTGCTGGATCTTCTCCTTCAAGGTGTTTAAGGTGATCTTCCTTCCCCTCATTCTAAAGCCGCAACCCCCAACACCTTTTCTATGGTCTTCGCTATGTTTACGGCTTTGCCGTGGTCGCTCTTGGATGGGTCAACTCCGTCCTCTCCGTACTTCAGCTGGACGACCTTATCATCAGCTGTCCTAACAGTTCCATCGTACTCCACGTGCAAGTCTTGAAGGGCATTTATGAGTCTGCGCTGCATGTAACCGCTCTGGGAAGTCCTAACAGCTGTGTCGACTAGTCCCTCCCGACCCCCCATGGCGTGGAAGAAGAACTCCAACGGGCTCAACCCCTTCTTGAAGCTTGAGTACACGAATCCCCGCGCGATGGCGCCGAGGTCCCCTTTCTTGAAGTGGGGCAGGGCCCTTTCAAAGTAGCCCCTCAATATTCTCTCACCCCTCACAGTCTGTTGGCCCACAGCGGCCGCCATCTGCGTTAAGTTCAGTATTGAGCCCCTGGATCCGGACCTAGCCATTATGAGGGCTCGGCTCGTCGGCTTCAAGTATTTCGCCGCTATCTTGCCCACCTCGTCTCTGGCGTTGCTTAAAACTTCATGAATCATGGTTTCAAGGGTCTCCTCCAAGGTCTTAACGGGGAGCTGCTCCAGCTCCCTCCTCTTATACTTCTCGATGAGCCTGCTCACTTTATCCTCAGCCTTCTTCAATGCGTCCTCTATTTCTTTGATGGCTTCTTCGGGCAGCCGCTTATCGTCTATGCTCATCGAGAAGCCATGCATGAAGGCGTAGTTCAGGAAAAGCTTAAGCGCGTTGTCTAGAAACCACGAGCCGGCGGCAATCCCAAAGTCCTTAACTATCCGGTGGAACAGCGATTCCGGCTCGCCGGCACCTATCGACTTCTTGTCTATTAGGCCGGCTACGAGCTCTCCGTTTGAGACCACCACGTAGGCGTCATGGGGACACTCCGACTTCGTGCATTCCCTACACTTCCTGCAGGAGGAGGCCTTCAACGTGTAGTTCAACCCTTGAGGTAGAAGCGCGCTTATCACCTGTTTGCCTGTCCAC
This sequence comes from Candidatus Nezhaarchaeota archaeon, assembly GCA_030055465.1. Lineage (GTDB taxonomy): Archaea > Thermoproteota > Methanomethylicia > Nezhaarchaeales > WYZ-LMO8 > JASFYF01. Next base: position 841,359 of record JASFYF010000001.1, on the reverse strand, counting down.
AGCTCCTTGGGTTTCAGGATTACAGGCCTTGGAATATCTGTTTTTCCGCACATGAAGAGCAGCCTCTCCACCTCTTCGCGTTCTAGGGTTGTCGTCTTGTGGGAGAGCAGGTAAGCGCCAAGTATGTAATCCTGCGTTCCGCCTATTATCGGGCCTCCGTAGCGCGGAGACAGTATCTGTTGCTCCACGAGCATTAGCGTCAGGGCCTCCGCCCTCGCCTCCTCGCTTTGTGGAACGTGCAGGTTCATCTCGTCTCCGTCGAAATCGGCGTTGTAGGGTGGGCACACGCAGAGGTTTAACCTGAAGGTTTTGTAGGGCAGAACTCTAACCTTGTGGGCCATGATTGACATCCTATGAAGAGAGGGCTGCCTGTTGAACAGTGCAACATCTCCATCCCTCACGTGGCGTTCAACGATGTATCCCGGTGCGAGGACGTCGGCGACCACCTTCCTGTCCTTCACGTACCTGAGGTCTATTCGCCTACCATCAGGCCTGACAATGTAGTTTGCCCCCGGATGCTCGTAGGGCCCCCTTATGACCAGCTCCCTGAGCTCGTCTATGTTCCATGGAGTGACCTTTTCAGGTACCGTAAGCGTTTTAGCAACATCCACCGGCACGCCGACCTCGTTTATGCTCAGGTTGGGGTCGGGCGATATCACCGTCCTAGCGGAGAAGTCAACCCTCTTACCGGATAAGCTGCTTCTAAACCTGCCCTCCTTGCCTTTAAGCCTCTGAGCAAGCGTTCTTAGAACCCTGCCGGACCTATGCCTCGCCGGCGGCACACCTGAAACCTCGTTGTCGAAGTACGTGGTTACATGGTATTGGAGCAGGTCCCACAGCTCCTCTATGATTGCCATAGGTGCACCCATGTCTATTTGCTCCTTCAGGCGCTCGTTGATTCTGATGATGTCGACAACCTTATGCGTCAAATCGTCCTCCGACCTAAGCCCAGTCTCCAGCGTTATTGATGGCCTAACGGTGACCGGGGGCACAGGCAAAACTGTTAGAACCATCCATTCAGGTCTCGACAGCTTTGGGTTGAAGCCCATGACCTCGTAGTCCTCGTCGGGTATTTTCTCCAGCCGGGCCCTTATAACGTCAGGCGTTATCCTCCTCTCTCCGGTTTTGGTCTTCTCGTAAAACGTTGTGGGCCTCTCCAGCTTCACCTTGCTCTGCTCTTCACCGCAGTGGGGGCACTCCATGGTCTTCATTGCTTTCTTGACGACTTTTGGAACCACCTTAGGCTTCAATATAGACCATAGCCTCGGCCTCTCCTTCATCATCTGCCGCATTTTCGCTATTTCCTCTTCAGCTATGAGGAGCCTACCGCACTTCTGACATGTCGCGTCGAGCAGCTGGTGTATCACCTTTACGAAGCCAACGTGGACGACGGGCTTGGCGAGCTCTATGTGCCCGAAGTGACCTGGACATTGGCCCACCCTGTTCCCGCAGGTCTTGCACTTCTGCGTGGGGTCGATGGTTCCAAGCCTCAAGCTCATGGGGCCAGTGTCTATAGGCGTCCCGTCCTCCTCGTAGGTATCCGGGGTTATTATGCTGCCCACCGACATTTTCCTTATGGCGTCGGGTGAGAGGAGGCCGAAGGTTATGCCCTTTATCTTTTTTGAGGGGGCGAAGATCACCTTTACCTCACCTTTAACCTGGGGCATATGCCTAAGCTCATGAGCTCTTGCAAGAGAAGCTTGAACGCGTAGCTGAGAGCAACCTGGGCTACCTTGGCCTTCTCCTCGCATAGTGGACATTTGTACTTGTCACTTATGGCGTCGTAGTAGGCTACCACGCCGCAGTTCTCGCACACGTAGATTAAGGTTCTATCGGATTCCTCCAGCAACCTGTCCTTGAGCAGCGTCGCGGCTCCGTGCGCGACCAAGCAGTCCCTCTCCATCTCTCCAAACCTTAGACCCCCTTCCCTTGCCCTGCCCTCCGTGGGTTGCCTTGTAAGTATCTGGACAGGGCCCCTGGCCCTTGCGTGCATCTTGTCCGCAACCATGTGGTGAAGCTTCTGGTAGTACACTATACCTATGAACACGGGCGACTTGTACATTTCGCCGGTTACACCATCATACATCACTTCGCAGCCGCTTGGATGGAAGCCGAGCCTCCTCAGCTCTTCTCTCAGCGCAGGCTCCTTAACGCCGTAGAAGGTTGTTGAGTTCACGAACTCTCCCTTCAACGCCGCCAGTTTTCCAGCCATGGATTCTAGGAGCTGCCCCACAGTCATCCTTGAAGGAAAGGCGTGCGGGTTTATTATGACGTCGGGCACTACGCCATCCTCCGTGAAGGGTAGGTCCTCCTGCGAGATGAGTAGCCCTATGACGCCCTTCTGCCCGTGCCTAGAGGCGAACTTGTCTCCAACCTCCGGTATCCTTAAATCCCTCACCCTAACCTTGACGAGCCTGTTCCCCTCGCTTGACTCCGTTATGAGAACGGAGTCGACGACTCCATCCTCCCCGTGCCTCATGTCTATGGAGGTTTCCCTTCTCGTCCTGCCTGGAGCTTCAAGCTCTCCATACTCGCCCATAAACCTGGGAGGGCTGGTCCTCCCCACCAGGACGTCTCCTCCGTGCACTTGGGCCTCCACCTCGACTATGCCGTCCTCGCCTAGATGCCTGTAGACCTCACCCGCCCTGTACCCCCTCACGTTGGGGGACGGCCTCTCGATCTTGTCTTCCTCCCCTCCAGGGTACTTCTTCTCTTCACCCTCATAAGTCCTGAAGAATGTGGACCGCGCGAGCCCCCTATCAACTGAGGCCTTGTTAAATATCAAGGCATCCTCTATGTTGTAACCCGTAAGCGTCAGCACCGCTACAACCATGTTCTGGCCGGCTGGCCTGTCGTTATAGCCTATGAGGTCCAGAAAGCTGGTTTGAGAGAGGGGCCTCTGAGGGTAATGCAATAGGTGACCTCTTGAATCCATCCTCAGAAGGATGTTGGTGTAGGGGAATCCGAGGGCCTGCTTGGCCATCGCAGCCTCGTAGGAGTTTCTGGGCGATTGGTTGTGCTCCGCGTAGGGTATTATAGAGGCGCACACACCAAGTATTGCCGCCGGCATTATTTCTAGGTGCGTGTGCTCGCCTGTAACGTCCTCTGGGTTAACTGCTATGTACGAGTTCTCCTCCTCCATCGGATCAAGGTACTCTATCAGGCCATTCTCAATAAAGTTGCTCCACGTCCACTCTCCCCGCCTCAGCTTTTCAACGTGTTCTGGGGTGATCAGGGGCTTGCCGTTCCTAACAACTATTAGAGGCCTAACGAGCCTACCGGCATCGCAGTTCACGTAGACCTCCTTTACGTGCTCCGTCTCCATGTACGCCACGTTGACTTCCGGGTTTATCTTTCCCTTCCTCCTCTCCTCCCTCAAGTAATTAACCAAGGATCCCGGGTCATCGTGAACCCCGATTAACCTTCCGTTGAGGAATACCTTTGGCCTCCTCGCCCTCTCGTGCTCCGGCTTTTGTCTTTCCTCCTTCCTGGCCTTGCTTATTGGGATTACGCCTAAATCGTAGAGCCTGGCCTCCACCTCAGCCTCATCTACGCCGACGGTTATCCGAGCCATCAATGCGAGGTTCTTAACCAGCCCGCAGTTTGGGCCTTCGGGCGACTCGTTTGGGCATATTCTACCCCACTGCGTGGCGTGTAGGTCTCGCGCCTCAAAATGGGGTTGGCTCCTGCTTAGGGGGGATACAACCCTCCTCAGATGGCTCAGCGTGGAAAGGTAGTTTGTCCTGTCCAGGAGCTGGCTGACCCCCACCTTGCCCCCAGTCCAATTACCGGTCGCCAAGGCATGCCTCAGCCTCTCCGTGATCAGGTCGGCACGCACCACGTTTTCGATGTGGATCGCCCTTCCGGTACCCCACATCTTTTCAAGCTGGTACTGCAGGTCCTGGCAGAACCTCTTGAATATCACCCTGAAGAGGCTTGCCAAGAGGTCGCCTGCCAACCTCAGCCTCTTATTCGCGTAGTGGTCCTTGTCGTCCGGCTTCCTCCTGCCCAAAACCAGTTCGAGCAGCTTTTCAGTCATTTGTCCGATGAAGTAAGCCTTCTTAACCCTGTCTTCGGGCCTCAAGCCCAGATGGGGCAGGAAGTACTTGTCGAGCACCAATTCGGCCCTCTCGATTCTCCTCTGCCTCGGCTGGCCGAACATTATCTTTCCGCCGATGTAGTCTAGTGCGTCTTCAACCGTCTGCACTTCGCTGGCGCCTTCAATTGAGGGCAGCAGCTCAACCTCCACATCCGGATCCCACGTTATCGCCTCGACTATCTGCTTGTCGCTCTCGAGGCCTAAAGCACGCATCAATATGAATAGGGGCACCCTGCTGGCCACCGACGGTATCACCACGTGAAGCGTGCCGTCCCTCAACCTCTCCAGCGAGGTCGGTATGCGAAGCCCCATGGCTGATGACAACACCTTAGCGATGTGGGTGACGTTGGAGCTGCCGCTGAGCACATCCACCAGCACGTGGTTGTTCGCGAGGTCCTCCTGAGTTATGAGGACCCTCTCAGAGCCGTTTATGATAAAGTAGCCTCCCGGGTCTTTGGGGTCCTCGCCGTTCATTACGAGCTCGTTGTCGCCCATCTTCGAAAGCGGGCATAAGACGGATCTAACCATGATGGGGAAGTAGCCCACAAAAACCTTTGATGTGCTCTCGCGCACACCGTTAACGTACTTGGTCATGGTAACGTAGAGGGGGCCCGCATAGCTCAGGTTTCTGAGCCTGGCCTCCATCGGTAATATGCTCCTCTCGGAGCCGTCGGCCTCCTTAATCATTGGTGCACCTATGTGAACCTTGTCAAACCTTATTTTGACGTCCTTTACCTCAAGCCCACCAAACTCGTAAATCGTCTTCTGCAAGCCGTGCAGGACGAACTCGTTATAGGAGGCGATGTGCTGCCTGGTTAAGCCGTTTTCCCTCACGTAGGACTTGATGAGGTCCCACCGATCCTCAACAGTTAAGATGCTCCACCACCCCTCTAGGGCACCACAAACCTGTACGCTATGCTTTCGCCTGCTGTTGGGCTCTTCCTTATTATTTTTACTATGTCACCGGGCTTGGCGCCTATCAGCTTGGCGACGGGATCCGACGCCCTTATCCAAGGAAGCTGATCAGGCCTTATCGCAAGTCGCTCCAACAGCTCCCTCTTCTCCTCCTTCGTCAAGAGGACGTGCTTAGGGACTAGCTCGTGATCTAAAATCGTGAACTTTTTCAACCTTTAACCCCCAAAATCCAGCGCATATACACATAACAACAACTTTCAGTTAGCGAAAACCACACACTGCAAGAGCAACAAATAAACTTTTACTCTGGATCAGAGGAACCTAGGAACCTTAGGCAACGGTGAGGGAAACACCTAAAAACAGCCCGCTGAACCTTACTATGCTAAGGGCCCGTAGCTCAGCATGGTAGAGCAGCGGGCTTTTAACCCGAAGGTCGCGGGTTCAAATCCCGCCGGGCCCGCCAACCCTTCCCCTCCACGCTTGCCACTCCGGAACGATATTGAAGGCTGGTCAAAGCACGGCGTTGCGGCGAGAAGCTCTTCCTAGTCCACCCATGGACGGCGGGGCTTTCAGCTGTAAAGCCTTAATAGGCTGGGCGAGCCCAACGTATTATTGATGGTTAAAAAAGCCGTTATTGATCTGCCGCTGCACGAGGGTAAGGCCCCCAGATGGCTTTACGATAGGATGGTTAGGCTTGCGGAGCCCATAATCTCAATGATGGCCGACGAGCATGGACCTACGGGGCTGCTGGAAAGAATTTCGGATCCGCTGTGGTTCCAGGCGCTTTCATGCGCGTTGGGCTACGATTGGGATAGCAGCGGCACGACAACTGTTACGTGCGCCGCGCTGAAGAAGGCCCTCTCGAGGGTGGACGTGGGGGTGAAGGCCTGTGGAGGTAAGGGTAGGGCTTCGAGGCTTACGGTCCAGGAGGTACCGTACGTCTGCGAGCTGTACGGGTTTGAATGCGCAGCCCCCTCGCTCATCAGGGTAAGCAGGCTCGTAGCGAAGGTTGACACGGCAGCTGTTCAGGCGGGGTACAACCTTTACCATCAAACCCTCTTCATAGCTGAGGACGGCTCCTGGAGCGTCGTCCAGCAGGGCATGAGGGCTGATGGCGGGTACGCTAGAAGGTTCCACTGGCTGTCGCTGGACGTGAGGGATTTCGTTGAGGAGCCCCATAAGGGCATAGTCGGGGACGCGGTTCACCGCAACGTGTTAAACCTCGTGGACAAGGACAGCAGGGAGGCGAGGAGGGCTTGCGTCGACATAGCCGTGGAGGGGCCGGAGAGGGCTAAACGGCTTTTCCGCGAGGCCTTCTCTAAGTTGAAGGGGCCCTTGGACCTGTGGATTGACAGGCAGAGCACCGTTGAGGTTGAGGAGCACCGCATACCCAGGTTCGTGAACTGGCAGGCCTTGGAGAGGGCCTTGGAAGTTGGAGCCTCAAGCTTCGAGGAGCTACTGCTCGTGGAGGGGATGGGGCCCCTAACTATAAGGAGCCTGGCCCTCATCGCCGAGCTTATCTTCGGCGCGAAGCTGAGCTGGAGGGATCCGGTCAAGTACGCGTTTGCCTTCGGCGGGAAGGATGGGGTGCCGCACCCAGTCGACGTGAAGAGGATGGAGGAGGCGATAAGCTTCCTCTCCCAGGCGGTGGAGGAGGCCCGCCTCGACCACGGGGAGAAGTTGGCTGCGCTGCGAAGGCTATCCAAGCTGCTCCGGTAGGATCGCTTCGGAGCCCGCTACGCGTCTTCAGCTTTTGCCCCAGCCTTCGCCACGAGCTCTCTGAGGAGCCTGCAAGCCTCGTCCACGTTCCTCTTGGCTTCCTCGATTGTGGGCGCCCTGCTTGAGACCTCGACGTTTATGTAGAACCCGGCGTCCCTCTTGGGGTGGGACTTAACGTAGACGCCCCTGCCCATCTTCATGACTTCATCGACTATCGGCGCTATTGAGGACTCCTCGATCCCAGTAACCTTGATTATCCTGTAGGTGTAGGCCCCCCTAGCCCTCCCGGCGATCAGGGGCTCCACGTGCAGGTCGAACATGGCCTTCATCTCGGATGGGACCCCGGGCAGGGCGATTACGGTGGTGGCGTCGGCTTCAACCGCGCAGCCGGGGGCTGTGCCTACAGGGTTGTGAAGCGGCTTACCCCCCCTTGGGAGGCGCGCCATTTTAAACCTGGGGGGCGTCAAGTCGCCTGAGTACTTCTCCTCAACCATTCTGAGGGCTTCGTGGTTGACCTCCAATTCCAATCCCACGGCTTTAGATAGGCTTTCAAGTGTTCTATCATCGAATGTGGGGCCCAGCCCTCCCGTTAAGATTAGGAGTTTTGGCTTGCGAGAGAGGGCCTCCTTTAATGCTGCGCTGCACTCTTCGACGTCGTCGCCCACGGCCGTAACCCTCTTCACCAAGCCGCCGAGCCTGGTGATCCTGTCTGCGAGCCAGGAGGCGTTGGTGTTCACAACGCGGCCCGTGAGAAGCTCGTTCCCGACGCTGACCACCTCAACCGTGAACTCCTCCATGATGTCGCCCCGCGCGGACAAGCCGAGTTTAAGGTGCTGCAACCCCACAAAAACTTGGGATGAAGGTTACATGGGCATGTAGTCCTCGGGCTTCGGGATCTCCTTCGGCAACCCCTTCCTCTCGCGTATCCTCAACACCAGCTCTTGAAGCATGGATTCTGGGACGGGCTGCCAGCCCTTGAACTCCGTAGCCCAGAAGGCGCGGCCGGCCGTGGCGCTCCTGATCTCGTTGGCCAGGTTGAAGGTCTCCGAGACCGGTATCTCGCCTTTAAGGTACATCATGGTCTCCTGGCCTTCGAGGCTCGACACCTTGCCGCGATGGGTGGCCAAAATCCTCGTTAAGCCGGACACGTACTCGGATGGGCACTTGGCCTCTATCTTCAGCACGGGCTCAAGCAGGGTTGGCCTAGCCGAGAGGAAGCCGGCGAATATTGCGTCTCGAAGGGCTGGCATTATCTGCGCTGGGCCCCTGTGAGCCGGGTCCTCGTGGACCATTGCGTCGACGAGCTTAACCTTCACTCCACGGCATGGCTCGTGGCATAGGGGCCCCTCCGCAAGGGACCACCTGAAGCCTGATATCAAGGTGTCCTTTATGTCCCTCAGGTACTGGACTCCCTTGGTTGCGTCCACGAACACGTTCATGAACTCGTCTATGGCCCATATGCCGCGCGCCTCGTCGGTGTCCCATCCAGCCTCCTCCCTCAGGATTTTGGCTCGATCCCGCCAGTCCTGGTCCTCGTAGACGCGCCCGACCTCGAGGAGGCGCAGGGTATCCTCGTTGAGCGGTTCAACCACTATGTAAACCCTGTTGTGCTTGTTGGGCGATTTGCCCTCGAAGGGCCCCACAGTCTTCCTGACGCTTTCGCGGTAGACGACTATGGGGGGCGTGGTCGAAACGTCTATGCTCGTCCTCTGCTTCAGGTCCCACAAGGCTATTTCGAGGTGCAGCTGACCCATCCCGGAGATCAGGTACTCGCCGGTCTCCTGGTTTATCTTAACGTGAAGCGTTGGATCCTCGATGGCCATCTTCCTGAGCGCCTCCACAAGCTTGGGCAGGTCGCTGCTCTTCTTGGGTTCAATCGCTATCGTGACTACCGGCTCGCTTATGTACCTGAGGCGCTCGAACGGTACCATCACGCCCTTCAGGGACGGGTCGATGACCGTCTCGCCGGCCCTGGCATGCTCCAAACCAAGCATGGCGGCTATGTTTCCGGCTGCGATCCTCTCGCAGACCTCCCGGTATGGACCCATGTAGAGGCCCACCTGGCTTATCCTCTCCGACGTCCTGCCCATCATCAAGTAGACCTCGCGGCCCTCCTCAACCGTGCCGCTGAAAACCCTGCCGGTGGCAACCAAGCCAGCGTGCGGGTCCGCGACGACCTTGTTAACGCATATGACGAGGGGGCCGTCCACGTCGCACTCCATCATGGCTTTGCCCACCGGGCTGTTGAGGTCGCCGCGCCATATCTTCGGGATTCGGTACTTCTGGGCCTCAACAGGGTTGGGCACGTGCTCGACGACCATGTCGAGTATGGCCTCGTAGAGGGGGAACTCCTCCGCCAGCTTATCGTGGTATCCCTTCTCGTAGGCGTCGACGATGTAGCTGAACCTGACTCCCTTCTTCTGGACTAGGGGTATTGTTAACCCCCACTTGTGGAGGGCCGCCCCGAAGGCCACCTGGCCCTTAGCCGGGTCCACCTTCCACTTATCCTTGAATTCGGGTTCACCGTAGAGGTCCACTAAGGCGTTGAAGTCCCGGATTATGTCGACGAACCTCTGCTGAACCTCGCTTGCGCTGAGCTTCAGCTCCCTGATGAGGCGGTCAACCTTGTTTATGTAGAGGAGGGGCCTAACGCGCTCCTCCATGGCCTGCCTGAGAACAGTTTCGGTCTGGGTCATGACGCCTTCAACGGCGTCGACGACGACGACCCCGCCGTCCATGACCCTCAGGCTGCGGGTGACGTGGCCAGTGAAGTCAACGTGACCCGGCGTGTCCACCAGGTTGATGAGGTATGGCCTGCCGTTCCACTCGTGGTACAGCGAAACGTTGGCTGCTTTGACAGTCATCTGCCTCATCTGCTCTATCTCGACATAGTCGAGGGCGAGGGCCTTGCCGGCAACCTTGGGCGATATCATGCCGGCGGCCAGCAGCAGGCTGTCGCTGAGCGTCGTCTTCCCGTGATCAACGTGCGCCAGCGTGCCTATGTTACGCACCTGCTCTCGGCTCCTCATCATCTTCAGTATTTCCTCTGTCTGCTTGAACTTCACCATGACGCTACACCACGATTTTGGTGTCTTCACTCTAGAAGCGAGGGCTAAAAAAACTTTTAGCTATCAAAATGGCGCGCCGACGCCCCGCCCAGCTCCGCCAAGCGGACTTATATAGCCTAAATGGGCAGCGCTAAAGCCAGCACTACTCTGCTGGGTCTCGCTCGCGCTCGTTGTGGTTTTATCCCAAAGGCCTTTAAAGGGACAGCGCGGTTTACAAGAAAGTAAAACTGGGAGGGATTTTAACCTGAAAGGCTGAGAGGTGGAAGATGCGCCCCACGCCTTCGAGCTTATGAATCGATGTTTAACTTGAGGTTTGGGCTTCAGCCCTTCGCCCTATCATTGCTGCTTCCTCGCCCGAGAGCGTTGGCGGGTAATTGCGCATCAAGAGCACAACCCCACTGCATGGGGCTTTAACCTCTTCAACCACCTCGAAGAACGGGTTTACGACGACGCCCAGCAGGTCTCCCTCGTCAACTTGGCTGAGCAGCTTAGCCCTCGGGTAGAACATGCCTCCGCTGTTTGTCCTCACCCACACCCTCTCGACGATTATGGGATCCCCGTGCTCTTCGGCCTCGCCCTGCAGCGCCCCCAAGTGCCTGAGCACGTTGAGCAGGCCTCCAACGGCCTCCTTCACGTAGCCGAGCTGGTACCCCCAGGAGCCGAAGTCAGCTATGATTGAGGGTATGCCCATCCTCATAGCTGAGGAGTCCAGCGTGGCCTTAAGCCTCAGCTCCTCCTCCAGCTCAGCTCTCCTCAGCACGGCCAAGTACCTGAAGCCCATGTACTTGGCGAGCTCCACAGCTCCCGCCAAGGCCCTGCTGTCCCCCACGTCGACCGCAGCTCCGTGGGGAGTTGACTCGCAGCAGTATCCCCCGCCGTGGAAGTCCACCAAGTAGTCGACGTCGAATTCCCTTAGGGCCCTTGAGACGGCGTGCGCCACCCGCTCGCTCAGGGTTCCCGTGGGCCTCCCCGGGAACACCCTGTTCAGGTTGACGGAGTCGAAGGGCGTTGCCACGCTCCTCGCGGCCACGGCCCAGGGGTTAACCATGGGCAAGAGAAGCAGGCTTCCCTTAAGCTTGCCTTCCCTCCTCACCCTGTTGTAGAGGCGCCTCATAACTTCAAAGCCGTTGACCTCCACCCCGTGCACCGATGAGGTTAAGGCGACGACTGGGCCCTCCCCTCCCTTCAGGAGCAGCCCCTTCACAGTGAGTGTGCTCCCGTCGCAGCTTTCCCCCACCTCCAGCTCAACCCTCAATGCGTTCACTATTTCGAGCCTCCTTCAAGGCTGAGCTTCCCGCCCGTCGTCATGGGCCTTCCACCTGTAAGGTCAGCATATTTATCTTTATACGTGTTTCTAGGAAGGGGTGGAACGCCTGGAAGTTGAGGGGGTGGAGGCTTGTGGAGATTCAAAACGTCATCTCGGTGCTGCAGTCCACCCTTACGCCGGTGGTGATGATATCGGCCCTGGGGCTGCTCTGTATAGTCATCCAGACTAGGTATGGTAGGGTCGTCGACATAATGATGAGGCTGAGCTCCGAGAAGCGCAGGATCCAATACAGGCTGGCCCGCATCGCGGCAGGCTACGAGAAGTGTCAGGACACGGAGATGTTCACGGAGAGGCTTAAGGTGATCGAAGCCCAGATGGACATACTGGTGAAGAGGGGCTCGCTCGTCAAGTGGTCGATGTTCACCATGTTCTTCGCGATTCTGTGCTTCATCCTGACCTCATTCCTGATATGGCTTGGCCAGACCGCCATGCCGGTGGCGGCGGTGAACACGGCTACTCTTGGAGCGTTCTACCTCGGAATGATACTTGCATTCTCGGCTTTGATGCTCATACTCAAAGACGTCCTCATGACCTATAAGGGGATGCTCATAGAGGCAAGAAAGGAGCTTCAACGTTAATGCTCCTTCGACGCCTTCAGGCAGGTCAATGCAGGAGGGCTCTGGGGGCCTCCCTGCTTTCCAACGTCGCCTAAACCGACGGGACGTCCTTCACCGGGAAGGCACATTTATCTGTTTGCTTCTCTACCCTCTTATCCTGAGACGCTTCGGGATTGTTGATGCCTGATGGTTGAACCCTCGGATTGCGTGAGTTGATAAAAGTCGCCACGGGGTGTAAGCGTTGATATATGGGAAGGAGCTTTCAGCTGAGGCGGCTGCTAGGCTGCAGGAAAAAGGCGTTCACGTAACCCTAGAGTGGAGGGGAGCGTTCGCTGAGTATCGACGCGTAGGCGGGTTCCCTGTTGAGAGGGTTGAAAAGGTTATTGAGGGGCATGAGGGGTTAAAGACAATTGTGTACCCAGTGCACTCCATTCAGGTGGAGGTCTCAGCGCACCTGCTGCTCAGGTTGGCTAGGCCCGTTGTCGTCGCCCCAAAATCGAAGCTCGCGTTCTACGCTAAGGCACCCGTCAGCGTCGGGATCTACGTCGCGGAGGGGGGTTCCCAGAAGCTTGTAGACTCATTTGGTCCCTCGCCATACAAGTACGTTCTCTACGGTAGGCCGGCGAGCGGCATCGTGTGCAGGTTCCACAGAACAGACGTATTTCCGGAGCCGCCTCAAGCTGGACTCGAGGAGGCCATCACCAAGGTTGAGGTGGAAAGCTCAACCGACGACTTCGTAGAGGTAAGAAACATCGTCCTCCCGCTCGCGTACGCAAGTCTGTACGTTGACGAGCACGGCGGAGCCTACATGGAAGGTGCCCGCTTAACCGTGAGGAGCGACGGCGTTGGAACCGTCTTCCTCGAAAACGAGAGGCCTTTAGCTGGCTTGAAGGAGTGCGTGCCGCCCCCCACAAGGTTCCTGGCGAGGACCATGAGGTTCGTGATGGAGTACGGTCTGTGAGGTGCAGTCTAAATGGACGTTTTGGAGTGGCTGCAGGCGCACTGGATCCACATAGTCTACGTGGTGGCAGCGGTCCTAGCGGCACTGATCGTGAGCAAAGTGCTGGAGGGAGCGTTGAGGAGGTCCTTGGTGAAGAGGGTTTCGAAGCCAGTCATAGACAACATCGCGAGGCTGACGCGCTACGTCATATTGATCTTGGCGGTCATAATAGCGCTCACGTCGGCCGGAGTCGACCTCACAAGCGCCTTGGTCGCAGGAGGAATAATCGGTATCGTAATAGGCTTCGCCGCGCAGGCCTCAGTGTCAAACCTCATATCCGGAATTCTGCTGATATTCGAGAGACCGTTCAAGATAGGCGACTTCATCCACGTAGGCGACGTGGTAGGGGCCGTAGCCGACATAGGGGTTCTCTCAACAACCATTGTCACGTGGGAGGGCGTTAAGGTCCGCATCCCCAGCTCGGAGCTCTTCAACAGCAGCTTCAGGAACTACTCCGCCTCGATCGTTCGGCTTGTAAGGGTCAACGTCCAGATACCGTACTCAGCAAGCATACGTAAAGCAGTCGACGCGATACTCTCCAAGCTTAAGGGACAGTGGTACGTGCTGGAGGAGCCGGAGCCCACGGCCTTCGCGAAGGAGTTCGCGAACGACGGCGTCGTGTTGGAGGTCAGGGCTTGGACCCCGGGAAGCACGTGGTTCACCCTTTACAGCAACATCGCGAGGCTCGTGAAGGAAGCACTGGACGAAGCCGGCATAGAGATACCATTCCCGCAGAGGGTGGTCTGGTTCGCCTCTCCGCTTAAAACCTGCAGAGATGCGGAGGGCGGAGCGCTGAGGGATCAGTAACGCTCCTCTCCAATGAGAAAAACCAATTCCACGGTGTTCATCGGGTTGCCGCGGCGCTACCCCAACTTTACGGGGTCCAGCATTTTTATTTCGAACGTTTTGCCTCCGGTGAGGGGTGCCTTTTTGGACTGCGAGGCTCAACGATGAATCGATCAGTAGGGGGCTAGGTTGAGCTTAGAGGGCGCGTCGCCTTCAGTCGTGGGTAGTCCCCCGCCGCCGCTTAAACGTTATAAGGATTGTAGAGCACACGTTATGTGATGCCCAACCTTAGCAGAAGCCTCCCTGAACCCTACGCGGCGCTGCTCTCTAAGCTATTGGAGCGCGCCCTTGAAGTGTTAGGCGAGAAGCTGGTGTCCTTCGTGGTCTACGGCTCAGTCGCAAGGGGTGAAGCCGAGAGGGACAGCGACGTAGACCTGCTCTTGGTTGTGGACGGCTTGCCTCGGAGCAGGCTTAGGAGGCAGGAGCTATTCATGGAGGTTGAGGAGGGGGTTCAAGCAGAGGTGGAGAAGCTGAGGGCCGAGGGCTACAACGTGGATTTCTCGCCGATAATTAAGACTCCGGGGGAGGCCGCGGTCTTCTCTCCAGTATACCTCGACATGGTTGAAGACGCAGTGATACTTCACGATAAGGATGGGTTCTTCAGGGGTGTCCTCGATAGGCTTAGGGGCAGGCTGAGGGACCTGGGCGCTGAGAGGGTTAGATTGGGCAAGCGATGGTACTGGAGGTTGAAGCGGGATTACAAGTTTGGGGAGGTGATCGAGGTTTGAACAACGTCGAGATGGCTAGGTCCTACATCAGGCAGGCCGAGGAGAGGCTGCACCACGCTAGGGAGGCCGTGGAGAGGGGAAGCTACCCGTACACGGTTAGGCAATGCCAAGAGGCCGTGGAGATGCTGTTGAAAGCGGCCTTGAGGCTTGTAGGCGTGGAACCCCCAAAGTGGCATGACGTTGGACCTCTGCTAGCCAGAGAGTCTGGGAGCTTCCCAGAATGGTTCCAGCGCGAGGTGAAGGCGCTAGCGAAGATATCTAGGAGGCTTCGCAGGGAAAGGGAGCCCTCAATGTACGGAGACGAAGAGACTGGAATGCCGCCGGAGGAGATATACGATAAAGAGGACGCCGAGGAGGCGTTGAGGCAGGCGGAGCACGTCTACGCGGTTGTGGTTAAGCTGTTCAGGTTGCATCAGGGGGGTGCTGGCTGAGCCACGCACCCCAGAGGTCTCCAAGCAGGGGGCCTCATACTTCGCGGCTGCTCCAGTAGGCCTTCACTGCCGAGCTTGAGTAAACTAGGTTGAGGGCTTCAAGCCTTCCAGCCCACCCGCCGGGCAGGTCTACGCTGTAGCCTCCATAAAGGACGAAGCTGTTTTTCAGCATCTGCCTGTAGACAACGAACAGGCCTGGCTCCGCTCCTTCGCCCGTCAGGTACCTTAAGCACCCCAACACGTTGAAGTTCACCTTGAAGTAGTCTCGGAACAGGTACTCCATCTTCACGTCTCCGTGGACCGTTACGCCTGAGCCCAAAGCCGAAAGCCACTCGGCGGCCTTGAACTCGGGCACCTCGTAGAGCCAGAAGTAGCCCATGTATCGTTCCTGCAGCGCCACGGAGGAGTAGAAGCCGTAGAGGCTTAACGCTGCTGCGGCCGTCAAGGCTAGGAGCGCCGCGGCTCCAACGGCCTTTCCGAGGTGCTTGCAGCGGGCCGACTTGAAGCTCGGCAGCCCCGCTGCGCACAGGATGCAGAGTGGTGCACATAGGAAGTTTATGGATCTGTAGGCTAGGGTTGAGCCAAGCGGTGAATCCCCGAAGACGGCGTAGGCTTCCACGGCTAAAACCGCCGATAACCAAAAGAGGGGAATCAGCCTATCCTCGCCGAGGCGGCTGCGCAGCGCGTAGAAGCCTGAGGCGGCCAGCGGGGAGAGCAACGCGAAGTGCGCTGCGTAGAGGAGGTAGTGCCTCGGCAGCACCGGCGCGCTGGGCGTAATGGCGGTTGCGGTGCACGCGATTGCGGACGCCAAAACCAACAGTGTTGATATGAAGCACACGGCGATCTTCCTCGCGTTGGATGACCTCCGAGTGTTGGACGACGCGTGCAGCGTAAAGGCGAAGGCCACCGCCTGGTAGGATGCTACCGAGAGCAGGTCGTTGAACGTCAATTGAAGCCTGAGGCCCCGGCCGGCGTAGGCCGCCAGGTAGGCGGCAGCTGCAAGCGCAAAGGCAACGGTGAAGGCCGTCTTAGCCTGGTCCGCTCCAAGGCCCCTCCTGAACCTTTCAATCGATGCCGCTAGGGCAGAAGCCGCCATGACCGCCGCGGCCACAGCTGAGGTTAAGTGGTGCGAGGCCACCAGAGCGATCGACGACAACGAGAAGATGAGTAGGGACTTCAAGTTGAGGCTGCACGCCAAGAAGACGAAGAGGAGGAGCATGAGGAGGGGGGCGGCGTAGGTCTCCTTGGTGACCCCGGAGGTGAACAGAGCGTACGGGTAAGCCAAGGAGAGGAGGATTGAAGCTGCTAGGGCCCTCCGGCTGTCCCCCAGGAGCCTTGAGGCTAGTGCGTAGAATATCGGTATTGCAAGTGCTCCAGCGAGGGGAACCGCGAGGCTCATGGAGCTTAGGGGGCTTAGACCAACGATTTGGGTGAACACGGCTCCGAAGAGGCTGTTTGCGGGCCAGTAGTTGTTGTAGCCGTCGAACACGTCGTCATCGCCCAGGGGTATGGGGGTGTTATCCAACAGGGCCATGGTGTTCCTTATTGGGCTCCACGCATCCGTCGAGAAGGGCATCTCGCTGAGTATGGCCGGGCAGACCCTTAAGGCGAAGGCTGCGAGGAAGACTAGGGCGACGTAGGGGCTCCTCATTGCAGGTCAGCTTTCCATATGCTTGACAAAGCTATGAGGAGGGGGATGGCGACGCTTATGGTTGTAGCCGCCGGGTCAAGCTGAAGTTGAACTGCGTGGGACAAAACCTTTATGGGAAGGAGGTCCACCGCGACCTCAAGGAAGGAGGCTGCCGAGGCTGCCCCTATGAGCGAGGAGGCCACGGACAGCGGCACCAGCTTGGCGATTAAGTCTACCTTTAGGAGGCCTTGAGGAGCCCCCAGGAACCTCAGCACGGTGATCTCGCTGCGGTGCTGGAGGAGCAGCGTCCTGGATGAGAGGGCTATAGCCGCGCCGGAGAGAAGCAGCACAGTTGCTGAAGCGGCGAGTATTGACTCCCTCGACACCCCGTACCCTTCAACGTAGTTCTCCACGAGCTTCTGGGCCTCCTCGACGCCTAGGTCCTTAACCTTGAAGCCCACCTTCGCCCACAGCGCGAGGTCTTGCATGGAGGGCGCAGATCCCCCCTCCTGGGCTGCAGGCTGGGACGCTTGGGATGCGAGGAGGTTGGATATCAGCTCCTTTACCTTAACCCCTCCATAGGACTTGACCCTTATGAGCGTCACGTAGTTGTAGCCTGAGCCTCGAAGCCTCTGCCCCACGTGGAGCGGGGCGACCAGCTCGTCGTCCAGCGCCCACCCGGACTCAAATATCCCTTTAACCTTGAGCTCGAGCAGCTCCTCGGTCAACGCTGAGGCGACGAGCAGCTTGTCCCCTGGCTTCAGCCTCAGCTCCTCGGCGATCCTCCTGCCGGCAACAACGAAGTTTAGGTCCTCCTCTCCGAGCTGCTCGCCGTCAACGATTCTGACGTTGCTGACCTCGTTGAGGGCGCCTGGCACCACCCCCCTGAGGAAGACCGCGTCCCCGTTTACCACGCATGGAGCTATTACCTCAGGGCTGCAGGCTGAGATCCCTTCAGCCGAGCGGATAACCTCGGCTAGATAGGCCGGCACGAGGCCCGTGAATGGCGTCCGGCTCCTCTTATCGTATACTGCGAATACGTTCTCCTCCTCGCCTAAGTAGGAGGTGAGGCCCCTGTAGAAGCCCAGGAGGCTGAAGGCCGTTGTCGAGAAGAGCGCTGAGGCCAAAGCCGACACCGCGACGAATGCTAGAAGCCTCCTGCCCCTAAGGTACTTGAAGGGAAGCAGCTTCAAGGCTTCAACCCTTCCCGCACGTTATACTGTGGCTTCACAGAGCTTTTATGTTCTTTTGCGGCTCGCCGGCCGGGCACAGCACGTTTGCGCGCGTTAGATGCATGAAGTCTACGCTCCGCGGGGAGCACAGCTCTTGGCGGCTGCGGCAGCCGGATGCGCGCAGCCTAGGACTGCCGACGCCACTGTGAGGGCGCACACCTGAAGCGCCTGCAACGGCTCCAGGAAGGGCTCCACCCTCACGCTTGGAGTGAGCCACGCGAGCGCCGTCGAGGCCGCCTGGGAGCCTGCAACTCCCAAGGCTACGCCGAGCGCCGAGCCGAACAGCGCCGCAATTGCGGTGTACGACACCAGAAGCGCGAATATCCTACGCCTCTCAGCCCCGAGGCATATGAGCGTTGAGATCTCGCGGTTCGACTCGGCCGCAAGCCTGGAGGCCACGGTGTAGGAGGAGGCTGCGACGACCGCGTACACCGCGAGGGACCATATTCCCAGGAAGGCCACGGCCTGGGAGCTAACATCGCTGATGAATTCTTGAAGCTGCTGGGCCTTAACCAGCCTAGCCTCTTCCGGGATGAGGCTCGCGATCTCCTTGAGTGCCCAATCCACGTTGACCCCTTCCTTCAAGGTGAATCGAATCGCCGATGCGTCGGCCTCGCCGGCGAGCTGCTGGGCCAGCTTCAATGGCATCAGGAGCTCCGAGTCCAACTCGCTCCCCGTCTTGAAGGTTCCGGCCACCTTGACTGCAGCGTGGCCCGCAGGGCAGCTGAGGATCAACTCGCCGCGCGCTCCGAGCGCCCGGGAGGCCAGCCACCCCAAGTAGGCTTCGCCCCCGCTTGTGCTGGCAGACCCGTTGAAGGCTGCTCTTCGAACTTCGAGGTAGAAGACCACGTCCTCTACGCCCCTCACGAGGAGCTGAAGGCTTGTGGAGCCCGCTGAGGCGTTCACCCAGAACAGCTTTTCAGCCGACGCCTCATCGATGTAGGGGAGCGCCTTGATAGCCTCTGCTAGGTGCTCGTCAAGCCTGCTGTCGGTTGCGGAGCTTCCGTTCAAGATGATGTAGGCCCTTCCCGGGGCTACTAGCTTCACTAAGAGCTCAACGTTGAGCTCCATGAAGTTCGCCACGGCCATCATTGAGGCCAGCGCCGCCACCGGCAGCGCTATGGCCATGATTGCGTGGGCTGTGCCACTCCTCCTCAAAAGGATCTTCAGGTCTAAAGACATCAGGTTTTATCTGGACTGGCGCGCTTTTAACGAGATCGGTGGGGCAGCCGAAGGTTTCAAGAATGCGCCGGCAATCCTAAACTTCGAGGACCCCAGCCCTTCATGGGCTCCCCGCTTGGTTTCTTCTTTGCGTTTACTTTATAAGCGCCCGCGCTCTCTGCTTTCAGAGCTGGATTTTACATATGAATCCACGGGTTTCAATTCACAGCCTCCTGCGGCTTCAGGCTGCCCCAGTTAGCCTACGCGCCCCCGGCTTCTCCTGGTTGAGCGTGTTCACTAGTGGATGATGCCAAGAGGCTTCTGATGGCGCTGGTCGCGTTCTCCGCGGTCTACGGAGTCTTCGTAGTCAACCTCGTGGACTTAGGCCTCCCGCTGGGAAGCTGGTACCACGTGTTTCTGGGCGCAGTGTACTTCTGCCCCTCCATCACCATCATTATAGCCTCCGGGTGGAGGAGCTGGAGCCTTGCAGCGGCTCTTGGGATACTCATAAGCTTGATGAACGATCTCCTTTACGGTCCAATAAGTAACATGCTTTCCCTGCACGTATACGACTTGGCGGAGTGGTTTGCCTGGCAGCTGGGGCTCCACGGGTCCTCGGCCTCGTGGACGTTTCAGGGTGGGCTCATCAAGTTTACGATGACCAGCACGATCATGGGCGTAAGCATATACGCTAGGCTGGTCGCGATGTTCCTCCTCTTCGCGATATGGTGGAGGAACACTCATTCGAGGCGGAGGGGGCTGCTCGCGAGCAGGGCCCTTCGCCCCCTAGAAGAGGTGTTGACGCGTACCTGAACGTGAATGTAGATGCTTCAACCCCGAGGCCACGTGGCCGCGCTCCCAGTAATCTAAAGTGCAGGCTGCGGGAGGCGGCTTCGCCGACCGTGAATGATGGGTTGCCCGCCTGAGGCCGGGCGCCAAGCTGAAAATTCACGTGGAGGATGCACCCTCAAGGTCGAGGCTTCGGCTTGGGGTAATCCCTTTGTGGCTTCGATTTCAGGGTTTAAGGGTGAGGCGAGCGGCCGGCTTCCCGCAGCTTGAAAAACGGAAAAGAATGTTGAGGGCCTCAGGCTTGTTTACTTGCCCAGCTCCGAGAGCAACAGGTTGATAAGCCTCTTCTTGGGCCTCCTCGACGACACCTCCTCGGCTACGGCGTGGGCGAGCAGGGGCAGAGCTATCGTCGCGTCCACGTGGACGGTTGCTTTGGGTCCCCGCGAAGAGGTCTTTCCCCAGCTTACGGCTTCGTCGAGCGTGGCTCCTGATAGGCCTCCCCACTGCGGCATGTCGGTTGTCACCTGGACCGAGTACTTGTGTGGCCTGTAATAGCTGCGGGTTCCCCTTCGCTCGGCTAGCAGGGTTTGGGCAACAGCGACGAGGTTTATCGTGTCCTTGGGCACTCCTCCCCCAATGTATATCACCGCGGTCTCATGAGAGTACTCGGCCACCTTCACGAGCTGGTTGAAGTCCTTGACCATGTCGAGGATGAGCCTCTTCCCCTCCCTTAAAGCTAGGAGCGCGGCCATCCCGTAGCCGGAGTCGACGAGGGCCGGCGAGAAGACTGGGACGCCTGACCTGTACGCCGCCGTGACCATCGAGTCTATCCCCCTCCCCTCTAGGAAGCCACCGAAGAGGTGTAGGAACTCGGCCGTCGAGTATGTGCCGTCCTCGAGGGACTTGATGAACTCGGCTATGAGGGCCTCCATCTTCCTGTAGTCGAGCTCCGACGCGTACACGTCGTAGAATCTGTCCACCATGTGTTTCAGCAGGTCCTCGTCGTCTACGTTGGGCGAGCCCTTGTAGTAGCTGAAGCCCATCGCCTCGAGTATGTCCTCAGAGATGTTTGCCCCCGTGGAGACGAGAACGTCGATGAATCCCTCGTCTATCATCCACTTGACGATCTTCCACATGCCCGCAGTGGACATTGACCCGGCTAGGCCCATGAATATCGTCACTTGTGGGTCCTCGAACATCTTCAGCATGACCTCGTAAACCTCCCCGAGCTTCCTTCCCTGATACGCAGTCTCGGCCATTGCTCGCAGGAGCTCGCTTACATTTCTCCTCCTCACTTCCATCGACGTCAGCTTATCCTTAAGGTAGGGGTTCTCCTCCATTTCACTTCAGCGAATCACCTACGCGTACCACTATAAATGCATCTCTATCGTTGACGACTATCTTGAAGTGTCGGGCCCACGCGAGGGGCAGAAGCCAGATATATCCTTCAGGGGCCGTTAGGCTTTGGTGTGGTGCGCTGTGAGGGTAGCCATTGTGAATGCGGGTAGGATAATCTCCGGGGACGTCACCTTAGGCGTCGTTGAGGGGAACGCGGTGGTCGTCGAGGATGGGAGGATAGCGGGCGTCGGGTTTGAGGGGGAGCTGGACCTGGAGGAAGTAGACCTCGTGGTGGATGCCAATGGGATGACGGTTGCGCCCGGCCTCGTGGACACGCACGTGCACCCGGCTATAGGCGACTGGAGCCCCCTCTTCGGCGCCGTGGGTTACTGGAGGAGCGTCCTGTGGAGTGGAACCACCACAGCCGTATCTCAGGGCGAGTACGGGGTTCAGGGCAGGCCCACGGATCCCGGCGGGGTTAAGGCCCTGGCCATACTCGCGAAGAAGACGTTCGACCGCTTCAAGCCGGGAGGGGTCAAGGTTTACGGGGGCGCCCTCATACTCCACCCAGAGCTGACGGAGGGGGACTTCGTGGAGCTAAAGAGGGAGGGGGTGTGGATTACGGCTGAGGTTGGGGCAACCCACAGGAGCTTGGAGGAGGTTGTGCCCCTCGTGGACCTGGCCAGGAAGCATGGAATGAAGGTGTTCATGCACGTTGGCGGCAAGTCGATACCCGAGTCGATGACGGTGACGGCTGAGCACGTGGTGCAGGTGAAGCCGGACGTTGTCTCCCACGTTAACGGGGGGCCCACCTCGCCCCCGATAGGGGACGTGGAGAGGCTGGTGAAGGACACGGACCTCGTCTTGGAGGTCTCGTACGGCGGCAACCTTAAAGTGCTGGTGGACGCCGTGAGGTTGGCGAGGGCTGAGGATTCGCTTTACAGGGTAGTTGTGGGAAGCGACTCGCCGACGGAGATAGCGAGCTTGGGGACCAACGCGATCATAAGGGCTTTAACGATGATATCCTCGCTGGGAGGAGTGCCGGCGGAGCAGGCTGTAGCGTTGGCCACCGGGAACCCCGCGCGGGCCCTAGGACTGAGGGAGGGGAGGGTTGAGGTGGGCTGCACCGCGAACTTGGTGGTTATGGATGCACCTGAAGGCTCAGTTGGAGGTGACGCCCTTAAGGCCATGGAGGTGGGGGACGTGCCTGGGATAGCGCTCGTAATGGTTGAGGGAAGGGTCATGAATCCACCGCCGATGGTTATTCCGCCGCCTCGAAGAGGCGTGCGAGTAACCGCCCGCAGATCCTCGGGTTGAGGCTGCCGAGCAGCCTCCTTGAGGTTTGAGGCATCAGCTAGGCGTTGGAGGTTTGGGTGGCTGGAGCCATGCGTTTTTAGCTGTAAAAAGCCTTTTAAGGTATTATAGATGATTTAATGCTTGTACAAGGAGGTCTAGCATTTGGTGGACTGGGAGAAGGTAATCGAGTGGGATCGAAAGTACTACCTGGGGATAAAGCAGGCTTTGAGGGAATGGACGCCGATACCAGTCGCGAAGGTTGAGGGGAGCTACCTCGTCACGCCCAATGGGGGTAGAATACTCGACTTCCTCTCCGGGTTGATATCGGTAAACGCGGGTCAGAGGCAGCCCAAGGTCGTCGAGGCCATAAAGGAGGCGCTGGACCGCTACGGCTACGTGTGGGAGTTCATGCAGACGCCCTACAAGTCGGAGGCCGCCAAGCTGATAGTCGAGGACGTGCTGGGCCCCGACGGGTGGGCTGGAAGAGTTAGGTTTGTGAACTCGGGCAGCGAGGCAAACGAGGAGGCCTTCATACTTTCCAGGCTCTACACTAACAGGCCCTACATAATAGCTAGGGAGTACGCCTACCACGGGTGGACCACCGGTGCGGGCTCCTGCTGCGGGTTGAGGTGGTGGCGCGGATCAATAGCTTCACCTACAACCGAGGAGCACAGGGAGGTCCCTGGCTTCCAGCACGGCGGGTTCCTGGTTGTGGCTCCCGCACCCCACTGCTACAGGTGCCCCTACGGCTACGGGGACCCGAAGCGCTGCACCGTGAACGGCGTGAGGGCCTGCATCAACGCGCTGTGGCGCCAGATCTTAGGCTTGGGCCCGCAGAACGTGGCCGCCGTAATAACCGAGATAATAAGCGGTGGAGGGCTGATAGTTTCCCCGAAGGAGTGGGTTAGGGAGCTTAGGGAGCTGACGAGGAAGAACGGGATCCTCTGGATAGACGACGAGGTGATGACCGGCTTCGGGAGGACTGGCAGGTGGTTCTGCTATCAACACTACGGGGTAACCCCCGACGTGATGACTATGGGTAAGGGCATCGTGAGCAGCCAGCTTCCAGCAGCCGGGGTGGTGGTGAGCAAGGAGTTGGCTGAGTTCTTCGAGGAGTACAGGTGGTGGCACGCGAACACCTATGCGGCACACCCGGTCTCGATGGCGGCGGTCGTGGCAAACATAAAGTTAATGATGGAGGAGAAGCTCGTGGAAAGGGCTGCAGAAACGGGGGAGTATCTTGGAAGGCGGCTTAGAGAGCTGGAACGCGAGCATGAGTGCGTCGGCGAGGTCTCAGGCATGGGGCTCTTCTGGGGTGTGGAGCTCGTTAGGGACAAGGAGACCAAGGAGCCCTTCTTCCCAGAGGACAGGTTCACGAGGGGCACCGGCGACCTTGGAAGGTGGGCCGTAAACATAGTTCAGGCTAAGGCCCTCGAGAGGGGGGTGCTCGTGGGTGGCTTCGCCCCCAACTGCCTGAGGATAGGGCCAGCGCTAACCGTAACGAGGGAGGAGGTGGACAGGGGGGTTGAGGCCTTGGACTACGCCTTCACGGAGCTCGACAAGCTCTGCAGGGCCTAGCCGAAGCTTGGATCCCCCCGGCGCGGCGAGCTGGCCTCCACCCCTCTTATTGTTGTGCCCGCGTAAGGAGCCCCGACAGTGGTTGAACTATGCTTCAGGAAGCTCGGCCTAAGACAACTCTCCCCAGGTTCAGGTGATAGAGGCGCGGCGGGAACCTCGGTAAACCTATATTTCCGGGATGCGCCTGGCCTTTAAGGCTGGGGATCGCGGCCGTTTTATGGCGCAGGCTTTCATGCCTCTCAAAGCCTCTTATAGGGGCTAAAAAGTGCTTGTAGCCTTCCGGTGATCGTAGCAAAACCGGAGTTTAAGGGCAGAGTCATCCTGCCGCGGCGGCTTTTCCCTTTTAATGCGTCGAAGCACGCGAACTTGGCTGCAAGTGAATGCATCAACCGCCGGCAGAATCCCGCTTTCCGAGTTTAGCCTGCTGAGCCGCGCTGAGCCCTTTGAAAGGAGCCTCGACGAGGGAGGGCAATCTTGGGTGAAGGAGTGTTCCTCATTGTTTTCAGGTTGTCCTTTCAATGCGTTAACTGCAGGGGGCTCGGGGGCGTTTCTTCGAGGGTCCGCATTTTTTCTGAAGAGCATTCCGCGTGTAGGGACCACCAGGTACCCGGTTTTCCCTGGGCGCTGGAGTAGGTAGATGCCTAATGCTTGGCTTAAGTCGTCTATCGCGGAGTGGGTGTCAGGGCTGTCCGTTTAAAGTGACGCTATGGGTTTCCCCAGCTCCTATGGAGCTCTAAAGCGACTCTATCCTGCCGTCCCTGATGTGATAGACGCTGCTGCACCTCTCGGCCACGAGGGGGTCGTGGGTGACTATTATGAAGGTCTGCCGGTTCTCCCTGTTGAGGTGTTCAATTAAGCCCATGAGGCCGCGGGCCGACGTGGAGTCTAAATCCCCCGTAGGCTCATCGGCTAGGACTAGGGATGGATTGTTCGCCAGCGCCCTCGCCACGGCTACTCGCTGCTGCTCCCCGCCGCTCAGCTCCTCCGGCATGTGGTATGCCCTAGCCTCCAACCCCACCATTCTCAGGAGCTTTAGGGCACGCTCCCTCCTCTTGGCTTTGGGGAGGCCTGCGAGGGCCATCGGCAGCTCCACGTTCTCGAGGGCTGTGAGGGTCGGCAGCAAGTTGTAGGACTGGAAGACGAAGCCTATTCTCTTCAGCCTGTAGCCGGCCAGCTTTCCCTCGTCGAGGGAGGTTATTTCGACTCCATCTACGAATACCCTGCCGCTGCTCGGCTTGTCGAGCCCGCCTATTATGTTGAGGAGGGTTGTCTTGCCGGAGCCGGAGGGCCCCATTATCCCGACTATTTCCCCGCGCTTAACCTGCAGGCTGACGCTCCTTAACGCTTGAACCTCAACTCTGCCGCGCCTGTACACCTTGGTTACGTCGACGGCGTTGACTATCACGTCAGACATGCCTCAAAGCCTCCACGGGCTTCATCCTTGAGGCCTGCCACGCCGGGTAGAGGCCTGCCGAGACGCCTACGAGCAGCCCAAGCATGAGGCAGATTAAGGCATTCAAGGGGCTTACTGCTGGAGCCACGAGCTGCAGGCCCGAGGCCACCCTGCCGCCCAGGCGCGTCGGCGGGCCGCCTAAGCCGAGCAACATCGACGAGAACGTTGGAAACGCATAGGATATTATCAGCCCGGCCGCCACCCCCACGGCTCCGCCCAGCGCGCCTATGACCAGCGACTCGGCGAGGAAGACCTTCATCACGTCGCCGCTCCCAGCGCCCAGAGATTTCAGGATGCCTATTTCCCGGGTCCTCTCGAAGATGGACATCATCATCGTGTTCACGGTTCCAAGCGCTCCAGCGCAGAGGGCCACTAAGCCTATGGTGGCGAAGAACATGGTCAACGAGCTCAGCACCTGCGAGGCCTGCTGCAGCTGCGCCGTGGGAACCATGGTTCTAACCTGGGGGATGGCTGAGGAGATGGCGTCGGCTACGTCCCTGGCCATTGATGGGTCCTCGCACTTCACCAGGATCTGCGTGGCCCCCTCCATCCCGGAGAGCTCCTGGGCGTCGCTCAACGTCATGTAGGCGGCGTACTCTTGGAAGGAGACCCCGGTCTCGAATATGCCTACGATTGTGAAGGCTCTTTTCGCTTGGCCGGCCGAAATCTCCACCTCCCTGCCCACCGCGACGTTCATGAGCTCCGCCAAGGTCCTCCCTAGGACGGCTTCACCGCTCTGGGAGGCAAGGCGGCCCTCCACGATGTTCAGCCCACCCGTCACAGCCCCGTAGGAGGCTGGCTCAACGCCGTAGATGGTGATCCTCCTCCCCTCCATGTACCCCGAAAACGAGAGCTGAGGCGCAGCTGCGTAGACCCCGGGGATTGCGGCTAAGGCCGCTAGGGTTGACGTGCTGAGCGTCGCGGGGCCAAGCATGGAGTCCGAGGCGTCCCCTCTAAATCCCCCGATCCTCGAGGCGTTGTAGACCACGATGTCCGCTCCGGTCAGCCCCCTGATCATGGTTCTAGCCTGAGCCTCCATGCCAGATGTTAGGGACAGCGGGACAAACATCATGCCTATGCCTATCGCTATCCCCGACGCGGTTAAAGAGGTCCTCAGCCTCCGCCTCCTCAGGTTCCTGAAGGCCAAGCTCCACAACGACATTCCAGAAGCCCCTGGAATGGGGGGCCAACACTGCATAAAGGGTTTTTCCCGAATTCGCTCCAAATCCCTTTCATCCAGCTTCAACCAAGCGCTTGAGGGCTTACGGATGGACCTAGCCCGGTTGCCAGGCTATAAGCTTCGACGCGTGGACCAGAAATCCCACCCTGAGACATAAAGCCTAAAACGGCCTTGCCCCTATAATCCTATAAGGGCGCTGCGCTGGCCGCTTTGGCGGAGGGGCTGTGGGGCTTGAGGGTTGACGTGGTTCTACTAACGAAGAACAGCATGAAGCCCTGCCTGCCGGAGTGCGTGAAGTCAATCTACGATAACGTGCCGGTCAACAAGCTCATAGTTGTTGACGGCGGAAGCACGGACGGCACGGTGGAGTACCTGGAAAGAATGCCCAGCGCGGTTGTGATCGACGATTCCAATGGCAACAGGGCCACGGCGAGGCAGAAGGGCATTGAGACGGTTGAGACGGAGTTCCACGTGCACGTGGACAGCGACGTAATCCTCTGCGAGGGGTGGTTTGAGAAGGCGCTTAGACACGTGGAGGACGACGTCGGGGCGGTGTGGGGCGTTGCTGTCCCAATCGAGCAGCACACGTTCAACATCGTGTACGCGATGAGCAAGTTCTACAGAATGTCCATAAGGGACATGCTGGTGAAGCAGATGAGGAGCGAGAGGTGCATGACCCACGACACCCTCTTCAGGACTGAGCCCCTCAAAGACGTGAGGATACCCAGGGACATGCATATATGGGAGGATGAGTATATAGGCCGACACGTCATAAAGAAGGGGTACAGGTTCCTCAAAGTTAAGGAGCCGTACTGCCTCCACAACGTCTCGGAGAAGGGAAGGGACTCCGCGGTGCTGAACGGCTACCTACTCCACAAGTATGGGCTGTGGAACTTCAAGATGGTGCTCATGCGCTTCATCCTCACGGTCCCCAAGTGCGCCTGGATCTACGCGGTTACAAGAGACTTGGAGGCGGCCAGAAGGCAGGCGTTAACATACACCTTAACGATGAAGGGGTGGCTGGCCTACGGCTAGGTGGCTAACGCTTTTACCCATTCTGCTTAACGTACAGGCGCAAACTGAATGCAAAGGCACCAACAACACTACGCGAGGCTGGGAGGGTTTAAAAAGCTTAACAGTTGAGGGTGTCACTAGGTTGAGGAGTCCAATAGTTGGACTTGCAGCTTCCGAATCCTATGAGATGGCTAAACGCGCCAGAGAGATGCTCAAGGCGTTTTTGCTGAGGCTTTAGGGGCTGGATCAGCTTATGACCACTGTCTCGGTTGTGGTGGCGAGCTACCGGAGGAGCTGGGCGCTTCCGCTCTCCCTCGGCAGCCTCGTTAAGCAGACGCGCAGGCCCGAGGAGGTTGTGGTTGTGCTTAAGCCCTCAGGCGACGGCAGCGAGGAGGTTGTAGAGGGCTTCTCCAAGAGGCTCAACATCAAGCTCGTCACCCAGAGGGAGGGGAACATGGTGGACGCTGCCTTGCTGGGCATCAGGAAGGCTCGAGGGGACTTATTAATATTCCTGGACGACGACGCCCTCGCCGAGGAGAGGTGGGTGGAGAAGTACCTGCGCCTGTTCAATGCCCTAAGCGACGCCGGCGGGATTGGAGGCATAGTCTACAAGGCTTTCAAGGCCCGCAACTCCATAATTAAGGTAAATGAATATTTTTATGTAGAGAAGAGGCCTGTGATCGGGCCTCATAGAAGGCCTTTAGAAATGTTTAAAGGCTACTGCGGGTTCATCGCGGACTCGGGCCTGCAGGGTGGCTTCCGGTGCGCTTCCACGCTGGCCCGAGACATTGTATTT
The DNA here is from genome assembly GCA_030055465.1 of Candidatus Nezhaarchaeota archaeon. Taxonomy (GTDB): domain Archaea; phylum Thermoproteota; class Methanomethylicia; order Nezhaarchaeales; family WYZ-LMO8; genus JASFYF01. The sequence goes on along the minus strand of JASFYF010000001.1, from coordinate 813,202 downwards.
CCCGGCGTTAACATGGCTTGGAGGAGGGAAGCGATAGCCGGGGTTGAAGGCAGCCTCTCCCGGGCTTTCAGGGAAAGCCGCATATGCACCAGCAACGAACAATATCTAGCCGTTCACGCGAGGATGAAGGGTTACCACGTCTACCGCGCGTTGGATCCCGAGGTCAGCCCGATCGTTTGGCACATACACCATGAGTTGTCTCTGCAGAGGGAGCCCGTGAAGAGCGAATACTGGAGGATTTACGACTTATCGTACAACTACTGGCGGCTTAAAGCGCTGGCGCTCCCGATGTCCTTCCCCAGGTACCTGCTTGGACTCGCCATAATGTCCAAGAGGCACCCTCACGTGCGGTTGCCAGCAGCCCTTCACGGCCTCGTCAGGGGAGCGGTGTTCTATAGTAAAGCTCGACGATCCCTAACCACTCGTTGAGGGCTCTTGAGGGGGAATCGCCATTGATGGCATTTGCGTTCTTCTCCACGTTGATGAAGCCCACATCTACGGGGCTCCTTGCTCCTAAGGCGTTACCGCGAACGCCCCGCTTTGACGCGGGCACCGCAAAAATTTAAGGTGCCTCTGAGTGGTTGAACTTGATTAAAGGTGCTGGTGGAGCAGAGGTCAGCTTCACCTTGAATAGCTGTCTTCTTGGTGAGTGTTGTTCAGCCCTCAAAGCGTGGTGGGACAGCATGGATGGGGTAATCTATGTGTTTCTGAGCCACGATGTTGATTGGTCTAGGCGTGGCCCCGGCCTTGAGCACGTGTTGGCTAGGCGCGACAGGTTTGACAATTGCGTTGTTAGGAGGGTTTTGGAGGAGGAGTTTAACCCCTACTTTAACGTCCCCGAAGTCATGGATGTGGAGGAGCGGTTCGGCGTTGCTTCAACCTTCTTCTTCAGGCCCACCTACGATGATGGCCTCGACGTATCCTGCTATGAAGACGTGATTAGAGACCTTGCCTCCGGCGGCTGGGAGGTTGGGCTTCACATCAACGATGCGTCCAGCGCTGAATCCATAGCCGAGGAGAAGATGGCGGTTGAGGGGGTTTTGGGTTCAAGGGTTGTGGGCTGCAGGGCCCATTACCTGAGGGTTCGCGAAGAGAGTTACCGGATGTTCCGCGAGGCCGGCTTAAAGTACGATTCCTCCATCAAGTCCTTCAAGGATAGGATAGACGTGGCCGATATGGGCTTCAGGCTCATTCACGGCATCCCCACCTTCCCCGTAACCATAATGGATGCCTATCTCTTCACGTATATGCATGTGCCCGAGGAGGAGGTTGTGAGGGTTGTTGAGGAGGCCATCGACTTGGCCCTGAGGCGCGGTGAAAGGATAGTTACGATCCTTTGGCACGACTGTTCACTCAGGATGAGGGGTGGAAGGATGTACGGTAAGCTCGTCGAAGCCTTGGCTTCAAGGGAGGAGGTTAAGGTGGTTCGCGGCGTGGACCTGCTCGAGGTCGTCAAGCATTGACGATCGGCTGGCCCGCCTCATCTTTCCTCCTCAGAGTTCCATCGTGGCTCCCCGGCGGCGCGGATTGGAGCCACTCACCGGCCTTCGACTGCCCCGGCTCGGGGCAGCGGATTTGGGGTTTATCGGCTTGCCGCTTAAGTGCAGGCTTTAAGTGGCCCCCTCAGCTGCATTAAAGTTATGCGGCGCGCTCTAGCCTCGCATTCGTGGAGGTGCTGTGGTGCCTGGAGCTAGGATCCTCGTTACGGGCTGCGGCGGCATTGGAGGCTCGAATTTCGTGAGGGCTTTAAGGCTCGCGGAGCGCATGACCGGCGACAAGCTCTTCATTGTTGGAGCGGAGTTCAATCCCTACTACTTGTTGATGCCGGACGTTGACGTCAGGTTCAGGACCCCCAAGCACAGCGACCCCCACTTTAAGGATGCGGTTGTCAGGCTCATCAAAGAACACTCAATCGACTTCCTCCATCCCCATCCCAGCTCCGAGGCTAAGGTGTTAGCAGGTTGCGTCGATGAGCTTGGGGTTAAATGCTACCTTCCAAGGCCGGAGGACATTGCCCCCGACAAGTGGGACACGTACGTTAAGCTGGTCGACAACGGTGTTCCAGCTCCGAGAGCTAGGTGCATGGCCTCCCTGGAGGATGTGGAGGAGGCGTTTATGGCTCTCGGCTCCCCCCTATGGGTTAGGGCTAGGGCGGGCGCTGGCGGCAGGTTAAGCCTTAAGGTGAACACGCCTGAGGAGGCTAGGATGTGGGTTAAGCTTAACGTAGTTCAAGGAAGGGCTAAAGTAAGCGACTTCATGATTCAGGAGTACATGCCCGGCAGGGACTTAGCATTCGACTCCTTGTGGTTCCGCGGAGAGCTCGTAACATCATATGTTAGGGAGCGAATCGAGTACCCCCTCAAGCACGTGTCGCTGACGGGCATAACCGGGACGCCCAGCGTTGCGAGGACCCTGATCCACGATGAGGCGTCTTGTATAGGCGTCAGGGCGGTTAAGGCCTTGAACCCGAGGCCCCACGGCTTCTACTCGGTCGACTTGAAGGAGGATGCTGAGGGGAGGCCTAGGGTCACCGAGGTCGACGGCAAGTGGCATACGACGGCGCCCTTATGGGGCTACGCTGTCAGCAAGGTTCTGGGGGACGTGAGCTACAACATAGCCTACGCGTACTTGAAGCTGGGCTTGGAAGGAGGGCTGCCGTTCATCTTGCCGAAGATGAACCTATACCCTGAGGGCTTGTACCTCATAAGGCAGCTCGACTCCGGAGTCCTCATGACCTTTAAGGAGGGTGTCGTCAGGGTCTCATAGAGATGGACTCACAGCAGTTTTTAAACGTTGCCGAGAACCCGTAAATGCGGGATCGCCGAGGCGGTGCTGTTTGTCCACTCCGCGCGATGCAGCTGAAAGGCCTTGGATTCTGCCTTTGTCCCTGAGCGTTGGGCTGCTCGTAAGGTTAATGCTGGCTTCAAGCGGAATTCACGGCACAGACATACTGTATCACGTCGCCGGCGCGCAGGCCTTGCTTCGCGGCGAGGCGCTGTACCGCGACGTCTCCTACGTGTATCCGCCTCTCTACGCTGTGCTTCAGGCCCTAGCAATCGCTGCGCTTGGATCCAACGTCATCTCCTACAAGCTGTGGCCCATGCTCTTCGATGTAGCTGTGGCCCTCCTCCTCTACAGGGTCGTCGGCGAGCTCAAGTCACATAGCGCTGGGGTTTACGCGTCGGCCCTCTACTTCCTGAACCCCCTTACGATAATTGCCTCCGCTTGGTACGGGCTCTTCGACTCCATCCCCGCGTTCATGCTGCTCTACAGCTTACACCTGTTTATGCGTAGAAGGGCAGCGGCCTCCTCCGTTGCGCTCGGCCTCGGCGTGGTGGCTAAGGTGATTCCGGGCTTTGCAGCTCCGCTGCTCGCAGCGCGAGCACACCTTGCTGGAGGCCTACGCAGGACCCTTGCTTTCTTAGTAGTTCTATCCGCAACGATCATGGCGTTTGAGCTGCCCTTCCTCGTGGCTGCAGGCGAATACGCCTTCATGCAGCTCGAATTCCACGGCGTCAGGTCAGGTGAGGGGCTCTCGATCATGAGGTTCACATTTGACGACTCTCCCTACGCGATAGCGGTGAGCTGGGCCGCCAGGATGTTGATTTACGGCATAACAGTTTACGCTGTTGTTTCGCGCGGGCGTTACGGCGCCGTTCACAATGAGGAACTTTTCGAGGAGGCTCTGGTGATAACGGCTTCGACCGTAACGTTCAACACATTCCTCTACCCCCACTACTTGATCAACGTTTTGCCGCTGGTGCTGGCGGCGTACCCGGAGGAGGTTCACGTAGCCATCATTGAGGTTGCGCGCGCGTTGCTGAGACGCAGCAGGAGGACGAGGTTGAGCCGCGAGGCTTTGCTTATTCTGGCGTTCGTTATAACCATCAGCTTGGCGTGCCCGGCCTACTGGAAGCTCTACGGGGATGCAGCATTCACCTTTACCATCTCCGCGCTGTACAACGCCACAGCCATCCCCCTGATAATCTTAGGCGTAGTCAAGCTGATGCGCGCAGGGTTACGTTAACCACGGCGTTACCGCTTGGCCGGCGCCTTGTCACGTAAGGGCTTGATTGTTGCGTTTGCGGAATCCCGACTTGCCGGTCAACCCGCCTGGTTAGCTCGGCTTCGATGTTGGGGTTAAAGGCTTAGATGAAGGGCTCCCAGCTTAGGCGTGCTGCCCGCGTTGCCAGATTAGCCTCTTGCTGAGGATGTAGTTTATGGGGAAGCCAACGAGGATCCCCGCCAGCTGTGCTAGTAGCGGATAGCTTACCACCAGATAGTATACTGCGACTGAAGTTACCCATTGGGCCAGAAGCGACAAAGCTGATGAGAAGTGGAACTTCGCCAGCCTGCTCCACCAGCCTCCGCCGCCTCCCTTAAATGTCCAGAGGTCGTTGAGCAGGAAGTTGTTGATTAGCGAGGCCTCTATGGCGACTGCCGAGGCGATGAGGTGCGGTGCCCTCAGGGCCACGAGCAATGCGAGGGCGCCTAGGTTTACGAGCACGCCGGCTGCCCCCACTATTGTGAACCTCACGTATTCAGGGGCTAGGGCGAGCACGTGCAGCAGGTAGTTGAACACTTCGCCGGCCCCTAGCTTCGATTTGCCCCTAATCCTCGTCGAGAAGGTGTAGGGAACCTCGCGCACCCCGGAAACCTTCCCCTTCACGAGCAGCTCGAGGAGCAGCTTGAAGCCCCGCGGGTTCATGACGGCGCCCTCGACGGCGCTCCGCCTGAACATGAAGTAGCCCGACATGGGGTCCCTGACCCCCCTCACCTTGGGGATAAGAATCCCCGCTATGAGGGTCGCCCCCCTCGATGTCAGCCTCCTCAGGAGCGGCCACCCGCGCACGGATCCCCCATTAACGTACCGGGAAGCGACGACGACGTCGCACGCGCGGAGCTCTTCAAGCATCCTGGGTAGAAGCTCGGGGGGGTGCTGCAGGTCCGCATCCATGACGGCCACGGCCTCGCCCTCCGCCACTTTCAACCCGCTTAGGACCGCCGACGCCAATCCCAGCCTGCCGGGCCTCTTGAGGACCTTCACTGGATAGGCCTTTGAGAGCTCCTCGGCGAGCTCAGCCGTGCCGTCGGGCGAGCTGTCGTCCACCACGATGACTTCGTAGGGCGCGCCGCAGCCCTTCAAGGCGCGGTCTATCCTGGCGAGGAGCTCGCCTAAGTTTTCCTTCTCGTTGTACGTTGGCACAATCACGCTGAGGTGGACAACCATGCTACCCGCAACCCCGCGCGGTTTGGGGTGGAGGGCCCCAGCCTCCTTTGGGCTTCACGCCTGCGCTTAACGCGTTGTTATAGGCTTTGCCCGATGCTTTAACGCTTTCCCAAACGTTGCTTACGCCTTCGGCGAGACAGGGGGCCGCGGATGCATCTTCCAAGGGACTCCTGGGCTTGGAGCTCCGGGTTGTAGGTTCCACATTATAGGGGTGGACTGCAGGGCTCAGCTAACTTTATGAATCCTTCGATTGGGGCCTGTGGGGGTTGGCTTGAAGCTCCTGGGCAACCCTCCTGCCCAGCTCCCTGCAGGCCTCCTCCTCGCGTCCCCTAGGCTCCGAGTGGACGCCGACCTTCCCCACGAGGTTAATGCCTGCCTCCTTCAAGGCCTTCTCGAGCCACCTCAACGCTGAGGGTGCGAGGCGGCACGAGGTGAAGGCTGCCCCGCACTTGCCCTTCAAGGCCTCCCTCACCTCCAGCCTTCCCAGGAAGGCCTTCATCGCCTTGCTCGCCGAGAAGGCGTGGGTTGGGCAGCCCGCTACGACGGCGTCGGCGGCCCTCAGCTCGTCAAGGGTGACCACGCCGACCCTCCGCGCGGAGGCCTCGGCGCCGGCTGCCCTCGCCCCTTCAGTTATGAGCTCGGCGGCCCTAGCCGTGTTTCCGGTTAAGCTGTCGTAGACCACGATTATCTTGGGCAGGGTCGCTCCCCTCGAAAAGCTCCTTGCGGGGCCCCGGCTATAAGGCTACTGCAGGTTCGCCTCAACTTTGACTGGATAATGGAGGTGCCCACATGTTGAGGGCCCCGCGAAGGCTTAGAGGTGGAAGTGCTAATCCCGGAGCACCCTAAAGGGATAGTTCGCGGGGCCTAGAGGGGCTTCGGCCAAGGAGCCCGCGGCTCACCCCTCCGAAGCCGCGGTCGCGGGGCTCCCGCCTGCCGCGCGTCGTCCCATGGGGTGGGATCAGCTCGTGACGGTTCTTCGAGTTAACGTTCAACCAGAAGGGTTCAGCCTGACGCGCCTCCTCGTGGGATCAGCGTGTATTCTTAATGCTTCTAGCTTCTATTAGCGTTATCACCGGCATCGATAAGCTCTTTAACCACGCGTAGCGGTTCAGCATGGCTTAGCACGATCTGAAAAACAAGGTAAAAACTGCTGTTTTTCCAGATGTTGGTGAAAAGACCTTGAAAGTTCTTTTCTGGGAAGGCAAGTCTAGCTTGCCTCGTCCTATTTTTTGTAGACATAAATGTTTATAAATTTGTGGACTTTAATGATTTTAACGGTGTTTATGAGCACCGTGGTCAGCGTTAGGGTTAGAGAAGAGGTTAAGAGGATATTAGAAGAAAGCGGCTTAAATGTAGGCGAAGAGATTAGAAGGTATTTGGAGGAACTGGCATGGATGATGAAGATTAAAAGGATGATCGAAAAATGGGATAATATTTTAAGGGACGTGAGGTCGAGTGAAGCGGGCTTCTCTGAGGAGTCTGTGAGGGAGGACCGTGAGGGTCATTGACTCCTCGACTTTAATTAAATATTTCGCGCGCGAGGATGGGTGGGAGAAAGCTAGGAAGATCATCTTAGAAGGCGTGATAACGCTGGATCTAGCAATAAAAGAAGTGGCAAACGCATTATTGAAGAAGGTTTTGAGGGGTGACCTGAGCTGTGAAGCTGCAATGGGAATTCTTAAGGACATGGTAGAAGAGAAGCCCATACCGATAGTAAACCAAGATAAGTATCTGGTCAACGCATTTGAAATCTCCGCGAAGCACGGGTTAACGATATACGATGCGCTCTTCATAGCCCTATCAAAGGATAGAAGCCAAGAGCTGGTAACAAGCGACGCTAAGCAGGCAAAAACGGCGGGGAAGCTGGGGCTGAAAGCCATATTAGTTTAGCGTGAAAGATGCACTCGCCGGAATCCCCGAACTAGGTTGGCTGCGCCTCAAACCTATATAGCAAAACTCGTGGAAACTGCTGCAGACCTGCGGATTGAGCTAAAGATCACTACAAGCTACGTGAAGGTGTTTCGAGCTTCGCCTTGCTAATCTGGTTATAAGCTCGGCTAGTTCTCTTAAGCTGAAAGCCTTATGGCCTCCGCCACGTCGTAAACGTGTATGAAGTCCCTGGTTTGCTGTCCATCCCCATGGATTATGGGCGGCTTGTTCGCCCTGATTCTCTCCATAAAGCGGGTTATTACGCCGGCGTAGCTGCTGCTCTGCCCAGGCCCATAGACGTTGAAAAGCCTAAGTGTAACGTGTTTTAGGCCTCGCCGTGCATAGGATTTTACAGCTTCTTCGCCCATGAGCTTTGATAGTTCTTTTGACGTTGCTCCACGAGCTTGCTTCGAGGGGGATGGTTTTGAGCACGTGCTTGTAGTTGCTGGATCCTTTAAGCAGCTCTTCAAGTTCCTTTTAACCTATCCCATATGATCGATGAGTTTTATCCATGTGCCCTTAGACCAGTATGTTCTATGGTGAATGGGATTACCCGTTATCCTGGAAGGCCCATGTTTAGCGCGTTCCTCTTAGTGAAGTACACATCTTTGTTTTCGAAAAGGGGTGAGGACGTCGATGCCAACATCCCTGAATTTTCTTGCAATCAACTTATGGCTCAACATGCTTTCTGCGCATCTAAAATCAAGGCAGCTAGTTTCAACATTTTAAGCTGCCTTAAAAATGGGCTCTACAGCCCTTTAACTTCGAGGACCATAAATAGGGTGGGGAATTCGCCCTTTCGGGCCATTTATGTGCTTTGGCCGCCAAACGCAAAACGACATCGCGAGCGCATCGCTCCAATTCACATTATTGGTTACATCATCAATGTTCGCACATGTGGCCAAAGCACGTAAATGGTCGCTCCTGGGCACTGAAGTTTTGACGTCTCTCGACAAACAGCTGCGCTGCTTGTTTTAGAGCCTGACGGGCGTCCACCTCTTTTTTTTGATTGTAAGTTCCAGTTGTGAATAAAACATTCAAAGTAGTTTAGGCCGGCAAGCTTCGAGGCGGATCCGCGTCCGTTCTATTATCCGAAAGCAGTAGAGCCTTCGCTTAGAACCGCGGGCGACGAGCCTTCTAATAGTTTCAACTTGAAAGGTTAGGCGGTTAACTGCGTCGCTTAAAGATGCTATTATAGCTACCAACAGGGCTAGAGTTATAACGGATTGTGCTGTGCTTCTCACAAGATTTCAAGGCAGAGCTGCATTAACATAGGCATGTGCTTTAACTAGGTCGTAAACCTCGCGTAACCATTGCGATTTCCATAGCCTAAATGGGCTTCCTTATCATGTCTTTTCATTGCTACCGCTCGTTCTCGTTTCAAGGCTTATGAGCTTGATTATTCCGTTCTCATAGCTTAAGATTAAATGCACTATCGGTCGCAGCACGGTGACTTTTGAGAATATGCGGGTTAGGGTTTCAAGGTCCCCTCCCAGTTACGATTTTTAGCGGCGGCGCGAGGGTTAGATAGGCGGTTATGTAAAGCAGCTAATGCGAGGTTCGCTATTCCAGGCAGCGGCGAATATAAGGCTAGGAGGAGTTACGGGAGCTTCTGCTACAAAGGCGGCGAGACATATGCCTGCTGAGCTTTTCACGTCAATCTGCAGGCTGCACTTTCGGGTGGCCACCGTTAGGCTGTAAATGGTTGAGGCGGCTGTAGCCAGTATTATCGCGGTTAAAAGCCCCTCAACTTGGAGGGCGCTTGTCAGCGCTATGGCTGAGGGTAGAGATGCCTGCGTAGAGCAGCATGGCCTTGAGGTTAACTTTTGAGTTGCCCACCCGCTGAAGAATCTTCCAAGGCTTGCGCCATAAAGCAGGAATATTAGGTCTCGGGACATGGCGGAAACGAAGGCTGCTGCGGGGATTATTAGGGCGGAAGTGTACTTGACGGAGTAGGTGAACATGGTTTCAGCTTCGCCGCCGTTGCTGTCCAGCTTGGAGAACGCGGGGAACAAGGCTGTGGCTACTAGCGAGGAAACAAGGGTTATGAGCACGGCGAAGTTCATGGCTGTGTTGAAGTTTCCAATAAGCACGTTTGTGGTGAAGTAGGCGAGGATTACACCTCGCAATGTGGTAACGAAACTGTTAAGGGTGTTGGACAGGTAAAGCGGCAAGCCATAATCTATCATGGAATGTAAAACTCTGCCGGAGCCGCCTTAGGGAATTGCATCTTTAATCCGCCTATAACGCCCATAAAGCAGAGTTAGGCTTACGGCGAAGCGGGCAGCGAATGCAACCACATATCCCGCTACGGCGCCGGTTACGCCGAAGCCCAGGGCTATTAGAAGCGGGCTTAACAGGGCTCTAAAGGCCTGGTGGACAACATCTATCATGGCGTAGCCCTTCATATCTCCGAAGCCCAGAAGCGCATGTCCCACGGCTGTGGAAAGCGGATAAACCAGCACGAGGATAAGGGTTATCCTAACAAGGCTGGTCATCTCCAGCCTGTTGATGAGCAGGCTTGTAGGGGGCTCCGCGAGGATGAAGCCTGCGAGGAACACGATGATGCACGTTGCCAGGTTGCAGGTTGAAGGCTAAGCCTTCCGGAGCAGCGGAATCACGCGGTACAGTTCATCCCTTGAAGTGTGGAAGGCTATGAAGCGGGTTAATGCCTGGCTTACGCCGTAGTCCGTGAAAAGCATGAGGAAGCCTGAAACAATCAGTGCCAGCGAGTAGACGCCGTACTGCTCTGGGCCGAGGGGGCGGGCTACGAGGATAGCGCAGACGGCGGATAATACCGTGGCGAGGCTGCCTCCCCAGAAGAGGTGGAAGGCTCCGCCCGCAGCCTCCTCAGCGGCGGCCAGCACCCGCTCATCAACATGGTTTGAGGTCATGATCCTATCGTTGTAGTGTGCTTGTAGAGCTTCACAATTTTAAACATTACCCTTAAGCCCGAGTAGGTTTGAATGGGCGCCTCGCAGCCGTGTTTAGGAGGAAAGGCATGTTTTAAGTTTTAAAAGCTCCTTTAAGCCCTGTTCAAGGTTTATTTTTGGATTAAAGCCCAGGAGCCTTTTGGCTTTTGATATGTCTGCATAGCTGTGTTTTATGTCGCCGGGCCGCGGCTTGGCGAATGTTGGCTTTAGGTTTAGGTTTGCATGATTTATGGTGAGCTCCGCCAGCATCCTTATGGTGAGGGGGGTTCCCGTGGCTATGTTGAGGGTTTCGTTCTCCAAGCGCTTTTCCACGGAGAGTTTTATGGCCTCCGCCACGTCGTAAACGTGTATGAAGTCCCTGGTTTGCTGTCCATCCCCATGGATTATGGGCGGCTTGTTCGCCCTGATTCTCTCCATAAAGCGGGTTATTACGCCGGCGTAGCTGCTGCTCTGCCCAGGCCCATAGACGTTGAAAAGCCTAAGTGTAACGTGTTTTAGGCCTCGCCGTGCATGGAAGTTCACCGTCTCCTCGCCCATGAGCTTTGATAGGCCATAGGGTGAAATGGGATTCGCCGGGTGGGATTCGCTTATCGGCAGATGGGCTGGGTTGCCGTAGACGGCTGCGCTGCTGATGTAGATGAGCTTCACGCTTTCGCGCATGCAGGCATAGGCCACGTTGGCTGTGCCTGCAACATTGTTTCTGAAGTACATGGCGGGCTTCTTTAGGGATTCTTCAACGCTTATGTAGGCGGCTGCATGCACCACCACATCAACGCCTGCTAAGGCTTTTTTTAAAGCTCTGAGGCTTAGTATGTCGCCCTTAATGAGGGGCACGCGATGCATCTTCAGCCTTTCAACGGCGTATCCTGTGGCCCTTTTAAGGTTGTCAAATGCGGCTACCTCGTAGCCCTGATTTTTAAGGTAAACTGCAGTGTTATGCCCTATGAAGCCTGCGCCGCCAGTAATAAGCACTTTCATATCACACTTTGAAAGTTGCCCTTATTCCCCCTTTTAAATTATCCGTCTTCAACAGGCTCTTGAAGGCTTGGACATTTCGCCTGCTGCTTTGGGGAAAACTGGCATGCTACGCCGTCTTGAGCGTGATTTTGTAGGCTGATATGGGCTCTAAAATCAGCACCCCCCCCCCGGTTTTTCACGTTAGTTCGGCGCTTACACTCAACCATGTTTTAAGGTGCCTATTGATCACCTGCTTATTGGAGGGGTATCAGATTTTTCTGCAATATTCCGCTATTAACGGGTCAGCTATTTTGTATTCGCCGTCTGTTTTTTCCACAATACTTAGGTTTATCAGCGTATTGAGGAATCTGGTTGTCTCTGCATTTGTGAGTCTTCTCCCGATCCATGCTTCAACAGTTCTTTTGATGTTACTCCACGAGTTTGCTTCGAGGGAGATGGCTTTGAGTACATGCTTGTATTGGCTGGATCTTTTGAAAAGTTCTTTAAGTTCCCTTTCAACGAGCCCTAATGCTTTTTCCGTTACGGCTTTGATGGCTTCTTTCGATGCGCCTCCGGATTCAAGGCACATATAGCCGAAGTAGGTTAACCAGCCTGGGATGCCGTCAACCTTATCCACAATGGCATCTAATGCATCATCGCTTATGGGCAGGTTGGCTTCCATGAAGCCTCTTCTCAGGAATTCAATCGACCTGTCCCTTGGGAACCTTTCAACCCTTACGATGCTGGCGTATCTCCCATATAGTGGGCTTGAAGCATCGTCAAGCCTTAGAAAGTGCAGTAACAGCCCAACCTCGGATCCTGTGAGTATAAACCTTAAGCCTCTTAGGTTGTCATAGGCGTAAGCCATTATGCCTCTAAAGTCTATTCTTCCCTTGCCGCCTGCCAGAAGCCTTAGAAACTGTGCCTCGTCAAAGGAGATAATGAGGAAACCCTCATCTGTCCTGTTCAGCGCGTAATCATTTAGTTTATTTAGGAGGGCTGTTAGGGTGAGGGTTTGTTCTCTCCAGTCAAATTCCACACTGAAGCCGGAAATGCTGACGCCTTTTATGCCTCTGAAGCAATCAAGCATCTTCTTCCATTTGGATATACAATTGGAAACGGAGTCTGAAAGCAATCGATACAGCTGCGCCCTGCTGTATCCTCCATCCTCCAAAACCCTCAGATCAAGGTATACATAGGGGGCGCCTAGGCTGTTCAAGAAGGACTTTAAAAGGGAGGTTTTGCCAACCCTTCTGACACCTAAGAGCAGCGTTAATGGAGTGGATATTGCCTTCCTGAGCAGCTTCAATTCCTCCTCCCTGTCGAAAAGCTCCTCCATGTGTTCTTTAGGTCTGGGATCGAAGAGCAGAAGTATCACCCCTGATACAATGTATCACCCCTGATACTTAACATTTCCGGGAAAACCGATTTTAACGGCTGACGAGGGCTACAAAATCGATACCCCGTCGTTTTTTCACAGTTGACCCAGGCTTACGCTGGGGGATGCTTGAGGATGATTCTTGATGGCCCTCCTGTTCAGGGCTGCTTACATGCGCCCTTCATATAGCGTTGCGGCTTCACAGTCCCCGTTTATGTGTGGTGGAGATGCTTTAGGGTATTATGAAGGGGGCTATTAGTAGGGCGGTTATGGTTGTTAGTTTCATGAATATGTTGAGCGATGGGCCTGCCACGTCTTTTAGGGGATCGCCTACGATGTCTCCTGCCACCGCCGCCTCGTGGATTGGGGTGTTTTTCATCCAGTTTTTTCAATTTATTTTTGCTGTTATCCCATATGCCTCCGCCGAAGATGAAGGAGGAGAGCAGCACGGAGGAGATGAGGCAGCCGAGAAGGAGCCCGCCTGAAACGTGTCTTCCCAGGATTAGCCCCACGGCTATGGGCGGGAGTATAGCTAACGAGGCTGGGGCCATCATGTTCCTAAGCGCATGCTTCGTTGCGAGGTCCACGCATCTCTTGCGTAGTTAGGCTTGGATTTGCCCTCCAGTATGCCTGGGTTATCCCTGAACTGCCTTCGCACCTCATCCACAATCTTGTAGGCTGTTTTGCTTGTCGCCTTAATAGCCAAGGATGAGTAGGTGAAGGGCAGCATGGCGCCGAATAGGAGGCCCGCTATGAATATTGGGCTTAGAATGTTATGGCTGTTCTCATGAAGGTTTACAAGCCGCGCGAAGGTGATGAACATCACCATGGTTGAAACCATGCCTGAGGAGGTTGCGGAGGCCTTGGTATACGCCTTCGTAGTGTTTCCAAGAGCGTCAAGCTCGTCAAGCCCAACGGTGCGGGTTTGAGACAATCTCAGCTATGCCGTCCGCGTTGTCGCATATGGGGCCGAAGGCGTCGCCTGACATTATGAATCCTATGGCCAAGTCCGTTCCAAGGTTAACCCCCTAAAACGGCATACAGGGACCCGCCGGTTAGGATGTAGGCTAACCCCACGGCTGCGGCTATGAACAATATGGGCAGGAAGGGACTTTGAAGAGCGTAGGCCATGCCTGTTAGAATGTTTATGGCGGATCCTGCTCTAGACGACTCCGTAACCTCCCTGATAACTGGACCGTTAATCTCCGTGTAGTACTGTACGGCAACACCTACCACAAGGCTTGCAACCAACCGTTGTGGGATTCATAGATTTTCATCCCTTCCCCCTCACCTCTATTATCTGAGGGTCATAGAGGGCTTTCGGGGGCAACGGGGCTCCCCTCATCCTGAGTAGGTTTAGGCAAGCGGTTATGTCTCTATCGTTTTCATATCTACATTTTTCACATTTCAGAAGCCTATACCCATTCGACGCTAGCCTGCCGCCACATATCGGGCATAGGCTTGAAGTGTCTTTAGGATTGATGTATACGACTGGCAAACCTTCAAGCTTAGCTTTGTACTCTATGTAGAACTGCATCCTCCTGAAGTTCCAGGAATGCAGCCTACGGTTGAGGTTTTTACCGTAGTTAATTCAGTTAATTCTTCTCCTAATTCCCTTGAGATCCTCTATGATTATGCCAAAGCCGTGTTGCTTGGCAAAATCCACGATTTTTCTAGATATTTTGTGGCATTCGTCTCTAGCCTTAGACTTTCTCCTATTAGAATATCTCTTAAGCAACCTCTCAGTGGTCTCCGGCTTGTATTTCCCCAGCCTTTGAATTCGCCTAATGATGCTGAAGTAGGTTGTGTGAATCGTCCTCAAGCTGCTTTCAACCCTCATGATGTGAGGGTTTGTGCTCACTCCAGTAACATTGGACTCGTTGACGTCTATCGCCATCCAGTCGCTTGGATTGGTGAGGTCAACCTCCTTCTTGAACGGTATAATTATCTTCGTTTCATTTATGGTGACCTCTCCAGTCCTCAACTTCCCCTCTTTCCAAGCATCTATGAACTTCTTTTGATATTCACCATACTTCAACTCTATGAAGAGAAACTTTCTGGGCTTAACGGATATCCTGATCCTATCACCGTAAAACTTGTACAGTTGCGGGTCGAGTTGCATGAAGAGCTTTTTAGCTTCAGGCCTGTCAAACTTGGCTAATCCCTTACGCTTAAGCCTCCTAAAGCTTTTGAGCATAGCTAAGGCTATTTTACATGCTGAATGACAGTAGTGAGTGGAGTAATCCCCCTCCCCTTCCACTCTTCGTAAACGCTCTTTCTAAGCCTGGCGTAAGAAGTTATCCTCCTCTCAGCGGCAAAGCCTACGCAGAAGTTCACCATATCTCTGAAGTCCTCTAAGAGCTTTCTAACTTCATCGTTAACCTTGTAAACAAATGGAACGCTGAGGACTATCTCCACGAATAGAGTATACACTAAAACGTCTACAAAAATCTATCTATTTAGGACTGCTGTCCACCCAACGGTTGCCGCGAGAATCTTCAAGTCGCCTATGGTGACGGCGCAGGCGACCAGCGAGCCCAGAACACGGAAAAGCGAAGTTGCAAATAATCCCAGGTTGAATTTTGAAATGGGCTTTCCATCGCCCCACATTCTCACAAGGGCTATGGCGGCTACGGCTGCTATTATGCCTCCGGCGCCCAGCATGAAGGGAAAAGCCATGGCTGCCTGGCTATACTGCCATGACACCAGCGCCCCGAGGATTAGGGCGGTTATGTAGTCGTTGCTCATCGACTCGAAAAGATCAGCGCCCCTGCCGGCGCAGTCACCCACATTATCGCCTACAAGGTCTGCGATGACCGCGGGGTTACGCGGGTCATCCTCGGGGATGTGGCGTTCCACCTTGCCCACAAGGTCCGCGCCTATGTCAGCCGCCTTAGTGAATATTCCGCCTCCAAGCTGGGCGAACAGCGCCGTGAGGCTTGCACCGAAGCCGAAGCTTACTATTGGGCTGGCTTCCCCATAGAGCAGGTAAAGGGAGCATACGCCTATCAGGCTTAGACCCACCACGGACAACCCGGTGACGGAGCCGCCGCTGAAGGCTATGTTGAAGGCTTTAAGAGGCGAAGCTGTTGCCGCATGGGCTGTTCTCACATTGGCCTCAACAGCTATGCGTAGGCCTATATAGGCGGCGAGAAGCGAG
This sequence comes from Candidatus Nezhaarchaeota archaeon, assembly GCA_030055465.1. GTDB lineage: Archaea > Thermoproteota > Methanomethylicia > Nezhaarchaeales > WYZ-LMO8 > JASFYF01. The sequence goes on along the minus strand of JASFYF010000001.1, from coordinate 797,615 downwards.
AGACATGAGCCCAGTACAAAAGAGAACGCTGCCCGAACATCCAGCAGGGCGAAGGGTATAAGCAGCAGCCCTATAGCAGCGGCTATGGTGCTGAACTGCCTGCGGATAAACGCTTCAGCGCTTTCCCTAATGTAGCCCGACACCTCAACCATGCGGGGGTTGCCCGGGGGCTCGCTTAAAACCCTTCCAGGCAAGCCATGCCACAACGGCTAATGCAGCAGCTCCCGTGGCAAGTGCCACGTAAAGCAGGATCATCCATTACATCCCTTTCAAGCCGGATAACAGCCCTCACTTCACCATGAAACACCCTAATAAATGTTTTGCGGCAACCAGCAAGAAGCTCCAAAATACGCTGCAGACCACAACAAGCCAGCCATGCATCAACAGCCGCATCATTATCCAGCAGCCCTACAGCACGTATGATGAAAGATTTTGATGGTACGCTTTGGAATGCGCTGAACAGCCTGTCTCCACACTCTTTTGCAGACAACTTGTTTACACGTTCAGACTGATGTTTAAATAGGTGATGCGTATTTTAACATTCATGTATGATTGAAGCGAACGAGTTAAAGGCCAAGCTTCTAAGCCTCTTGAGGGAAGATGAGGAGTTTAGGTATGCAGTGGCAGGCTACATAGGGCTAGCTGAGGTTCTAAGGAGACTTGAGGAGCATGACAGGAAGTTTAATGAAATTTTAGCCAGACTTGACAGACACGAGGAAATACTTACGAAACGTATCGAGGAGCTTGCCAAGCTTAGAGAGGACATGAATGCCGGATTCAAACGACATGACGAGGAGTTTGCTAGGCTTATGGAGGATATGAATAGGGGTTTCATGCTGATTGAGAGGCATATTTCAGCTTTGGGCGCCAGGTGGGGTTTGATGGCTGAGGAGGCCTTTAGAGAGGAGTTAGAGGGGTTGCTAGGCAAGGAGTTTGGCTTTACGGTTGAGAAGTGGAGGGCTTATGATGAGGATGGAAGGTTTTTTTGGTTACCCGAGTGAGGTGGAGGTTGATATCGCTGTGAAAGATGGTAAGGTGATATTGATTGAGGTAGCATCCCATGTGAAGGCTTCAGATGTATACCAGCTTAGGAGGAAGGCAGAGCTGTACATGGAGAAGACGGGTAGAAAGCCAGATAGACTGTTAATTGTGACGCCCTATGTTGATGATAAGGCATTAGAGGCATCTAAGCGGCTGAACATAGAAGTTTATACGCATGTATAACCGTTTTTACCTCTGTTGGAAGAAGCTTATCCTTTTTGAGGATTATGTTAACTTCTTCGCCTGCGCCTCTAAGTATTCGGCTTCTGAGGCGTTTACGGCTTATGTTTCCAGCATGCTGCCCATTTTCGCCTCAAGGCTTTGGTTAGGGATGGCGAATGTTAGGGATGGGGATATCGGATAATATTTCTTCAGCTTTCTTGAGGCCGCCATTCAGAATGCCTGAACTTTGAAAGCGTCCTAATTAGCATTGAAGATTCTAGGTATTTAAGGTAGTTTAATATGGTTATTTTGTTCTCGCCGAGGCTCTGGGAGAGGGCGTTAACGTTTATTAGGCTTCCATGGTTGGATAGGATAATCCCTAAAATGTTTTCCATGAGGGCAACGATCCGCGTCCTAAACACTGCAGGGATATCCTTCAGGACAACCCTGTCGATGACGAAGTTTCAAATATATTCGGCTATCCTGCGGCTGCTTTCCCAGTTAACTACTAAGTGATCCGGTAAACCGTCATTCATTGAAGCGTTAAACGTTCTCGCTTAACATATAGTGTACTTTACTAAAATTTGAATTTTAGGTATGATAAACTAAATGCTCATCAGCCTTGGATGGCTTGCGTTGTGCTTCACATTAGGAAATATGAGCTTTGTTTAGTGTGTATGGTGCAAGTTTATCGCCCATTTCCAGAAGGGTGTGAATTTTATTGTCTTGTTTGCGTATCGTTTTTCGTCTTCATAGTCCCATGTTATCATGTTTAGGTTGTTGCAGTTTAGCTGGTTGCTTGCTTTCAGCATTGATTCGATTTCTCTGTTTTCGATTTCACCTGCGTCAGAGGCATAGGTTACTTGGAACAGCTGCTTGATCCTTTCTTCTCGGATTATGAAGTCAACCTCTTTGCCTGTGTTGTCTCTCCAGTAGAAGATGTCCCGGTTTGGTTCAAGGCCAATTTTGCACAGTTCCTGCAGAACCGCGTTTTCCAGTAGTTTTCCCATATCTAGCCTGTATTCTGTGAATCGGAAAATTCCATTATCTGTTAGGTATGCCTTTGGCATGGTTAGTTCAGTTTTTCTTAGGCTTTTGTCGATTTTTTCAGGAAGATTGCGAATCCTATGTCTTCAAGGATTTTCTGAAAGCTGTAGAGGGTTTTCTTGCTTACTTTGGCGCCTATTGACTTAAGGGCGTTGAAGGTCTTGTTTACTGAGAATGTTTTGGTGAAGGATGATAGGATTGATTTTATGGTGAAGTCCAGGGCGTGTCTGTTTTTGATTCCATACCTTTCAATGATGTCCCTGTAGACTATTAGGTCGAGGTAATCCCTGAAAAATGTTGATGGGAAAACATGCCCGAGGACTATGTCTGGGAATCCGCCTCTCTCAATGTAGTTTCTGGCAAGGTTTTTTATTTGCCCAATTTCATAGTTTGTGTAGTATTTTTTACAAGGTATGTTGTTTAATGATAGGATTTCTGCAAAGGAGAAGGGATGAACTTTTACCGTAACCGCCCGTCCCCGAAGCTGCGTGGCTATCTCTCTACTTAATAGTTTTGATGAAGAGCCTGTTATGAAAATATAGTGTCTTTTCCTCTCATAAAGGGTGTAAATTGCTTTTTGCCAATTTTCTAGGGCTTGAATCTCGTCGAAGAAGAGGTATTCAGGGAGTAGGGGGAAACTTTTCATAAAAGTTTTTCCCTATAGGGGAAATTTTAGTAAAGATTAAAAGCTTTATTCCTGTTTGGCAGGGGTTTTCCGACTATAGTATGAATGGTAGTATGCCCATTAGTAGGTGTGTTTCCCAGTCCGTGGGATGTTGCTGGGATGAGGCTTTATCTTTTCTCCAAGGAAACTTTAGTTCCCTCACACCCAGTAGCGATGCTTTTGCCTATCCACTCGAAAGCCTTAACCTCGTCATATAAAAGCGTAAACTTTATTTTGTCTACTGTTCCCAACGTCTTTGGTGTTTACGTTGAGTGTAGTCATGAGTTTTAGGGTTCCTAAGAGGCTTAAGGAGGAGCTTGACAGGCTTGGAATAGATTATGCTAGTGAGGTTAGGGCTTTCCTGGAGAGGCTTGCAAGGGTTAAGAGGGCTGAGAGGCTCCGGTTGGATATGGATAGCCTTAGGGAAAGCATTAGAGAGGTTAAGGGTAACCTTTCAGCCGAGTTCGTCAGGGAGGATAGGGATGAGCGATAAGGTTGTTGCGGACGCAAGCGTAATCATTAAATGGGTTATACCGGAGGACTATGCTGAATATGCCTTAAAGCTAAGGGATGACTTTCTGGATGGTAATGTTGATGTTCAAGCGCCCAGCATCATTCTCTTAGAGGCTGCTAGCGCACTAAGGAAGTATTGCTTGAGGGGCTTTATAGGCAGGGATGTAGCGGAGAAAGCCTTGGAACTCATAGCGAATTCGGAGATAAGGCTGCATGAGATAGATCTGAACATTGCCTTAAAGAGTTTAAAGACAAGCCTAGACAGTAATGTAACAGTTTATGATGCAGCATATATAACGTTGGCTTCAAGCTTAGGAGCCATCATGTATACTGCAGACGACAGGCTTTTAAACAACCAAAAAGTGCTGAAACTCAAAATAGTGAAGCACATAAAGGATTATTAATGATCCTTAGCTTGGGGTTTATTGAATGTGTTGATTATATAGGATTCCATAGGAGTGCGTTTTTCGATGGGCCTTTTTTTTGGCTTTCGCCTAACAACTCATTTTAAAGTTTCATCAATGGCTGATAGAGGCGTAAAAGCTTAATTTTTACAATCGTAATTGTTACAATCATGATTGTACAATTTGTCGATAGACGGGGGGAGTTGAAGCTTTTAGAGGCGCTTCATGTAGGGGGTAGGGCGGCGCTTGTGCTCCTTTACGGTCGTAGAAGGGTTGGTAAGACTAGGCTTGTTCAGGAATTTATGAGGGGGTAAGCGTGGGGTTCTGAGCTACGTAGTCTTAGATAGACTTGCGTAGCTCTTGGGGTTCACTAGCTTAGGGCTCCTCGCGAGTTCATAGGAGCTGCCTATCAATCCTCAACCCGCATCCTCTGCATTCGTATTTCGCTCCTTTCGGGGCATTAATCATCCCACATCTGGAGCATCTTTTGCTTGTATTCTTCGGGTTGAGAGGCATTGTCTTCGACTTATATGCCATAAAGGACTGTATGGTCTTCCAGTGGCTCTTCGCAACCTCCCCATTATGTCTCTTCGAGCTGTTAAACATCCGCTTCCTCTCCAAGTCTTCGAAGCCATGTATGTATCCTTCGTATTCTCTGGAGAGAAAAGTTGTTAGCTTATGGATGAAGTCTCTAGCCAGTTGTCAGCAGTTTCAGAATGGACGGGCTTAAATATTAACTCATTTCTAATATTTTCTTTGATGTCATACGAAGAACTCATTACACCGAAGGAAGCCAGAACCATCCTTAAAGTTAGCAACAAGACTCTATGGCTATGGTATAAGAAGGGACTCATAAGAGCGGCCCGCCTTCCAAGTGGAAAACTACGCTATTACAAAAGCGACATAGAGAAAATTCTAAGAGGTGAGCGCAGGAATGGAAGCAGCTAAAGCGGTGGTCTTCAAGCATAATGCTGATGTCAAGCCCCTGATTGAGGTCTTCAATCAAATGGTTAACGAATGCATGGCTTATGCCTTAAAGAACAACATCAGCTCTCCAATGAAGCTTGAGAGAGCGCTCTACAACCATTTCAAGCAGAAGTATGGATTTGCAACTCACTATTGCATATCGGCTTGCAGGGTAGCATGTGGAATAATACGTTCTTGGAAGAGGCTTGTGAAGAGGGGAAAGGCCAACTCCAATAAACCTCCAACCTTTAAAGCTTCAGCCATGAGACTCCAGAAGGAACTTATGCGGTTTCAGAGGAGATAAAATAGTGGAGATAAAATAGTCGTTACAACAAAACCTTACAGCTGGATCGAAGTTCCGCTGGTCATAGGCTCCTATCAAAGATAATTTGTTGAGGGATGGAGAGGGGGAAAGTTAAAGGTTGGGGAAATCACGTTACTCAACAATGGAGCGATTGTAACCTTCAAGAAAGAGGTTGAAGAGAAAAAGCCCCGTGGCTACGGTTCAGTAGACATTAACCTAATGAGCTTAGACATACTTGAAGCAAAGGATGAGTTAAGGTATCGGAAAATCGACCTTAAGAAACTGTACAGCGTAAGGGTTCATTATTTTGAGAAGCGTAGAAAATCCAAGCTTTGTCCAAATTTAAGCCCAATACTTCAAAGATGCTTATGGAGAAATACTCTAAGCATGAGAAAAGAAGGATCAACGACATCCTTCACAAAGTAACCACGGCAATCGTTAGAGAATTCGTTAAAAACGGCGTTACCCCAATCCTCAAGAAACTAAAGGGGTTAAGCTACAACGCAACGAGAAATAAATACGCTAAGCGTAAAAATAGAAAAGTCTCCTCCCTACCCTACAGGAAAATCCAAGACTTCATTGAATACAAAATGGCGTGGCATGGCTACAAAACACACTACGTTTCAGCTAAGAACACGAGCAAGACCTGCCCAAGATGCGGGCGTTTGTCCAAGACAAATGAGCAGGTCTTTAAATGCAAAGGTTGCGGATTTAAGGCAGACAGACATTTTATAGCTTGCATCAACATCCTCAGGATGTGGGGAATCGGGTTCTCCCCGAAAGCCCCCAATGAAATAATCGAAGGGGAAGAGTTAAGTAGAAATGAAGGTAACAATTCACCATGTATTCCTACTTAACTCAGAACCCCTTCGCTGCTTTACTGGCCATTTTGAAGATTTCTTCAAGGCTTTTTAATGCTCTACTCCTAAGCTTTCTAGTGTAGGATTCAACCTCCCGCCGGAGAAGGCTGACCCTATGCTCAACAAATTTATTGGCTGAAACCTTAACCAACTGGCGAGGGTTCCCCCTCTAGGCTGCATCATTTTTGGCGCTTCTTGGATTCTTTAAAATTGCGTAACATCTATTGATGGAGGATTCAGCCAATAGATGTATACCCCATCCCCCTAGTGCTTCTCTATTGAGTATGGCTGGTTTAACTTTTTAGTAGCTTTTTCTTCTAATTCTTGAGATTAGTTGCTTATTGTTCTCTTTTTGTTGCTAGCTTTATTGTGTTTATGCTTGTTGCCCTAAAGCTTGAGTCTTTAGTAAGTTTTGTTGCTAGAATTTTAGCGGTTTGCGCCGGATTTAGCCTTATTGGCATTCACTAAGCCACACTCTATTTGAACGTTGAGTTTTAGGCTTGGTTTCTGCGGATTTTAGAAGACTACCACAACATTGTTTTCTCCTTCGAATAAAACATGAGCAGCTTGATTAACCCCATAACGGAAGGTATTCTTAAAAAATCCTATTAGGGGTATTAAGCCTCTGTTTGTTAGAAGACTATTTTGTTATAGCTTTAGCTTTCTATTCTCGAGATTGATTGTTGCACCATTCTTTTTGAGGTAAAGACGATGAATAAAGATTTTGTTAATTTTTAGATTTACAGTGGAATTTTAAGTTGCATTCGAAGATGATCTGTCTCTCATCTGCACGTATACACACTTCTATCATTTTTTTATATTTTTTGAATTCTATGTTTTACTATTCTGTTTATAGACTCTTCTGGGCTTTTCATATCGTTAATGTCTAAGAAGTTTTTTAATCTTGATATGTCTACTTTTATTTTCTTCACGTCATCCTTCGTGAATAGTGTCGGTTGACCTGTGTCGATTATTTCTATTTTTGGTTGTATATTGCCGTTTGAGAATTTTATTATTGCTCTTTTAACTATTTCAGCAAGTTCCAGAATGGTTATGGGTTTTGGATAATACGCATTGACTATGTGTTTCAAGCTGTTTTCTCCTTTTTCTAATTGGCCGTTCAAAATTTTCGTGGAAAAATTTTTATAAACTCTGCAGACGTCTTCTATGTCCACGTACAGCATGGGCCTATACATGCTGTGCTTAAAGGGCGTTATTGCTTCGCCTCTTAACCCTTTCTCTATAAATATGTTTGCAGCTGTTTTTTCAGGCATACTTTCACCTAGTACTGTTCCCATTCTTATTATTCCGTATATCTTATCTGACATTTCATCGTAGAATCTCACTATGGATTCTTGGGCGATTTTGGATAGCGCATACAACCTTGCCCTTTCCTCAACTTTGTCAGGTCGAAATCCAAACTCCTCATCTATTATACCTCTTAGCTCCCTCTCACCTATAGTGTGCCATGAACCAGTAAGAATCATCCCTTTAATGCGCGCATTTTCCTCAACAGCCCTGCACACGTTCTGCGTTCCAACGACATTAACCTCATAGCCCAATCTTTTCTGCTCATTTATTAAGGGAATCTGCACGATAGAAGCATGAATCACCAGATCCACATCTTTAAAACATGATTTAGCATGCTCGTAGTTTCTAATATCACATGGCACATACTCAACATCCCCACTTAGCTGATTCGACGGTTGCTTTATGTCCAGTATTTTAATATGAAAGCTTTCGGAAAGAAACTTTGCTAATGAATATCCAACAAAACCTGAACCGCCAACAATTCCAATGGTATAGTCCATGTCTATTGAATTTCCGCAACATAAATAAATTTTTTGCGACTTTTAGGATGTTCTGGCGTTGTTATGAAACTTAATAAACACAAATTCTCACCAGCCAGCTTTATGACTCCGTTAAGCCAGTTTGGACAGGGCATCCTCCCTTAATCGAACATTTCCCACATTACCATAGACGCTAGATGAAGAAGCAAATATGAAGCGTTTAACACTTTCAGCTTTGGAGACAGCCTCAACGAGCTTTTGCGTTGCTATTATGTTGTGGCGAACATAATCCTTAAAATCTGTCCCCCAGCTTTTCCTCACGCCCGGTTGGGCAGCCTCATGAACAACGTACTCCACCTGCCTAACTATGTCTGTTAACTGGTTAAACGAAGCCTCAGAAATATCGAGTCTAATTAATTGAAAGTGCGAGTTAGCTAGAAGCCTATTCAAGTTAAATTGTTTAAGCTTGGAAGAATAGTAATCAGTAAAGCAATCAACACCTACAACATAGTAACCTCCTTCAATAAGTTTTTCAGCAAGATTGCTACCTATAAAACCTGCACAACCAGTAATTAAAATCCTGCTCATAATTTTCTAACTCCCGAACAATGTCCAACTCTCCTCATACCAATTTCGCCTATAAAAATCACACCATCAATGTGAACGCTACAAAATTAGCACCTGCTTTTTGGTTTTTGAGCTATTACAAACACGCCAGGCTTGATAATTTCATTTTTTAATAGGCGTTTGCAAAACTTATACCTAGGCATGTCTTCTTCCAATGCGCTTAATGGTTCTTCCAGCAATACATACTTTATGATTTTGAACCCAACTTTTTCAATCAAATTTTTGAAATAGCGAGGATTTTGAGGATTACAATGTATGCTCTTAGCAATAATTTCCCTATATCTAACTCCCTTCACCAGCACGTAAAAGAGATCAAGAACATAGTATAGTATAACATTTAAGTAGAAAGGGATAAGACGTGAAGGAAGAAAGAGAATAGGTAATACTAAGAAGGCACTTTTACCAAGTAGAAGGGGATAATAGAGCGTTGGGAAAGTATGGATTATCAGGACCCCCCTGGCGAAAGCCAATAGAAGCAATTTACAATGGTCTTCACAAAAACATCCCAAGGCAGGTGTTCAAATATATCTGCAGCAACAATAATATCAAAGGAGTTTTCACGGAAAACATTACTGCTGCAGCTTTCTAAAACAAATTCGGCGTTCGCAGCAACATTAAGCCTTTTGGCATTTTCTCTGGATTGTTTAATGGAGTACTTTGATATATCTAAACCTACACAATAGTACCCTCTCTGAGATAATAGAATAGCAAATGTGCCCACTCCACATCCTAAATCAAGTACTTCTCCTTTTGTTATTGTAAACTCTGAGAAGGATTTTAGTATAAAGCATACCCGTTTAGAGGAACTTGAGCCATAAAATATTCGCTCAAATGCTTTCTGCTGAGAATCAACGAACTTTAAGTCATAAAGTTCTTGTACCACTATTTTCACACTCGCATTATTCTCGAGTTTTTGCTATTAGGTATAGAGTTGACACATTCTGAGTCTTTTCTATTCGTAGAACTTTCAGAAGCCTTCTTATCAATAGTGACGCGCGCCCTGATACGGTGGATGGTGGAACAACACCATATTCAATAATTTCATAATAATGATCTAAAAGAACTTTTAAATCGTTCATATTTTTAAAGAAGTGAACATAGCCGAACGGATGGAAAATATGGCCGCATTTAGGACACTTTGCTAATCTCTCAAAGGGATTTTCTCCAACTGGCACAGTTGCAATCAGTAACCCTCCTTTTTTTAAGAGATCTTTTTTTAAGAGATCTTTTATGTTTAATAGAGCTTGCTCTAGGTTCGGAATATGCTCCAACACGTCTAATGCAAAAACTGCATCAAACATACCCTTGCAGTTTACATTCAGACGTGAAATGTCGCCATATATTAATTGGATACCGTGCTTTTGGAGCTTCTGAATTAGCGTATTAATGATGTATGTTGAGACATCAATACCATAGACTTTGAAACCATCTCTTCTAAGTAAACGAAGTAAATAGCCTCTTATTATCACAGGCTTAAAACTGTTTATAATTCTGACGTAACGTTCCATATCCCCAACTGTCATTTTGAAAGTATTTAGAAAAACAGTATTCATAATCACCCTGTTCTTGGCATATTCTTTCAATGAGTATTTTCCTCCTCGGAAGATATCTCTCTCAGAGCCCCAGAGAAGAACCTTCTTAACGGTGGGCTCATCCACTCCCAGCATTACTCTATAATAATAGAGGTAGGCTATGGCACCCCACATGTCATATATGTTATCCTGCACTAGTCTTAAAGGTTCGCCGGTTGAGCCTCCAGACGTGTTATAGTACCATCTCCTTGAGTTAATGTCATTTGATAAAAGTTCATTCCAATATTTTCTAATGACATTCTTAGTTAAAATGGGCAACCTCTCCAGACTTGCTGTTTCGAAGCCTTCCCTAATAACATCGCGTAAAACACTATGATAGTAAGGCACAGTAATGTATGCACGTGAGACAAGGGCTTTCAATAATCTATACTGCAACGTCGAAAGGGATGCCCTATCTTTAATGCTCGCTATCCTATTGTACTCTTTAAAGAAGGTTGTACCATAACCCTTCAAAAGAGCTAGATTAGAAATTATTTTTCGGCAAACATCCATCATTATCTAGGTTCTCCGATTATATCCTAATTTGATAGCATAATTAATTGTTGTAATCCTTAATGGTGTCAAAGATTGCTTGAATGTAAAGTTTTGTTATATTCGAAATCCTGAGATTAAAAACACTATTTCTAGCATTATATCCAATCTTTAAAGCAAACTTTTTATCTGTAATTACACGCGTCATTGCAGCTGCTAAAGATTTAGGTTGACCTAGCTCAAATATAAGACCATTATAGCCGTCAATGATGATGTATTTATTTTCCTCTATATTCGAAACTATACATGGAAGCCCGGCGGCCATCGCCTGTAACAATGAATTTGATAATCCCTCCGAATGTGATGGAAGAACAAAGGCAGAGGCTTTTTCAAGAATTTTGGGAATATAATCATTTAGAACAAATCCTGTGATCAACACTTTACCCTTTAAGTTCAGCCTATGTATCATTTCTTCTAAAGTTTTTCTGAGCGGACCGTCGCCCACTAGAAGGAGTCTAGCATTGGGATTTTTCTCAGACACCTCTACGAAGGCCTTTATGAGTGTATGAAGGCCCTTACTTGCTTTTAAGCCTCCTACGTATACTATGTTAAAACCATCTAGTTTGGGTTTAACTTCAAAAAACTCGTCTTTAATTGGATTTGGGATCAAGAATATTTTCTTTCCGATCTTTTTTAGTCGGAAAGTTGAGTAGGCATCTCTGTTAAGGGTTATTATGTAGCATTTTCTTGACATTTCGATCATAAACCTTGAATATATCTTCGCCCATAGTCCCAAATTCCTGTTTTTAAAAGCTGCCACAAATTCTCCGCCGGCCATTCTAACCATAATCGGCCTTTTGACAAGAAGCGAATATGCCAGGCATGGTAAAACAGAGTGCCCCATATTGGCAATACATACATCAGGCTTAATTCCCAGCAACACTCCGAGGGCTTTAACTGCAAAAGTTAAGGTTCTTCCTAGGAAAGGCATCTTCATCTTTATGCCGTGCCATACGATTTTGTTATCTCGCTTATTATGGAATTTAACGCCCTCGTAGGCTACGATATGAACCTCAGATCCTAGGTTAGATAGGCTTTTGGCAATCATGCCCGTGAATATCTCTGCGCCACCTACAGCATCAGGGTACATAGGGCCGGCAACCACAAAAGCAACCTTCATTAATATGCCACCTAAAGAACAAAAATCTCTACGGGCCCGCAGTAGACCTTTCTGTAATCAATGAGCTTATGGTATAGGCGAGTTTCATCTAAATTCTTCAGAGAATTAAGTTTAGTGAGCGTAGAACGCCTATATATGAATATGCTATTAGGATGTATGGGCTCTAAGCTGTTTCCGAAAGATATACCTATTGATCCGTTTTCAAGCAAACTTAATTGAGTATCATAAGCACCAAGATTTACAATTGAAACTTCATCTGGATAGAACCTAAAGCCAAATGGTGCATCTATACTTTCGACGGCTGAAACTTCGCTTTTACATTCATAAAGCCATATTAGGAAGACTGAAGTTCTCCAATCTGCATAAACCGTTAAACCTTTGATGTACGACACTATTAAATCTAAGCTTGTCTTTTCATTCCAGTTTATTGGGGCATGCACTGCGTATACGTTCGAATTATTGAGGAAGCCTTGGTCTGGAGTGAATGTGCCACCATAAATTGTTGAGGCTATTAAGAGAGTAGCGAGAGCCAAAACAAAAGTTTTTCCAATCTTTCCTCTCCTTAATAAGGTATTAAAGCCGTTTACTGATAAAACAATTAGGATGAGAATCGCTTGCAACCCTAAGTATCTGTCGAGAACAAACTCAGGATTATATATGATTCCAAGCATGCCCGTAGCTAATAAGGAAAACCCTAAAAGAAAACCCGCCTCTGCAAAGGTTGCCGTAATGCTCCTTGAAGGTTTATTCTCAAGCCACGCGAAGAATGCGCTTACCGTGCATACGACTAGCGAACCATAACTAAGTAATGCTGTACATAGCGGACTTTCCACCGTATTTATGAAGTTGGTACGCAGTGGCGCTACGCCCATAACAGTCTTCACGCCCATAACAGTCTTCGAAAGAGTGCTTAAGATGTTCTTCGCACCCATAACTAAAACCTCAATTAAAGTTGTAAACACCGCATAAGCCAAAAAAACTATGAGCAAAAGCTTGACGGTTGACTTTACATATTGATAATTTGTTTTGGAAATTCTATCCATTTGGAGAAATTTCATGCCACTTAATACGCATAAGAGCATGAACGCTGTTAAAATGCTGGCAACAGCATGACTAAAGACTAAAGCGAGGGTTATAAGAAACGTCAAAACTAAAATACTTTGACCTTCTTTAAGTTCTTTAACTGTAAACAACACGATAAATAAGAAAAGAAACACAGCATATGCTTGTGGAATAAAGTGCACTACCCAAAGTGTGATAAGTGGGTTTGAGATGGTTAGAAGTACGATTATGGGTGATGATAAAGTGACGTATCTGGCCAATATACGGCTTATAACAAAAACAAGGATGATCACTAATTCTATATAAGCGAGACCTATCAAAGCGCTTGTTTCTACGGTTGAAAGGCCGATAATTTTAGATGATACCGAGTACAATATGGGAATTATAGGAAAGGGGTACGCAGTGAACATTGGCCAACTAAAGCCTTTATCTATAGCTTCAGCCCAAGCAATATCTCTCCAAGTGTCGTTACCAAGCGATGGGGGGAAAAACAAATACACAGATAATATAAATGTTAGGAAGAGAATATTAATGCCAAATAATATAGCATTATTTGCAGCTTTAAAAAGTACTGCCAAAAAAGATGATAGGGAAAGTCCTAAACAGATGATAACTAAAAGGATTGACCGAGAGCCCAATAAGGCGCATGTTGAGATCGAGATGATACATAGAAAAGGATAAAGATGGAACAAAAGAGTTGAAAAAGCATTAGAGTCATTCCAAAAAATCCGTTTAACTTCGCCGGGCTTGATGACATTATATATTAATGACCATAAGAAGAGGAGGGCGAATGCAAAGATGATCAAGTAGGATACCACAGCTCCAAAAACTCTTATTACAGACTCCCTATAAATGAGCATAATTAATGGTAAAAGCAAAGATAAAAACGAAGTTATTTTTGAAATACTTTGCTTCATAACAACAGAATTATGCATATTATATGATCTTAAATTTGTTCCTAGCAAATATCTGTTCTTTCTGAATGGTTTGCAAGGTTTATATAAATAAACTCCACAGCACTTTTATGGTAAAGCGGATCCAGAACCTTAAAGCTCATGGCATCAATGTTTTATTAGCGAGGATTTCGATAGGTGCTCAGGTCTAAAGGCTCATTTAATATTCGTCAAACGTTTGAGGTGTACGGTCAGATGACATGTAATCTGCTACTATAATCTCTATGCCCTGATACAGGATTACATTGTATCAATAGAGAATTAACAGCATTTAGCAAATCCTATTCCCAGGATTAATACCATTGATCTTAAAGATTCCTTATTCTTTAAATCCCTCAGCGATACCCCTCAAAAGAAGGTTATTGAATAAACCCCTCATTATCGAGGTTTCGTACTTTAGCTCAGCCCTTTGAACTTTTGTTGCTATCCTCGAAAGACTTTCTTTCCGTTGTATATGCAAGGTCGGATTAGATGGTGTGTATACTAATTCCCACTTCTTAAGCACAAGTTGTAGACCAACATATTGCTCATTTCCAAATCCTCTCTTCAGAGAGGGATGCACAGGGAAATCAGCTTCATTTATTGCTTCTTTCCTAAAACTCATATTTACGCCTCTATATGGCAGTGAAAAACACGCTTTATAAGGTAGAAATGGGCCATGAACTACATTAAGCCGTTTATCGATGTAAACTCCAAATCTGTACTTTTTTAACACGGAGAGAGGAGGCTCGAGACATGGTCTAACGAACCATCTATAGATCCTAGTTTCAATAGCGTCATCTTTTGTCGGGACAACTCTTAAACCGTTTAATCTTATATAAAAGTCTCTGCTTGAAATGCTACCAATGTTATACAGCGCTTTTTTCCAAATTTTTACATAACGCTTAACCCAACGCCTCGGTGGGATGGCATCATCGTCGGTAAATATGATGACTTCACCAGATGCTTCACGTTTTCCTAAATTGAGCGCTGATGTGTAGTATCCTCGCTTCTGTTCAATAATAACGCAGTTTAAAGTATACTGATTGCACAAGGCTTCGATATCTCTCAAGTTACAGTTCTTTAGAATAAGAATTACCTCATCAGGCTTGAGTGATTGGTTATTAAGACTTGGAAGGAGATATTTCAAGTAATATCCGCCTTTGCTTGGAACAACAACCGAAACCTTCATTGACTCAACACACCAAAGATTTTTTGGCAATTATAACTTACATTAAGATCTGCTTTATAGCCTTAAATTTTAAAAGACCATGAGGTTAACTACTTCTAAGCAGATAACACTTTTGCCTAATTGTGCCGATAAGACTACCTTTAACGCCTTCAACAAGACATTGACTACAAATTCTTGAGAATGATAATCGCACTGACATCAAAGAAACCAACCAATTTCAATTTGTTCAACACTACACTCCTTCGCTTGTTAGCCGCTATATAATTGTTTGAAATACGCTTCAACGACTTCGCTCCAGCGGGGAACATTTGATTGAGGATATTTCGTGCATCTTCCTATGAAGTCTCTTGTTTCGCTAGCAATCGCATAATCGTCTTTCTTTAAATCTATTACAAGAGTCTTCTTTCTACCGCTGAAATTCATTCCCTTCAAGTTTCGAATCGTTCTCTTGAAGTCTCGGCACCTTTATTATCTTCTGCATGTTTGAGGTATAGCGACGGCCTTTCCTTTCCTGATAATAAAATTGTATCCAAAAGTTTTAAGGGTTTCTAGCGCTTGATTTTCAAGGTCGTTATGAATTTCCAAGAAGATTATGGGCCTATTCTTGCTTATAGTCATCAAGGCCCCTTGGATGACGCTTAACCCAGCGCCTTCAACATCTATTTTAATGACGTCTACATGAGGCAAAATCAATCTTTCAACGAGTTCGTCTAGGCTTAGCATGGGAACCTTTTCTTGACCAACCAGTATTTCCCCGCATCCTTCGCCCAAAGCCAACTTTAATGGAATAATTCTTTCAGAAGCCCGGTTGACCAGGACATTCTTAATCAAGTACTCAAACTCAAATTGAAGAGGTTCTAAAGCCACTGATCTGAGGCGTTTATTCATTTTGAATGCTCTAAACGAGTAATATCCATCAGCGGCAGCGCCAACATCAACGAAAAACCTAGCAGATCTTATAAAGCTGTCAAAGTAAGGCCGCCACTCTAATTCATATAATCCGGTCATAATCGACAACAGCAGATACTTTGAAAAGCCTTTTTTAGGAAGAATAAAGCGACAGCCCCATACAGTCGGCAATGTAACATGATCTGAGTGAAAGAAAAGTGTTCCGTATGCAAGGGCAAATAACTTCACAACCCACCAAACTACTAACCTTAAACTCTGCAGTATCGATGTTAAAGCAACAAATACTCTCTTCATCAGGGGTATAGGATCTCAATGTACGTGTTTACCACTTGGTCCCAGCCCATAACCCGCGATCTAGCCTGTCTTCCAACTTCTCTTAAGAAGGAGGCTATCTCCCCAGCTATCATTTCATCGCTCTCATCAAGCTGAACTATGAGGGCTCTGCTTCGTTCAGCGAAGTTTCGTCCCCAAGGCTCAGCGACCACTACTGGCACGCCTATGGCGTTCGCCTCGTTAACCGTTTGTCCAAAGGCTTCTTTCTCTGAGAGAAGCCCGAAAAGGCTGGCCCTCGAAAGATAGTTAATGTATTCATTGTAGGGTTGTGGCGGCTTGAACTCATACTTGATTCCAATGTTATCAAGGTGCCGCTTGAGTCTGTGCTTAAAACTACCCTCTCCGAAGACCTTCAGCTCCAAGCTTAGACCCATATTATTCAGGTGTTTTACGATGTTCGCCAACCTGTGAATATTTTTATACTTCTCGATCCTGCCGCTATACATAACGTAGCCTGAGGGGTTCCAATCGACCTCCAGAATCCACTCTTCAACACCATGCTCTACAATAACAGGATTTACTCTAAAATCCTTAGCCAGAAGTTGTGCTTCATATTCTGAAACCGAGTGGACAATATCAACATGTACTAAAAGGTTTCTAACATGTCTCCTCCAAACATTCCATAAGATTCTCCTGAAAAAAGTATGACCGGTACCATGATAGTGTGGAGTTAAAACCTGGTGTACTTTAAAATCCCTTAACACACTTAAGGAATACATAGTAAACATGCTATGGACGCTATGGAAGTGAACCACATCATAATACTTAACAGATTTGATAAGCCATCTTTTCAGGTTACTCCTCATCCTCGGAATGTGATAAGCGTCTCCAGGAGCATAAACAGGCCACCGCACAACATGGACGCCATTAACCAGTTCCTCGCATGATTTCTCTATATCCGGTTCGCCGCAAAGCACAGCAACATCATGTCCTCGCCTAACAAGCCTCTCGGCCACAGATTTGACAACGTATTCTATGCCTCCTATTTGTGGATGGTAGCTCTGTGATATATACAGCACTTTCATTTTCCAGGCACTATCTAAAGCCCATTTACTTGCTCCAAACTATATTGACGGATCTTAGGTTTTTTATTGCAGCTATGGCTAGACATATTTGCTGAAGCACCCATGTCCTAAAAACTTTGGATCCTAGCAAGAATACCCCAACAACCATTATCGCAAATGAAGCCATGGAAAGAGAGGTTATGTAGGAGGTTAAAAACAAAGCTAAAGAAGCTAAGAGACACCAAGGATTGGCTACATGGAGCCACCACTCAATTTTCCAGATAACCTCAAAGTCCCTATCATATAGATAGAGGTTCTTGTTTTTGACGTACCCCTTGGTTTTGACAAAGTGAGCAACGAGGTGCTGCGCACGCCTGACTATTCTCCAAAACTGGTTCTCTCTAATATATTCCTTCACCACCACATGGTTTACCTGTATAGCCCTATAACCCATAAACGCGATAACGGACGCAGGGGTACTATCATCATTGCCGACATATTCTGGTAGCAACCCTATCTTATAGAGCAGGTTCTTCCTGAAGGCTACTAATGGACCATTATGCACTGGTGTGCTATGTCTCTTGGACTCCGAGATCCTCAGAATATTATAGTAGTGGCGGTATATGTCCTCCATGTTGGCTTTATCCCGTTCCTCGTAAGTTACGGAAGCCGTGACCGCACCAACCTTATCGTCTGCAAAGTACTTCACTATGTTCTTCAGTGCAGTGGTTGGCCACCACGCATCGGCGTCAGTGAGTACCACAATTTCGCCCGAAGGCTCGTTTGTCTTAAGAGCATAGTTTATCGCTGGAACCATGCCGCGCCTACAGCTTTCGTGCACTATCTTCACTTTTATATCCTGATGCTCTGCCGCCCACTTCTCTACTAGCTCTGGAGTTCTGTCGGTACTGGCGCTATCGACCACGACAACCTCTACGAGCTCCCTCGGATACTCTTGCTCGTAGATATTATTGAGTTTGCTTACCATATGCTTTGCTTCGTTATACGTGGGTATGACCGTCGTCACCCGGGGTCTGTAGTTTTCGTCTATCGTGATGTCCCAACGTCTCTTAAACCATCTGACTTTAGTATACCAGTAATAGGCTAATGGGAGCCCGAAGTGCACCAGCGCTAGAGCTAAAGCGAGAGGCTCCAGCATCAACCGCTTAACCCATCTTCTGCAGCAAAAACATATACGAGGGAGCCCATGGTATTAGCCTCATGACCTCGGTATGGTAAATTTTCACGGTTTTCCTTAGCGCGAATCCTGCAGATAAAAGAAGTTTCAGGGCACCTTTAATTGTTAAATTCATGTTCACGTATATATACTCCAATTTTCTGAAGACAAGTTTTTGGATTTTCTGCGGCAACAAGAATAGGAAAGGCACCATGCTGTGGGGTTCGAAGAAGTATTGTAAGTTTGGAAGCTGCAGTATAAGCCACCCACCACGTTTAACAACATTCTTCAAGTATTCCACATGACCAGCGGGGTTCTCCAGATGCTCCATTAACGAGAGAGAGAGAACGATGTCAAAGCTTTCCGGCTTGAAGGGTAAATAATGCGCGTCCGCATTCACCACGGCAACAACTTTCTTGATTGCTTCCAGGTGTTTGCGGTTAATGTCAAGAGCTACAACAAAGTTGTCCTGAGCCAACGCAATGCTGAAAACCCCTGAACCGCATCCAATATCCACGACAGTCAATTTCGATAAACCTCCAATAAACTCCTTAATGATGCGTAGGTATGCTTCTGTCCTATGCTGCCATGCCCCTATCTTCCTTAACAAACGTACTGATGAGCGGTAATACCGCAGAATCATGTAATCGCAAAAACAGAGCCTGTGCAGAAGCAGACTATAATGTTTATTCAATCAACGAGCTGTCGAAGTCTCTGCTAAAGCTTATTATTGAGATTTTTGAGGGCTTAACCCCGCGGATAGTTTCTCTTGGCTCATCCCATGTTTTACCAATATTCAGAACCTTCAACAGCATCAATCGCGACACATTGGACACCACGACGCAGGAAATCACAAGCACGATTAACAGCCAAAATTCCCATACACGCTACGCCACGAAGCCGGTCTCACGGTTACCACATTTTGTTTCGACAAAATTGAAGAAAAGTAGTCCCGTGTCAAAAAGTACTTTATTTTCCCCCAGCGGCTTCCTTTCCTCATGCAGCTCCTTCACAATCATGTAGACTTTTTTCCTAACCTTCCCATCAACGCCGTACAGCTCCTCCAAAGGAACCACTGGAACTATCAGAATTCCCTCATCAGTTTCAACGAATTCAACACGGGAACCCCTCCTCAGATTATATCTTCTCCTAACCTCCGCTGGAATAGTAGCCGTCCCCTTCTCAGTTATAACGTATCCCAACTTTCACCCACTTATCATTAAAAAGTACGGCATTTTACTTTATGTAATACAATCTCTAGCCACCTTCAACCTAAGCCACCATACGCTGCATGGTTACCAGCATATCTTAAGCCTAGCCAAAAGTTTTCCACGGGTCCCGCTGGGCAGATGCGACTTTCCATCATGATCGAAACTAGCCAGCAAATCAAAAACCTCTGGACTGCTTATGGCGTCAGCCTCCAAAAGCCTATAAACCACCATAGGCGTCTCCCTCAGATCCGGCTCAACAATAGCTAGCCCTGATTCAACCGCCTTCCTGATTATTTGGGTTATGCGTCTTCCAGCTTCGCCATCTCCAAGGGGATTCTCGAAGCTTAAACGCCTAATCTCGCCGGCCCTTTCAGCCTGCCTAACCGTACACTCAACAATCTTGTGGGCTTCAGCTCCGGCCAGCACATTCACGCCGTGCATGGTGGTTTCAGGCCTCTCGGTATTGTAGCGCAATGTAACCGTTGGCACCTTAAGTGTGAAGGCCTCCTCCTGCACGCCGCCGCTATCCGTAAGCGCCACGAGGCAGTTGGCCAACAAGGCCAAAAACTCGAAATACCCCAGAGGCTCCATGAGCATAACTGCATCCTCAAGCTGTCCAAGCAAGCCCAGCCCATCAAGCATTTTCCGCGTCCTCGGATGCAAGGGAAAAACGACCCTGAAGCGTTTAGCAAGCTCCATAAGCGCCTCAACCACGCCCCTAAGCCTTTCAGGATTATCCGTGTTCTCGGCCCTATGAAGGGTTACAAGCAAGTATCCGCCCCTTTCCAGCCCATGCTTCTCCAAAACTTTCCCAGCTTGCTCCTCCACGCGGGGCATGAAACGCCCCACAGCATCCACAATCGTGTTGCCCGTTACATGCACGCTTCGGCTTGAAACTCCCTCGAATAGGAGGTTGAGCGCCGCCCACTCTGTAGGCGCGAAGTGCAGGCTTGCCACCGCGTCGGCGACACGCCGGTTAACCTCTTCAGGCATAAGCATGTTCCAGCTGCGCAAACCAGCCTCCACATGGGCGAAGGGCACATGGCACTTGACGGCTGAAAGCGCCGCCGCCAAAACCGTGTTGGTGTCGCCCTCAGCCACCACCAAAGAGGGCTTATAATCGCCTATAAGCCCCTCAAGCCCAGCCATAATCTGGCCCGCCTGCTGGGCGTGGGAGCCGCTGCCAACACCCAAGTCCACGTCAGCCCCATCCAGCCCAAACTCCTCAAAGAAAACCTGGCTGAGCAGATAATCGTAATGCTGCCCGCTCCAGACGAAAACGTAATCTACGCCGGCTTCATCCAGCCCCCGCAATACAGGGGCCAGCTTAATAAGCTCAGGCCTAGTGCCCGCAACAACCATAGCTGGCCTCAATGAAGCATCATCTACCTCGGCGAGGCGTGAACGTGCAGAAGCTTAGCCCAAACTTTATTAATTGCCCTTGCCGGCTTCCTCTGCCCCTTCAATCTTCTCAAGCCCTTCTCCAACCTCCTCTCCACAGGCTTGTACAGCGCCGTGAGCCAAAGCGCATCCACAAGGCTGCAGCGATGAATCCTCTCAACCCCAAGGCGAGAGAGGCCAACCATGAACAATTACTCCACCGGTTCTCTCTAGGGTTCACGCGCATATTAAAGCGCTTTCCACCCAATTCATGCATTGACTGCACCAACGAGGCTACAATCCGCTTACCGCTTCAAGGCACCTTCAAGGTTTCTTGGGATGTCCTGAGCAGCCTCACCCAACGCTCCCCAGCCCAACAGTTCTACGAATGCCAGCCCAACCGATCCAGCCATTACGGGGGCAGCCTTCAAGGCTGACATCACCTGGCACCCGCTGAGCCCTTAAGCTCCTGGAGTATGCTCCTAGCAGCCTCCGAAACCGCCTGCCTGCTCTTCATCCTAGGCCTCCACCCCAAGCTCTTAAGCCTCTCCACGGCTAGGGCTACGCGCTTAACGTCTCCCGGCCACCCAACGCCGTGTAGAACCGGCTTGTACAGGCGCCTAGCACCTCTAAGCCCCATAACCTCGCCGACGATGTCGGCAACCTCGCTGACGCTTATCCAGTCCTCGCAGCCAACATTGTAGACTTCAAACGCGTTGGCGAACTTTCTCCAGGCAATCAACGTGGCCTCAACAGCATCCTCTACGTGCACGTAGCTCCGCACCTGCGCCCCATCGCCCAAGACCTCCAAGGCTCCTGGGTTCCTCAGCAGCTTAACCACGAAGTCGTAGACCACTCCATGCCTAAGCCTAGGCCCAACAACGTTGGCATACCTCAAAACGAGGGCCCTAACCCCGTAAAGGCGGCTGTACGCGTGCATCAGGCCCTCACACGCAGCCTTGCTGGCGCCGTAGACGGACACGGGCCTAATCGGCGCGTCCTCCCCAACAGGTATGGACTCCGGCTCACCGTAGACACTGCTGGAGGAGGCGAAAACAAGCTCTTCAACGTCGTTCCTCCTCACAGCCTCAAGCAGGTTGAACGTTGCGACGACGTTCTCGTTAAAGTGCACATCCGGGTTAACGGTGCTAACCCTAACCTCCGGGTTCGCCGCAAAGTGGAAGGCGGCGCCAACATCCTTGACGGCTTGAAGGACCACCGACGCATCCTTGAGGTCAACGTTCAAGACCTCGACGCTGGAGCCGCCCACGTGGCAGTTAAGGTTATCCAACCTGCCGCTGCTGAGGTTGTCAAGCACGCGTACCCTGAACCCTTCGCGCACAAGCACGTCAACCATGTGGCTTCCAATGAAGCCGGCCCCGCCCGTGACGAGCACGGTTCCGCCCTTCAAGGCTACTGACCCCCGAACGCCTTAAAATCAATATTCCCCATAGCCGAAAGCAGGGCTTCTATAAGCCACGAGCTGAAGCCCTCAAGGCCAACGCCTTCAGGGTTAACAGGCGAAACTTCCTGTAGGCCGACGCGAACATCAGCCCCAATGATAGGACCGACAGGGCAGCCAAGACCGGGCTAAGCCTGATGCCCCAAGGAGTGTAGTTAAGCGCCAAGCCCACAAGGGGAACGAGGGCTAGGCTGAGACCGACTGAAAGCGCCAACCTTTCAAGGGGGGTAAGCTCCCCCTCACCCGGATACAAGGCCTCTACGAGCGCGCAGCCCGGAATGAAGAGCGTAAAGGCCGAGCCCAAGACAACCCTCAAGCCAGCAACGAATGGCGAAAGGTCCGACAGGAAAACCGATAGGATCAGGAGGGCCACCACCAACGCGGTTAAGGCGAAGCCGAGGTTATACCTGGAAAAGAAGAACCGCTGGAAGCTTCCAGGAGGATTGGGATCCACAAGCTCGACGAGCCCGCGCCTGACAAGCCTACGCAGGGCCCTCGCCACCTCGCATGGGCCCCGCCCGGCGCCCCACCCGAAAACGACGTCTCCAACAGGGACCCCACCGGCGGAGGCTAAGTAGCCTCTTAAGGCCTCCTCCAAGCCGTTAAGCTTTGAGGCGCCTCCCCTCCACGTCGCCGACCAGCCCCTGTAGAGTTTCGCCCACCAACCCCAAACCCTGCGCCTCAGAAGCATGTAGATCCCAGCCCCGGCAGCGCAGACCCCGATGGAGATGCCGACGCCCGCGTAAAGCTTCATCCTCCCAGCCTCCAAGCCGAGCCTCGAAACCTCGGGTTCCACGGCCAAAACCCGCGCGACGAGGGCTTCAGCTTCGCCCCCACATCCCTTTAAGGCCAGGTTCACCGCGTCGCTCAACAAGCCAACCATCCCCGCAACTTCCCCCCCAGCCCCCTCCGCCCTCCTCACGGCCAAGTAGCCCTCTACAAGCCTGCCCTCCATTTCCCGGCTTAAGGCTATGCCCCGAGGGCCTTCGCCGCCGACAGGCTCGCCGGTCACGTTGATCCAAAGCTGGTTCCAGCGGCCATGATACGCGAAGTCCCCGGCCGCCTCGTTGAACGCCCACAGCTCGAAGATCAGCCTGGCCCGAACAGCGGGCTCACGTAAAGTTATGTTGAGGGGGATCACCCGCGAGGAGTTGTGCGTTAAGACGGCCCGAACCTCAGCTATGGGCTCAGCAAGCAAGAACACCGTTTCGTTTACGGTCGAGGCGCTGTCTCCAAGCTTAACGAGCACCCTGTAATACATCGTTTTCCCCTCGTGATTCCCAACGTACACGTTCAAGGTGAAGGGCTGGCCGGCAACCACAGCCCTGGGGTAACCCCCTATCCTGCCCTCAGGCCCGAGAAGCCCCAGCTCGGAGAAGGGCTCAACAACCCTCCCAGCGCTGAAGGCCTGCACCGCCGCGAAGACACATGAAACCACGACTATCGCCGCCAGCACGGCCAAAACCTCCTCGTCGAGGACCCAGCTCACCGGCAACCCCCAGCTAGGCGTGGCGCGCGGGGCCCCTTAAACCACCCTGCCGAGAGGCCATCATGAGGCCTCAAACCCCCTAGGGCTTATGCGCCTCTCAACGAGGTAGACGTCGATGGTTCCCTCCCTGAGCTTACGCGCCTCGAAGCCCTCCAGCTCCTTGAGGCTGGAGGCGCACGCCACGTAGGCCCTGTCGAGCCCAAGCCCATCCATGATGGACTTGACGGAGGAGCTCGAGATGGAGCTTGCCCACACGAGCTCGCCGGGCGTCGGGTTCCTAACCGCAAGGTGAATCCACCTGGCAACCCCGGGCTCAGCAATGATAGCCGCCTCAGCCCCGCGCCCCTCAAACCACTCGGACAACGACTTAAGCTCGAATAGGCCCGCGGGGTTCACGGGTGAGGGAACTAGGCCGCCGGGGAACTCCCTGAGCGCAGAGACGAAACGGGATGTGTCCTCAACGCCGTAGGCGTAGGGCACCGCCAAGACGAGGAGCAGGAGCAGGAATAGCAGGTGGAACCTCCTATCCCTAACGGACTTCATAATCCAGGCGCCGGCAAGCATAGAGGCGAGCGGGGCAGCCCCAACGAGAAACCTGTACCATGTGGCCGCTGAGGTGTAAGGCGCGAAGAGGGGTGACAGGCCCGCAGCCGCCAGCGAGAGCAGGCCGATCTTGGAGTACGCCGCGCCGCGGGACCCGTCGAGGAGGGCTAGGACGGCGAAGGGGAGGATCAGGCCGAAGCCGGCGGCGAAGTAGCCCAAAACCTCAGACATAGTCGATGAGGAGTAGGAGACCACGCCTACAGGCGCAACCCCAAAGTACGCGTTCGGCGTGTAAGGCCTCCTCCAATACCAGGCCTCCAAGCCAACGGAGACGGCCAGCGCGGCCAAGCCAGCCGCAAACCCCCCGAAATCCCTAAGCCTAATGGACCTGTAAGCGAGGAGCAGCGATAGCGCAGCTGAGAACAGCGCGGTAACCTCGTGGCTCAGCGCGCAGCAGGCGAGGAGCACGCCGGAGACAACCGATCTTCTCAAGCTGGGCTTACCCTCCGAGTCCAAGGCCGCTATCGAGAGAAGCATGAAGACGGAGCCGAGAAGCTGCCTCTGGTAGTCCCAGGAGATCCTGAGGTTCAAGACGAATAGCGCCGTAACCGCCGAGGCGAGGAAGCACCTGAAGCCGCCGAGCCCGAAGACCCTCCTGGCGGCGAGCGCAGACGACATCGCGAGCAGGCCGTACGCAACTGACGGGTAAACCTTGAAGGCATTCCAGGCGCCGACGGCCAATGCCGGGAGGCATAGAAGCACGTTCAGGAGGGGAGGGCAGTTCCTCATAGAGCCCATCCAGTGGTAGCTCGCAAGCGGGTTAAGCCCCTCCAGGAAGTCCATGAGGTGGGCGGCGTACTCAACGGTATCCCAGCCTATAAGCCAAGGCCACCAGACAATCTCAGGCCCAAACCTATAGGCAAACCCGAATAGGAAAGCCGCAAGCAGGTAGAGCCACCTGTGAGCCCAGAACCTCCTGTTCAGCCTCACCAGAGCACTCCAAGCAGACCTCGCAGCGCAGCTTAGAGGTGCAGAGTCGAAGAACACTAGGGGCCTCCCCAACAGGGAGTGCACCGCGAGCGCCACGCTGGCCAACAGGGAGCCCGAGATAAGGCACACCAAGGAGGCGACAAAGCTATCGTAGGAGTACGAGGAGCCGAAGAGCGGCACAAGCTTGTAGGGGGCGTACACGGATTGGTTTAAGATTAGGGAGGCAATCCTACCCGCAACGGTTACGGCGGCCCCGCACACGCCAACGAGGAGCGTTGAGGCGTAGCCGAACCTCCCGCCCAGAAGCTTCACGTCTAGGTAAACCCCCAAGCATACCAGCAGCACCGCGAGCCACACAGAGTAGTCGTAGACCACCCAGCTTCTGTACTCGCCCTCCAGCAGTAGCCTCACCGAGAAGCTCAGCGCAACCACGGCCAGCAACGGCAGGAGAAGCCTCAGCCTGAGCAGCCGCTCTAGGCGGGGCACCTAGGCCTCACCAACCAGCTTAGAGCCCTTCACCGCTCCCTCCTCGCCTCCTCCAGCATCGATATCAGCCTCCTCTCCATACCCCTCAACATCACCGATATCGCAACCACAGCCAACCCCTGGAGGCCTGCCACAAACATCACCAGCCCAACCCAGGACCACCCCAGAGACCAGGAACCGTAGAGGTACCTCGTTACCAGCTGCTCCAGGAGTATCGCTGCCCCCGGAAACGCTAGTAAGGCCACGATAAGGGACGCCAGGAACACCGGGTTGTAGAGCCACATCATCTTGACGGTCGACGCGAGTATCCTAAACCCGTCCCTGCAAGCCCTCAGCTTCCCCCTCCCAAGCCTCCTCCTATACCTAACCGGAACCTCGAATATCCTCCCAAAAGAGGCTGCCTGAGCTGCAATCTCAACCTCCACGTCGAACCCAGACGATGATATCTCAAGCCTCCTCGCGAAGTCGCTCCTCAAAAGGTACATGCCGCTGCACGGGTCCCTAACCCTCCTCCCCAACATCAAGCTGAACACCGAGCTTATCACCCTGTTCCCAAACCTGTGCAGGAGCGGGATGTTCTCCCTCTGGGACCTCAAGCCTATGACCTCGTCGTAGCCGCCCGCATGCCTAAGCAGGGCCTCTATGTCCTTAGGGTCGTAGGTTCCATCCCCATCCATGAACACCACGTAGGGGGTTGACACGAGCCCTATGGCTGTGGCCACGGCGCCAGCCTTACCAAACCCGCTCTGGTAGACGACCTCGACGCCCTTGGACCTTGCAACCTCCACAGTCCTATCGGTGGAGTAGCCGTCAACCACAAGTATGTTCCTGTAGCCCTCAGCCCTAAGCTCATCTATCACTGAGCCTATCCCCTCCTCCTCGTTGAAGGTGGGTATCACGACCGTCACAAGGTCCTTGGAGGCGCGGACCCCGGGGTCAACGGCCTCGAGGCGGAGGCCGCCATCCATCACCATGAGCCCAACCGGAAAGCCACCTCCAGCGGCTACCCCACCAACCCTCACCCGCCGGAGGGCCGAGGCGAGGGGAACGGCGACCAGCATGGCCGAGGCGAGGAAACCCTCCCTGGTGAAGAGGGGGGCATCCATGAATTCGAAGGCCGCGAACTCTGTTGGGATGCTCCTCAACGCCGCCGACAGCTGGGGGACAAGGCCTCCCCCGGAGATCGAGACTGCCCCAGCAACGTCAACCCAGAAGCTCTCACCGCAGAGCGGGTAGAGCAGGGGGGTATACGACTGAAAGCAGTCCAAGGCTAGGTGGCTTAGAACAGCAGCGAAGCATGCTGCAGCTAGGCCCAGGCGCCTGCGCCCTGCAAGCGCGGCGGCCAAGAGCGCCGGCAGGAAGGCCAGGGCAACAAGGACGGCCGAGTGGCTCATGGACCTGTGGACCCCGAACAGAACGTCGACGTCCGGGAGCAGGGCTAAGGCGGACAGCGGCAGGGCCCTCCTAACCCCGAATTGGGGGGCTGAAACCGCGAAGACAACCGAGAAGTGGAGCGCTGGCTCGGGCATCCGGGGCCTACCTCACCTCAACCTCAATTCCCCTTCTCCTCAGCGCCGAGACAAGCCTGAAGAAGCGCTCCCGAGCCGCGTAGGCCTCCTCCAGCCTTCCACAGCCAAGCCACGCCTTGGAGCAGGCGTACACCAGCAGCCTGCCGCCGCGGCCCTCAGCCTCCTCGTGCACGTCGACAAGCCACGTCAAGTCGCCCACAAGACACGAAACCGCGACAGCGTCCGACCACCCTTCACTCCCCCAATGAGATGCTGCAGGCTCGCCGTAGGCTCCATCCAGCATCCTCAAAAGCGCGAGGGCCTCCCTGCTCGAGGATGGAGCCAACACCTCGTAGAGGTAGGAGTAGCCGACCTCCACGGCGCTTAAAGCGTGGTTCACGGCGGTTAGCAGGGCGCTCTTCCAATCCCTGAACTTGAAGGCCTCAGCCCTCCCGTCGGGGTGCAGGAGTGTTATCCTGTACGGCACCTCTGATGCCGAGAGCGCCGTCGCCAAGCTGAGGAAAACCGTCGCGGACAGGTCCCTTGAAGCTGGGCTTGAAGACTTCAAATCGAATATGAGGTTCACGTCTCCACCCAGCTCCTCGTGGAACCTCTTAACCATAAGCCTCCCCAGCCTAGCCGTGGCCTTCCAGTCTATCCTCCTAACGTCGTCCCCAGGAAGGTACTCATCGGTCTCAGCGTACTCCAAGCCCCTGCCAATCCTCTGGGGCAGTGAGGCCTCGCCGAGAGCCCCTCCAGGCGAAGTCGAAAGCGCGAGCCTAAGGGCCTCCAAGGCCGCCGGAACAACCCTCGGAATCACCGTTACGTCGCACCTGAACGGCACCGCAGCCCGAACCGAGAAGGCCCCTAGGAGGGCCTCAGCCTCAACCTCCAGGTGACCAGACGAGTAGCGCCCGGAAACCTCCGGGGAGGCCTCCAGCAGAAGCCCGCCGCCAGCGCACCGCTCAGGGTGAACCGAGAAGAACCTGAGAGGGTGCCTAAACCTGAAGGCCATCCACCCTGGAGAGGCTACAGTAACCTTCACGGATTTCTTTCCGCCGGCGACGAGCCTCAGGGACACCGAGGAGGGCTCAACCCTCACGTTTAGGGGGATCCACCTGGACAGGCGGGCCGCCGATGCAAGCGAGGCCGCAGCCAGCGCGGAGGGGATAAGGGAGGCGCAGAGCATCAGCGCGTCTCCGAAGAGTCCTCCGAAGGCCAGCAGAACAACGGCCGAGGCAATAAGTGCTCTTCCGCGGGCTTCAACCTTCAGCCTCCTCACCGCTTGGGCACCGGAGTGGACTTCAAGGCGTCGGCTATCAGCTTCTCCACATCAGCCTCCTCCAGCAGCTCCCTCCTCAACGTCACCCTGTGCCTCAGCACGTGCACGGCGACGGCCTTAACGTCGTCAGGCAGCACGTACTCCCTCCCGTGGAGGAGGGCGCGGGCCCTAGCGGCCTTCATAAGCCATATGCTCCCCCTAGCGCTCGGCCCGTCGGCGACCGCGGGGTTACCCCTCAACGCAAATACGAGGTCAACTATGTAGCGCCTCACCGCCTCGGAGACGTGAACCCGCCTGGCGGCGTCCACAGCCTTAAGGATCTCCTCCCTCCCGGCAACCCTCCTAACCTCAGAGGCATCTATCTCGTCCACCCTCTCGAGGATCTCGGCCTCCTCATCCTTGGAGGCGTGCGCGACCTTCACGTTGAAGGCGAACCTATCCCTCTGCACGTCGGTTAGGGGATAGGTGCCAGCGGCTCCATAGGGCATCTGGGTGGCTATCACTAGGAAGGGCCTCTCAACGCTGTACGCCCTTCCCTCAATGGTCACCTGGCCCTCCTGCATAACCTCAAGGAAGGCCGCCTGAGTCTTAGGGGGAGCCCTGTTAAGCTCATCCACGAGGACCACGTTCGAGAATATTGGCCCCCTCCTAACGTGGAAGTCCGAGTCCTTAAAGCTGTAAACGGTAAACCCGAGGATGTCCGCGGGAAGGGTGTCAGGGGTCATCTGAATCCTCGAGAACCCAACGCCCAAGGCCCGGGCAAACGTCTTAGCCATGAGCGTCTTCGCGGTGCCCGGAGGGCCCTCAAGCAATATGTGGCCCTCCGACAGCAGCGCGACGAGCATCATCTCGAGCACATCCCTATTCCCAACGATGAACCTCTCCACCTCGGAGAGCACGAGCCCCAAGGCGCCGCTCAGCACCTCTCCATCTCCCTCCAAAGCTCCTCGAGGATCCTCCTGTCCCAGTCAGGGTGCCTCCTCATAAGCTCTTCCAGCGGCTCCGCCCCAACGGCGGGGCCTCCAGCCTTCAACCCAACGTAGAGCGATGCGGCCAAAGCCACGGCGGCTAAGGAGTACTTAACGTCCGGGCTTGATGCAGCGCTCCGCGCTGAGAGCACCAGCTCCCTGAAAATCGACGAGGTCGGCCTACTCCACACGCCAACATCCACAGCTACCCTTCTACCGGAGGCAACGCTTTCAAGCAGCTTTAAGTTGTCCCCAAGCTCCACGACCCCGTTCACCGGGATGCTTGAATCCGAGAACAGGAGGATGCGGCCCCTGCCGTATGAAGCCTCAACCGCGAGAGGGAATGGTCCTGAGGGCTCCCCCTGCGAGGGCTCCCCATCTCGATTCACGTCGAGGAAGCTGAAGCTTGAGGACCAAGCCAGCACTCTTAATCCCTCAGCGTTCCCGCGGAGCTCCAGCACCGACGGCACATCTATCACCACCGACTCAACGCCCTCCGTGACGTCGCTCAGGCCAAGCGAGGATGCCCTTGGAAGCCTCCAGCTCCTATAGTAGAAGGCGGCGTCAAGCATGGGCGACCCGTTCACCCTAACCTCCAAGCCCAGCGACTCCAGGAAGCCGTTTACGAGGCCCACCTCATCCATGAGGACGAGGATCCCTCCGCCCTCCACGAAGAGCTTCCAGGCCTCCGCCCTCGCCGACGCGTCAAACGATGGACCAACAACGAAGAGCACCGTTGAGCCAGGGTCCAGAGCCTCAGGCGAGCTGATAGCCGAAGCGTTGAAGGCCCTGCAGAACCGCTCCAACCCGTTCCAGTACGGGTTTGAGGGGTTGAAGTCCTCCGACGGCGGCACCACGGCTGAGGCGCACGCCAAAACAACCAGCGCTACCGCCGCCCCGCAGATGAGTGCCCTAAGAGGCACGTGCACCGCGAAGCCCCCTAAGCTCCTCAAGCGCCCTTCTAGCCGACGGAAGCATCTCAACCGGCAGGCTCGGAGAGTACAAGGCGCGCTCGGCTGCCTCAGACAAAACCTCGAAGGCCCCGCGGAGCGGCCCAAGCATTGGAGAGGCCGAAGCCAGGAACTCCCCTATCGTCGTTGGGGGCGCCATCCTCACGCCGAGCGCCCCCTCAACTACTCCGACGGCCTCCCAGTACATGTTTAAGATAAGCCTCAAGGCCCCTGAATCCGCCTCCCTCAGGGGGACGGCGGCCTCAGATCCACCCCCCGATGGGGGACCACGCTCCGAAGGCCTCCCACCGACCTTAGGCCTCCTCTCCGCAAGCTTCAAGGCTGCGGCGGCCGCCAAGCCCACCGGAGCCGCCATCGTGATGGGGTTGACAACCAGGACCTCCCCCTCCCAGGAGGCCCCCTCAAACCACGGGTCGCGGGGGGAAACCGAAACCCTGCAGGCATGGAGACCGGTTAAGGCTGTGAGGGGAACCCCAACGCCAACCGCGAAGCCCCCGCTTGAGTTGGCAAGCCGCGTCTGGCCGGCCAAGCTGACCCTGACGGCCGCCTCCCTCAACCCGTCGGAGCTGAAGAAGCCCGACACGACGGCCTCAAAGCCGGCCAGCGCAACCGGCGGCGCGTTCACCTCCAAGCGTACTGGAAGCCTCTCCACGGTAACCGCGGTTTCCCCCCTAGCCGGCGCGAACACGTCGGAGGCCGGAACGGAAACCTTCAACGCGTAGCTCCCCGAGGCAATGCTGTCGGGCACAGTCAAAACGGCCTCGAACACGCCCTCCCTCAGCGGAGTGCTCAATGTTCCACCAGCCCACGAAATCGAGACGGTGTAGGAGGGGTGGGCGGCGGCGCCCTCCACGCATCCCCTAACGGTGAAGGCCTTCCCGGGCATAACCGTCCCCACGGGCTCAACTATCACAGTGGAGGTGTAGAACAGCAGGTGTACGTAGGCCTCAGCTGAAGAGGGCGCGTAGAGGTATGCGTCGCTCTCGGCGGGGGTGTATACTGCCTGGACAGCCACAAGCTCCTTGTAGAGGTATGGCAGGCTAAGCCGAGCCGTGAAGGAACCGTCGGAGGCGGTTGGTACGCTTAGGGCCCTGACCCCATCCACCAGGAGCGAGATGCCCCTGCCGGCCAGCGGCTCACCCATCGAGGTGAGTCTCCCAGCCACGCTGACCGCGCCCCCCGTCCAGGTGGTTGAGGGCTCAACGCTAATGGTAATCGAGGTCGCCTTCAGCTGGGGCCTCCTCTCAACGACCTCCAAGAGCCCCAAGAGCCTGCGGTGCATCTCGCGGATCATCGATTCGAGCGCCTCAAGCCTCGCGTACACCTCAAGCCTCGGAAGGGAGAACGCCTCGGCGAGCTCCTTGGATGCGAGCCTAAGCTCAGCGCAGGTCACGTTGGCCTGCGCAAGCCTAACCTTGGCCTTGCCCAGCGCGGCCTCCACGTCTCCCCACAGCCCCAAGGCAGCGGCGAGCTCGGCCCTGTCGAGCAGCAAGTCCGTCTCGTTTAAGTCCTCGGCCACCCGGCTCATCAGGGTGCAGAACCTATCAACGAGGAACCTTAAGCCGGCTGGGGCGTAGGAGTTCCCCAGCGCTTCGAGTTCCCCGCTCACCCCCGAGAAATTGTAGCTAACCAAGTCGTCGAGGGGCTTTAACACTAGGAGAAGCATGAACCTGGGAAGCGGGAGCACGTCGGCTTCGGCCGATGGGTCCACGTGCCTTGGGATCGGCCTTGGAGCTGGAGGCGGCCAAACGATTAGCCCAACGGCTAGGCCGACGGCAACGGCCAAGGCCGCCGCAACCATGAAGCCCCTACCCTTAAGGCTGGAGCTCAACGCCCCGCGAGGACCTCCATGATCCTTAAGGCGACTATTATGGAGAACGACGCCACAAGGGCCGCCTCAAGGAAGTCCACGGTCCTGGTGGCCGGCCTAAACAGGGCCTTAAACGCGAGGTATATCAAGGTGAACACGCTAACGTAGACGTCAAGCCTAGCCTCCCCCAAGGCTGCTAGGAAGGAGGTGGCCAAGGAAACCGCCGATGCCAGCGATATCAGGTAGAGGCTGCTCCTGTCCAATCCAGAAGCCTCAAGCGAGTGACGAGCCTATCTCCTTCCCTTGACTCGTCGACTATCGTGACCGGCCTCGAGGTCGCCGCGGCAACGGCTTGAGCGGCTATGCACGACGCCAGGGAGCCCATGACAAGCCTGAACCTCGGATGCCCAACCTCAATCCTGGGCCTGCGCACCTCCACCACCACTGCGTCTCCCGAAACAACGGCTCTAACGGACTCGGCAACCCCGGACTCCTCCACCATCACCTGCCTGAGGGCGGACTCCAAGTCTCCTTCGGGGGGCCCAGGATTATGGCTCACCAGCCTAGGCCTGGGGGGCACCACAACCACGCCGAGTGATCCACCAACCCTCACAACTGGCTTGTCGGGGTTCTCGGCGACGTAGCTCAACGGCGCGCTGGATCCGTTCAAGGGGACGTAAGCGACGACTCCCACCCTCGACGGAACGTAAACCGCCCTCCCCGAGGCTCCAAGCAGCTCCAGGAAGGCCTCCACGTTGCTGCACGACGACTCGACAAGCTCGGCGACGCTCCTCTCGGGCACGGGCTGAACAGGCGTCAAGGCCCAAGCGGCCCCGACAACCACCATGCCTATGCCCAGGGCCGTCAGTGGAACGCTGCCCAGCAGCAGGTAGGATCCCAGGGCCAACACCAACCCGAACAGGGCCAAGGCGGACCCGTAAACCGCGTTCCTGTCAACGGCCACCGTTCACCCTCAAGCCCAAGGCGTCAGCAGGTTTAGGTAAGGCGCTGGGAAAAACGCTCATCCACGGCTGCGGGGCCGCCATGCGCCGGCGTGAACGCCTAAGGCTCTCGAGGGCTTTCATGGTCCTAGGAGGCTGAACCCCTGAATATGGGCGAGGTGTTAAGCCAGCTTATACCCAAGTACATTATGAAGCCCGGGTCGCGGGCCCATGCCAAAGCCCTCCGGTTCCCAAGCCTGAAGGCCAACTGAGCCACCCTCTCAGCTAGGGAGCGGCCGACCTCCAAGGCCTTGGCCTTAATGGACCTAGCCTTGACGGCCTCTAAAACCTTCGAGGCGATGCAGGTGAGAACCCTCCTCAAGCTGAAGCTCCTTACGCGCTCCAAGGTCATTATAGTCAACTCCACGGCCGCCCTCTCAAACTGGTTCAAGACCTTAAACCACAGGCCCCTCCTCAGGGCAAGCCTCCTTATGGAGGCGAGACACTCCCTGCAGCTCACATCAACCGACGAGAGCGTTACCACGCTCCTCCACCACTCTGAAGGGATCCACGAAACCCTCTAAGGTTCGATTCTCTTGAAAAGAGGAACTTTAATAAGTTTTTTCCCGAAAACGACGAGGAGGCGCCTTAAACCTATTGAATCCTGGAGAAAAGCCTTTGACGAGTAGAGCGGGTGCTCCAAGGGCTTAAGCGGGAGGGCTGAGGCCCTAAGCCTCGGAGGCTGGCTGAGGGCGCAACGCTCCGCTTTCACCATCCTCCCTCGAGGAGGCTCCACCCGCAGCCGCCCCGGTAATCAGCTCGGATAACAATATATAACGCTACAGAGACAAATATAGTTGGAGGCTCAGCCATGGGCATATACGTGCTCCTCTCCACCCTCACCCCTGAGGGAAGGAAAACGGTGAAGCAGAGGCCCGAGAGGATACTGGAGGTCAACAAGGAGATAGAGTCCTTCGGAGCCAAAGTCCTCGAGCAGTACGCCGTCCTGGGGCCCTACGACTTCGTCAACGTGGTTGAGGCGCCCGACAACGAGACTATAGCCAGAATATCCGTGGAGCTCGGCTCAAGAGGCACGGTCCAAATAATGAGCATGCCAGCCATACCCGTCGAACAGCTCATAAAGAGGGTTAAGGGGTAAACCCAAAAAACAACAACTTTTTTTGCATCCCAACAACCGCGGCCACGCCGCGGCGCCCACAGGCGGTTCAGGGCCGCTCTGGGCTTCGCAAGCGGCATCAAGGGCGTTTAGGGCTAAGCCCAAACCCGCGCGCAATCTCATTCCCGGTAGTTGATGGAAGGGCGCTCAGCGCTTGGGGCTTCGAGTGGAGGAGGGGCTCAGTGTGAGACGGTGAGATCACCCGTTCACGCGGATTGGTACTCCTCATCGCCCAAAAAGGGATGAGTGAATGCCGCTTAAAAGCGTTTACGCGTGAGGGCCCTGAGCGGCTGAGGACGCCTCGAGGAAAGAAGTTAAGGCTTCAAGCCTCGATTTAACTTGTGGTGAAAGCTTATGGATAGGCTTCTCGGCTGCGTGGAGGAGTTGAGGGCCTCCCGCGATGTGAAGGAGCTTTTAAGGGGCATGGCTGGGACGGCGTTCAATGGGAGGAGCCTCGGGGAGGCCCTCGAAATACTGGAGGAGATGGCGTCAACATGTGAGCTGAGGATCCTAGCCTTGGCGGGCGCCGTGGTGCCGGCTGGTTTAAGGGGCGTGGTTCGCGAGGCCATCCGGAGGGGGCTCTTCAACGTTGTGGTGTCGACGGGGGCCAACGTAACCCACGACCTTCTAATGGCCTTCGGGGGAGGGCACTACAGGCTTAGGAGAATCGGCCTAGAGGACGAGACCTTAAGGCGAAGCGGCTTCAGCAGGGTCTACGACGTTGCCGTGGACGTCAGGGGATTCCAGCTCCTTGAGAGGTGGCTCCGGGAGGTGCTGGACTCAATGGAGGATGGGGAGTACTCAACATACAGCTTCCTCAGGCGCGTCGGCTTGAAGCTCAACGATGAGGGCTGCCTTCTCAGGCAGGCGGCCATAAGCGGCTGCGACGTGGTTGTGCCGGCCTTCTACGACTCGATAATAGGGGTCCAGGTTTGGAGCCTCACCCAGACGAGGAGGCTGAGGGTTGTGGAGAGCTTGGACCTAGACTACATGGTGGGCCTCCAGTTCGACGCGAAGAAGAGAAATGCGAAGACGGGCATACTAATAGTGGGAGGGGGAACCCCCAAGAACTTCGCGTTGCAGTCGGCGCTCGTAGCGGATAAGCCGTTCGACTACGCCGTGCAGATAACGGTTGATCCCCCCCACTACGGGGGGCTCTCCGGCGCGACGCTTGAGGAGGCGGTGAGCTGGAGCAAGCTCTCCGAGGAGGCCAAGCACTGCACGGTGTACTGCGACTTCACGATAGCGCTTCCGCTGCTCCTCTCAGCCTTAACGCGTTGAGGGCTCCGTCCTGGTGTCATCTTTCACCGCTCAACAATACCTGCCCTCTTCATCGCCCAATAACAATAAATCCAGGGGGCTTATCTCCTTTACCTTGAGGAGGATGGCCGGCAGCTACTTCCTGGAGGCCGTTGAGAGGGCTTCAACCAGAAACGGCAGCAGGATTGTGCTCGCGCTGGACGTGGAGGGCCCGAAGCCCCTTGAGAGGGCTGAAGAAATACTGGAGGAGGCGGGCAGCTTCATATGCTCCGTGAAGGTCAACAAGCACCTGGTGCTCCCCCAAGGGCTACGGGCAGTTAAGAGGCTTGTGGAGAGGGCGCACGAGCTGGGCCTACCCGCGATAGCCGACTGCAAGTCCTGCGATATAGGGTCAACCAACAGGGTTGAGGCGTCGCTATACTTCGAAGCCGGCTTCGACGCCTTAACCGTGATGCCGCTTGCCGGGTGGTCTCAGGGGCTTGAAGAGGTCTTCAAGCTGGCGGAGGGGGAGGACAGGGGGATCCTGGCCGTAGCCTACATGAGTCACAGAGGGGCGGAGGAGTTCTTCAACATGGTCGTCTACGACGAGGAGCTTGGCTCCTTCGACAAGCTCCACAGGGTTTTCCTTAGGAGGGCGCTGAGGTGGGGTGCAGACGGCTTCATAGTTGGCGCCACGAGGCCGGAGGCCATAGCCCAAGCTAAGAACGTGGTGGGGGGCAAGCCTATATTCTCGCCGGGAGCCGTGGCTCAAGGAGGAAACCCCGTAGAGGCTGTGAGGGCTGGGGCGTCCTACGTGATAGTTGGCAGAGCAATATGCGCAAGCGAGAGGCCCGGGGAGAAGGCAAGGGAGATCAGGGACGCGATCCAGCAGCTCCGCGAAGCCTCCCGTGGACGAGCTTAGCCGCAAGCGTCACCGCCCCGGCGGCCAGCGCAAGCCAGTACTCCCCCGTAAGCTCGGCGTGCACGGGCACCGCAAGCGCAACGTTGAACCCCCCAAAGAAGAATGGGTAGCTCAGCGTGGAGGAGCCGTGAAGCGGAAGCGCTAAGCCGAAGGCCTGCGCCGCCTGAAGCCCCAGGAAGAGCATGAGGACGAACA
Source organism: Candidatus Nezhaarchaeota archaeon (assembly GCA_030055465.1). GTDB lineage: Archaea > Thermoproteota > Methanomethylicia > Nezhaarchaeales > WYZ-LMO8 > JASFYF01. The sequence continues at coordinate 760,811 of JASFYF010000001.1, read as the reverse complement.
GAAAAGGCACGGTGAACCCCTTAGTGCTCATCAAGGGCCTCGACCAGGACCTAGACAGGAGGAGCGACCCCGCAAGGGTTGACGCAGCGGCTAGGAGCACGCTCAGCTTGGCGGCCAAGAGCAAGTAGGGCACTATGGGTATGGTTAGGGGCCTTCCAAGCACGTCAATGGAGCACGTGAAGGGCGACAGGGCAACGGAGAACGCTGGGAAGCCGGCTGCGCCGCCAACCACTATCCACCACGGCCCACCCGAGAGGGCCACGTAGAACAGGAGGGCTGCGCCCAGAACCCCAAGCAGGTTAACCCTCCCCTTCAGGGAGAGGGCTTCGGCGATGCCCATCAAAGCCAACCCCACGCCCTCACGTCATCTTCGCTTAGGGTTATCGGAGCCGTGAACGGGACGGAGGCGCTCGCGCCGCGCACGGCGAAGGTGGCTGTGCCCTCAGCCGTCAGCGTCGCGCTGCCCCGCTCGGAAAGGCAGCTCCCCACTGCCTCTATGAGCTGTTCATCCACCCTCACCTCCAAGGTGAACTCGCTGGAGGACATGGGCGCAGCGCCCACCGGCTCCACAAGGGAAAAACCCGCTACGGCGGCTCCATCAGGGTCGCGGACCACGCCCTCCACGTCCGTTAGGTCAACCTCCACCTCGCCGGTGTTCCTCAAAGCGAACGTTACGTAAAGGACGTCTCCTTCAACCCTCAGCCCGGCGAAGTCAACGTGGATGCCCATCCCCGGAGGCTCATAGGATGGGGTGACGATTGAGCGGAGATCCCAGCCGTACTCGCCTAACCCGTAGACAACAGGCCCGAAGATTGCCGCGGCGGAGAGCAGGGATACGATGAGGCTTACCAAGCTTCCCCTATCCAAGGGTGGCACCCCTCAGGGACTTGTTGAGCTCTTAAGCGCACGCGCGATCGCCGCCTAAGGGCCCGAGAAGGGCTTGCCTCGAAGTATTCTCGAGGTTCAGCATACTTTAGTTTTTCTGCTCGACGAGGAGGCCCGCGCTGGGCGGGGCGCGCTTAAAGCGCCTTCCTCGCGAAGGTGAGGTAGCCCGTGTGTCCAACCATCATCGTCTCGGGCCTAACAGCCCCCTCCTCAACCTTTATCTCCCTCATGAGGAGCTCGTAGGACTTAACGTCGACGAAGCCCCGCCTCCTAAGCTCCAGAACCGTCTTCTCCACCTGGTTTATCGTTGGGCTGAAGCTTGCGAAGTGGCCTCCACCCCTCAAAGCGCTGTAGGCGTGGGGCACCACGAGCCACGGGGTGGCCATGTCGAGAACCACGGCGTCCACCTCCACCTCCTCTATCCCCTGCGTCACGTCACCCGACTTCAGCTCCACGCTGTCCAGCAGCCCCGCCCTCTCTATGTTTCTCCTGGCTACAGCCTGAAACTCCGGGTTAACCTCGTAGCTGTAGACCTTGCCCGGCCTCACGAAGAAGGCCAGCGCACACGTCAACGCCCCGCTCCCCGTGCCCGCCTCAACAACCCTCATCCCAGGCCTCAAGCCGAGCCTGAACGCCAGGAGGGCTATGTCCTTGGGGTACATGACCTGGGTTCTCCTGGGAGCCTTCATCACGTAGTCCCATATCGTGGGCTGAAGAGCTACGAAGCTCACGCCCGTGCTCGACTTAACCTTCGACCCGTACCTCAAGCCTATGAGGTCGGATAGCTCCACGTACCCTTTATGGGTGTGCAGCCTCCTATCCCTCTCAACCGAGGTCAAGTACCTCCGCTTGCCGTCCAGGTACAGGACCACCGGGGACCCCTCGGAGAGGTCGTCTCCAAGCTCGTTTAAGGCCATGAGGAAACCCTTTCCTCAGCCCAGCTTCTCCTCTATCCTGGCGAGCCTGGACTTAACCTCTTCCAAGTCCTTCTTTATCGAGGCTAAGAGCGGTATCACGTCGCTTATCATCATGGACTCGACGGGCGCGGGGAGAACCCTCTCCCTCATAGCCAGCAGGCTGCTAAGCCTATCCTCCAATTCTCCACACCGGTAAATCCTATTAGCAGCCTGAGCTAAAAGTGTGTGGTACCACCAAAGCTTGAAGGGGCTCTATGCATGGTTAAATCCAAGGTTTACCGGGAGCTCGCCATGTTAGCGCTGATAGTGGCGGTCGTCTTCGCGTTCAGCGAGGGCATAAAGGTGGCTGCGGGAACGAGCACGCCGATATCGGTCGTGGACGGGAGAAGCATGGAGCCCACATTCTACGACGGAGACATAGTGCTCGTCGTGGGCGTTAAGCCCTCGGAGCTGAAGGTAGGCGACGTAATAGTGTACAGGGCCAGCAACGGCCTGATAATCCACAGGATCATAGGGGTTGCGGTTGAAGGCGGAAGGCTCTTCTTCACGACCAAGGGTGACAACAACCCGGTGCCGGACCCGATGCCCGTGCCGGAGGATAGGGTTGTCGGCAGGGTTGTCGGGGTTATACTTCCAAGGGCCGGAGGCCTCCTCGACGCGCTAATACCCTACAAGTACGCGATAATAGGGGTTCTGCTGGCCCTGCTCGTGGCCGTAGCCCTCTGGCCATCTAAGAAGGGCAGAAACGATGGCGAAGGCGGGGAGGGACAGGCGGGCCCGGAAGGCTAAGGTTTAAAAAGGGCTTAAATACCTTTAACTTGTTTAAGGTGGAAAAGCTTTTAAGGTGGTAGCTTTTGGCGAAGCCCCGCTACAAGATAGAGAACGTCGTCGCCTCCGTAACCCTAAACCAGACGATAGACCTGAACGCCATCGCCGGAGCGGTCTTCAAGGCCGAGTACAACCCGGACCAGTTTCCAGGCCTCGTCTACAGGCTGGACAGGCCCAAGACGGCCACCCTCATCTTCAGCTCGGGGAAGATGGTATGCACCGGGGGGAAATCCGAGAAGGACGTTTACAAGACCGTGAGGAAGATAATCCAGGAGCTTAGGGCGCACAAGATAGTCATAGTGGGGGAGCCGAAGATACAGATACAGAACATAGTCGCCTCGGCCAACCTCAACGCCGAGATAAACCTGGAGAAGGCAGCCTACCTCCTCGAGAACGCCATGTACGAGCCCGAGCAGTTTCCGGGCCTAATATACAGGATGGAGGATGAGGGCGTGGTGATGCTGCTCTTCAGCTCCGGGAAGATGGTTGTCACCGGGGCCAAGAAGGAGGAGGACGTGAAGAGAGCCGTCAACAAGATCTACGAGAAGCTTAAAGAGCTCGGCGTCCTATACGTCAAGGAGTAGCCTCTTCGCGCCGTAAACTTCGTAGTACTCCTCCACCCTCCTGAAGGCCGAGGCCTCCAACCCGAGGCTATCCCTTCTCAACCACAAGGCGCGGAACAGCTCCACGGCCTCCAGCACGGCTGAGTACCTTAAGCCGCCGCGCCTCAAAACCTCGGAGGCCGGCACGCCGCCTTCAAGCTCGTTCCTGTCCAGCAGCACAACAACCCCCGCGACCTTCAAGCCGATCCCCTCAAGGACCTTCTTGGCGTGGATCTTCGTTGAACCCGTCGTCAACACGTCGTCTACGACGACAACACTAGAGGCGCCGCCCCAAGGACCCACAAGGTACTCGTCGCCCTTAGCGCCGTAGCCCTTAACCTCCTTCCTATCGTATATCACCGGCTTCTCCACCCCGTAGAGCTGCATCAGCTTCAGGCTGGCCGCCACCGCGAGGGGCACACCCTTGTAGGAGGGGCCGAAGACAGCGTCGAAGCCCCCGGGGCCCAGCAGCTCAACTATGGATGTGGCGTAGGCCTCGCCCAGAACCTCAAGGCTTCTGGGATTGAACATCCGGGCCACGTTGAAGAAGAAGGGGGACGTCCTCCCGCTTTTGAGCTTAACCTCGTCGAACACCAGCGCCCCGCAGCGCGCAATCTCCTCGATTACCCTCAGCTTAAGGTCCCCGCGCCTCGACACACTAGATCACCGCGAAGGTTATGGACGTGAAGCACAGCCCACACATGGCCAACAGAAGGAATAACAACGCCTTCCTAGCGGTTGAAGGAGGCGAAACGTCGTCCAGGGGGCCCGGGTGCCCCCTGAAGAAGACGAAGAAGGCCACCAGAGCCATGAAGACGAACCCGGTTAAAACCATCACAATAAGAGCGGCTATAGATGCGTACAAGTGCCGCCTGCCCCCTAAGATGGCCCTTGCCACGTGCCCGCCGTCAAGTTGGCCAGCGGGGAGGGTGTTAAGGAACGTGACGAGCATCCCCACCCAGCCGGCGAAGGCTACTGGGTGTATAAGCATCACGTGGCCCGGCGGCACCCCTCCAATGCCAACCACCGCTTCCCTCATCAACGTGAAGAGGAGAGGCTCAGCCGGCAGAATCCCTATCAACCCCTGCTCGAGCCACGAGGCCACCAGATCATATGGGACCAGGTAGGACATGGAGAAGCCCAAGAGGGTTACCAGTATTGAGGCCGAGAAGCCCAAGAGGGGGCCGAGGATCCCCAGGTCGAACAGCTGATCCCTATTGATTATCGGCGTCTCCTGGATCATGACTGCCCCCATGCAGCCCCCTATCTCCGGGGGGCCGGGGATGAAGTAGGGGGGCGTGGACTTGAGGCCATGCTTCAGGCAGGCGAGCTTGTGCCCCATCTCGTGGATCCCCAACACGAAGAATATGGAGGCCACGTAGGCGGCGAGATGAAGTGGCCTGTAGGCGCTGAAAGCCGGATCCAAGACGTCGTATATGCTGCTCGCCGTAAACAGGTAGCCCGCGAAGGATATCGTGGCCAGGGCGGCCGCGAGGAGAACCACGTTCCAAGCGGCTTTGTGCCTCCGCCTTGGAGGACTCTTAAACACCCTGAGCACCTTCCTTCCCCCCTCCATCCTCAGCACCGGCAGGTAGCCCATCCCCTCAAGCTCCGAGTAAAGCCTCAGGAACCTCAGCTTCGTGTCCTCGTCCGCCACCACGTAGTGGAGCACCCCGTAGTGCACCTTCCAATCAACCACCGAGAAGTGCCGCCTGACGAGCTCATCGACCGCTAGCGGAAACGCCTCCATTTTATCGGCACCCTACAGCTCAATTCTCCAAGCTTCTCTGTTAAGCCTATCTGCCCGGCGTTTAAGCGGCTTACCCAAAAATAGGCTTTTAAGCATCCGCTCGGGAAAGTTAGGAAGCAACTATTCGGGCGTGAGCGTTTTGAGGAAAGGCGAGGGCCCGGAGTACATCATAAGGCCCTTCAGGGAGGAGGACCTCGCAAGCGTCCTCAACATCAACAGGTCCTGCCTCCCCGAAAACTACACGCCGGACTTCTTCGTGTATCACTTCAGGGAGTTCCCCCAAGGCTTCTGGGTGGCCGAGCTGGAGGGGGAGGTGGTGGGCTACGTGATGACGAGGATCGACAGGGGCTTCAGCCACCGCCCCCACGCGGGCGGCGCCTGCTGGAAGGGGCACGTCATATCCCTCGCGGTGATGCCACACGCTAGGAGGAGGGGGATAGCGGAGGGCATGCTCAGGAAGGCGATAGAGGCGATCCGAAGCAGGGACGTCAAAGAGGTCTACTTGGAGGTCAGGGTCTCCAACGACCCAGCCATAAACCTGTACAAGAAGCTGGGCTTCAAGGTGGCCAGGAGGGTGCCCAGGTACTACGGGGACGGCGAAGACGCCTACATAATGCTCCTGAGCTTGGATTGACGGCCCCACGATCTTCGGTTAAATTTATATAGAAGCAGTTTATTGTAAACTCTGAACTTGCTTACCTAGGTGATAACCATGTCGGCAACACTCCCTGTCCTCGTCCTTAAAGAGGGGACAAGCAGAACCGTAGGTCGTGAAGCTCAAAGAGCCAATATAATGGCTGCCAAGATAGTCGCCGAAACCGTGAAGAGCTCCCTCGGCCCGCGAGGCATGGACAAGATGCTGGTCAGCAGCTTCGGGGACGTCACAATAACCAACGACGGAGCAACGATACTAAAGGAGATGGACATACAGCACCCAGCGGCCAAGATGATGGTCGAGGTGGCCAAGGCCCAAGACTCAGAGGTCGGCGATGGAACCACAACGGCCGTGATACTCGCCGGCGAGCTCCTCAAAAACGCCGAGGAGCTCCTGGACCAGGACGTCCACCCCACCGTGGTGATTGACGGCTACAGGAAGGCCTTGGACAAGGCCTTGGAGACCCTTGAGAACATAGCGATGCCCGTAGACCCAGTTGACAAGGACGTCCTGATGAAGGTGGCGTTGACGTCCCTGAGCAGCAAGGCCTCTGTTGCTGGCTCAAGGGACCTGCTGGCCAAGTACGCTGTGGAGGCCGTCCTCAAGGTAGCGCAGAAGAGGGGCGACAAGTGGTTCGTTGACATAGACGACGTGAAGGTCGAGAAAAAGAGGGGTCAATCGCTCAACGAAAGCATGCTGATAGACGGCCTCGTCATAGACAAGGAGGTCGTGCACGCCGGGATGCCCAAGATAGTCCGCAACGCGAAGATAGCCGTCCTCGAGGCGCCGCTCGAAATAGAGAAGACAGAGATAACGGCTAAGATCAACATAACAAGCCCGGACCAGATGAAGGCATTCCTAGACGAGGAAACAAAGGTCCTCAAAAAGATGGTGGAGAAGATAGCCTCAGTGGGAGTGAACGTCGTCTTCTGCGAGAAGGGCATAGACGACGTGGCCCAGCACTTCCTAGCCAAGAAGGGCATAATGGCTGCTAGGAGGGTTAAGAGGTCCGACATAGAGAAGCTGGCCAAGGCGACGGGTGCCAAGATAGTGACCAGCATAGAGGACATGAGCGAGGGCGACCTAGGCGAGGCCGAGCTGGTTGAGGAGGTTAAGGTAGCGGACGAGAAGATGATCTTCGTGAGGGGCTGCAAGAACCCGAGGGCCGTTTCAATCCTCATCAGGGGAAGCAGCGACATGAGCATAAAGGAGGCGGAGAGGTCCATACACGACGCGCTGTGCGTCGTCAGGAACATAGTGCAGGAGCCCAAGATCCTACCGGGCGGCGGAGCCCCCGAAATATCGCTCAGCCTAGCCCTCAGGGACTGGGCTAGAAGCCTGCCCGGCAGGGAGCAGCTGGCCGCAATGAAGTTCGCAGACGCGCTCGAGGTGATACCATCCATACTCGCGGAGAACGCAGGCCTCGACCCACTCGACATAGTGGTTAAGCTGAGGTCATACCACGAGAAGGGAATGAAGAGCTACGGGGTCAACGTCCTCAAAGGTGACCTAGTGGACATGAAGCAGCTGAACGTCTACGAGCCCCTCGTCGTCAAGAGGCAGGCCCTGAAGTCGGCAACCGAGGCGGCCATAATGGTGCTGAAGATAGACGACGTCATAGCTGCATCGCCTCCAAAGAAGGAAAAAGAAAAAGAGAGGGAAACGCCTAAATTCGGCGAGGAAGAGTTTTGAAGGCGAAAACCAGCAACCGCAGGATAAAGGCTGAAGAAGTGAAGGTATGGCTGCCCAAGCTCACCAAGTACGAGCGCGCTAGGATAATCGGCGCTAGGGCCCTCCAGATATCCATGGGGGCCCCGGTGCTCGTGGACATCTCCCAGCTGAACAATAAGGACCCCATAAACATCGCGACGAAGGAGCTGGAGTTAGGGGTCCTGCCGATAACGATAAGGAGGAGGCTGCCAAGCGGCCACTACCAAGACATACCGCTAAAATGGCTTCTTTAACCCTCTTTTTTAAGGCCCTTAACCTACGCCGACAGCCTCTCCGCGAACCTAACCATAAGCGGCGCAACCCTCTCAGCTGGTACGCCTAAGAGCTTCGAGAGCAGCAGGGCCCTGAGATCTTTGAGCTCCAGGTGCTTCAGGTTGGCGTACGCGTAGATGCTGCCCACGGTGAACGGGTAGTGGAGGAACACGGACTCGTTCTCGTTAACCCAGAGGATCTGCAGGTTTCGCTCTACCTCTCTTGAGTCCTTAGCCAAGGGGGAGACGGCCGCGCCGTAGTATGTTGGGTACAGCGCCTGGAGGACCGCGGGCAGGGGCTGAGGTGCTAGGGAGCTGAGGTCCAGCTGAAGCTTGTAGGAGATGGGGAGGAACATCCCGTCCAGCGCTGCGGGCTGCAGGTTAAGCTCCTTACCCCTCAGGAGCACCATTATGTTCTTTACGTCCACCTCTACTCCAACCAAGTGGGTAGCCCACTCCCCATCGCTTCCCCTAAGCTTCTTGGCTAGCCCCCACAGCTTAAGGTAAAACCACTTGTCCAGTCTCGTCTCCAGCGGTAGAGGAGTCTTCAGCTCCGCGGCGTCCTTGAGCGCCTCCTTTACTACGGCCTTAAGCTCGCCTTGAGGGATGAGCTCAACCGCCTGCTCAACCCCCCTAGCGGACACCATAGACGAGTACAGCGGGCCGCTGAAGATCCCCATCGGGGGGGCTATGGACCAGGTTTCCTCCTCGCTTAGGCCCATGAACTTAGCCTTGAGCAACGCCTTCAAGGTCTCGTACTCGTACTTGCTGAAGGCTGCCTCCAAGAAGAGCCTGGCATCTCCCTTAACCGTCTTGGACACGGACCTCAGGATCTCGAGGAACCTATCGCTCAGGTGCCTCTCAAGCCCTCGAGGATCGCTCGTCTGAGGTGCATCGCGGGCGAGATCGCTTACCGGCTGAAGCTGAGCTAGGGCCTGGTGGAACGCGGGGGCCCTTAGAAGCGCCTCGTAGTCCTCGACCTTCAACATGAAGGCCCTCTTGGCCCTAACCCTGGCGACGCCATACGCGTATTCCGACGCCTTCAAAGCGGGTTTTCCTCCTAGCCACAATTTTAAAGCCGATGCGAGCTAATATAGCTTGGCTGCAGTTATAGGTTTAATGCTTTCACGACGTCGTCGATGCCGAGGCCTGTCTTCACGCTCGACAAAACCACATTCGCCTTGGGGTTCACCCTCCTCACGTCCTCCGCGAGATCCTGGGGCTTAACCCCAAACGAGTCGGCGACGTCAACTTTGTTCACTACGACTAGGTCCACGTCCCTGAAGGACAGCGGGTGCTTTAAAACCATGTCTCCGCCCTCGCTCACGCTTATGACGACAACTCGGCTGTGGGCCCCAAGCGGGAAGTCCGCTGGGCAGATCAAGTTGCCCACGTTCTCTATGAAGAGAAGGTCAACCTCGCCGAGGTTTAGGGCTTCAAGGGCGCGCCTGACAAGCTGGGCGTCCAGGTGGCACTCCCTTCCAGTGTTAACCTGGATGGCCTTCACCCCCAACCTCGAAATCCTGTCGGCGTCAACCGAGGAGGCGACGTCCCCCACTATCACCGCCACCCTGTACTTCTCCTTCAGCCTCCTTATCAAAGCCTCTATGAGCGAGGTCTTGCCGGCGCCCAGGGACCCCATGAAGTCCACGGCCCTTACGCCGCGCTCGTCGAGGATCCTCCTGTTCTCAAGGGCCACCCTCCTGTTGAATTCAAGCACATCCCGTTCAACCTCTATGTCCAAGACCTCGCCCTCAAACTGCCTTAGGGCTCCGCCCTCATCGATTACGGAGAGACCCTCCAGGACGGCCATCGCCCTCCTAACGAAGAACAAGGCCACGTCGAGCCTTGGGGCTACGGGCGAGCCCTTAGGCGGCAGCAGGCTCTTCGCGCGCGCCACCTCCTCCAGGGACCCCTTCAATGCCTCCTTGGCCCTCTCAACAGCCAACCGCAAATCGCTGGACACGAGTTTCCCCCTGCAGTGGGTGTAGGGGTTGGCCTTTATATTTCGTCCCCTCCGCCTCGAAGTGCCCGAGAACTAGCGGCAGCCTTAAAGAGGCGGTCAACCTAAAGCTTACTTGGAGGGCAAGTTCATCGTGGTGCAGGTCAAAGTCTACGTTTCCCCTCAATGCCCCAGGTGTGAGGGCCTCAAGAGGGCGCTAAGCGAGATGAAGGTGGAGTACGAGGCTTTAGACGTCTCGAACAGCGACGTGATGGCCGATTTGATAATGAGGGACGTGTTCCTAACGGAGGTGCCCGCACTGGAGGTTGAGGGCAGCTTCTTCTACGTTCAAGACCTCTTCGAGGGCGACAAGCTCCTGCTCGACAGGCTGCGCGGGATAGTAGGCGGGGCCCGGAGTGAAGGTGGAAAGCCGTGACGAGCCGCAGGAACAACAAGAAGCCCCCCCTAGAGGCTAAGCAGGCCTCACTTGAAGCTTGGCTTAGGGCTGCCTCCCACTACGTGGCCGGCAAGCCGCTTGTTAGGACGAGCGACGGCTACATGGTTCCGTGGGATAGAAAGGCAATAGTGAAGCAGCTCTTAAAGGAAACCAAGCTGGCCGAGGAGTTCTTCGACATCCCACCCATAGACGCCAAAGAGGCTGAAGGCATAGCGCAGGAAGTTGAAAGAAGGGTCACGGAGATGAAGTGCAGGTTCGCCAGCGGGGCCCTCATAAGGGAGCTCGTCAACAACGTCCTGCTGGAGAGGTCGGATAAGCACCCGGAATACGTGATTTACAGGAACATTCTCACAAGGGTTGGCGCGCCGGTATACGACGCCTACCTAATAGATTTAGGCCTCGGGTTCGAGGCCAAGGAGAACGCCAACCTGCAGCCGAACGCCGAGACGGCGCACAAGAAGAAGGCGGATAAGCTCTCAAAGGAGCAGTACCTGCTGCTCCTCCACCCCAAGGTTGGGGACGCCCACCTAAAGGGCGACATCCACATACACGACTTGGAGTACTTCGGGGTTAGGCCCTTCTGCCAGGACTGGGATCTCAGGTACTTCTTCTACTACGGCTTAATGCCGGATGGAACCGGCTTCAAGACGAGCGTTGCGGGACCGGCCATGCATCCAGAGGTGGCCGTGCTCCACACGGTTAAGGTCCTGGCGGCGGCCCAAACAAACTTCGCGGGCGGGCAGGGCTTCTACAACTACAACGTATTCCTAGCCCCTTACCTGAGGGGCCTAAGCTACAGGCAGGTGAAGCAGCTCGCCCAGATGATGTTCTACGAGCTCACGCAGGCCTACGTTGCGAGGGGGGGCCAGCTGGTCTTCTCGAACATACAGTTGACGCCAACCATACCAGAGATATGGAGGGATAAGCCCGTTGTGGCTCGCGGAAGGGTTGGCCCAGACGTCTACGGCGACTACCAACGCGAGGCGGAGATGTTCTTCAGGGCAATATACGAGGTGGCCTTGAAGGGCGACTACTGGGGTAAGCCCTTCAACTTCCCCAAGCTTGAAGGCTACCTAACCCCCGAAAGCCTGAGGGATGAGTTCTACGAGGACTGGCTGCTGGTGCACCAGGTGGTCGCCAAGTACGGGACCCCCTACTTCGACAACGCAATCCCCTCCTACAGGGGGTACGGGAAGGGCGTCTCCTGCTACCAGTGCTGCGCCTACACCTTCACGGAGACCCCGGACAACGACCCGGAGTTCTACGATAAGATGAACTTCGTGGACGGCAAGCACTTCAGCATGGGGGCCTGGCAGGTGGTCACTATAAACCTCCCAAGGATCGCCTACCAGTCAAGCGGCGACGACGACGTGCTAGTTGAGAAGGCCTTCGAAGCCATGAACCTATGCGTTGAGGTCTTCAAGGCCAAGAAGAGGTGGATGGACAGCATGATACAGTACAACAGGCTTCCATTCGCAACGCAGAGGCCGCTGGACCCGAAGACGGGCAGCAGGGGGCCGCCCGCCGTGGACTTCAACGAGCTCGTCTACACCATAGGGATAGTAGGCGGAAACGAGATGGCCCAGTGGCACACCGGCTACCAGCTTCACGAGCATGAAACCGCTGTTAAGCTGCTGGTTAAGCTGCTGCTCGAAATGAGGAAGTACAAGGAGGAGCTGGAGAGGAGGCACGACGTGAAGCTGGCATTGGCCAGAACCCCCGCGGAGAGCTGCGCTCAGAGGCTCGCCGTAAGCGACGTGGTGTCGCCGGCCTTCAGGGATAAGGCCCTGAAAGTCGTTAAAGGAGACGTCGACGCCGCGCTCAGGCTGCTCAGGGACGGCGTGAGGGATGTGCCCATATACTACAGCAACGGCACCCACGTTTACGTAGGCGCCCCCGTAACCCTAGCTGAGAAGCTAAGCATAGAGCACAAGTTCTTCCCGATACTGAGCGGGGGAAACATATTCCACGTCTGGCTCGGCGAGGCGTATCCGCACCCCGAAACCCTGGTGAGGCTCACCTACAAGATCGCGAAGACAACCCAGGTGGGCTACTTCGCGTACACCAAGGACCTGACAATATGCGAGGACTGCGGGAAAGTCGACGGCGGAATCCTCGAAAAGTGCCTTCACTGCGGCTCATCAAACGTGAGGTACTGGAGCAGGGTGACCGGCTACTACCAAGAGGTTTCAGGATGGAACGAGGCTAAGAAGAGGGAGCTGATGGACAGGAGCAGGACGGGTATCATGATGTTGTGAGGCTGCAGCAGGAAGGTGGGGAACGCCTAAGAGCCCTCTTTGAGCTTGCCTTCTATCATCGCCTCTATGCGCTTCTCCGGCACCAAACCCACAATCCTGTCGACTTCAACGCCCCCGACGAATAGTATCAAGGTTGGTATCGCCATTATGCCGTACTGGGCTGCAACCCCAGGGTTCTCGTCGACGTTCAGCTTGGCGAAAACCACCCTGCCCGAGTACTTTTTGGCCAAGCCCTCTATTATTGGCGCCAGCATCCTGCAAGGCGCACACCACTCAGCCCAGAAGTCCACGAGCACTGGGCGCGTCTCCTTCTCCAAGAGCTCCCTGAAGGACTCCGAGTCCGCATGGATGACGCCGCTAGGACCCTCCTTCCGCGGGCTTAACAGCTCCTTAATCTTCTTGGCCTTAAGCCGTTCAAGCTCCACGTCCTCTCCATCATTCACTTTGCATCTACCCCTTTAACTCCTCCAACCTCATTATTTCAGTTTTTCGCAACGCCTCCCCGCCGAAGCTGCCGGTTCCAAGCTCGCCTCGAGGCGAGGCGGCGAACCAAAAACCGCGTTTTCTCGTTCAGCGCTGCGGCCTCGCTTGGGCCTTCTAACGCTCCTCGGTGGAAGCACTTATAAAGCCCACTCATTTCTGCCCTAAACTGTAAAGTTAAGCTAAAAGCCGCGTAAAAGCGTGGAGGGAGACAGAGAATAATGAGGATAGCGGTTATACACGACTCTAAAAGGCCCGACCAGCCGGCGAGGGAGCTCCTCCTAAACATCAAGGAGAGGGGGCTGACCCCCATCTTCCTGAGGATATCGAGCCTCTCATCATCGCTCAACGGCGGGTTCGACCTCTTCTACGGCAAAAACAGAGTGAACGTGGACGGGGCGGTTGTCAGGTCCCTGGGCAGCGTCACCAGCGTTGAGCAGTACGTTAGAAGGCTAACGCTCCTGAAAAGCATGGAGGCACTGGGCGTAACCGTCATGAATCCGGTTGAGGGCTTAGCCCTGGCGAGAGACAAGTACGGGGCCTTAATGATGCTCTCCAAGGCGGGCCTCCGCATCCCCAAAACCCTTGTAACGGAGGACATAGGCCTCGCCTACAACTTCGTGAAGGGGGTGGAGAAGGCGGTCATAAAGCCCCTCATAGGCTCCCGCGGCTACGGAATGGTTTTGGTCAACGACCCCGAAGTTGCCTTCAGGATATTTAGGACCATAGTGGCCTTCAACCAGGTGATCTACGTTCAGGAGTACATAAATAAGAGCGACTACGACGTCAGGGTGTTCGTGGTGGGGGACTATGTCCTAGCGTCGATAAAGCGCTTTGCCCCGAGGCCTGGAGAGTGGCGCACCAACATTGCTCAGGGCGGCAGAGCAGAAGCGTACAATCCACCTGAAGAGATGAGGGAGATGGCGGTAAAGGCGTGCGAGACCTTGGGGCTTTGGTACGCAGGCGTCGACATAGCCGAGGACCCGGAGAGGGGCTACGTGATATTCGAGGTTAACGCAGCCCCGGACTGGCGGGGCCTATCCGAGGCCACGGGCGTTAAGCCCGCTGAGGCGATAATCGAGCACATGATAATGAGGTGCAAGGCCTAGATCACGGGGCCTCCAGCCGCCCCCTGTTGATCTCGAGGAAGTTCAACCCCCACTTGAACACGCTCAGTATCCTCTCCGCCTGCGGGCGGAAGCCCAGCACGCACAGCGAGGCGGCAAGGGCCTCAGCCGTGGAAAGCGCGTTGGGGTTCCCGAAGTTCACGGGGTTTGCGGCCACGAGCCTGGGGAGGCTTCGATGGAGGCCTTTAAGCTTAACGTTGCTGAAGAAGGCCTCAGCGCTCCTCCACGAGCAGTCGATCGCTGTTATCCCATGGACCAACGCAGCCTCCAAGTCCAGGGCTGAAAGGGTTTCCGGGGCTAGGGGGTTCAAGATCACGCAGCCGCGGGGGATCTCCTTCACCCTATGGATTGGCTTAGCTAAGCCGACCTTGACGAGCCTGTTAGCCGTGCACTTGTAGGGGTCGCACTCCTTAGCCATGTAAACGTAAAGCCTCACTGCTCGTTGATCTCCGCTCATCAATTTACAATGCTTGTTAAACGTATATAAAGCATGCTCAACATTACACTTACTTGGTAGAGGAGCTATGGCCTCACAGTTCAGGTTCCTCACGCTCGACGACGTCGACCTCGAAGGCAGAAGGGTCCTGGTCAGGGTCGACATAAACTCCCCTATAGGGTCTGAGGGGGAGATACTCGACGAGAACAGGATAAAGGAGGCAAGCGTAACGCTGCGGGAGCTGGCCAACTGCAAGGCTGTGGTGATGTCCCATCAGGGTAGGCCCGGCAAAAGCGACTTCGTATCGCTTGAGGCGCACGCGGCGCTGCTCGAAAAGCACGTTGGGAGGCCCGTCAAGTTCATAGATGATGTGATGGGGCCTGCAGCCAGAAGCGAGATTTCCAAGCTTAAAGACGGCGAAGTCCTCCTCCTTGAGAACACGAGGCTCTACTCCGAGGAGACCATAGAGGCCCCAATCGAGGAGTGCGCCAAGACCTTCCTGGTGAGGAAGCTCAGCCCCCTATTCCAAGCGTTCATCCACGACGCTTTTCCGGCGGCCCACAGATCCCAGCCATCACTCGTCGGGTTCGCGTACGTTCTACCGTCGCTGGCCGGCAGGCTCGTCGAAAAGGAGCTGAGAACCCTAAACAGCTTAATGCCAAAGCTGAGGAAGCCGATAGTCTACGTGCTCGGAGGGGCAAAGGTGGGAGATAGGCTGGAGGTTGTGGAGACGCTCGCGAAAACCGGGTTCGTGGATAAGATAGTCGTGGGCGGACTGCTGGCGCCAGTCTTCCTCGAAGCCAAGGGGCTCAAGCTCTCCAACAACAACGTGAAGAAGGATAAGGGCTTCAACGGGTACGTGGAGAGGGCTAGGAGGCTACTGCAGTGGAGGGAGGACGTGTTCCTCCTCCCAGTCGACGTTGCCGTCGAGAAGAACGGGGAAAGGGTCGACTGCCCGGTTGACGAGATCCCGGAGGGCTACGCGATAAAGGATGTTGGGCTGGAGACAGCTGAGCTAATAGCCTCCGAGGTGCAGAGGGCTGGAAGCGTGATAGCTAACGGCCCCCTAGGAGTATTCGAGGAGGAGGAGTTCGCTAAGGCAACCATCAGGGTCCTGAAGGCCATCGCCGACAGCAAGTCCGTAACGATCATCAGCGGCGGGCACCTAACAACAGCGCTCCGCAGGCTGAACGCGGAGGATAAAGTTACGTATACGAGCACCGCTGGGGGAGCACTGCTTCACCTGCTCGCGGGGAGGAGGCTGCCCATAGTCGACGCGCTTGAGCTCGGAAGGATAAATGCGGAAAAGCTAAAAGTCTTGAGGACGAATAATGTTGGTGGATGAAGATGGCTAAGGCCAAGGTAAGGGTCCTCGTGAACGGCTACGGGGTCATAGGCAAAAGGGTTGCCGACGCCGTTGCCAGGCAAGAGGACATGGAGCTCGTCGGGGTCTCAGACGTAGTCGCCGACTGGAGAGTTAAAATGGCGTTGAAGAAGGGCTTTAGGGTTTACTGCTCATCGCCTGACAGGGCTGACTCCATGAGGAGGGGGGGCGTGAAGGTTGAGGGCCTAATAACCGAGGCCATAAAGGACGTCGACGTCGTGGTCGACTGCGCACCTGCGAAGGTTGGGGCCAAAAACAAGGAGCTCTACTTGAAGCACGGCGTCAAGGCCGTTTTCGAGGGCGGGGAGGCCCATGAGACCGCGGGAACATCGTTTGTGGCCACCTGCAACTACGATGAAAGCCTCGGAAAGCAGTTCACAAGGGTCGTCAGCTGCAACACAACCGCCCTCTGCAGGGTTTTAAACGCGCTCAACAAGGCTTACGGAGTAGCCAAGGCGAGAGTAACCATAGTTCGAAGGGCCTGCGACGTGTGGGAATCCCACAAGTCCGGAGTTATAAACACCATAGTTCCGGAACTCCACGTCCCATCCCACCATGGCCCTGACGTCAAAACCGTGCTTCACGACCTCGACATTGTGACCATGGCTGCGAAGGGATCGCACAACCTCTGCCACATCCACTTCTGCATCGTTGAAACTAGGAAGGAGGCCTCGAAGGAAGGGATAATCGCCGCGCTCGAGGAGGAGCCGCGCGTGGTCCTCGTCAGAGGACAAGATGGTGTTGAGGCCTTAAACTCCATAGTGGAGCTGGCGAGGGACCTGGGCAGGCCCCGCGGCGACCTATACGAGATACCGGTGTGGGAGGAGAGCATCGCAGTGAACCGGAGGGAATCCTACCTAATGTGGGCGACGCCGAACGAGTCCAACGTCATACCGGACAACGTGGATGCCATCAGGGCGCTCACCGAGCTGGAGAAGGATTGGAGAGCCTCAGTAAAGAAAACGGATGAGAGCTTAGGGGTCCTCTCCAGGCTCTACTGATCCTCCCTCTTTCTGCGCCTTTTAAGGTAGTTGACCAGCCCGCCAGCCCTCAGTATCTCCATAACTGTGGGAGGCAACGGTGAGGCCTTGAAGGCCACGTTCTTCGTTGCGTTCCTCACCTCGCCTGCGAACAGGTCCACCTCGACTACGTCTCCCTCGTCAACTTTCCCCGAGATTCCCTTAACCTCCAAGACGGGCAGCCCGATGTTTATCGCGTTCCTGAAGAATATTCGAGCGAAGCTCTCGGCTACCACGGCTGCCACCCCAGCAGCCTTTATAGCTAGGGGCGCCTGCTCCCTGCTTGAGCCGCACCCGAAGTTCTTGCCGGCCACTATCACGTCTCCGGGCTTAACCTTCTTGGCGAATTCGGGATCCAAGCCCTCCATAACGTGCTCGGCGAGCTCCTTGGGATCCAGCGTTCTCGCCTTGTACTTGAAGGGTATAATAACGTCGGTGTCGACATTGTCCCCGAACTTCCAAGCCCTACCCCTTATCACGCTCATAGCAGGTCCCTCGGATCCGATATTGCTCCCCTAACGGCCGAGGCGGCAACGGTCGCCGGGGAGGCCAAGTAAACCTGGGACTTGGGATGTCCCATCCTCCCTATAAAGTTCCTGTTGCTTGAAGATATCGCCACCTCGCCTTCACCCAGAATCCCCAAGTGAGTGCCCACGCACGCACCGCACGTGGGGTTCGTTATCACCGCACCAGCTTTGAAGAGCGCTTCAAGAACTCCAAGCCTCAGGGCTTCGTAGTACACCCTTCTCGAAGCCGGGGTGACTATGAGCCTAACCCCATCCTTTACCTTCCTGCCGCGCAGCACCTTGGCTGCCTCTACGAGGTCTTCCAGCCGCCCATTAGTGCAGCTGCCTATGAATGCCTGGTCGATCGGCGTGCCCTCAACCTCCCTCACGGCCTTCACGTTGTCCACCCTGCTTGGAGCGGCGACAACCGGCTCCAGCTTGAAGCAATCCACGCTTATCTCCTCCACCTCCGCCTTCTTGCCCGACTCCACCACCACAAACGGGCTCCTTCCAACCTCTTCAAGGTAGCTCTTGGCTACGGAGTCGTACTCCACGACGGCGTTTTTAGCTCCAGCCTCCATACTCATGTTGCAGAGGGTTGCCCTCGAAGCCACCGAAAGCTTTGAGATTGCATCCCCCCGCCACTCAACCGACTTGTAGTTTGCGCCGTCAGCGCCCACCTGCCCGATGAACGCTAACGCTATGTCCTTCGCATAGACCCCCTTCGGCAGGCTCCCATCGAGGCGCACCCTCAGGGTTTCGGGAACCTTAAGCCATATGCTGCCTTCAAGCCACACGGCGGCGAGCTCCGTGCTTCCTATGCCAGTGGCAAAGGCTCCGAGGGCCCCGTGAGTCGTCGTGTGGGAGTCGGCGCCGACCACAAGCATGCCGGGTGCCACGTAGTCCTCAAGCAGCACCTGGTGTATTACGCTTCCCTCAACAAGCCTTATGCCTTGCTCTCGAGCGAAGGACCGCATCAGCTTGTGCAGGTCCGATATTTGCGATGAAGCGGAGGGGTAGGTGTGGTCGATCACCAATAGGGCTTTATCCGGGTTCCAAACCTTCCCCCCACCCATCTCCCTGAATACCTTTATCGCTAGAGGCGACGTTCCATCCTGGCCGGCGGCCAGATCAACCGAAACCACCGCTATCTCGCCCGACCGCTTAATGACGTTCTCCTCCACCTGCTTCAACGTTAGGATTTTCTCCGCGAACGTCAAGTGCTCGTCACGCAACACATCAACCCGGTTCATTTCCGGAGACTCCCCTTCAACGATTTGCGGAAGACGATCTAACTGTCCCGTGGGCATATTTAAATGTTGAAAGCCTCGGAGGCTTGTTGAAGGATAAGGGCGCTTTAGGGGTCAGCTCGTCGCGAGTTCTTCACTTCTCTGTAGCCTGGGACGGCTTCTTCATCCCCAACTCCAATAGGGCCCAGTGGGATTTAAGCTTTTCAACGTAGCCCTCCACTACTTTCCTGGCCTTCTTAATCGTCCCGGAGGATTTCACCACGTGCAGCGAGGAGGGCACACCGCCTATATCGCTCAGAAAGGCCAAGGCCGCCCTCAAAGCCTCAACCGAGTCGTGCGGGCACCTGACAATGCCGATCTTGCCCTCCCTATCGTAGGCTACAAGCTTGAAGGGACACCTCGACAAGCCGTAGACTCCTAGGAACATCCGGATGTGACCTCTCAGCGACCTCTCGAGGTCCCGGGCTTCAAGGTCTAGCGGCGCATGGACGTGGAGGACCAAGTAGCGCCACCGAATCCTCTTCACCATTCGTCCACCACCCTCACACCTGGCTGCACAAACGCGGAGCCCAGCTTACCCCTGTTCTCGTCCACAATCCTCGCCGGT
Organism: Candidatus Nezhaarchaeota archaeon; assembly: GCA_030055465.1. Lineage (GTDB taxonomy): Archaea > Thermoproteota > Methanomethylicia > Nezhaarchaeales > WYZ-LMO8 > JASFYF01. Next base: position 741,726 of record JASFYF010000001.1, on the reverse strand, counting down.
ATCAGGGAAACCGAGCTCCTCGCCAAGGAAGCGTCCTCGAGGAGCATTGAGGCCACGGCTGAAAGCTCCCTGGGAGCCCTCATATCCGTAATCCTCGAGGCGCCCGAGGAGAATACTATGGGGATGCCCCTCCTCTTGGCCTCCTTAAACGCGTACCTGTAGCTCCACAGCGCCTTCCACTGCTTGTCGACTGGTAGGCCTAGCATGTCTGAGAGGTTGAATTCGATGTGCTTCCCGTGCTCCTGCAGCAGGCTCATCTGGCCCTCGTCGAGCAGTGAGGGCAGGTTCTCCAGGTCGTAGAACGTCACGTCGATCCTGCGGTCCCTCGCTGCGGTTCTAGCTACAGCCACGTTGCCGCAGTAAACCGCTATAACCTCAAACCTGCGCCTAAACCTGCTCAGCCAAGCCTTCAGCTCGCCGGGGCTTGAGGGCTTCAAGTCGAGCCTAAACGCTAGGTCCAAGCCCGCCTCGCGGCTTAGGCTCCTTAAGCCCTCAAGGGGGGCGCCGCGCGGCTCCTTCTCTAGGGACAAGGCGATGAGCGAGTAGCCCAAGTGCCTTGCCATGCCGATCAGCAGCTCCGGCGGGTCGCCTCCGCAGCTCAACCTGACGTGCAGGTCCACGTAGCGCCTTGTTGGTATGACTTCAACCTCCTACCCCAAGGCTTCCCCCGAAAGCCTCTCGAGGAGCTGCCTAACTGCTTCCCTGGACCCCTTAAAGCTGAACTTTACCTTCACAACGTCGTCCCCCGAGGCGAGCTTGAACCTCCCCAGGTAGGCCTCCTGCTTGTCTAGCCTCATGTAGAGCTTCAGCTTCTCGTCCAAGTGCAGGTCCACGCTTTCAATTAAGCGTTCCCTGTCCGTCCCCGGCAAGCCTCCCAAGAGCCAGGATAAAGCCTGCATGGCTTGCTCGGGATTTCGGAAGGACACCTTGAATATGCGTATAGGGTTCTGGTGGTGCCCCAAGGTATCTTCAACTGCAAGCTCTCCTCGCCCCCTAAGCCTCGGGGGCACCAGGTTCTCCACGGCCTTCAAAACCTTATCCTGATCCTCGGTTGCGTGGCTGAAGGCTGAGTACTCAACCGACAGCGCTACTGCGAAGTTCACCTGAGGCCACCGGGCTAAGCTATGCTGGAGGCCCTAGCCCACCTGTGCTCAAAGGAGTCTAGGAACACCTTTATCAATCCTCGGTTCTCGGTGTAGTGAGGCCTAAAGCATGAGAGTTTTTCCTCGGTAGCCCATATGAGGAAGACGAGCCTGCTCTCATCAACCAGCGTCCCCCTAACGGGGTACCAGCCCTCCACGGCGCTTCTAACCTCAACCCCCCTCTCGAGGAGCTCCCTGGCCCTCAACCTGGACGGCTCATCAACCACGCGCATCAGCACCCTAACCCTCACCCCACGTTGAAGAGAGGAGGTTAAAGTCTCCCTGACCTTGTTGTACCACTCGAAGGAGGCGGTGAACACCAGTATCTCCTCGGTGGCTTCAGCCATTAGCCTGGCGGTTACGGCTTCCATGCTTCTCAGGTCCTCCAGGGACTCGAGGAGCTGCTCCTCGCTTATCCCGTACCTGCTCACCCAGTACCTCTTCTCCAGCGACTCCCTTATCGAGTGAAGCTGCCTCCTAATGCTGGACAAGGCGAGCTCCATGTCCCTGGTCTTCAGGTCCACCAGAATCTCAAAGGCCTTCGAAGGCGGCACCGCATCGTACCCGTCGCGCTCTACGGCCTTGACAAGCCCCCTCGACCTGAGCGATGATAGGGCTTTCCTCACATCCGGTAGGGGTATGCCCAAGGCGTCGCCTATCTCGCTGTCCCTCTTATTCGGGTTCTCATTCAGGTACAGGTAAACCCTCGCCTCCAGTGGCGTCAAACCCGAGTTCGCTAATACCTGCTCGGGGGAAGGCGCGGCCATACCTTCAATCCACCGCCGGGGTTCACGTATAGACTCGACACGGCGCCCGAGCTCCCGAGCATCTATGAGGTGTTGAGGGCTTTTAAAACCTCCTCGGCTATCATGATGCCGGCGTCCACCTGCGCCTCAACCGTCTGGGAGGCTATGTGGGGAGTTGCAACGACGTTGGGGAGCCTTACAAGCTCCAGCTCCTCACCTTGAGGGGGCTCGCTCTCGAACACGTCCAGCGCCGCGCCCGCCAGCTTTCCATTCTTCAATGCCTTCAAGAGCGCCTTGGAATCCACTATGCTTCCCCTTGAGGTGTTGACTATTATAGCCCCGTCCTTCATCATCGATATCTCCCTCTCGCCTATCATGTGGTGCGTGCTCTTATTGAGCGGCAGGTGGAGCGTCACGATGTCGCTCTTCTTCAACAGCTCCTCAAGCGTTGGCACAACCTCAACCCCTAGGAGGGCGGCCTCACCGCTTACATCCTTAATGTCGTACGCCAAAACCCTCATTTCAAAGGCCAAAGCCCTCTTCGCCACGGCCTTGCCTATCCTGCCGAAGCCCACGACGCCCAGAACTTTCCCCCTAAGCTCAAACCCCATGAACTTGTTCTTAAGCCAGAGACCATCCCTCAACGATTTGACGGCGTCGGGCACCATTCTGGCCAGGGAAAGCATGAGGGCCATCGTCGCCTCGGCGACGGCGACCGTGGATGCCTGAGGCGTGGATACAACCTTTATGTTCTTCTCGGAGGCCGCCGCCACGTCTATGTTGTCCAGCCCAACGCCCGCCCTCCCTATGACTCTCAGGCTGTTGGCCTCAGCTATCACGTCCCTCGTAAGCTTGGTCTTGCTTCTAACTATGATTGCGTCGAACTCCTTAACCGCCTTGAGCAGCTCCTCCTTGTTTAACGACTGTTTAACCTCGACGATGCAGCCCTTGGACCTCAGTACTGAGGCGCAAGCCTCGTGCACGCTGTCGGTTACCAACACTTTAAACGCCATTTCCAACACCTTGAAACACGATATATCCTTAGCTCACCTATTTATTTTTAAAGTATCTTTAAGTAGCTGGGATGCCTACAGCAATTATAATTGAGGAGTAGGACCTGGTGATGCGATGCCGGAGGTAGCGCTCGTCGGCAAAACCAACGTCGGCAAGAGCACGCTCTTCAGCGCCCTCACAATGCTTCCAGTGAAGACAGAGCCAAGGCCTTTCACGACAATAAAGCCAAACGTGGGCATAGCCTACTTAAGGGTGAAGTGCGCATGCCAAGAGCTCGGCGTGAAGGATAACCCGCGAAACTCCATCTGCGTGGACGGCATCAGGTACATCCCAGTGAGGGTTATCGATCTAGCGGGGCTGGTTCCAGGGGCCCACGAGGGCAGAGGCCTCGGCAACAAATTCCTAGACGAGATGCGCAACGCCGACGGCATAATACACGTTGTAGACGCCTCGGGTTCAACGGACGCTGAGGGCAGGCCATGCCCGCCGGGAAGTCACGATCCCCTACAAGACGTCAAGATGATACGCGAAGAGGTAAAGCTCTGGGTTCTAGGCATGATTGAGAGGGACTGGAGCAAGATCGTCAAGATGGTGGAGCACGGCCCCGCGAATATCGAGGACGTCCTATCCTCGAGGCTAAGCGGTTTGAAAATCAGCGCGAAGCACGTGAGCAGGACCCTCCAAGAGCTCGATCTGGCGAACAAGAAGCCTGGAAGCTGGAGCGGCGACGACGTTAAGATGTGCGTCGAAAAGCTCATCGACATATCCAAACCCTACGTAATCGCCGCGAACAAATCTGATTTTCCTGAAAGCCGCTACAACGTTAAGAGGCTTAAGGAGGAATACGGTGACGAAAACGTGGTTCCGTGTAGCGCCGAGGCGGAGCTTGCGCTGCGAAGGGCAGCGGAGAGGGGACTGATAAAGTACACTCCCGGCGACAGCTCGTTCAGCATAGCCGATAGGGGAAGGCTAACGGAGCAGCAGCTAAACGCCCTTACAATGATAGAGGAGCGCACCCTAAAGGTTTGGGGGTCCACGGGAGTTCAAGAAGTCCTCAATCGCATGTACTTTAAAAAGCTTGACCTCATCCCCGTCTACCCAGTTGCAGATCCAAACCGCCTAAGCGACGGGGAAGGAAACGTGCTTCCCGACGTGCACCTCGTCCCGCGGGGGACAACAGCCAAGGAGTTGGCCCACATCGTGCACACCGAGCTGGCGGAGGGCTTCATATACGCCATCGACGTGAAGAGGGGGGTTAGGCTTGGAGGGGACAGCGTTTTAAACGAGAACGACGTGATATGTATTGTGACGGCTAAGAGGTTGAGGAGAAAATAGCATGGTTGAAATAGACGTCGAGACGCTGAGGAAGAAATACCCCAGCTTGGCTAGGGAGCTCGAAGAGGGGGTTATGCGCCTAACCATAAGAGGGTCTAGGACCAACGGTGAAGGCCTCCAATCCGGCATGCCCGACGCGGTCGATTACATAAGAAGGTGCAGGAGCCTCAAGGAGGCCGAGGAGGTCATAGACTACCTTGAGAGGACCAACCAGATATCCCGGTTCAGGGCCTCAGAGTTGAAGGATCAGCTCTACTCACAGGGCCTTGAAAGCTTCGGTTCACATAAGGAGTTCGGCTACTATGCAAGGGTGAAGAAGCCATAGGGCATCGCAACGCTTAAATCCCATAAAGCCAAGGAAAGGTAACCAACCAGCAATGCCTTTAATGTAGGTAGAGGCTGAGAATAATGAGGGATAGAGCCTATGTCCTATGGTTTGAGGAGATAGATAAGGGCGACCTATCATTGGTTGGAGGAAAAAGCGCCAACCTAGGGGAACTCACAAAGGCTGGTATACCCGTCCCCCCGGGATTTGCTGTAACTTCTTACGCTTATAAGGAGTTCATTGAGAGGACTGGTTTAAAAATTAAGGTTGACGAGCTCTTAAGAAAGCTTGTAGTTGAGAGGAGCCCTCAGATATACGAGGATGTTAGCACCAAGATAAGGAGCTTAATGGAGAACATTGAGGTGCCGAGCGACATCGCCCAAGCCATAAAGGAGAACTACAGGAAGCTTTGCAAGAGGGTGGGGGCTCCCAAAACCCTTGTGGCCGTTCGAAGCTCAGCTACGGCTGAGGACCTCCCAGGTGCAAGCTTCGCCGGCCAACAAGACACGTACCTCAACGTTAAGGGGGAAGAGGAGGTTTTAGAGAAGGTTAAGAAGTGCTGGTCATCACTTTACACCTCCAGAGCCATATTCTATCGTGATGAGAAGAAGATACCGCACGACAAGGTGTTGATGAGCGTCGTAATTCAGAAGATGGTCAACTCAAAGGCAGCTGGAGTCATGTTCACCATACACCCGGTTACGGGCGAAAAAGATAAGATAGTCATAGAGGGAAGCTGGGGCTTAGGGGAGACCATTGTAAGCGGCTCCGTAACCCCCGACACATACGTAGTGGACAAGAAAACCCTGGAAATAGTTGAAAAGAAGATAAGCGATAAGCCCTTCGAGCTTAAATGGGATCCATTAACTGGGGGAACCGTTAAGGTTGAGGTGCCACCAGAAAAAAGGAGGATCCCCTGCCTAACCGACGGGGAAGTTAGGAGGCTTGCAGAGCTAGCCGTCAAAGTAGAGCAGCACTACGGACATCCCCAAGACATCGAGTGGGCCATAGACGGCGACATTGAGTTCCCCGAAAACGTGTTCATAGTTCAGTCGAGGCCGGAAACGGTGTGGGCCTCCAAGAGAAGAGCCGAAGAGAGACCTTTACCGCCAGTAGCGGTTGAAAAGAGGGTTGCCCTGAAGGGGTTGCCGGCAAGCCCCGGCGTCTGGACTGGCAAAGCCAAAATAGTCAGGAACGTTGAGGAAGCCGCTCAGCTGCTTGAGAAGGGAGACATACTCGTCACGTCCATGACTAATCCCGACTGGGTTCCATACATGAGGGTTGCGGGCGCCATCATAACCGATGAGGGTGGAATAACGTGCCACGCAGCCATAGTAAGCCGTGAACTGGGCATTCCAGCCATTGTCGGAACTGGAAACGCAACCAAAGTCCTAGAACCCGGCAGGGAATACACAGTCGATGCCATAACGGGGGTCGTGTACGAGGGGGCGGTGGAGGAGCTCACGAAGCAGAGAGGCGAAACCGCAAGGCCCAGCTCCGCGCCGCAACCTGTGGAGTACCCGATACCTACAGGCACCAAGATATACATGAACCTGGGCGTCCCCGAGAAGATATCGGAGTACTTAAACCTTCCCTTCGACGGCATAGGATTGATGCGCATAGAGTTCATCATGTCAGCCCACATAGGGGAACACCCAGTCCACCTAATCGAGGTGGGAGAGGGAAACAAGTTCGTTGAGAAGCTAGCCGAAGGAATAGCGGCCGTCGCAAGGCAGGTGCAGCCCAGGCCCGTTGTCGTCAGGTTCAGCGACTTCAAAAGCAACGAGTACAGGGAGCTCAAGGGAGGAGAAAAGTACGAGCCCTTCGAGCGCAACCCGATGTTGGGGTACCGCGGAGTCTCGCGCTACATAAGTCCTCAATACGAGGAGGCCTTCAGGCTGGAGTGCAGGGCAATAAAAAAGGTTCGAGACGAGTGGGGCCTAAAGAACGTGTGGGCCATGCTGCCGTTTGTGAGGACAACATGGGAGACCGAGAAGGTGCTGAAGATAATGGCGGATGAGGGACTCGAAAGGGGAAGGGACTTCAAGGTATGGGCCATGGCCGAGGTTCCCAGCGTGATCTTCATGGCCGACGAGTTCTGCAGGTACGTTGACGGCTTCAGCATAGGCAGCAACGACTTAACCCAGCTGATCCTCGGAGTTGACAGGGACTCCGAGGTCCTTCCAAAGCTCGACGCTCGCTACTTCGACGAGAGGGACCCGGCAGTCCTTAGAGCAATAAGGCACCTGATAAGAACGGCCCATAAACACGGGGTTACCGTCAGCATATGCGGACAAGGCCCCTCGTACCTGGAGGACCTAGTTGAGTGGCTTGTAAGGGAAGGCGTTGACAGCATATCCGTCAACCCCGACGCGATTGCAAGGGTACGCAGGGTGGTCGCACAGGTTGAGAGGAGGGTGCTGCTTGAAGGGGCCCTCAAGGCAAAGAGGGTTAAATAACTAAATAAGGGCGATTTTCCATTTTTCTATCACAACGTTTATTAGAGCGGCCGCCAGCTCCTTGCCTGTTCAGAAGCGCGTTGGGTGATTGCGACGTCCACTAAAAAGAGAAGGGATGAAGGCTTCGACGTCTCAAACCACAAGCACTGCGTTATCTGCGGCGGCGTTGTGCCGCCCGAGAAGGATCCCCCCATGTGCGAGGGGACATGCGAAGAGGAGTTCATGAAGAGGCAGAAGCGCTCCAAGACTTTCAACATGGTGTGGATGCTGATGATATTCGCGTTGATAGCGTTAATGATGTTCAGCTTCCTAGGATTTGGAGCTCCTCCTGCAACACCTTAACCGGCTGAGCCTTAACCGGCTGAGGATTTCTCCCCAGCGATTATCCTCAGCTCGCAGGGCACCGGCAGCTTGGCTGCGGCCCTCCTCGCAGCCTCCTTCGCCACGTCCAGCTTTCCCATCGGGACCTTTATAGTTGCGATGATGTCTCCAGCCCTAACCCTCGCCGCCGTGCCGACGGGGTCCCCGAAGGACAGTCTCATGCCGTCCTGAAGCCTGTCGGCGCCTGCGAAGGCCATCATTTTGTTTTCCCTGATGACGTGGTGAGGGTATGGGTGTATCTTGAGGAGGTAGTTGTTCTCGCCCAGATTCGTTGATAGATGCTTGCTGCAGATGACCCTCATGGCTTCCAACGCGTTGTGCCTTATCTGTGCGTGTTCCCTTGCAATTAGCTGCACGACCAATGGAAGGTCGGCCTTGGTGTTCCCCATGGTGAACTTGGCGATCTTCGGTTGCGGAACACCGCGTATGTACTCCCTTCTAGTGTAGGCGGGGCCCTTCACCGCCCTGTAACACCGCGCTGGTCTTAGAGGCATAGGCGCCACCTCTCTGAGCTAACCAGGAGGGGGGTTATTAGCTTTTTTCAGGTTCACCCTTGCTCAATTCAAGGTACGCTTTGCGGAGGAACGCTAGCAGCATGTACATCTCTTTCTTGGAGGCAAACGATTTGCCCAGCAGCCTCTTGAAGGCTAAGCCAGCTTTCCTCTTCTTGCCATCAGGGAATTCCAGGAGCTTCAACATCTCCACGAAGTAGTTGAGGGCCACTTCGCGCAGCTTCCCGCTCGCAAGCTTCACCTTGGGCCTTACGCTATGCTTAGACAACTCGTAAAGTAGGACCGCTACGGCGTGGGTGACGTTCATCACGGGGTACTCATCGCTGGTAGGTATGTGCACCACTATATCGCACATTGAGAGCTCCTCATTCGTGAGCCCAACGTCTTCGCGGCCGAAGAGCAAGGCTATCCTCCCCTCGCACCCCACAGCCCTGCGCAGATGCCAAGGCGGCACGACAGCTCTCACAACGTTTCTTGAGCCGGCGAGCTTCCCCGTCGTGCCCACCTTGATGTCGAAGCCTTCCACGGCCCTCTCAAGCTCGTCCACGATGCTTGCCGACTCGAGGACGTCTACAGCCTTCACGGCAAACCTCCTAGCTGTATCCGATATGTGGGATCTTGGCTTTACTATGCATAGATCCCGAAAGCCGAAGTTCTTCATCACCCTGCACGTTAAGCCTACGTTCACTTCGTATAGCGGCTCAACCAAGACCACCCTAACGTGAGGCAAACTTCTCCGCCTCCAGGAGGATGAGCTCCTCCCACCAAAGCTTCTTTCTTGCTTTAATGGTTACGTTGAAGCCCATGGACTGAAGCCTTGAAACTAGGGTCTCGTACTTGGATAACGATGAAGCCACCATGTAGAGCCTGCCGCCCTCACCTAAGAGCCTGCCCGCATCATCAACGACGCGCAGAGCCATCGAGATGCCTTCGGGACCTCCGTCCCATTCGGGTAGGTCGAGCTCCGGGTTGCCCGTGGATGGTAGGTAAGGGGGGTTCACCAATATAACATTGAAGCCGCAAAGTTCTCGGAAGGACGTGGCGGCATCGGAACACACTAGCTCAACCCCCTCGAGGACTCCGTTGGCTTTAGCATTGAACTTTGCGTTTAATATCGACTTTCTCTTGATGTCCACCCCCACCACGTGGCACCCCTCTAGGGCGCACTTTACAGCTAGGATCCCGCTGCCCGTCCCCACGTCGAGCACCAATTCCCCGCCTTTCAGCTTAACGTGATCCATAAGCAAGAAGGTGTCCTCGGAGGGCGGGTAGACCCCCTCCCACACGTATATCACCATGCCTTCAAAGCAGAGCTTCACAACGCTCCTCCCGCCTGCTTGACGAATTCCCTCACCACGTTGGATATATCTGCTAGCTCCGAGGGCTGCAGGTCCTTAACCCTCACGTTCACGTACTTCGCCAGCCTGGGATCGGCGTAGAGCCCCCGGTCCGCCTTAACCTTAAGCAGCTTTTCAAGCGACGTGGACAAGGCCTTTTTAAGAAGTCTATTCCGCTGCGAGAAGAGCATCCTTAACATTTCCAGGTGGAAGTCCACGTCCACAACTTCGTAGGGCGGCTTTCTCCTTTTAAGCTTCACGATGGCTGAGTCGACGTCTGGCCTCGGGTAGAAACACCTTCTGTTCACTATTCCCACCAGCTTAGGCTCGAAGAAAACGTCGAGCGACGCTGTAAGCCTACCATAATCTTTAACCCCCGGCTTTGAAGTCAACCGCAACGCCAGCTCCCTTTGAATCGTGAGGACCGCTCTATCAAAAACGCACCTCCTCGCCAGCCTGAACAGGATCGGCGTTGCCACTTTGTAGGGTATATTGGAGACGACGACCTCGACGGGCGGAGGCGTGAAGTCCAAGAAGTCCGCTTCCACTAGAACTACGTTGTCGCGCCCCTTAAGCACCTCTTCGCGTAGCGCCCTGACGAGGAGAGGGTCCACCTCAACGGCGTAGACGAGCTTGGCCCTCGAAGCGATCATCTCGGTTAGGGCGCCTAGGCCTGCCCCAACCTCTAAGACGTTGAGGCCATCAACCTCGGAGGCGTCAACTATGCTTTTCGCCACATCCTCGTCTATTAAGAAGGTCTGCCCTAACCTTTTGTTGGGCCTTATCGAGTACCTCCTGATGAGGGTTATGGTTCGCTCGCGTAGACCCACCATCATTCTTTACCCACGGGCGCAACCGTGAACAGGTAGTAACGTTCATTGCCCTTCAACTCCGTTAAGATCCTTTCGCAGAGTATCCCAACAACGTTGCTTACGCCGGTGCGCCTTTCAAAGTCCTCGTAGCCCTTGAAGGGGCTCCTCTCCCTCTCCTTTATTATCAACCACATGGTCTTCTTCCCTATTCTTGGCATTAGCTCCAACGAGTGCATTTTAGTTGTCAACGGAGGGGCAACGTTGAAGAACTCGATGAACCTGTTCTCGTGCTCCCTCACTATCTTCTCGACAACCCTTGAAAGCTCATCCCTAGCAAAGGATGTGAGATCCTCGTAGCTCAGCCTTCGGACAATCCTGTCTATCTTATCTCTTAGGCCTTTACCTATGAAGACCCTTTCCCCTGCGGATAACGAGACGCCTGGTTTAGGCGTAAGCTCAAGAAGCATGAAGAAGTCTTCCCCCACGGCCTGGGCTATGGGTTTACGCATGAACTGTGGCCTGGTCTCCCTCAGGTAACCGTGAGGGAGAAAATCCAGGATGTACGCATATTCCTCAAACTTCCTTCCACTCTTAACTAGCAAGTCTAACACCTAATTTATGATGCTTAGGAGAGCTAGCCTGTGTACTTCTTTACTACTTCAAGGACCTTCTCCAGGTCCTCAGGCAAGAAGACCCTGCTCTCCTTGGCTAACAGAACCCTTAACTCTTGAGGCGTCGAAGGCACTATGTTCGCCACCTGCACCGCGGTTGCCCTTGACAGCTTAAACTCCGACGTCAACTCCTCAACCAGCTTCTCGGATTTATCCGGCGGCAGCTTAGAGAACTTTGAGGCGTGGCTTAAAGCTGATGCCTGGTAAGGCTCAAGGGGGATGCTCTTCTGCCTAGCGCTCAGGAGGTCGCGCGCTAGGGATAAAGGAATCTCCTTAACCTTAATCACTTTCATCTTGATGCGCCCTCTGAAGGCTAAAGCTGGATGTCAAGTTATTTTTCCCGGAAAGGCTATTTATAGTTTATACGGGGGCTAAAGCAAGCTTTTTAAAAGTCTCTCTAGGAGAGAAACCGGAGGAAAAGCACCGTGAGGAGATCCAAAGGTTTAAGGACTAAGTCTAGGGGGCTGCTTTCGAAGAATCCTCGGGAGAGGGGTGCAAGAGGGTTAAGTTACCTCCTAATAGAGTACAAGGTTGGAGACAAGGTAAGCTTCGACGTAGACCCCTCAAACGTCGAAACAGCCCCGCACAGGAGGTATCAAGGCCTTACGGGCATAATAATAGGTAGAAGGGGCAGGGCGTACGTCGTCGAGACCCGGCTTGGTGACAAGCGCAAGGTAATTCTGACGACCCCAGAGCACATAAAGCCTTTGAGATAGGGCTTCCACTAGAAAAGCCCACCCCCCAAGGGGTGCTCAGGGGGTCTCAACATCGACGACGTCGAGCTCGAGTACCTTGAGTTTCACTCCAAGCAATTCCTGGAGGCTGGGGGTTGTTCTACCGCCATCTCCGTGCACGAGCTCCTTCACGTAAAGTCCACCCTGACATTTCACCACGACCTCGAACACCCCGTCCTCAACCCTCGTGAGCTTAACCTCGTGGACTTTCTTGAGCCGCAGCTTATCTGCCCGCCTATGTAGAACCCTGGTAGGGGTCCTCTGCTTCACGGTGACGTTAGATAAGGCGGCGGCTGCTGCTTCAAGCCTCTCCCTAGAAATTGCCTCCTCCGATTCGACGAGTACCCTGTAAGCCTTCCTCTTCACCCTAGCCGAAAGCTTCAACATGCCTATAAGCGATTTGTCGGCGTAGCTCAGATCGGCAACCTCGATCACGCCTTGGCACCTGCGGTTTACCTCCCCCTGCAGCTGCTCGAGGTTGACGAACCGCTTGCGGGGCTCGATCAGCTCTACAACGAAGGGCCTACCGGGACCCAAGACCCTAACGTCTATGTCCTCCCTCCCAGCCCCGTGAAATTTCGCCTTGGCGGCACCGAAGGCCTCCATTAGCGGTTGAGTTACGAGCTCCTCAACGGATACCTGGTAGCGTTTCCCCGTCCAATTGCAAGCGCTGCAGCCCTTCCCCCTACACTGCGGGCAGAACCACCTGGACTGCGGCACCCCGCGAACAAGCTTTCGGTAGCGCCCACGCACGAAAATCGGGAACGGCTTCACCTCCACGCTCATTTTATGGAAGTTTAACACCACGAGTAGGTCCGGCCTCTGGAAGTCAGGCGTCTTCCCCGTCCTCGACGCTATTGATAGGCCTGCTTCCCGGTTCACCTCCCTCTTTATTGACTCTCCCCATTCGATCCCCACGGCGGATCTTAAACTGTCCTCCCTCTCAATTATGGAGCCCGGAACCTTGCATCCTACCAAGAAGCTCCCGAATTCATAGTTCGAAAGCGACGATAAAGCTCCGCTAACCATGGCCTCCAAGGCGCTGTCGAACATTCCAAGGCATAGCTCGCAGGGAACGGCGTCCACCGGCGTGCCTCCCACTTTAATCAACAACTCGTTCGCAGGCTTAAAGCCCGTTCTAGCCAACAAGCGCAGCAGGCCCTCAGCGCCTTTATCGTCGCCTTCTCTCAGCGACGCCGAGGCGGCGAGCAGGAGCATCGTCTTTATGCTTTCACCCCTCGCCTTGTTGGTTAGGGCAAAGCCCAAGCCCGCGAAGAAGCGGCCAAGGCACCTGTCGCAGAGCGACGCCTTCTCCAGCAGCTTTACCGCCTTATCCAAGATGTCGGACGCCGCGCTCAGCATAGCCTAAAGCCCCAGGTTCCAGCGCCCTTCAAATCTTGAAGGGTAGCGGCAGCCGACCCTTCTTCTGCTTCCTCATAAGGGTCTTCATCATTTTCTTCATGGTTTCGTATGAGTCCAAGAGCTCTTTCACTTCCTTAACCTTCACGCCGCTGCCCCGAGCAATCCTCCTCATCCTGGACCTGTTGATTATCTCGGGGTTCTCCAGCTCCTCCCTCCTCATCGATTTGACCATTACGCTCCACTTGTCAAGCTTACCCTGAGCTACATCAGCCACCTCTTCAGGCAAGTTCAAGCCCAACCCCGGTATCATCTCGAGAATCTTTCTCAACGGACCCATCCTCCGAAGGCCCTCAAACTGCTCCACCATGTCCTTCAACGTGAACCTCCCGCCTACAAGCCTCTTAACCCTCTCCTCCTCCACTGCTGCCTCCCTAACCTTCTCGGCCAGAAGCTTAAGGTCCCCCATGCCCAACACGCGGCTCACAAAGCTGGATGGATCGAAGACCTCGAGTTCCTCCACCTTCTCCCCTAAACCCACAAACCTTACCTGCGCGTTTGTGGCCACCACAGCCGATAGCGCCCCTCCCCCCTTCGCGGCGCCGTCAAGCTTAGTGATTATTATCGAGCCTACCTTGGTCGCCCTGTTAAAGGCGTCGGCCTGAGCCTTAGCCTGCTGCCCTATCGTAGCATCTATTACCAGCGCAACCTCGTCGGGCTTTAAAGAGTTGGTTAGCTCCTGCATTTCCTCCATCAACGTCGACTCGCTCTTGTGTCGACCGGCTGTATCTATTATTATCACGTTGCATCCCGACCTCTTGAGCTCCTCGATCCCCCTATGGGCTATTTCGAGTGGGTTGCCATCCCTCTCGCCGTAGAAGGGCACTCCAACCTTCACCGACAGCTGTTTCAACTGATCGTAGGCTCCCGGCCTAAAGGTGTCAGCGCATACTACCCCCGGCCGGTATCCTCGACTCTTGTAAAACCAAGCCAGCTTGGCGGCCGTGGTGGTTTTGCCCGACCCCTGAATGCCCACGAGCATTAAGATGAGGGGTTTATCCGAGGGGTACGGGATTGCAGGTGGCTTTTCTCCCCCCAAAATCTCGATAAGTGACTCGTAGAGCACCTTCAGCGTGACTTCTCTCCTAGTAAAGCCTGAAGGGATCGGCTCCCTTAACGCCTTCTCCTCGATTCTTCGAGTTATCTTCAACACGAGCTCAACGTTCACATCGGCTAGGAGCAGCGCCCTCTGAACGTCTTTTATCAACTCCCTCACGGCAAGTTCGTCGGCTACGGGCTTGCCCAGAAACTTCTTTACGGCTTCGCGCAGCGACGCACCCAGCTTCCCCAGCATTGGGCTTCAGGTCACTCTGCAATTCCAGAACCTTTAAATTTATTTGAGTGCCCCGCCTTCATCGTACCGGGTATGTACGATTTCGAAGTGGAGAAGGCCGTGAGCTTCGCGCGCGAAAACGGGATTAAGAGGCTGCTCATGCAGTTCGCCGATGGATTAAAGCCCTTTTCAACATCCGTGGCCAGGGAGGTGGAGGAGGCGCTTGGAGGCGTCGAAGTCATAGTCTCGGGGGACAGCTGCTACGGCGCATGCGACGTGGCTTTCGACTCGGCGCTCTCGCTGGGCGCTCAAGGCCTAGTGCACTTCGGCCACACGCCGTTCCCCGAGGTGTCCCCCTACTCGGAGAGGGTTGGCGTGAAGGCATGTTTCATCGAGGCGTTCTCGAGGATAAGCTCGCAGAGGGCCCTTGAGGGCGCCCTCAACATCCTATCATCAATGGAAGGCGTGGGGAAAGTCGGCTTAACGGCATCGCTTCAACACGTCTGGGAAATACCATCCGCGATGCGCGAACTAGAGAGGGCAGGGTACCGGGTGTTTGTGGGTGAGGGGTCCGCCAGGACTAGGTATCCAGGCCAGGTTTTGGGGTGCGACTACACGTCCGCTATGGCGATCAGGGATAAGGTGGACCTATTCATCCACATAGGAGGGGGGCTTTTCCACGCGTTGGGGCTCCAGCTCTCATCGAGGAAACCAGTTATAGCCTGCGACCCCTACAGAGGTGAGGCGAAGGATATAAGCCGAGAGGCCTTTAAAGTTAGGTCCGCGAGGCTGTACACGACCTCCCAGGTTATGGATGAGGTTAGGCTCTACGGTATCGTCATTGGATGCAAGTGGCGGCAACGGCACCACCGAACGGCGCTGACCGTCAAGAAGCTACTGAACGGCAAAGGCAGGAAGACGGCCTTGGTGGCCCTGCGCGAAGTGACGCCCGAGAGCCTCGACAACATCACCGAGCCTGAGGCGTTTATAATCACGGCGTGCCCCAGGATACCCGTAGACGACTACGAGCGCTATAGGAGGCCCATACTAACAGTTCTTGAGGCGCTGATCGTAGGTGGAGTCTTAAGACTCGAGGAGTGGTCTCTGTGTGACTGGTTCTTTAACGAAGAAGCAGCTAGCCATGTTGCTTTCAAGGATGGCTGAACATCCGGAGCCCAGCGTGAAGCTTGAACAGTACACCCTCACAAGCGATGATGTAAGCGAGCTGCTGTGGATTGTGCAGACGACCTTCAAGGACGTTGAAGGCAAAATTGTAGTGGACTTGGGATGCGGAATCGGCAGAATAGCGGTAGGGTCAGCATTGCTCGGCGCAGAGTACGTTGTGGGCGTAGACGTCGATGAGGTGGCTTTAAGGATTGCGGCCAGAAACGCTGCGGCCCTAGATGTTGAGAACAAGATATCGTGGCTTGCGGCCCTCGTGCCGCACGTATCGCTGAGGGCTGACGTTGTGATCCAGAACCCCCCGTACGGTGTGAGGAGACGTAAAGCGGATAGACCCTTCCTGGAGGCTGCGTTGAGGATGGCCCCGGTGGTTTATAGTTTACATAAAGCAAGCGATAAAAGCCTGGATTTCATTGGGAGATACGTAGAGGAGCTTGGCGGAAGAATAGATAAGATTATACCCTTCCAAGTGTCTATAAGACCAACGTTCAGATTTCATACTAAGAAGTCCTATAAAGTTGATGTTAGCTTGTACCGGATTAGGAGAGGATGAGGCCTGTGAAGGAGAAAATCCTGAGAGATGTAGTCACGCCGGGAGAGAGCCTGGGAATAATAGAGGAGTTCCTGCCCGGTGAAGGCACGTACCTTGACGACGACAACATAAAGTCCCTGTACTTCGGCGTGGCCGTCCTAGACATAGAGGAGAGGAAAGTCCACGTGAGGCCCCTGGGTAGGGAGAGGCTATTACCCGTTAAGGGCGATATAGTTATAGGAGAGGTGAATAGTGTAAAGAGGGACACGGCAACCATAGTTATCAAGAAGATCGAGAACAAAGATGCGTGGTTGAAGCCATCCTTCCACGGAATGCTGCATATAAGCCAAGTAAGCGACAAGTTTGTAGAATCACTGTCGAGCGCTATTAGGGTTACAGATATAGTTAGAGCCAAGATTATAAACAACAAGGTGCCCTACCAGCTGTCAATGAAGGATAAGGAGCTGGGGGTCATCTTGGCTTTCTGCGTGAACTGCCAAAACCCAATGGTGCTCAAGGATAGAAAGCTTTATTGTCCACAATGTAGAAATCAGGAAGAAGAAAGGAAGATCTCCCTTAGGTACTCCACGCCATTCAAGCTCCAGTAGATGATGGCTATGAAGATAAGGGTTCTTGAAGGCGACGAGAGGAGCATGAAGTTTGAAATAATAGGGGAAGGGCACACCTTCTGCAACCTGCTTAGGGACTTCCTGAAGAAGGACCCAGACGTGGAGTTCGCGGCGTACAAGATAGATCACCCCTTAGTATCAAACCCGTTATTCTACCTGAAGACCAAGCAAAGCAAACCCGAGGAGGCCTTGAAGAGGGCCGCGAAGAGCATAAGGGAGGTGCTCGAGGATTTCAAGAGGTGCCTCGGGGAAGCCTTAAAGTGATGATCGTAGAAGGGTCTCAATGAAGAGGGAGCGAAGGGTTCTGGGCATCACCGGTGATGAAACCGTCGTGGTTAGCGTCCTGTATAGAGGAAAGCTGTGGCTTGAGGCTTTAAGCGTAAAGCGCGTTAAAAGCCTTCCTCAAAGCATAGAAGGCCTTATACCTCCAGCCTTTCTAGACCAGGCCGGGCTAATCGTGATTGACAATGAGTTCATCGATAGATGTGGGGACATTGATGTCTCCAAGCTTCTGAGCCTCGGAAGGCCCATCATGGTGTTCGGGGGGGCCAAGCCCCTCAACCAAGAGGGGGACTTGGGGACAATAAAGTACTCGTGCATTGAAGGAAGCTTACCGGAAGCCTTAAGGGCAGCAAGGAAAATCTTTAACGAGGTCCGCAGGATTATCGGAGAGCTAAAGCCGGAGGAGAGGTGAGGGTTCTGCTTCCCCTATGTCCGAAGTGCGGCACAATGATGGTGGCCAAGAGGGATGGGGAAAGGAAGTTATGGGCTTGCAAGCGCTGCGGGTACCTTGAAGAAAGCGTAAGGCTCGTGAAGGACGAGCAAATCGCGCATTCCCAGAAGGAGAAGGTTGCCGTTATAGAAGAGGGAAGCTCCTATAGGGCTATGCCCAAGATAACGGCTTCGTGCCCTGAGTGCGGGCACAATGAAGCGTATTACTGGATGGTTCAGACGCGCCGCGGCGATGAAGGCATGACCAGGTTTTATCGCTGCGCGAGATGCGGCAGGACGTGGAGAGAGTACCATTAAACCTCCTCCGCTAACGTTAAAACCGAGTTGAAGGGTAGAACTTGTGGTGTGGAGAGGAGGAAGCATGTTCAAAGCCACGTTTAGGGATGCGAAGCTCTGGAACAGGATTATTGACGCACTATCATCCTTAATAGATGAGGGGGCCATAAAGGTAGGCGAAGAAGGGTTGCGCCTTAGGGCCATGGATCCATCCAAGATAGCTATGATTGACTTCGAGATGCCGAGAGAGGCCTTCGATGAATACGAATGCGACTCAGAGCTGACGATAGGAGTTAACTTCGACGAGTTAAAGAAAATAGTTAAGAGAGGAAGCATCAAAGAGAAGATCCAGCTTGAAGTTCCCGCAGGTGCAACGAGGCTTAAGGTCATTTTGAAGGGCAAGGCGACCAGGAGCTTCTCCCTCCCGTTAATAGACGTGGAGTACCAGGAGCTACCGACGCCAACCCTGGTATACAACGTTAAGGCCACCGTTATGGCCGACGTATTTGAAGATGCCCTCAAGGACGTTGAGCTTGTAAGCGACTACGTGAGGCTTGAGGCAAAGGAGAACACCATCGCGGTGAAGGGTCAGAGCGATAAGGGGGAAGTTGAGGCGACGCTGACTCCTGAGAGCGGCGCGCTGCTGGAGCTCGACGTAAAGGAGAGCTCAAGCGCCTCGTACAGCCTGGAGTACCTCCTAGACATGATAAAGGCCAACGAGGCCGCTGAAACCGCTACGTTGGAGTTCTCAACGTCTATGCCTTTGAGCCTAACCTTCCCTATACCGGGTGGAGGAACAATAAAGTACTTCTTAGCCCCTAGACTAGAAGAATAGCGAAGATCACATGAGCTTCTCCAAGCTCGACCTAGCCACCTACCCCTTTCTAAGCTCGACGGCGAGGATAATAGAGGAGCTCGGCGTGAGCTTCTACCTCGAAGAGCTTCTTTCACCCACATCGGAGGTCTTCTTGAGGAGCTTGGAAAGGATAAGGGAAGCCGTCTTCTACCGCGTGACTACGCTTAGGAGAAGGGACCTCGACGTGGAGATACTATCTCATCCCGTAGCCCTGCTAATAATAAACGCCATGGAGGACAAGAGGCTCCTAAACATATACGCGGAGGCGGAGAAAAACAGGGTTCACGAGGGCCTCATACGTGAAAGCCATGAGAGGGTCCTCCTCCTAGCGGTTGATGGCTTCGGCTGGCACATTCATAAAGAGGGGGATGGTTTCTCCCTCAGGTTTGACGATTACCTTAAAGCCTCAACTCACATGCTTGATCCCTACTGGAAGCTGGTTAACAGGAGCGTGAGGGGAGGCTACGTTGAGGTTTCCCGGAAGGATGTCTGCAGGCTCCTGGCGGAAGCTTATAGGGCAAGGATACTGGAGAAGGGGGCGAAAAGGCTCCTAGAAGGCCTACCCGAAGATGTTAAGCCGGAGGTAGAGGGCCTGAGAAGAGAAGTCGACGCCGCCCTGCCGAAAGGCAAGGCTGCAGGCTTGATTGAGAGATTGGAGTACAACCCTTCAGCTTTTCCACCCTGCATCTCCAAGCTCCTCCAAGAAGCCGAGGAGGGGAAAAACCTTCCGCACATGGCTCGGTTCACCCTCGCGGCTTTCCTCTTAACAGTGGGTAAGAGACCCGAGGAAGTAATGGAGCTATTCCGGAAGATGCCCGACTTCAACGAGGAGAAAACCGCCTACCACTTAAAGCACGTAGCCGGCGAGATAGGCTCAAAGACAAGGTACCTTCCACCGAACTGTGCCTCTTTAAGGACGCTTAACCTGTGCCCGCTGGGGGACAGCACGTGCCCGAAGGTGAAGCATCCGCTGGTCTACTACGCCCGCATGCTAAAGCTGGCAAGGAAGAGGAACCATGAGTAGCAGGGACAGCGAGAACTACATTAAAAAGATGTTCAGGGAGTATTACCTTAAGTGGGACGGTAGACCGCCTAAAGAGTATGAAAGGAGGGAGTACGGGTTTGTGCCCTCAAGAAAGGGCGATGTTCTCAGGCACGTATCTTTCAACGATTGGAGGGAGATGAAGGAGTTCCTAGCCAAAAACGCCCCCCTCCACGTTTACTATTCCTCAGCCTACTACCTTCAACCATCAGCTCAGGACATGGAGTCTAAGGAGTGGTTGGGGGCGGACCTGGTCTTCGACATCGACGTAGATCACATTTATACGCCATGCAAGGAACGCCACGATAAATGGCTATGCCTTGACTGCAACTTCAACGGGAAAGGCATGGCACCCGAGGCTTGCCCTAAATGTTCAAGCAAGAGAATTGATGGGAAGGCCTGGTTTTGTGAGGAGTGCCTCAACGTAGCGAGGGAGGAAACCGAGAAGCTCGTTGAGGATTTCCTCATGAGCGACTTCGGCTTCTCCGAGGAGGAGGTCGAGATAGTCTTCTCCGGCCGAAGGGGATTCCACATTCACGTGGAAAACGATGTTGTAAAACAGCTGGATCAAAAAGCCAGGAGGGAAATAGTGGATTACGTGAAGGGCATGGGCTTAATCCTCGAAGGGGGCAGGAAAAAAGCTCACGCACCACCCCTCAACGCGTCAGGCTGGCACGGCAGGATAGCTAGGGGGGTTTACGAGCTCTTGGTAGGATGTGACAAGGAGGGTGCTGGAATCGAAGAGGGGACAACTAAAACCATATGTGAAAAGCTCCAAGAGTCCAAAGGGTATTGGCTTGTGGAAGGCGATGTGTGCAGAGCTTGGCTGAGCCTAGCCAAGAAAGCCGTCGCCAGCAAAAGATGCAACATCGACGAGAGGGTGACCATAGACGTGAAGAGGTTGATAAGGTTGCCCGAGACGCTTCATGGTGGAACAGGCCTTATAGCACTCAGAATCGACATAGACGGCCTAAGCGGCTTCGACCCATACAAGCATGCAGTAGCCTTTAATAGCGGAGAAATCAAAGTAAAAGTTGCTGAGGCGCCGAAGATCACCTTCATGGGGCAGGAGTGGGGGCCCTACCTAAACCAGGTTGTAGAGGTTCCAACAGGTTTAGCCGTGTACCTAATAAGCTCGGGCAACGCCGAGGTTAGCCCGTGAGGTGTTGAGCTCTTGTTGAGGGAGGTTTTCAAAGTCCTCCTGCAGGAGGCAAGCACGAGCAGCCTTCAATCCATACCTAGAGGCTTCTACGAGGAGGCGCTGAAATACGTTGAGTCGCTGAAGCTTAAGGCGAACGGCGACGCCAACGACCTGCAACGCAAGATAAGGAAGGGTGAAGCCGCAATTATAGAGGGCTGCCTTCAAATAGTTAGGAACATCAGAATCAGGAAGGCCGTTATGAGGCTTTTAGGTGGATGCGTGGACCTCAAGGACCTCCCCCGCGAAGAAGAGGTCCAATTCATGAAGGTTGCGGAGGCGCTTGAGATTAAAAGCCGAGAGGTTGGGGGAGAAGGGGAGCGCGACGAAGGTAGGATACTCCTCCTAATTCGGGGGAGCGCTGGGGACCTCGTCAAGGGCTTAGGCCTGCCCAACCTTGAAGTCGAAGATGTAATATTTATAAATATGCGGAAAGCTAAAGAGCTCATTAATCTAGGGATCGCAGAACCCATAAGGTCAAGGTGAACACCTTGAAGCACCCAAAGGTTGTGAACACTTACTGTCCGAAGTGCAAGTCCCACACGCAGCATACCGTGGCGCTCTACAAAGCTGGCAAGAGGAGGGGCTTGGCTGAAGGCGAGAGGAGATACGCCAGGAAGAAGAGGGGATACGGAAGCAAGCGAAAGCCCGAGCAGAAGAGAACGGCCAAAGTAACTAAAAAGCAGGTTTTAAAGTTGACCTGCAAGAAGTGCGGCTACACGATGCATAGGAGGGGTGTGAGGCTTAAGAAGCTTGAGCTCGTGGAGCCTGTTAAGGGGTGAACGCGTTGGGCAAGAAGTTTAACGAGCTTGTGCCGAAGTCAAAATCGAAGTTCTATAACGTCAGGTGCCCCGACTGCGGCAACATGCAAATCATCTTCAGCCATGCGTCAACAAGCGTCCACTGCTTTGTTTGCGGTAAGCTTCTCGCTTCGCCCACCGGTGGAGAGGCGAGGATAGAAGCCAAGAAAGTCGGCGAATTCGGATGATAATGGTGGATGAGCGTGGTAAAAAAGCGAAGGGAGTGGCCAGCAAGGGGCGAAGTGGTGATCGGAACAGTCCAAGAGGTGTTCGATAAAGGAGCCTACATAACCCTCGACGAGTACGGCAACAAGAGGGGCTACGTGCCGTTAAACGAGGTTTCCTCCTCCTGGTTCCACAACATAAGGGACGTCATCAGGGAAGGCCAGAAAATGGCCTTCAAAGTCCTCAGGGTTGACGCATCTAAGGGCCACATAGATCTTTCTTTGAAGAGGGTGACCGACGATGAAAGGGAGGGTAAAATGCTTGAATGGAAGAGGGCGAGGAAAGCCGAAGTGCTCTTGGACTTCGCTGCTAAGGCTCTGGGCAAGAACCTTAACGATGCTTACCAGGAGGTCGGCTGGAAGCTCGAAGACCATTATGGCGAGATATACGCTGGGCTTGAGGAAGCCGCCAAGAAGGGCATAGATGCTCTCCTCGCAGCTGGGGTAAGCAGGGAGTGGGCGGAGACTTTAACCCGCATGGCTAAGGAGCACATAGAGTTTCCCCAGGTTAAGCTCTTGACGTCGTTGGAGTTGAGGTGTTACAAGCGCGATGGGATCGAGGCCATCAGGAGGGCCCTGCTGGAGGCCCTAAACTACGCGAAGGCCAAGGGGTACAACGTGAAGGTCTACGTGGACGGAACCCCCAAGTACAGGATAGAGGGAATGGCTGAAGACTACAAGCAACTCAAGAACATACTAAGGGAAGTTGCGAACGTCGCCTTGAACGTGATATCCGAGGAGGGCGGCTTCGGGAAGATCATTGAGGAAGGCAAGAAATGAGGAGGGCCGATATGAAGGGCCTCCTAATGAGGTGTGCCAGCTGCAAGAGATACACGCTTCAACGAGAAAAGTGCCCGCACTGCGGTGGAGCAGTGAAGAGTCCACATCCACCTAGGTATTCCCCGCACGACAAGTACGCAATGTATAGGCTTAAGGCTAGGCTTGAAGGAGAGGAGGGCTGAGGCTAACCCTCATCCCCGTAAAGGACCTCGTAGACCAGCACGTGGGCGTTCGGCTCGCTGGCGTACACCAACTTGAAGTTCTGCGGGAGCGGTATGTCGAGCAGGCTGTAGGCTCCCGAGCTTAGATCCAAGCTTCCCAAGAAGAGAAGCCTATCCTTAACGGGATAATAGATTAAACGGTAGAGCGTCGTCTCGGAAGCTTTAGGCCCTTTGGGTATCGGGAAGTACGGGAAAGAGGACACCCCAAAGTTGTCTAGGACTATGTAGTCGTCAACGTTGTAGCCCGCTATGCTTGCCATAGCCGAGTAGCTTATAGCAACGTAGTCGTGGCCCCACGAGACCCAGAGGGGTATGCTTGAGCCAAGGGCAGAGCCAATATTGTAGAATATTCCGTGCACGACTACGTGCGTAACCCCTAACGCCTTAAATGCCTTTAAGGCTTCGCTCTCGTTGGAGAGGAAGGCGCGCGCTATAAGCCTTATCTGGGTGCCGTTTATGGTCGCATTATCGCAAACTGAGCTCCTATTACCAACTATCGCTATCCAGTAGCCGTGATCCCACCAGGACGCCACAACGGAATTGGCAGGCAGGTTTTCCCTCATCCATTTAAGGGCTGAAAGCCAATCCTCAGACATAAGGATAGAGCTGCTGGCGTACACGAGGTTCACCGGCAACCCGCTCCCGGGATCCACCATGTATAGGCCGGTCACGGTTGGGGTTAAGATCAAGAGAATGGCGAAGAGGCCTGAAAAGACTTGCAGGCGAGAAGGCATTAGAGGCCTCTTCGTTGCTTTGACACGCCTCTCACCCGCCCTTCCACTTGCATTAATCAACTTGGATGTCGATGTGATAACCTTAGATGAGAATATACCAGCCAAGAGGGAGAACACCGGCGCAAGCAAAAGCGTGAGCCTAACCATGTTTGCGGCGACGTAAACCGTGGATACCCCTAAGAGGATGAACAAGACATCTACGTCCTTTAAGCTACGCGCCAAAGCGAATAGGCAAGCCGTACCCATTAGGAGGATGAAGCCGAACTGCATGAAGAAGTGGGACCACGTGGTCATGCTGTGCTCGGCCACTGAGCGCACAAGGGGGTCCGTTGACCTAACCCAGGGCAATACCGCCGTCAGGTACCTCAAGCTAACGTCAACCCCCTTGCCGAGCAGCAGTACAACCAAGCCCGCTAGAACCGCCATAGCGTACCCGATTGATATCGGCCTCCTAGCCTTAACTGGTAGGTGATCCCTGAGCTCGCATACCATCAGCGTGGCTACGGCAAGGAGCGGCGCGACGGACGTTGCTGAAAATATGGAGCTCAGTCCGTTCTTTGGCGTTGACGCTGCAACCAAGAGGGTCACCAACAACATGGGCAGCGTTGCGCAAAGCAGGCTCCTGCTGTAGCGCTTCATCACCACCATGATCAAGGCGAACAACGACATCAAGTTCAAGGGGTAAACATAGGCCCCCCACGTCATGCTCATGTAGCCGAGGGCTAGGCCGGAAATAACCCCGTAGATCATTGAGTCCCTGAGCCGCTGCTTCTTGAGGGCCTTCACATAAAATATCAAAGATATTAAGAGCGCAAGTATCCCAACGCTTTCGTCATCGAAGAAGCCGAAAACCGTACGCGATATGAAGGCGGCGTTGGTCGCTAGGAATAGCGCTGCAAACAGCCCCGCTGATTCGTTCTCGACCTCTCTCCCAAGGAAGAATACGGCTATGCATGATAGCGCACCGAGGAGAGGGGGGAGCAGACAGCAGAAAGTCATTAGGTCTAGCCCTAGACCGAAAGGCTCGGCGAGTAGGTAGAAGAAGGCACCTGCAAACGCCACGCCCGGGAAAGATGATGAGGCTATGTTTCTACCCCAGGGAGCCCAGAACCTCGGGTCCGAGCCCCAGGAAAACCAATCCAAGAAGCCGGCCCACCCCCTTTCAACCACGTATTTGGCCATGTAGTACTGGTAGTAGGGGTCGTGCTCGTTAAGCATATAGATGCCATCCCTTAAGGGCAACACGCGAATTGAAAATGCGAAGACGAATATCAACGCCAAGGATAACGCGATCACCACGAGCTTCTTCAGTTGCATGATTTCGCACCAGGCCTTCGCTTGGACACCCACAACTCTTTTTAGGCTGGGCTTAAAGCTTTTAGGTTTAGTGCTTCAACGCTATTTGCCGTAGATGAGATGGGCCAAGCGCCTTGATAAGGCACATTCATGTTGGATGTGAAAATCATGGACTTTAAACAGTATGATCCTCGCAAGGTTGAAGAAGCCGTGAGAAGCCTTTGGGCCACCGGCAACGTAGCTGGCAGGTGCTTCGCTGCGAGGCGAGGCGGAGAGGTCTTCGCCTTCCTGGAAGGCCCACCCACAGCCAACGGCTTCATGCATGTGGGGCACGCGAGGGGGAGAACGCTGAAAGACGTAGTGATTAGGTTTAAGCTCATGCAGGGCTACGACGTCTGGAACAGGGCTGGCTGGGACACGCAGGGGTTGCCCGTCGAGCTTGAAACCGAGAAGATCCTAGGCTTAAAGTCGAAGAAGGAGATAGAGAGGATAGGCTATGAGAAGTTCGCAAGGGAGTGCAGCAAGCTCGTCGATTTCTACTTGAACCACTGGAGGAGGGCTTCAGAGGTCCTAGGCTTATGGTTGGACTACGACAACGCTTACGAAACTCGAAGAAACGAGTACATAGAGTTCGTATGGTGGGCTCTTAAACAAGCCTACGAGAAGGGACTGCTCATCGAAGACCTTAAGGTCATAGCGTTTTGCCCGCGATGCGAAACGCCGCTTTCAGACCAAGAAGTCGCGTTGGGCTACGCGAGCGCCGAGGACCCATCAATTTACGTGAAGTGCCAGCTTCTCGACAGGAGGCATTGCCACCTAGTTATATGGACGACGACCCCGTGGACCCTTCCCGCGAACGAAGCTGTATGCGTCCACCCCGACGAGTACTACGTTGAGGTGCAGGTAAACGATGAGAGCTGGATTATAGCTGAAAAACGCCTCGAAAAGGTGATGAACGAAATCAACTTGAACAACTACAAGGTCGTTGGGAGGCTCCTCGGCTCGGAGCTCAAGGGCTTAAAGTATGTTCACCCCCTAATAGGGGAGGTGCCCGAGCACGGCAGCCACAAGAGTGCCCACGTGGTAGTATGCGATGGAGAGGTCAGCATGGAGGAGGGCACGGGCTGCGTGCACATTGCCCCGGCTCATGGACCAGAGGATTTTGAGGTTGGACGTAGGTACTCGCTCCCCATCTTTTGCCCGGTTGATGCAAATGGCCTCTACACCGAGGAGGCGGGCAAGTATAAGGGGCTATACGTGAAGGACGCAAATAAACTGATAATTCGCGACTTGAAGGCCAAAAACTTGCTAGTCCATGAAGGGAGGATACTCCACGAATACCCTCACTGCTGGAGGTGCAATACCCCCCTCATCTACAGGGCCGACAAGCAATGGTTCCTCAGGATAGAGCCGATAAAAGACGCAATCTTAAGCGAAAACGAGCGCATCCGATGGGTTCCCTCATGGGCTGGGGAGGCCAGGTTCCGCAACTGGATAGCAAATGCGAGGGACTGGTGCATCTCGCGCCTACGCGTATGGGGCTCGCCGCTGAACGTATGGACTTGCAGGAGCTGCGGTCGGAGGGCCTGCGTAGGCTCTGTTGAGGAACTTAAGCGAATGTCAACTACGAGCCTAGACGGCCTAGAACTTCACAGACCTTGGATTGACTCGGTCACGCTCAAGTGTCCATCCTGCGGCGGAACAATGAGCCGCGAAGTCCACGTGCTGGACTGCTGGTTGGATTCCGGCGTGGCGCACGCGGCAAGCGTCAACTTCCTTAGAGATCCATCAACGTTCAGGAGGCTCTTCCCCTACGATTTCATAACTGAAGCGGTGGATCAAACTAGAGGGTGGTTCTTCTCGCTCCTCTTCACAAGCGTCATGCTTTTCGGCAAAGCGCCCTATAAAAGGGTGCTCTGCCAAGGACACGTCCTAGACAAATCAGGCCAGAAAATGTCGAAGAGTAGAGGCAACGTGGTTTGGGCCCTCGAGTTGATGGAGAAGGAAGGCGTGGATCCGCTGCGCTTACACTTAGTTATGAAGGCAGCCCCCTGGGACGCTTTGAACTTTGACCTAGAAGAGTTGAAAGCAACCAAGAGGCTACTCAACACAATATTCAATGCCTTCAAGTTCGCAAGCACATACATGGATCTGGACTCCTTCACCGCGGAGAGGCTTCCAATTGAAGGGGTCCTTGACAGGCTCGCGGCAGAGGATTTGTGGTTGCTTTCGAGGATCCAGACTGTTACAGATAACGTAACCCGAAGCTTGGAGGCGCTAAACGTTCATGAAGCGGCTAAAGCAATAGTGAACTTCTTGCTTGAGGACGTGAGCCACGGGTACATAAGGTACATTAGGAGGAGGGTGTGGCTGGAGAGCGAGGACCCGGAAAAGCTGACGGCTTACGCCGTGCTCTTCTACGTGTTGGAAAGGGCTTTGAAGCTCATTGCGCCATTTGTCCCACACTTCGCCGAGTGGGTCTACCAATGTTTCATTAAAAGGGTTGGGGGACGCACCGAGGAAAGCATCTTCATGACTGACTGGCCTACGCCGGATAAGAAACTAATCCGGAGAGACCTCGAGGAAGGAGCTGAGCACCTTGCAACGGCCTTAACGCTCGTAGCTAGCGCGCGGCAGAAGGCCAAGCTCAAAAGTCGGTGGCCCATCTCTAACGTGGTGGTGGTTTCGTTTAGGAGTGACGTGCTCGACAAGCTGAAGAGCTTCCAAAAGGTCCTACGAGAGCAAGCTAACTCCCGAAACGTCACGCTGGTTGATGGTCCCCCCAGAGGGTTTCACTTAAAACTGATGTTCAAGGGAGAACCCGGCGAAGCAAAGATTAAAGGTTATACCTCAAGGGTTATCGAAGGCCTCGAAAGGATGGAGGCTGAGGAGGCTCTGCGGGCGCTATGTCTCCACGGCAAGCTCAGCCTCAAGGTGGACGGAGAAAGCGTTGAAGTGGATAGCGATGACGTGGAGGTCGTGGATTTAAGGGAGGGTTCAAAATGGGTCTTCGCCATAGGCAAGTACATGCTTGTAGGCTTGGATGCCAGCAGAGATGAAGAGTTGGAGGCTGAAGCTATCACCCGAGAAATAGTCCGCAGGGTGCAGTACATGCGTAAAGAAATGAACCTAGGCATAGAGGATTACATAGACTTGATCATAGAGGTCAAAGATGGCTCCCTTAAAGGGCTTCCGGAAAGAAACCTCGAATACCTGAAAAACGAGGTGAGAGCAAAGGAATTAGAGGTAACAAGTAAACCTCCCGCCCAACTGCCCGAGTGGTACTCGAAAGACTGGGACATAGAGGGGCTAAAGCTAATGATCCACGTCAAGAAGAGATGTTGAACCATTAAGGGGGAAAGCTTTTAGCCAGAAATAAGCTTGAGCTATCTAAGCCGGGATGGCCGAGTGGACCAAGGCGCCAGCCTTGAGAGCTGGTGGCCCTTTGGGCCTCGCGGGTTCGAATCCCGCTCCCGGCGCCAATGAAGATGCACGTGAAGCGGAGAAAAGGGGTCTCGAAGCTTGAGCATAAGGTTCCTCGACCACCCTGCCGACGTATACGTGGAGGTTACAGCTGAAACGCTTAGAGAGGCATTTTCGCTTTGCGGGAAGGCGCTCTACAGAGTTATGACAGACATAGGTAGAGTTAAGCCCTTGGAAAAGGTGGACGTTGAAGTCAACGGATTCGACCTTCACTCTTTGCTTTACAATTGGCTTGAAGAGCTCCTATACCTCTTCGATGCCAAAGGTTTCTTGGGTTCGGAGGTCACAGTTGAGGAGATAGCCAAGGTTGATGACGGCTTCAGGCTTAAAGCAGCTGTGCTGGGTGAAAAATACGATCCCAAGCGCCACACGTCGATGCGCGCGGTGAAGGCTGCAACCTACCACTTAATGGAGATAAGGGAGGGGCCGGGGCTCTGCGTCATAAGGTTCGTGTTGGACATTTAGCGTGGAGGCCTACAGCTCCCTTCTTTAAGGTATTCCTCCCTCTTCTTGAGGATCTCTCGTGTTGTGCTAAACGGTCTCGCCGGCACCCCTCTCACAGCGCATCCCTCTGGCACATCTTTAGTGACGATGCTCCCAGCCGCCACGAAGGAGTCGGCCCCTACGCTGACGCCCGCTATTATTATCGCATTCGCCGATACCACGGCTCCCCTGCAAATCCGAGTGCAAACCAGCCTTCCGCTTGGCGGGTACCTGTCATTCGTTATGACGACGTTAGGCCCTAGAAATACGCCATCTTCTATCACGGTCTCCCTAGGTATGAACACGTTCGACTGTACGTTGACCCTGCTGCCTATGCTGCACGATCCCTCTATTACGCTGTAGGACCCTATAAGCGAGCCGCTGCCTATCTTCGTGTCTTCTCGGACAAGCACGTAGTGCCCAAACTGGACTTCATCAGATACCTCTGTAGCCTCGTAAATTATGGAGCCGCTGCGCAAGACGCAGCCTTTACCCACCTTGCATCCTCCACTCGCCTCATCCAGCAGGGACTCTAATGTTCTTTGGGCGCCGCCCTGCTTCAATGCGTTCATAAGTCCCTGGCGCTTGGGGTACCCGAGCACAACCATGTCATCAACAACGCTGCCCTCGCATACCACGCTGGCACCGTAGATCTTAGCGGTTGAAGACACAAGCGGGGTCTTTACAACTGCCTTGCGAGATATGAAGCCCACCATCAAGGCCACCACGCGTGCTTAAGGCCTCAGTCCATGAATGGTCTTTCACGTGCTCAACACTCGGCAAGCTCTTCATCGGCCGCTAAAATTCTTGTACCGGTGGGATTTATCTTTAATGCTGAGAGCTGAGAAAGTTGAGAATAACGGTTGCCCTTCCCTCAACGTTAACGGCCGAGAGCGCATCCCTAGCTGAGAAGACAATGAAGGTAGGGTTCATAGCTCGAGTCCTCTCAGTTTTCAGGGTTGAAGAGCTTGTGTTGTACGTAGATAAAACCAGCAATCTCGACGAAAGGCCCTTGCTTTCAAAGCTCTTCAACTACATAGCTTGCCCCCAGTACTTGAGAAAGAGGGTCTTCAGGCTGGACCCGGACTTAAAGTATGCCGGGCTCATGCCTCCACTCAACACGCCCAATCACCCGCTAGAAAGGGGAATCCGGGATCTCCCGGAAATCTCATACAGGGAGGGGCTAGTCCTAGGGCGAAGAAGAGGAAACCGATACATCGTGGACGTGGGCCTTGAAAGATGCGTTAGCTTGAATTTGGATGCTAGCCTGCGCCGTGGAGACAGGGTTGTGTTGAGGCTTTCTAAGGATGGCGCGGCGTTAAAAGCGGAGCTGGTGGATAGGAGCGACGTCCCCCACTACTTCGGGTTCAAGGTTGAGGCGAAGGATGTAGGTCTGAGGAAGCTTATAGAGTTGTTTAAAGGAGTAGCGGCAATCATAGCAACTTCGAGGTACGGTAAACGCGTACACGACGAAGCGCTTAAGGTGGCAGACATCATTACGAAGCGGGAAGGCAACGTAGTGCTCTTGTTTGGTTCGCCCTTTACCGGGCTTTACGATATAGCGAAAGCGGAGGGATTTAATCTGGAGGAATGCGTGGACTTCACATTAAATTTCTTACCAGGTCAAGGCACTAAGACCGTCAGGGTTGAGGAGGCACTCTGCGCGACGTTGGCCATATTAAGGTTCTTATATGAAGCACACGGCCCCAAAGCACCTAAAAATTCCTAAATGCACGTGCAGGTCCCTCACTAAGACCCTAGGGGCTTCTCGATTAGTTCCCTGGAAGTTTAGCGTCGTCTCTTTCACGTCTATTTGAGCTGCGCTCCACGCAGCTGACAATGCAACGTCAATGCTATGGGGTCCATGCACCTACTTAACGGCATCTCTTAGGGCTCCGGCTACCATCAATGCCAGCAGAAATTCAAGAAGTGAGGGCCGCCAACCCGCATTTTGAGGGATCCTAGAGGGCTGCTGATGCTAGCGGGCTCAGATTACATCGATATGGAAATAAAAAATTAAAATAGGGGCACACGTCTTACTCTCCAAAACCTCGTTAGCCACAGTTTGAGGGGTTTCAAATTGGGACGTGGAGTTCACGCACCTCGCAGAGGCTCATTAAGCTTTTACCCAAGGGTGAGGGCTAGATCAATAGTCGCCAGGATTAGAAGCTGGCCTGAGCTGCCAGCTGAAAAACCACAGCTGCTCGGCTTTGCGGCCTATAAGGCCGGCATGACGCATGCGGTTATCGTTGAAGATAGGGCTACGAGCCCATTCTACGGCAGGGAGAGGGTTAGGGCAGTGACAATACTTGATGCCCCACCCATCTTCGTCTTCGGGGTGAGGCTTTATTCCAGAACCCCTGAGGGCTTAAAGAGCATATGTGAAGTTCTTGCAGATAATTGCCCTGCAGATCTGAAAAGGAGGGCTCCTCTACCTGGAAGTTACGACAAGGAAAGGGCCATGGCGAAAGCGCAGGAAATGCTTGAAAGGGCCTCCGAAGTAAGGGTGCTGGCGTGCACAAGGCCCAGGCTCTCCGGGTTGAGGAAAAAGACTCCTGAGATAATGGAGATAAAGGTTGGAGCTCGAAGCGCCCGGGAAGCTTGGGATTACGCGCTATCGATTCTTGGCAAAGACGTTAAGGCCACCGATGTGTTCAAGGCCGGCCAGTACGTCGACGTGACCACTGTAAGCAAAGGCAAAGGCTTTCAAGGGGTTGTGAGGCGTTACGGCGTGAAGGTGATGCCCCGATGGCATAAACACCGTAAAGGGCATCGGAGGATAGGAAGCGTTGGACCAAGACATCCGAACATGACCTACAGCATTCCGAGACCAGGCCAGCTGGGCTTCCATCAGAGGACTGAGTACAATAAAAGGATACTGGACATAGGTGACGATGGCTTTAGCGTTACGGTGAAGGGGGGATTCGTAAACTATGGAATTGTCAGGGGGCAGTACATAATGATGCTCGGATCAATACCCGGCCCCAAAGGCAGATTGGTGAAGCTTAGGTATGCTATTAGGCCCCCCCGAAGCCCTCCAACAACGGCCCCCAAAATCGTGGAGGTAAACCTCGATTCTAAACAGGGTGGTTGAAGTTGAGTGAAGGCAAACTGGTGCCAGTCTACGACCTCGAAGGAAACGAGGCAGGCAGGATAGGAGTCCCAGAAGTCTTCGCCTGTGAGGTCAGGGAAGACATTATCAAGCGTGCCTACCTCGCAGCGTTCACCGCGAGGATTCAACCTCAAGGAAGAGATCCCATGGCCGGCAAGCGGACTACGGCCGAGAGCTGGGGCGTCGGCCACGGAGTTGCAAGGGTGCCCAGAGTGAAGGGGGGAAGGTACCCGAAAGCCGCGCACGCTGCCTTCGTGACCATGGCTGTGGGCGGTAGGAGAGCGCATGCTCCTTGCGTCGAAAAGGTCATTCGCGAAAGAATAAACAAGAAGGAGAAGAAGTTGGCAATAACCTCGGCTATAGCGGCAACAGCCAATAGGGAGCTGGTCCTTAAGAGGGGGCACATTCTCTCAGAGAAGCTGGCTTTGCCAATAATCTTAAAGAAGGACGTGGAAGACCTGGAAGAAACAAGGCAGGCAAGGGAGCTCCTGGTGAAGCTGGGATTATGGAGTGACGTGTTGCGGGTGCGCGAAAGGGTCAAGGTGAGGGCCGGTAAAGGTAAAATGAGGGGAAGAAGGTATAAGGAAGGAAGGAGCCTGCTCGTGGTCCTCTCGGGAAAATGTAAGGCTGCAAAGGCTTTCAGGAACTTGCCCGGAGTCACAGTTGCTTACGTAGGCAATCTGTCCGTTATGCACTTGGCTCCTGGAGGCGTCCCGGGCCGCCTAACCGTCTGGAGCGAGGAGGCCATAAGGAAAATGGTGAAGGAGGTTTAACGGCGTGGAGAAGGCTGGAGATCTAAAATACTACGACGTGGTTTTAAGGCCACTAATGTCTGAAAAGGCGTTGTCACTCGTGGAGAAGAACAACACGTTAACATTCATGGTAGACATGGGGGCCAACAAGCCATTGGTAAAGGAGGCCGTGGAACATTTGTTTAACGTTAAAGTTGAAAAGGTAAACATAATGGTGACTGCTAGAGGAGAAAAGAAGGCCTACGTAAGGCTGAAGCCAGAGTATAAAGCCTCGGAGGTAGCAGTCAAGCTCGGAATACTGTAATTTATGGTGATGTAATATGGGCAAGCGCATACTCGCCCAACGTAAAGGGCGTGGAGGCTCAGTCTTCACCTCCCCGCGGTGGATTCATATAGGGCCCGCCAAGTACCCCAACTTGGGAAGCAAAGATACTGAAGAAACCTTGGAGGGAAGGGTTGAGGCCATCCTTCACGATCCTGGAAGAGGTGTACCGCTGGCGCTCATAAAGCTATCCAACGGACTAAAGTTCTACAACATAGCTGCGGAGAGGCTGAAAGAAGGCCAGAGGATCCAGGTGGGAGGCAAAGCCGAGCTTGCCCCGGGCAACATCCTGCCGCTTAAGAGCGTGCCTGACGGCACTAAGGTGTTCAACGTGGAGCTGGATTACGGTGATGGCGGACGCATAGTTCGCAGCTCCGGCTGCTATG
The DNA here is from genome assembly GCA_030055465.1 of Candidatus Nezhaarchaeota archaeon. Taxonomy (GTDB): domain Archaea; phylum Thermoproteota; class Methanomethylicia; order Nezhaarchaeales; family WYZ-LMO8; genus JASFYF01. The sequence continues at coordinate 708,526 of JASFYF010000001.1, read as the reverse complement.
CTGTAGTGCTAGGCCACGCAGGCAACAACGTATACGTTAGCCTACCATCAGGCAAGACGAGGCTTATAAGCGGATTTGCAAGGGCCACGATAGGTGTAGCTGCTGGTGGAGGCAGAACAGAGAAGCCCTTCGTGAAGGCTGGTGCAAAGTACCACCTATCTAAAGTTAAGGCTTGGAAGTACCCAGAGGTTAGAGGGAAGGCAATGGGCGCTTACGCGCACCCGCACGGAGGAGGCTCGCACCCCAAAGGAGGTACGCCTGTAACCCACGGCACGCCGCCTGGAGCAAAGGTAGGACATATATCAAGCAGGAGAACTGGAAGAAGAAAGTAAGAGCTACAACGTTTTGGTCTAAGCTGCCCCTAGCCGTTGATGCTAAGCCTCTTGAGCTCGAGATCTCGCATGCAACAAGTAGGCCGTGGGGGCCCTGCTTTTCGGCGCTTCAAATGCTGGATAGACCGACAAGGTAGGGCGGGCGCCGATGAGGCTGCCCTTAACATACGCTGCTATTTGAGCGGTACGTACATCGAGCTGCGGGTGGCCCTTAAACCAGGTTCTCCGTGCTCCACCTTCTTGCAAGTAAGGGCGAACTCGCCTATGTAGTGGCCTACCATCTCTTCGGTTACCGCCACGGGGATGAATTCCTTGCCGTTGTACACGTGAATTGTCGCCCCCACCATCTCTGGCAGCACAACCATGTCTCGGATGTGGGTCCTGACGATGGATCTCTTCCCGCTTTTTAGCTCTCTTATCTTCTCGAGGAGCTTCTTCTTCTCCTCGCTGAAGCCCCTTAAAAGGGCCCTTCTCTGCCTTGATGGAAGCAGCTTTATGAATTCATCCATGGGCATTTCGAGCAGCTGGCTAAGCGTGTAACCCCTGTACGCAAACTTACTTGACATAGCTTGACTCGAGTTTTCCTAGCTCCCTCAATTATATAAGTGTTGCTAGCGGAAAGCCTATAGGACTGCGCTTGCTTTTTCTCCCAATACTGAGCCCACAAATAATGGGGATTAACCATGCCAGAGTTTGGGTACGCGTTGCAGGGATACGACCCGGACAAGATGGCGAAGGCTGCCGGCAGGGATCTAAGGATCAGCTGGAAGAAAGCTGTAGAGGTGTGCCGCTTCATAAAGGGGAAGCGATTAAGCCAGGCTAAGGAGCTCTTAGAAGGAGTCCTCAAGAACGAAGTGATTATACCATTCACCAGATTCAGGAGGAAGCGCGCTCATCATGGCGGCATCAGTGGTTATCCCAGCGGAGGATACCCCGTAAGGGTTGTGAAGGAAGTCCTGAAAGTGCTGAGAAACGTGGAGGCAAACGCTGAGAATAAGGGCCTCGACGTTGAAAAGCTCGTGATAGTTCACGCAGCCGCCCATAAAGGTTCATTGATGAAAAAGTACGTGCCCAGAGCCTTCGGCAGATCCACGCCTTTCTTCAGGCAGCTTGTCCACATAGAGGTAGCAGTTAGGGAGGTGTAGGGAGCAACCCTAATATTTAGCAGCCTGAAGTTATTGCACCTGAAGTGTATGAGGTGAATGCATGCCTGACATAGAAAAAAACTTTATAATAAAGGGCCTCAAGAGGCTTGACGTTGACTTCTTCCTTCAGAGGGACCTCGAAAAGGCCGGCTACGTGAAGGTTGACCTCCAAAAAACCCCTCTAGGCACAAACGTAACAATATATGCAGAAAGGCCTGGAATGGTTATAGGAAGACACGGATCTACGGTTCACGAGCTAACCCAAAAATTCGAGAAGATATTTGGGATAGAGAGGCCGCAGATAGGCGTTGCCCCTATAGAGGTACCAGAGCTCAACGCAAAGATAATGGCTCAGAGGATCAAAAGCGCCCTCGAACGAGGAATCCACTTTAGGAGGGCTGCTTACATAGCGTTGAACCAGATAATGGAAGCCGGCGCAGTGGGGGCCGAAATTAGAATAAAGGGTAAACTGAGGACGGAGCGTGCAAGGTATGAGAAGCTGTGCTCGGGAATAGTGGTAAAGGCCGGACAGATATCCTCAGAGTACGCCGACATCGCGGTCAGCCACGCGTACATGAAGCAGGGTAAGATAGGCGTTAAAGTGAAGATAGTTCTACCGGACGCGCGGAACGCCATAGAAGAGCTGGACAAAGGCAAAGTCCAGGTTAAAGAAGGTGAGAGTAGTGGCGGTGCTGAGGGCTAGTGACGCGAGGAAGATGACGAGTGAGGAGCTCACCGCTAAGCTGCGGGATCTCAAAGCTGAACTTATGAGGCTCAAGGCTCAGCAAGCTTCAGGGGCCCCCCTCGATAATCCAGGCAAGATAAGAGCCATTAGGAAGGCCATAGCTAGGGCCCTAACCGTAATGAAAGAGAAGGAAGTTAAAGGCTCTTGAACCTATCCTTCAATTTGTCGAGTATCTTTGGCAGCGTAGTGTACTCTAGTTCTTCAGGTTCCAGCCTCGCAGGCATGAACTCTCCCATCCTCCTCATGTAGTCCGCAACTTTCATCGCCGTTTTCCTGGCCAAGTCAAAGGCCGGGTCATCGAATAGGTCGGCTGGCTCAGATCCGGAGAGGCCTATCAGCTCTCCATTGGCCAACTGAAATCCCAAAGCTACAACTCTAGGAGGCCCATCGAAGAACGTGCAACGGGCGTTCCTTAAGCTTACTGGCATCAACGGACCATTATGCGAGCCCCTCATCCACCCGGCAACCAAATGTGGGTATCCGAAAGGCGCCAGAACCTCGCCAACGGCTGGGAAGCCGTGTTGGGCCCTAACAATTAAGACTGGGTCGTCCTTACCAACGTATCTGCCGGCTATCAAGTTAAGCCTAGTGGTGCTGGCCACCGCGGCTATGGCCTTGTCTGCTTTCCTGAAAACCCTCTCGACAACGTACTTTCCGGGGGTTCCGAGCAGCCCCACAAGGGTGTAGATCTCCTCGGGGCAGCTTAAATCCACGTATTTGCCGTCCACCACATCCATTACTCTAAATATGAATCCTTCATGCATGCTTGGATCTATGACCAGCCCAGCGGTATTGTCCGGCGACGCGAACATCTTGTACAGAGGATAGTTCCATGCGCCAGGCTCGGTTTTGTCAGCCGCTAAGACTATTATCGGCTCGCTCGGCCTCTCCTCAATCTCCATCTCCGCAACTCCGGGGCCCATGCCCTTCACGTTGCCTGAAAACGTTTCGATGAGGAGGTCTTGGCCTGCAGCGTAAAGCTTAAAGGGTCTCGAAACCTTTGCAACAACCTCCTTAAAGGTGTTCCACGCCAGGCCGTGGATTTCAGGGGAGTTCTCCCCCTTTTTATGGGTCATCAACAACTCAAGGTCGTCGCCGCAGTTGAAGGCGTAGTAATCTATTATGAGGCCGTTCCTCTTCGCCTCTTCAAGGCTTCTCCTCGCCACTTCGAGTTGTTTCGGATGAACAACGTGGTGCCCACAAAGCGAGCCAACATCGGCCTTTATTAAGCTTACAGTAACCTTACTACTCGGCATTCGCCTCACCAATATTAAGACATATCCTACTATCAGGTATAAATGTTTAGAGTTAAACATCGGCGAGAAAGTCCAGAAGTTTAGTTCTGGGATGAGTTGTCGATACATGCAAAGTCATCAGCGCTCTAGGAACAAGGTCTTCCTAGTTCAGTACTCCATCGGTCTAGTGCCCCGAAGATGCGGAAGCCTGCTCTGGTTTTGAGGGGGGTAAGGAGGGGCTTGGACGGATAATTCATTAGGTTGCAGGGGTGCTCGAAACAAAGGCTTGGAGCCTGCCATAAATCCAGACCACGTTTACAACTGAAAGCCTCACCTTTTAAGGCGGGGAAGCTGTTCATTTCAGCACATCCAACAATACCAATTTACAAGGTTGCAAGGGGAATTAAGGGCAGGAACTTAAACATCTTTAGGAGGAGTTTTCTGGGATGCTTAGACAGCGAAAGGCTGGCTCCTACTCCTCCTCCTTCTCCGGTATGTAGTAGTACTCGCCCATACCCCTCTGTTTTCGATGTAGAAAGGAGTCAGGCTTGTTCACCCTGACCCTCCCGCTGTGGAGGTCCCTTCGGAAGGTTACATCGAGGCGCCTCAAGAAGTCGTTAAATCCCGTTCTCAGGTCTATAGGCGCAGAGGCTATACCTCGTTTGCCCGGCTCTCCCTGAAACACCATTATCGAGTCGGCTATGGCATCCATCACTAAGAGGTCGTGCTCGACGACGAATGCGGCTGCCTTCTTCTCCTCAACTATTCTCCTCACGAGCTTCGCCATAGCGAGCCTTTGCTCAACATCAAGGTACGCCGAGGGTTCATCCAGTAGGTAAACGTCGGCTTCTCGTGCTAGAGCGCATGCTATGCTGACCCGCTGAAGTTCACCGCCACTCAACGAGTGCAATCTGCGATCGTAGAGGGGCTCCAAGAGAAATGGAGAGGCTACCTCCGCCTTAAACCAGGAAGTGGCCATCAAGGTCTCCAGGTTCCTCGATAAGTACTCGTAAACTGTTTCATCGGTCTCTGGGATTAAATACTGGGGTTTATAGCTTAACTTGAAATCCCTAGGGGTGGGTCCTTCCACACTTGATAAGAGCTCGAGCAAGCGCTTTATGAAGGTGGTCTTTCCTATGCCGTTAGGTCCAAGTATTCCGACCACCTCGCCCTTATGTATCGTTCCTCCTTCAGATTCCAAGCAGAAGGAGCCCAATTCGACTTTAAACTGAGGCCAAGACAACAATTCATCGGTGAGCTGCGATTCTCGCGGCCTTGGCTTAACTCTAAACCTTATAGGCTCGTTCCTGAACCTTACGTTCTCGCCTGGTATGTAGCCGTCCAGGTAAATGTTGACGCCTACGCGCACACCATAAGGTTGGGAGACAACTCCGTAGGCGCCGGGCTTACCGTAAATTATGCATGTCCTATCTGAGACGTAGTCTAGTATCGCGAGGTCGTGCTCCGCTATTATAACTGTTTTGCCTGCTTCGGCCAGAGATCTAATAATCTTAGAGACTTTAAGCCTCTGCATGACATCAAGGTAGCTCGCAGGCTCATCAAATATGTAAACGTCGGCTTCCCGGCAGCACGCCGCTACGATGGCTAGCCTCTGGAGCTCCCCGCCGCTGAGCGCGTTTACCTCCCTATCCAGCAGGTCTTCAAGGTCCAGTCGGGCTGCAAGCTCCCTCCAAGCTCCTTTCTCATCCACCTTTTTTAGGAGTTCCCCTGCCATGCCCTTAACGTATCTTGGTATTTTATCAACGTGCTGCACCTTATGGACTACGCGTATGGCGCCCGAATACAGCTCTTTGAAGTAAACTTGGAGCTCCGTGCCCGCGAAGAAGCTTATCACTTGTTCTTTGGATGGCTGCCCGTTTATAATTCCAAGGTTTGGTACAAGCTCGCCCGCCAAGATGCGGAGCACGCTGCTTTTCCCTATGCCGTTAGGTCCTATGAGCCCTAGTACCTGGCCTTTTCGTGGTGGGGGAAGCCTGTACAACCTGAAAGCGTTAATCCCATGCGCGTGAACGCACATCCCCTCTAGTTCTTGGGGGAGGTTTACGATGGTTATAGCTGAAAAGGGACACTTCTTGACGCATATGCCGCAACCAACGCACAGGTTCTCCCTTATCACTGGGCGGCCACTATTCCCGTCTACTTCCATCACCTGGACCTTGTTCTTCATGAGGGGGCAGAAGCGAAAGCACTCCTTGTTGCACTCCTTCGGCTTGCAGAGGTCCCGATCAACGGTTGCTATTCTAGGCATCGGGGGCGTTACCTCCAGTTTTAGGGCGCTGGCCTACGTGTAGAGGAGCGCCAATACGCTCTCTATTCTTCAGCCTCAGCATGTTCTTGTTCTTGGTTGAGCAAATCCATGAGTTCTCGAACTCTCTCCTGGCTTACTTCCTTGACCTCCTCTCTTGCCTTCTCCTTCAGCTCCTCCTTCTCTTCAACAACTCCTATGGTTCTATGCTTTGACTTCTCAATAATCCTCGTCGTGGAGTACCGCGCCGATTGCGCGTTGAGAAGCTTCGAGAAGCCGCAACGCTTACAAGTCAAGTAGGTCTTACCGTCTCTCTTAACAGGCTTCAAGAGTATCTCGCATTTAGGACAAAAATCCATGTAAGGGTCTCCCCCCATACTGGTTTAAATTAATGAGGAGCCCAAAAATAATGGGGGGTAATCACCACTCCTCCTCCCATTCCTCCTCTTCTTCCCATTCTTCCTCTTCTTCCCATTCCTCCCATTCCTCTTCCATGACTTCAGCCCCCACGATAGTGGGATAAGGAACTATGGCTTTATTTAAAGTTACCTGTAGATGTGCTCAGGAAACTTTAAAGCCGTCGAAAAGTGAGACGACATGTTTGAACGGTGATAGATATGAAGTTTAACATGCTGGTTTCAACGTACCGCAACAGGGAGGACGACTGTGTTAGCGAGCTATGGTATCTCCTCAGAGAGCTAGGCGATGACGGGCCCAACATTAGGAGAGCTCCCGTACCGGGGCTCTTACTGGTTGACACCAAGCTGAACCCCTATGAGGCATCTAGGAGGATCGGGGAACTAGCAAAAGAGAAGCCTTGGGATGTCAGGTACACCTTGAAGCTCACGCCGATAGATATCGTGACATCAGATGATGAGGAGGATATAAAGAGGAGCGCGGCCGAGCTGGCTGCCAAGAAGATTGGAGAGAACGAGACTTTCAGGATAACTGTGAACAAGAGGCTCTCCAACCTCAGCACCAGGAAGCTCATAGAAAGCGTGGCTGCCAACATAAACCGAAAGGTGAACCTTAAAAAGCCGGATAAGGTCCTCCAGATCGAGGTTATAGGCAGAAACGTCGGGATAGCGGTATTGAGGCCCGAAGACGTTGTGTCGATAGTTAAGATAACTACCTCTTGACGTTGAGGAGAGACATCCTGGTTAATATGCTTTTGAGCTGTGGACCCAAGGCGGAGAGACCGTATTCGCTCGAGCTCAGCTCCTCCTCACATACCTTCAGCACTGAGAGCAAGCAATCCCCGTAGCACGAGCCTTCATCAATGGTTACGTCTCCGAAACAGGATGTTAAGCGCGATAACAGAGCGTCAATTAGGCCAGGACTCCGCGCAATCACGTAGAGGCAGAAGCTTTCAGCAGTCTCGCCAAGCCCGCAGACTTCAAGGGCCTCCTTTATCTGGTCTCTACATGATAAGCGAAGCAAGAACTCTATGTTGAACTTGTCGCTTATGTTCCTTTTCAATGCGAATGCCTTTAAACTATGGTAAAAAGCGTGAAGGACATGGCGGGAGGAGAGGGGTATTCTAGGCCTCGAAATTGACCACAGGATTGAGGAGGATTCTCTAGCCGAAGACTCCATAACTTTTACGAGTTCCCGCGTGCTCACCATTGATTTTAAGCTTACATGAGCCGCGAAGATGCAGACCTCTTCTCTTCTAGAGATGAGGGCGGAGAGCAGCTCTTTGCAGGCGTCCTCTAAAGCCATGCTAGCCACCGTGAACTGAGGGTATCAAGGTTATCTCCAGCGGTTTTACCTGGCTCAACGCGGCGTCTACGCCTCCCACCAGGTTTACATCAACTCCGTCCACTAAAACTATTATGTCTCCCCTTACACGCCTCCCGCTACCTTCAAAAACCCTTTCGAGAAGCTTCTCGTCATTTTTACAAGCCAGAAATATGACATCTTTAACGGTGGAGGATCCAGGTAAATCTACCTCAATTGAGGGGCTGGAGGCAAGGCCCCTTAGAACAGCTACGAAGTTTACTTTAACTTTCACGCGCGGCTCCCTCCTTGAGAGGTCAGTCGAGGTACACTTCTTCACTGCTCAGTGCAGGTCAGCCTCTTCATCCCCCACCCCCACGAAAGGGGCAACTATATATAAACCTTAGCCCTTTGCCACCCTTGAAGGCAAACGCAACTGGAACCGGCTGAAGCTGGGGTCTCCTCGAGGTGCTCATATGAGCTCATGCCTCAACCCAGTGGCCCTGAAGGAAGGGGCTCTCAGAGAGCTTGAAAGCAAGACTCCGCATGAAAGCCTCGTCGCGGCGAAGAACGACGGACACGCGAAGAGGAAGCCCATAAGGTGCGGTTTAACGATCCACCCGGGCACGGGATGCCCTCTGCAATGCACCTATTGCTACATATACGACATGGGCTTTGGCACCCATCCAACACCGTACCCACTCAGAGGCGAGCAGCTGGTGGCCGCTTTGCTTTACAACAAGTACTTCTACCCTACAAAGTGGGGAACGTACTTGGCATTTGGAAGCGTCACGGAGCCTCTGCTTCCACCAATAGTCTCTAGAACTCTTGAGTACTTGAAGGCCATATCAAAGCACTTGGGTAACCCCTGCCAGATAGCAACGAAGATGCCTGTAAACGATGAAACGCTCGACGAGCTCGCATCGCTAAAGGGCTTAAAGCTGTCAGTTCTCGTCACGGTGACCAGCCTCCATCAGTACAGGTTTCTGGAGCCGAAGGCACCGGACCCGTATTTAAGGCTTGACGCCATAAATAGGCTCCAGAAGAGGGGCTTCATACCTTTCCTCTTTCTAAGACCAGTGCTGCCAGGTTTAAGCGAAGAGGAGGTGGATGACATAGTCAATGAGGCTAAAGCGGCCGGAGCTTACGGTATCGTGGCGAGCGCCCTTAGGCTTTCACCTCGAATACTTAAAGGCTTGATGAAGCGGGGAGTTAAAGCTGAAATCCTAGAAAGGCACGTGAAGGCCGTTGCTAGGGAGGGCTTCACTTACGTCGAGGAGGGCGATGTCCTCGCGCTCATCAGGAGGAGGGCCCTGGAAAAGGGGCTCGTATTCCTGAAGAGGGCCTGCTGCGCAAGCACAGTAGCCCAGTACCTCAGCGGAACTGAGGAGGCGGCCTGTCCCAATCTTTGTTTTTTAAGCAGAAGAGCCTGCGACGCCTCATGCCCTTCGAGGTGTCGGTTTAAGGCTAAAGGCGAGCCTAGACACTTAGACGCGGAGCAAACAATTATGGCTCTCCTGCAGTCTAGTAGGTTTAGAATAGAGATTAGAGAGGGCACGGTGCACGTTAAAGTCAAAGCGGGTAGTCCCCGAGAAGGCCTTAAACTGAAGGCATGGATCTCCAGCTACCTGTTGCGGAGGAGAGTCTTGATAAGCTACGCGGGTTAACCTTGAGCTTCCTGCTTTGCCTCCGCTTTCACTCCTGCTTCCGCCTCTTCCATTTCCTGTTCTTCTATCTCCTGTTCCGGTTCTGCCTTTGCCTCTGTTTTTAATCCCTTGTACCTCTTAGCTAAGCGCGTTAGGTATCCGGCAACCCTGTTTAACAGGTGCTTAGCCCTTACCGTTGAAATCTCCAAGACTAGCTTCTTGTTGCTGGCGTAGTCTAAGCTTACCCTGTCAGGGTTTTGTCTAAATATGTGCAGGGCCAGCCTCTTAACACTTGATGGTCGTATCTTGCCCATGATGTCCGACCTGCGCTCTAAATTCTTAGCTGGATTATTTAACCGTTTCCCACAATATCGGCTTCACCTATCGCCACTCGAAAACGTGGTTTGGGCTTAAACATAATGAGAAAGCAGCGTTTATCGACGAGATCTTCAAGGGATCATCAGAGAGTTTGGGCTTAAACATAATGAGAAAGCAGTGAAACGGAACGCCTTTAAACGCTTACGTAAAGTGGCATCCACGTTGCGGTTGTAAGCCCCAAAACAACTAGGAGGTCAACGCCTTAGAAGCGACAAGTAGAAGTAAGGTTTCACTACAATAAGTTTCCTAGGAGGGGCCTGCCAGAAGAAGAATCTATAAAGGTGATCATGTTGGTTGAGCTTCCCCTTGCTCCAATAGATAGAATAATCAGAAGGGCGGGGGCAGAACGAGTGGGTGATGATGCTGTCAAAGCTTTGAGCAAGATCCTTGAAGACGTAGCCCTCGACATCGCCAAGGAGGCCGTGGAGCTGGCCAAGCACGCTGGCAGAAAGACCGTTACCGCCGAGGACATAGACCTAGCGGTAAAACACGTGCTTCGCTGGTTAAGCGCAAGCGTGTATAAGTGACTTCAAGCGATGAAGCTTATTTTGATAGAAAAAATTATATAGAAGCTTTCTCTCCTTTCTCTCCCGAAAGCTTGTACGGGGTGGTATTCTATGGCTTCAGCACTAGCCGGTCAAGTCGGTGGTATACCTGTATTAATCCTAAAGGAAGGGTCCTCGAGGACGTATGGCAGAGAAGCTCAACGAGCCAACATTGCTGCGGCAAGAGCCATCGCCGAGACGCTCAGGACAACCCTCGGCCCCCGAGGCATGGACAAGATGCTCGTGGATAGCTTGGGAGATGTCACAATAACCAATGATGGTGCAACGGTCCTCGACGAGATGGACATACAGCACCCAGCAGCTAAGATGCTGGTTGAGATAGCAAAGGCCCAAGACGAGGAGGTCGGCGATGGAACCACAACCGTGGTTGTCCTTGCCGGCGAGCTCCTAAAGAGGGCAGAGGAGCTGATGGCGAAAAACATTCATCCAACGATAATAATTGACGGCTACAGCAGGGCCCTCAATTTCTGCCAAAGCGAGCTCGACAAAGTCAGCTTACCCGTATCGCTCAAGGACGATAAAATCCTGAAGCTGATAGCTGAAACCTCCATGCATGCTAAAGTGGTAAGCTCCGTAAGGGACTACCTATCCAACCTCACGGTTGAAGCTATAAAGCAGATAGTTGAAGAGAGGGACGGTAAACTGGTAGCTGATGTAGATCAAGTTCAACTTGTGAAGAAGCAGGGAGGCAGCATACTGGACACGAAACTAGTGCAGGGAGTCATAGTCGACAAGGAAGTGGTCCACACAGGCATGCCAAGAAGGGTTGAAAACGCCAAGATTGCGCTGCTCGATTGCCCAATGGAAGTGGAGAAGACCGAGATAGATGCGGAGATAAGGATAAGCGATCCTTCACAGATGAAGGCCTTCATCGAGGAAGAGGAGAAAATATTGAAGGACATGGTGGAGAAGATCAAGAACATAGGCGCCAACGTGGTCTTCTGCCAGAAGGGAATAGATGATGTAGCCCAGCACTACCTAGCTAAAGCTGGGATACTCGCCGCTAGAAGAGTTAAGAAGTCAGACATGGAGAAGCTGGCACGAGCAACCGGCGCCCGAATAGTCACGAGCATCGACGACTTAACGGCAAAGGACCTTGGACACGCAGAACTGGTTGAAGAAAGAAAGATAGCCGATGAAAAGATGATATTCGTGGAGAAGTGCCAGAACCCCAAGTCGGTTGCAATACTGATTAGAGGTGGACTAGAGAAGTTCATAGATGAAGCCGAGCGAGCCCTTAAAGATGCTTTAAGCGCGGTGGCCGACGCGGTTGAGTGCGGTCGCTATATAGCGGGCGGTGGAGCTACAGAGATGGAGATGGCTAAAAGGCTGAGGGAGTACGCAGCTAAAGTTGGAGGGAAGGAGCAGCTAGCGATAGAGGCTTTCGCCAACGCGCTCGAAGTAATACCGAGAACTTTAGCGGAGAATGGCGGCTATGATCCCATAGATATAATCATGGCGTTGCGGGCGGAGCACGAAAAAGATGGAGGCTCCACCGTTGGCATCGACGTTTACAGTGGTAAGCCTATAGACACGCTTAAAAATGGAATCATAGAGCCTTTGAGCGTTAAGCTCATGGCCTTGAAGTCGGCTGCCGAGGCTGCCACGATGATCTTGAGGATCGACGACGTAATAGCTGCTGCTAAGACCGAGGCTGGAGCGGGGAAGGGCAAGGAGGCTGGAGGAAAGGAGAAAGAAGAGAGCAGCAGCGAGGACTAAACTGAGGCAACTATAAATCTATCCAGCCCTTTTCTAAATATTTTTGTGCTTAGAGTTTTCAGGCTACTAATTTCTGGAACCCCATCAGTTGGGAAGACGACCGTAGCTAAAAAATTAGCTGAAATGATGGACTGCCCCTACATTAATGCCGCCGAGCTGATAATTCAAGAGCAGCTCTATGAAGGTGTGGATGAGCGTCGAGAAAGCTTCATAGTTGACACCCTCAGAGCCAGGGAGTTTTTTTCCAGATTTCTGCGCGGAATTAAAAGGGTCATTGTAGATTCTCACGTGGTCGACGTCTTCCCAAGAAGGCTGATAACAAAAGTCATAGTGCTGAGGATTCATCCCATCGAAATATTAAGGCGGGGGGTTGCTAGAGGATGGAACATAAAGAAGTGCATTGAAAACGCACAAGCTGAACTCTTAGGGACATGCCTGTTCGATGCACTGTCATTTTACGGTGAGGATAAAGTGAGGCAATTGGACTGCACTAATAGAAAAGCGGAGGAAATAGCGTCTGAGGTGCTTGAAGCACTGAGGGGTAAAGGGATGACTGAGGTAAGCATAGATTGGCTTGCGCTAGTCGAAGAAGATAAAGCACTCGAAATCCTGCTGAGAGTTGAGAGGGAAGAGGCCATCCCCAAGGAAATAATCAACAAGTTGATAAGTTAAGCTTCACCCTCCGAGGGAGGGACGACGAAGCGAAGGAACCCAGATTTTCATACCCCGTTGGTCTATGCAGTTCTCCAAGGTTCCTTTAAGGGTTGAACTGAAAGAGGGTGCTGATCATCTCTACAGCTTAATTAAATCTCCATTTCTCGGCAAAAGCGCGTTGAAGCCCATATCCCTCAGGTTGGTTTCCAACGATGCGGATGAGGCTTCATCTCCGTGCACTATGACAACTTTGGTCGAGTTCCCTGAAGCTTCAGCTACTGCGCTTACGAAGCGTACAAGTTCATCTTTACCTACATGAGATGAGAAGTCAAACCACTTTACGGAGCACGCAACCTTTTCAGCTTCGCCATCAATTCTGCCCAAAGTTAAAAGGTTGTCGCCTGGAGTGCCAGGTATTTGATAGCTAACAAGGAATATAGCGCTGTTGCTTCTCTTAGCTATCGACCTAGCATAAAATAGGGCCGGCCCACCCTTTAACATGCCCGCAGGGCTTATCACTATTCCGCTTCCCTTCAAAAGCTTCCTTCTCTCTTTAGATCCTCTGACGAAGAGGGTGTTTTGAAGTGCGCTTTCATAGGTGGCCGGATCCTTCAAGTAGTGCTTGAAGCTGAGCAGCGTCGGTGAAATCCTTCTAGCCATCCCGTCCATGTATAGGGGAAAGCCGCTCTTGTAGGCTTCGAGCACGCATAGCATCTCTTGGGCTCTACCATAAGCAAAAGCGGGCACCAACACTAGCCCATTGTTTTCGAGAACGTCAAGAACGGATGAAACAAAGCTTTTTTCGGTGGCGCGACGATCATCGTGAAGCCTGCTACCGTATGTTGCTTCAACTACAAGTAGGTCTATGGGTGACTCAGCCAATATCTCCTGGATTTCCGCTGAGTAAATGAGCCTTGTATCCACAGTATTGATGTCTCCCGTATAAAGCGCCTTTAACCTTCCGAGCTTAATTAGGAACATACAGCTGCCGGGGACGTGCCCCGCGTTCAGCGGCTTAATTTCAACGTCTCCTATCCTGAATACATCCTTGTAATCCACTGCGACAGTTTTATCGAGCATCTCCCGAACTTCGTATTCCTCGTAGGGGAGATAGCGACCCGAGATCTTCATCATGTCCTCCATCAGGTACTCCAGCATCGCTTTGCTGAGAGGCGTCGTGTAGACAGGAGGCTTAACCCTCGACGAGAAGAGCAGGGGAAGGGAGCCTGAGTGATCTAAGTGCGGATGAGAGAGTAGCACGGCGTCAATTTCGCTGGGGCTTATGTGGAGTGGGAAGGAAGGGACGTCGTTTAGTGATATGCCGTAATCAAGGAGGATCTTCTTTTCCCCAGCCTCAAGTAAGAAGGCTGATCTGCCTACTTCCCTGCAACCGCCTAGGCAAAGTAAGCTTAAGTTATCCACCTGAAGACAACCGCCAACCACACTATAGAAAGCTACCTTTAAGTCTATCTGTGGCTTACTTCTCCTCACCGAGAATCATTGAAAATGGTGGAGGAAACCATGAGCATAAAGATAGTCATGAAAGAGGAGGTTCCCAGAAACGCCGTCTTCGTAACGGGCTTCCAGGGGATTGGAATCACGGGTTACATAGCCGTTCGACACATGGTTGCGGCTTTAAACGCTAAGCCCATAGGCTTCGTCCTCTTGAAGAGGATGCCGCCCTTCGTGTGGATGGACGGGAATAGGCTTGCAACGCCAATACAGCTGTTTAAACATGGAAGCCACGTCTTCATGCTCGTGGAGTTCATGCCATCCCCGTCCGAGCTTTACCGGTTTATAAACAGGATATGCAACTGGTGCGCAACGAACTTCTCTGAAGCGCTACTCATGGGCGGGCTGGACTTAAGGGTTAAAAAGGATGGTGAAGTGGAAAAAGCTAAGTTCGCCGCGACATCGCAAGCCATATCCAAGGTATTGGACAAGGGCTACAAGGTGCTGGATACCGGCCTCTACGTTACAGGACCCCTCGCGCTCATGCTAATGAAGTTTGAGCAACTAGGGTTTCCAGCTATAGCCATCTTGTCATACGCTAACCCTTCAAGGCCTGATCCCATGGCGGCTGCGGTTGCAATAGAGTACTTCAGCAAAATGTACGACGTCAAAGTTGAAACCGATGAACTTATAAAAGATGCCCAGAGGATAGAGGCGGAAATAGAGGAAAACCTCAAGAGAAAACAAGAGAAAATAAAATCAGAAGCTACAACCCTCTACATCTAGATGTTGTAGAAAGCACCTCACACCAATTCGAGGAGCGCGTCAAGCATTAACCTCATCTTTTCCCTGAGGGGTCCTTCCATCCTCTCGCTTAAGTTTAAAACCCTAACATTCGCGCAGGCCTGCCTGCAGGCTCTTTCCACGCTATGCCCCCACCGATTCACGTCGTTGCACAGCACTATGCCTTTAGGTTTAAGCGCCTCCAGTATCCTCGCAATTCTACGGGATACGAGGATCCTACATGCAGGATCTAGGGTGCCGGCCACCTCGTACTGGGACAACGGGTAGACGCCATAAAGTTCTAGGGGGATAAGGCAGAAAGGAAACCCGTAAAGAAGAATCTGAACGGCGTTACCTCGCGCGGCTTCTCCAAGATCTTTAAGCAACCTCTTTAAGGGGCCTTGGGAGGCGATGCTGGCATCGTCGCGGGGCAGCAGCAAAAGCACTTTACCTTGGAAATAACGCGATGCCCTGCTCAACCTCTTAATGTGTCTTTCAACCTCCGGCCTGAAGATATCGCGGTGCTCGTAGAAGAAGAGGCCTGCCGAAGATGCCTTCGTTACGGGGTCTAAAGATTCGAAGAAGCTTGAGTACACCCTAAACTTCGAGAAGGCAGAGAACAAGCGTGGATGCGCTTTAGACTTAAGCGAAACGTATTCCCACAGCCGCCCTTCCCTTATTGACTGCTTTATGTTTTTCACCTCACCCATTAATACGTAGAGGTTATGCAATGCAACGGTTCTAACCCTCTCCTTCCTCGGCATGGAGGTGAGGTCACGGGCCGATAGCCTAGAGCAGAGAGGACAAGAGCATGGCAGGTACTCAAGCTCATCTACTTTAAGCGTCCCGTATGGAGTCATGTACCGATCTTCCTTGGCATACAGTACGTATGATGCCGAGTCAAAGAGGTCGCATCCAAGCGCAACAGCTAAGGAAAGCATCATGGGATGGCCGGCTCCAAAGAGGTGCACGGGCTTCCCTAAAGGCAAGGCGGATTTTGCCTTGTACACCACGTCAAGTAAGTGCTTGTAGTTGTAGGACTCCATAATTTTCGTTGGGCTACCCACGGCATATATGTCGAAGTTCAAGCGCGCTAACTCCCTAGCGCATCTCTCCACCAAGTCCAAGTAAGGTGCCCCTTGAACTGGTCCAACCCAAAGCACGGAGCCGTCGCTCCTTAGCGCCTGAAGTTCTTTAGCTCTCTCCAAAGTTTCATGGACTCTCCGCTGAGCTTCATCATATGATATGTCTCCGGTGGGAAAATCGAGTATCACGGCAATGTCGCTGCCACACTTCTCCTGCAACTCTATGACCTCCCTCGGCGTTACATCAACGCGCCCGTAAACGAGCAACTGATAGGCCCCCGAATCGGTCATTACAGGTCCGGCGAAGCCCAACAATTCGTGGACGTCCATCACGCCGAGTTCCTTAATGGCTCTGCGCACGTGAAGGATGTTGGTTATAAACGCGTTGAAGCCTATCCTATTAATATCCTCAACGCTAACGGTCTTATCAAAGGGATTTATAACGGGAAAAAGGTAAGGAGTCTCGATTGTACCTCTTCTGGTCTCTAGCCTGCCTATTCTTCCAGCTAAATCCTT
This sequence comes from Candidatus Nezhaarchaeota archaeon, assembly GCA_030055465.1. Taxonomy (GTDB): domain Archaea; phylum Thermoproteota; class Methanomethylicia; order Nezhaarchaeales; family WYZ-LMO8; genus JASFYF01. The sequence goes on along the minus strand of JASFYF010000001.1, from coordinate 692,285 downwards.
ATCGGTTATTTCAAAGGTCATCTCAAGTTTTTCCCTGAACCTGCCTTGAGGTGATGAACTCATCGAATATCCTCTTGACCCTTTCGGCCACCGGGCCGGATCCCTCAATGATTCCGGATTCGGAGACCCTTACCCTATCCATAACCGTTATAACGCCTGCATCTTCATGTAGCACAACCATGTTTGGAAACGATTTTTCGAGGAGCTCAGCCAACCCCCTCAAATCAAAGGGCTCCTCGATCCTCAAAACCTGCGTAACATAGTGGCCGTTTATCAAGACCCTAGCGTAGGTGCCCCCTTGATGGTCCCTAGCGTTCGCCAATATCATGTTGAGGCTGTTTTGATCGAAAGCAAGAAGCCTACCTTCATAGGTAGTTCCGTTAACCATCGAAACCCTAACCATCTTATCAAGCAACGATGAAAGCTCGGTTGAAAACCTCCTCGACGCCAAAGGTTGGAATGTGCTCACAGAGATCAACACCCCATCTCATTTCGCAGATTCAGCTCTCCTAATAGAGGAACGCCTAAATTAATTTATAGGTTCACATAAGCATTATCCTCGTGGGAGGTTCATCTATGGGCGAGGTTATCCTTAAACTCCAGGGCAAGGTCGAAGAGGTTAAGGAAAGCGAGTTGAGGAGGTTAAAAACAGCTAGGATGTCGGTTGATGGAACAAGCATAACCTTGGAGATCCTAGAGGACGTTTTCCCGCTAAAAAGCGGGGATGCGGTCCGCTTCTTCATGAGTACATCAAGTGAAGACATAGAGAGCGAAGTGGACGGGCTCTTCATGTGTACGCTATACAAGATAGAAGAGAGAAAGGAGAAAGACGAGGAAACCACCGTCATCTACGGATCTATAGGCGGCTTAAAGGTTAGGATTGAAACGAAAGATGCACAAGTGAAAGTTGAGGCGGGGGACAAGGTATACATCGGGCTAAAAAAGCTTTAAAAGATCCTCCACTTCGATGAGAAAAAACCGCAGAGCATCTAAAGATAACCTGAAAGCACAATCTACCAGGCCAGCGTTCAGCTAATTCTTAGGTGAACCTCTTTTCCACATGGCCGGAGAGGCTCATTGTATTTGGATGTACTAAGGTCGCGTGTCCAGCCCTGCTCGACATCAGTTTCAAGCTTGCAAGTGACGGGATCAAGCGCAGAGCCTACATAATGGTGTGCACGACCCACATAAAACTGAGCATTCAGGCTTGCATGCAGTAGTGTGGACATACATGAGGTAAGGTTCGCCACGAGGGCATGGGAGTGGAGAGAAGTTGATGGGCCGGCCCGGACTTGAACCGGGGACCTCCCGCGTGTGAGGCGGGCGTTCTAACCATACTGAACTACCGGCCCTACCTTTTTCTTATATTCAAAAGGCGAGCCGAGGGGCTCCTCACGTTTAAGCCGTTAAAAGCTACTTTTCAACTGATCGCTTCTTCAGCCTCAGATTAGAGGACCTGCACTTTCTACATCGCTCAGCGGTTCGAGGATTTCGAGCGCCGCACTTTCTACATATCTTCACATCTAAGAGCCTTTTCTGGGCTATTTGTAGCTTAACAGGATCCGTGATGGGCATTAGGCTTTGCCTCCTAGGCTCCTAGCCAGGGAGCTGTTAGATAAATTTTACTTGGAGAGCTAAAGTTTAAAAAAGGAGATGTAGTTGGAGAGGAGGGTAACGACGTTCTGAAAACCTGGGCATGCCCGCTTGACGAGGGGAAGTGGAATGAATGACAACATAATAATTATAGGTCAGAAACCCCCTATGAGCTATGTATTAGCTTGTCTAACGTTATTCCACCAAGGATTTGATGATGTGGTGATAAAGGCTCGAGGAAAGGCTATATCGAAAGCTGTTGACGTCGTGAATATTGTTAAGAAAAAGTTTATCCCATCCGTTAGAGTAAAAAGCCTAGAAATCGGTAGTGAAAGGCTCGTGAACGATAAGGGGAAAGTTGTTAACCTAAGCACAATTACAATCACGATAGCTAATAAATAAAGCCAAGGGGATATGAGTTGCAGTTCCCGATATGTTACTTCTGCCTGAAGAGTGGCCTGCTATGTAAGACGTGCGATGAAAAACTGAGGAAGGGAGAAATAACGAAGCTTGACATAGAAGTTGCCAAGTGGTTTCTTGACAATGAAACCAAGTATCCTCAAATCAGGGATTGCGTATTCCATAAAGCCGTCCAAAGGGGTGACCTGCTGGTTGTCCTAGTAGGATGCAGGTCGAAAACTTTAAGCATGCTTTGGAGAAAGGTGGGGAAGGCCCTAGGCGACGAGAAGGGCCTCAACGTGAGGATAGTGGAGAAATCCCCATCGCTAAGGGGCTTCTTAAGCCAGCTACTGTTTCCAGCTAAGGTCGTGGCTCTGAACACTATATGGTTGCCTGACGGTACTTGTGAGAGTACAGTTAGGGTATCTACGGAGGACCTCAAGAAGTTGCCAGCCGACGTTAAGGCGCTAGAGGAAGTTGCGCGGGAGCTATTGGGAGAAACCGTTTATATTGTTGCTTAAGCATATGTCTTCGATCGCCAATGGCTGGAGAAGATGACAGGACAGATCAACTCGACGAGCTCCGAAAGACCCAGAGCAACAGCGATCTGGCCTCGCTTCCTGATGGAGCAGAAGTAGTTCTCATGGGATGGGTTCACGAGATAAGGGACTTGGGTGGGCTGAAGTTCATTATCCTGAGGGACAGGACCGGGATAACGCAGGTAACCATAAAGAAGGGTGAGGTACCCCCCGAGCTCCTGGATAGAGCCATGCGTTTAACTCGCGAGAGCGTAGTGGCTGTGAAGGGCACGCTGCGGAGATCGGAGAAGAGCAAGTTGGGCGTCGAGGTTCTGCCCCACGCCGTGAGGATCCTCAACCTAGCTAAGACCCCTTTACCCATGGAGGTTTCGGGTAAGGTTCCCGCAGATTTCGATACTAGGATGGCGTCTAGGTTCATGGATTTAAGGAGACCAACGGAGGTCGCTGTTTTTAGGTTACAGCACGAGGTCTTGAAGGCTATAAGAAGCTACCTTGATGAACGTGGTTTCATGGAAGTTATAACCCCCAAAATATTAGCTTCAGCAACTGAAGGAGGTGCGCAACTGTTCAAAGTACAGTACTTCGATAGAGATGCGTATCTCGCTCAGAGCCCCCAGCTTTACAAGGAGGTGCTTACGAGCTGTTTTGAAAGGGTATACGAGGTTGGTGTGTATTTTAGAGCTGAAGAGTCGAACACGCCATACCATCTCAATGAGTTCGTTTCCGTGGACGTGGAGGCCGCCTTCATAGACTACAGGGATGCTATGAGGATTTTAGAGGATTGCGTGCTCTACGTCTACGATCGCTTGGAAAAATCCCCCTCCTACGAGCTGCTGAAGAAAATAGGTGGCAAGCTGCAGAAGCCCGAAGCCCATTTCCCTGTAGTAACTTACTCGAAGGCTGTGGAAATGGCCCAGGAGCGGGGCCTAAACTTAAATTGGGGGGACGACTTAACCACGCCCATCCTTCGAGCGCTAAGCGAAGAGTTCAACGGCTACTACTTCATAGTTGAGTGGCCCCTAGAAGCAAAGCCCTTCTACATAAAACCCCACCCCCGCAACCCTAAGATCACGGAAAGCTTCGACCTTATGTACAAGCACATTGAACTGGCAAGCGGAGGTACCAGGATACATACTCGGAGAGAGGTAGAGAAGAGCATAGAGGCGAAGGGGCTAAATGTCGAAAGCTTCAAAGATCACCTAAGGGTTTTCGACTACGGTATGCCGCCGCATGCTGGATGGGGTTTGGGGCTCTCTAGGCTCATGATGGTGCTTACGAACAGGCAAAACATAAGGGAAGTAGTGTTGTTCCCGCGGGACAGGACAAGGCTGACGCCTTAAACCCATTCATTCAACGGGAAAGGCACGGACTATGCCGAAGGGACTTCTTTTTTGGTGTAGAAATTGCAATGTTCCCCTCTTAGCGAGTAGGTGCGAGTTATGTCTAGAAAATGATGCTTTACTTGAAGTTAAAATAACGCCCCCCAACAACGTGAAGCCCCTTTTCAGCTCGGAAAGGCTGAGGTTAAGCGAAACGGTGAGGAGGATTTACGGAGAAGAGGCGCTGCTACTCATAGTGCCCGAGGACAATGTCTTGCTTTTGAACAAGATACCCCACGTGGATTTAGCATACGAGGTCATAGTTGATGGAAGCGCTGTAGGAATATGGAGATTTGAGCTTAAGGGCAGGAATTGGTCCTTTATACCATACATGGAGGGGGCTCGGAGGCTGGCACAACAAAGGGCCCGCAAGTGGGTCATGGTTGATGGAGGTGCTGAGAGGGCCATAGTGTCGAGGGGAAGCAGCCTCTTAGCACCAGGCGTTGTTGAGTACGATACCAGCATATGCAGCGACGATTACGTCTACGTGATTAACGAACACTGGAAGGCGGTAGCGGTCGGCAAAGCTACGCAAGACTTCTACCACAACATGGAGAGGGGGAGGGGGCCCGTGGTAAAGATAAGACGCACATGTGAACCCAGAGATCCGCAGCTTATAGGCAGAAAGGCGACGTGGAAGGATGTCGTAGAGGCAAACAAATCAAGCTTAGAGGAAAAAGAGCGGAAAGCCATTGAGCTTATACTTGAGGTGTGCACCGGATACGACAAGCCAATCTTGGTGTCCTTTTCCGGCGGCAAGGATAGCCTAGCTGCGCTTCTTCTCGTTAAAAAGGCGCTAAGCAAGATCGGTAAAGAATACTCCGTGGTGTTTTCAGACACCGGCATAGAGTACCCTGAAACCAAGGAGTACGTTGAAGAGGTCTTAAAATCCATCGGCTTGAGGGATAAGCTAATAAAGGTGAGTGGCCCCGTCGATTTCTTCAAGGCAATCGAGTTGTTCGGCCCCCCTGCAAGAGATTTCAGGTGGTGCTGCAAGACGTGCAAGCTAGCCCCCCTAGCCCGCGTCGTGAAGGAGCTGGGAGGGGAATGTCTGACGTTTATAGGATCAAGAAGTGTTGAGTCTTCTAAGCGGAAGAGGCAAGGCTGGATGTGGAAGAGCATATGGGTGAAGGGTCAAAGAGGCGTTTCACCCATATACGACTGGAGCACCTTGGACGTGTGGCTCTACCTCATAAAGGAGGGCGTTAAAGTTAACCCGCTATACCTCAAAGGCCTTGAAAGAATAGGGTGCTGGGTATGTCCAAGCATGGATGTGGCCGAAATGATGTTAGCAAGGGAGATTATGGGTGAAGCCTGGACCGACTATGCGAGGAGGGCCTACGAGCTCATGAATCTTGACGACTACGATAGGCTCTTGGAGCAGTGGAGGTGGCGCTTCAAGCAGCCCGTGCGGAACGGCCGAGGAAGAGGAGAATTTAAAGGCGGGCAACATCAATACCTCCCGGTTGATGAGGACTGCGTAGCGGTGAATGGCGGGGATAGGTTCGAAAGCGTCTTAAGCGTTTTGAGGGTCTTCTATGATGTCTCAATCCAGGAAGGAAAAGCCATCCTCAGGCTTGGAAGGAGAGTTGCAGGGGAACTTACAAGAAGCGACAGCAAGATTCTCGTCAAAAGCAAGGGCAACGACCTATACAGGATATTTCGATGCGTTGCAAGGGCGGTTCTTTGCACTAAGTGCATGTTATGTACAGTGATTTGTCCGCACGGCGCCGCGATGCTGAGCGAGGAGGGTGCACCCTACGTGGTGCACGATAACTGCGTGAGGTGCGGCGAATGCAGCTACATGTGCCCCGTATGGGCCTACAGCTTGAAGAGCCCCCATATTGCGAAAAAATTATTAGACTAACACATTACTCTAAAGTTCAGCCCTTAAACAATAAGAGGTAATAGGTGTCTCAAATGTTCACTCCACCTGGCATGGGTTATGATAGAGCCATAACCGTGTTTTCCCCCGAAGGGAGGTTATATCAAGTTGAGTACGCCCTTGAAGCAGTTAAGAGAGGATGGACCACTTTGGGTGTTAAATGTCAAGATGGTGTGGTTGTAGCTGTTGAGAAGAAAAGGATATCACCCCTTGTTGATCCCGATACGATGGAAAAGATATGGAAAATAGACGATCATGTGGGAATAGCCTACGCGGGCTTGGCGTCGGACGGCAGAGTGTTGATAGATAGAGCGAGGATCGAGGCGCAAATCCACAGGATGATCTATGACGAGCCAATCGATGTGGAGGTTTTGACGCGCAAAATCAGCGATCTAAAGCAGCTCTACACGCAGCACGCAGGTGTGAGGCCTTTCGGCGTCTCGTTCATAATTGCTGGGGTTGATAAGGTGGGGCCGAAACTTTACATGACTGAGCCCAGCGGAGCCTATGCGGGATACCACGCGGTCGTGATAGGGGCAGGCGCTCAGACGGCCACTGAAGTCCTCGAAAAGAATTACACCCGTAATGCCACCATACAGGATGGAATAAAGCTGGCGCTGAAGTGCATGGAGGCAATAGTTGAGGGGGGGCTGAGCGCCGACAAGATAGAGATCGCCGTGGCTGAGGTTAAGACTGGGCGTTTCGACAAGCTCAAGACAGAAGAACTTAAGGAGATAGTGGAGAAGTTTAAGACCGGATGAAATAGTTATGAGCAATGAAAACGAGTACTCCATAGCGAGGTTAGCTTTAGGTTCTGAGCGGTTTGAGATACTCGTGAACCCGGAGAAAGCTTGGCAGATGAAGCAAGGAGCAAAAGTAGAAGTTAAAGACGCCATGATAAATGACATAATATACAAGGATGCCAAGAAGGGGCTGAGGGCCTCCAAAGATGTCCTCCAGAAGTTCTTCAAAACCCTGGATCCCTACGAGGTTGGCAGACAAATAATAATGAGGGGAGAGATCCAATTAACGACCCAGCAAAGAAGGGAGTTAGTTGAAAACAAAAGGAGACAAATAATAACTTTTATAGCTAGAAACTGCGTAGACGCTAAGACTGGGCTGCCCATACCGCCTACAAGGGTTGAGAACCTGCTCAACGAGGTCAGGATTTCAATAGACCCGTTTAAAGACTCGGAAGCACAGGCGCTTGAGGTCATTAAGCTTTTAAAAACCAAAATACCTATTAAGATATCCAAGGTGATGCTGGAGGTAAAGGCCCCCTCACAATATGCGAATAAAGTGTACTCGCTACTCCCACGATACGGCGAAGTGTTGAGGAGCCAATGGCTAAATGATGGGTCTTGGAGGGGGGAGGTGGAGATACCCGCTGGATTACAGCTTGAACTGCTCGACAAGATCAACAAGATAACTCATGGGGGAGTTGAAGTTAAAGTTACCGGCAAGAGCTGAGAGAGGTGGTCGAGAATACCGATTTACTTCAAAGAATGGGATGTAGTGGTTCCCGGCGAGCTGCTCGCCGAAGGGGACTACGGCGTCGGTTCCTATACATATAGGGAGAACGGCAGAATTTATTCCATAACCATTGGAATTGTGGAGTACAAAAAGGGAGTTATAAGAGTGGTGCCGCTGCAGGGTCCTTACATACCCAAAGTGGGGGATGTAGTCATAGGCATTGTCACCGATTTCCTGCCAACGGCCTACGTGCTCGATATTAATTCTCACTACAAGGCCGTGTTGCAGGCCAGCGAATTTGTACCCCCACGCAAGAGCGTGCTAACTGAGGACTTAGCAAAGTACCTCGACATAGGCGAAACTATGGTGTGTAAAGTGGCGAAGTTCGACAAGTACTCCGACGCACTGCTAACATGCAGAGATAAGGATCTGGGTAGGCTAATAGATGGAAGGCTCATAAAAATCAACCCAGCCAAAATACCGAGGCTCATCGGCAGAAAGGGCTCCATGGTCAACCTAATAAAGAAGGAGACAGGGTGTAAAATAATAGTAGGGCAAAACGGCTATATATGGATAAAAGGGAAGGAGCCGAAATTGGAAGATTTAGCTGAGAAAGCTATCCGCAAGGTTGAGCAAGAAGCCCACACAAGCGGTCTTACTCAACAAATCCAAAGCATGCTTCAAGTTGAAAAAGGAGGTTGAGATATTTGGAAGCTAAAAACCTAGCGCTTATATCCCCTGAGGGCCTTAGAATCGATGGTAGAAAGCCTGACGAAATAAGGGACATAAAGATGACTGTCGGCGTACTCGAAAACGCCGATGGCTCAGCTTATGTTGAGCAGGGTAATACGAAGGTTTACGCAGCGGTTTACGGCCCCCGGGAAGTTCATCCACGCCACTTGGCCTCCCCGGATAAGGCAGTGATCCGCTGCAGGTATCACATGACTCCATTCTCCGTGGAGGAGAGGAAATCGCCTGCCCCGAGCAGAAGGGAAATAGAGCTGTCAAAGGTGATAAGGGAGGCGTTGACACCTGCAATACTCTTAGAGCAGTTTCCCTTCACAGTAATCGATGTGTTCGTGGAGATCATAAATGCCGACGGGAGCACGCGATGTGCGAGCATAATAGCCGCTTCGCTGGCGCTGGCGTCAGCCGGCATCCCCATGAGGGACTTGGTGGCGGCATGCTCTGTTGGAAAAGTAAATGGTGTACTCGTCCTCGACGTTACAGACACCGAGGATAAGCATGGAGAAGTTGACATGCCCTTAGCAATGATGCCTAACAGGAACGAGGTAACGCTCCTTCAACTGGATGGTGTGCTAAGCGTTGAGGAGCTGGAAAAAGCGATAGCCATGGTCTCCAAGGCTTGCAGGGATATATACGAGAGGCAGAAAAACGCGTTAAAAGCAAAGTACCTTGAGGCGCGTAAAGTTAACTAGAAGGTGTCGCCTTTATGATGTCGAAAGTTAGAAGGAAACAGATCATGGAAGCACTTTCCTCAAATAAAAGGACTGACGACAGAGGGCTTGAGGATGTAAGGAACATAGAAATAAGATGCGGAATTGTGCCCAACGCTGACGGCTCAGCGGAGGTTAGGCTGGGAAAAACCCTTACAATAGCAGGGGTGAAAATGAACATAGGGGTGCCGTTTCCGGACACCCCCGACATGGGGGTGTTGATAGTGAATGCGGAGTTCCTTCCAATAGCCTCTCCCACATTTGAGCCCGGACCACCCGACGAGAACGCAATAGAACTGGCAAGAGTCATTGATCGAGGTTTAAGGAGGTCCGAAATGGTGGACCTGAAGCAGCTATGCATTATTCCAGGTAAAGCAGTATGGGAGATATGGGTTGACATCCACGCCCTGAATCACGATGGAAATCTGATGGATGCATCAGCCATGGCCTCAGTTGCCGCTCTTCTAACCGCTACTCTGCCTAAAGCCGCCGTCAACGATAAGGGCGAGGTAACATTGGACAAGAGCGCGAGACAAAAGCTCCCGATAAAGGGTGTTCCAGCCACGATCACCGTTGCCAAGGTAGGCGACAAGCTGCTCATTGATCCGTGCCTCGACGAGGAGGAGATAGCTGATGCTTTCCTCACCATGACCTTCATAGGCGATAAGACATGCTCCATCCAGAAGAGAGGAGAAAAAGCTTTAAGCATAGAGGAAACCCTACGATGCGTTAATATTGCACGAAAAAAGGTAGAGGAGCTTGTGAACGCAGTTAAGGAGGCCACAGGCTATGGGAAGAACTAAAAAGGTGGGTTCAACAGGCAGATTTGGGGCAAGGTATGGTTCAACCATCCGCAAGGTGGTAGCGGAGGTAGAGGCTAAGAAACGGGGTCCCCACAAGTGCCCGCAGTGCGGTTCCATGGGCACGCTGAGGCGCAAAGCCGTGGGAATATGGCATTGTAAAAAATGCGAAACAACCTTCGCTGGAGGAGCTTACGTGCCCATAACAGGGTTATAAATGGGGCGCCTTTATTCACCTTCAACTCCTCCATTGAAGTGCAACCGCGTAATATCAACATCCCGCATTCCATCTAATAGAATGCGGACCTTTTGCCGCGATTTAGCGCGCGCATTAACCCCCAGCCGTTATGTGGCGCGAGGAAAGAAGGGGTTCTGCGATCTGATAAAAATTGCCCTGAGATTGAAGGCGACCAGGTTAATTTTGGTTCAAGCTAGAGGCGGCAACCCAAGCAAAATGGATTTCTACGCCACCGAGGCTGAGGGCACAGCATACTTAGGTTCATTGCTTTTGTCGGGAGTTAAATTAACGAGGGAGCATGAGAAAACTGTGAGGGCGCCGGTAGAGGCGATGATAACCATTGCGTACAAGGGTTGGGCAAGTCAGAAAGCTAGAGTTGCTAGGTTTCTCCCGACGCTCTTTGACGTGGAGTGCTGCGAGGAATCATGCGATGAATGCAGGTGGATAATGAATGTGGAAGTTAGGAAGGACGACGTAGAGATAACGTTTATAGATAGAAGTGCAAACCTACCATTTGGGCCGACTCTGAGCGTGAAGGACGTTGTCCTGCCATCAACATAGCGCAACCATCGAAATATTCGTGGAAGACAAAGCATTAAAGAAAGCCATATGCTCGGCCCTAAAGCCAGAAGTAGAGGGTGCAAGCAAGGGCTTTAACGTGAAGGCAACTTTTGAAGGGGAAAAGTTAATAATAAGATTTTACTCTAAAAGCCTGAGCCGGTTAAGGGCAGTGCTGAATTCATATTTAAGGTGGACGAACGCGATATGTGAAGTTGTTTCGGGTGATGAAGATGCAAGCACAAATACCCCCTGAGTTGCAGCATAAGATCATGCAGTTTCAAGAAATACAGGAGCGTATTAAGGCTCTGCTTGTTAGAAGGCAGCAGCTAGAGCTGGAGCTGAGGGAAATCGAGAAGACGCTGGAGGAGCTTAAGGGCATCGATGATGCAACTCCGGTTTTTAAGTTTGCTGGTAGGGTGCTGATAAAGGCTAACAGGGAGAATGTGACCAAAGAGCTTGTAGACAGAAAAGAGACGCTGGAACTACATATAAAGACGCTGGAAAAGCAGGAGGCGCAGGCCAGAAAGAGGTTTGAGGAGTTGAGGCTTGATCTAAGTCAATCGCTATCGGGGTTCCAAACCTCCGGATGAGCACCATTCGCTTAAGGCCCGCGAGGCTAGAAGTGATGAGGTATTCTCCGTGAAGAAACGACGTTGATAGATGTATTGAGGGCTGCTAAGGCTTCTAAAAAGGCAGTCATTCTAAGCCACCAAAACAGCGACGTAGATGCGGTTCTGAGCAGCTGGGTCGTTAAAAAGATTCTGGAAAGGATAAATTCTTCAATTGAGGTTGACGTAGTAACCTCAAGGATGAGCGCGTCAGCGAGAGTTGTCTTGGAAAGGCTTGAACTATTACAAGCAGTTGAGGAGCGGGAGAGTCTGCCACAACATGACTTATGCGTCCTAGTCGACGTGAACAATCCGCTACACCTAGGTCCATTAGTCAAAGACGTAAAACACGACGTGCCCACAGTGATAATAGATCATCATAGACTATCACCTAACATCCCCGAAAAAGCCATCAAAATAATCGACGAGGAAGCCACAGCTACAGCTGAAGTTGTTTGCGATGTTATGCAAAGCCTGAACTTAAAACCGAGCCGAAAAGAGGCTCTGGGTTTGCTGCTTGGGATACTCTCGGACTCAAGGAGGCTACTCATAGGTGGAGTTAAAACATGCGAAAAAGTGGCATTCCTATTGTCTGAAGGTGCATCATTGAGCGAGGCGTCGACAATCCTATATTTACCTTTAGACTACTCGGAGAAGATCGCTAGGCTGAAGGCCTCTCAGCGGGCTACGCTGTACTCAGCGGGAAGGTGGATAGTAGCCGTGTCTAGGGTGGGCTCCTACGAGGCTTCAGCTGCCAGAGCATTAGTAGATATTGGAGCAGATATCGCCGCGGTCTGCAATGAATGTAAAGAAGGCTCTAGGCTATGCGTAAGGGCTAGCGACGATTTCATCAAAGCAACAGGACTCCACCTAGGAGGAGAACTCCAAAAGATGGGGGTAGCAGCCTCCGGATCAGGCGGCGGCCATGCGGGTGCCGCTTGTTTGACCTCGCAGAAGAGGTGCGACGAGGTCTTAGAAGAAGTTCTAAGACTCCTCGCAGGAAGGCTTGAATATCCCTTAAAGAAAATAGAAGGATGAACCGTGTCTTGCACATCCCTCCGTGTACTAGATGTACCGGTTTTCCAATTGAAGGTATTGTCGACCATTCATGTGATGCAGAGCTGATGTTGACTCTGCCATCATTCAAGCCCTATGAGGGGGCCTAGGGATGTTATTAACTCGTTTGAGGGGCGTTGAGGCATGTGATGTACGTCAAGTGCAGTTCTGGGAAAAATCGGAAGCCGACCTCGTTTAATTGGCATCGACCATGAAATATTAAACCTGCTACAAAGACATCGGGTATTATCTAATCTCTTGCGATCGCCTCACATGTGCAAACCCAGAAGCTGCATGGCACGCTCGAAGCTCGCCCTCAACATTCCCTTATCGTACCCTAAATCGATTATATCCCAGGGGTTTTCCGCTTTAACTCCAACAAAAGCGCTCGAAAGTATTTTCGAGGTTAAACGCCAATTGAGCGGTGATCCTTCAATAGCCTTTAAAAGGCGTAGGCCGAGAATATCATTGCCTAGTGATAACAAGGCTTGTACCAATGCCCTATAGGGGTTCAAGAAGTGCGCTTTCGCTTTCGGATGCCTTAGCGCTTTTGAAAGGCGACTGTAGCAGCTCTTCACGGTACTTGGCCTGGGGGGCTGAAGCCATTGGAACGGGGTGTTAGGCTTAGGGATTAACGGGTTTACGGAGAAGTGAATAACGGTTTTTCCCTTGCTCAGGAAGTTAAACAATCTTTGCAGCAGAGGTTTAACGGTCTCTAGATTCTCTCTAGGCAGGCAGGCTATGAGGTACAGCTTAACCTCCGCTAAGCCTTCATCTACCGCCATCTCTACGACGTTCTCCAATACATCATCATCGTATGGTTTACCGAGAAACTCCCTGCACTCCCCTGACAGCGACTCGACCCCGAGCGCCAAGGTTTTCTGTCCCCCTCTCTTCATTAGCTCTAGGAGTTCGGGATCTATAGCATCAGGTCTAAGTGATGGAATGGAGAGTTCCAGCCCCTTTCCGCTGATTTCGTTGCATATGTCTTTAAGATGCGGAACGTCTGATATTCCTGCACCCAAAAGCGTGATGCGTTTCCCCGCGCTGCGCTGCACTATCAAATCAACGAGTTCCAGGGTTTTTGAGAAGCTCCTGAAACGGAACGGTCCATTGGTCCACGAGACTAAGCAGAAACGACACCTCCTACCGCAAGATCTAGAGATCTCTACGTAAGAGGAGGAGGAAAATACGGGGTCAACAAGGGCCTCACCGAGGCAAGGCATAATTTGAGAGGTTATGTGGGGGGTTTCGTCAAGGTTTAGCGCCACGGATCTCTTAACATAGTTCTTGCCAGGGTGGTAGATGCAGTCCAATTCACATAGTTCTCTCAATCTGCTGCTTTTGGTTCTACGCCCTTTCAGCGCATCTAAAACCATCTGCAGCTCCGGTTCAAGTTCACCTATGAATATACAATCGAATATCCTGGAGAGGGGTAGAGGGTTTGCCGATACAGCTTGGCCACCAGCTATAATTAAGGGATCTGATTCTGGGCGAGCATCGGCTAAAGGGTTTATGCCGGAATTGATTAACATCCTGAGTGCGTTCATGTAGTCCTCTTCGTATTGCAACGTGAACGCCACAACGTCGAAGGCCTTAAGGTTCGCGCTGCTCTCCACTGTCTTAGGGTTCTTACTTAAGAAGCAGCGCTCACATAAAACCTCGTCGTCCAGGTTGAAGAGATAGTAGAGCTGTTGAACCGTGAGTCCAGCCATGCCAGCCCTGTAAACATTGGGATAACATATTGCTACCTTTAAGAGGCTTTTATTCCAGCTTTTCCTTATCGCGTTATACTCCGAGAAGGTTACCTTCTTTTCAAGGCCCATCTACGACGCCGCTGTAAGCTCCTCGCCCTTTAAATGGAAATAGACTGGTAGAGGACTTTGGCCTCCTCGCTTTCGGGGGGTACTCGAAGAAGCTTACTTTTCATGGCCTCTACTTTTCTTAGTGGGTATATTTTCTTGGCGTTGTTGTAAGCATCGGATGGAACCTTGCCCAACGTGAGTTCCTGAACGAAGTCCTCGAAGTTTAGCTCTGAGGCGCGCTGCGCAACCACATCCCTCATCGCCTTCCTTATCATCGACTTCTGGGATGTCTTAGCCCTCCTCACGGTCACTGCCAACATGGATATCCTCAAGCTGTAACCGTCCTTCGTCTGAACGTTAAATATACTGGCGATCCTCGAGGACCCTCTTCTGATCAGGCTCCTAATATAATCTCTTGCCAAAGAGTGACCTTTAAATATCGTGTAGGCTTTATCGCCTTCAACCTTGATTATTTGGAAGAGCAATTTTATGTGTTGATGAGCAAAGTCGTTCGTTATAGCGTAGAGAGTCGTCCAAACTGTTCTCTTAATGGCCCTATCCGGGGAAGGTACAAGCGCCTTTCCTATCTCCGTGTAGCCGAAACATTTAGGCGCTACTATTGTGACCCACGCCTTCGGCTGGGCCCTCAGCGCCTTAGCTTTTCTTGAAGACACAGAAGACACCCTACTTTTTATTTCTGGAGAGGCGGTGATATATCGTAGAGACGATGAAACGACAATTTAAATTTTTTCAACCATGCCTTTGCAAGGTTAACTCGCTGAGAAGCTTAAATGCTGGTTGAATGCAGGAGAAGAGGTCATTCAAGGTGTTTAGCAGGGGAGGTATTTTGTGATGATCAACCCTTATCTTAAGGTAGTTGCCGCTTTCTTCATCTATTCTCGTGCAGAGCCTCATGCCTTGTGGGATGCCGACGTTGTCAGGTTTGATGGCATCTACAAGTGTTTCCACCATATTCGATGCGTATATTCGAACCTCCACCGTCACGCGCAGCTTAGGCAACCCGCCTCTCAAGAACCTTCACCTCGGTTTTTAGCTGTTCTCGGTAGTCAATCGATCTCAACCAAAAGGACTGCAACAGAGCCTTTAACGCGAAGCAAACGCGTGCAATCATGTATAAACTTTCCTCATATAACCCGTTAATTTGTTACCTTCAGTTGAAGGGTTATTGCTCCAATACTCAAGGGCTGCCCGTGATTGTTAAAGGCTACACGGATCGGAGCCCTGCTTTGCTGGCTTTCCAATGAGCGAATCCACGGTTTTTATAAAATCATCCAACGAGTCAGCCGGTATCAGCGCGCCAGCTGCGGTGCTGTGGCCTCCCCCGCTCCCTCCGACAAGTTCAGCTGCATGCTTGACTGCGAGGCCCAAGTCTATGCCTCGCTTCAACAGCATCTCCTGCATTCTGGCGGAGATCTTGACTTTTCCTTGGGAGGACGTCGTCGCCGCTATCAGCGGCTTATCAGGGTTGCAGAGATAGGAAGACAAGGCGATTGAGGCAATGGCACCTATGATCCTATCGTCGACAATGCCGTTTAGCCTCATGATCTGTATGTTATTGAGTTGTCTCACATACGACGCATCATTTCGTAGAAGCGAAATGTATTGAGCAAGCCTCCTCCTATACTCGGAGGAAATTAGCTCTGCTTGGCTTAAGGCCTTCTCCCTATCGCCAAGACATAGCGCAAGCCCTATTCCATGTCTCCTGAGCCTGCCGCATGCATTCAGCACCTGTGCGTATTCATGCGCGTATCTAAGCGGTGAAGGCTCAGGTTCAAGTAGGTATTCGTAGAGGTGCCCGAAGAGCATGTCAGCTACCTTCGCGCTCAGCCCCTTGCTTAGCATGTGCTTTACAAGGTTTGTAGCCAGCTTTGAGATATCCTCTATGCTTAGATCTCGGTAAGTTGTTGGAGAGCCGTCAGGCTTCTTTAACGGTATCCCCGTGCTTTCAAGGAATCGCTGGCATGCAGCTTCGTCGTAAGTTAGGCCTGGAAGTACCGGGTCAACCGTGTAAACAAGTGACTTTACAAGCGGTTGCTTTGGAACGCCGTAGAGCCGTAGCCCAACGGTCTTCTTTATTAAACCCTTGCCCACGGCCTCTTCGACTATTATCCTATTAATGCCCATGAATCCTTGAGCGCTGTTTTCTTGTCGATCACCGACAGCACCAGCTATCGCCAGATAGGGGGCCACAGAATCTTCAACGCCCATGGATTTAGATACTAGGTACGCTAACCCCGATGCGCTGACCTCTCTTCCTCCATCAATCCCTGCGCGGTGGGGGTTTAGCTCTTGAACGTCTTTGACGCCTTCCTTTACATCGTTAGGTTCGTGGTGGTCTATTATGCTGGCGGGTTTGAGTCCTAGCCTAACCACGATGTCTATGGCAGAGCTGCCCAAATCCGTAAATATGTAGTAGTCGCCTCTAGGTACGCTACCTAACGTTTCTTCGTCAGCTTGATCTATTACCCTAACAATAAACGATCTCTCGAGCTTAGTTAATGCCCTTGCGATTATAGAAGCCGCCGCCAATCCATCGGCATCATAGTGGGTGATTATCACGCACAGGTCCATCGGGCTCTTTTCTATGTGCTCAGCTATACGTGAAGAAGCCTCGCGCAGTTGAGCTGCATCTTGACTCTTGCCCGTGGAGGACATACAATACTCAGCTTTGAGAATCAGGATGCTAGGCTCATCTTAGAGGGTTCATATCTCCAATCAGGTGGCAGCAATCTCCTCCGCTTGTAGTACTTCGCAAGCCTGTGAATCTTGGACTCCGTCAGCTGAAGTCCTCTTAGAGAGAAGAAGTCCTTTGGATGTTCCTCGAGGTGTCGCCTGATCCTCGTGGCTTTCTTTATCAAGTTGAGAAGGTCTTCAGGTGTGGAGGGAGCTAACCCCTTTTCTGAAAGCAGCTCCGTGATTTTCTTGCCTATTAATGGCTTCGTCAGGGCGATGCCGTGCTGATCTCTCAGTATCATGCCTATCATTGATGGTTTGTGCCCCTTTTTAGCGTAATCGATTATTAGAGATACGACCTCTTCTTCTGATAGCCTCACCTTTGCGGCAACTTCGCTTGTTATGGGTCGTGTGGAATGCGAAGAGCCCTTCTTCCTGCTTTTGCGCATAGCGCTACCACCTTACTTTCTGCTACCCTTCAAGCAAGAAGAGTCTATGAAGGATGCACATAAATATTGCGCGCAGTAGTCTGTAAAGTATGAAGCTCAACACATTCTACGTGAGCAACAACCCTCACAAGGTGAGCGAAAGCACCTCAATCCTAGAGGAGCTGGGCGTGAAAGTGGAGGTAGCACTCTTGAGCGTCCCAGAAATCCAAGCCGAAGATTTAAGCGAAGTAGCCATGTTCAGGGCTAAAGAGGCCTATAGGAAGCTAAGAAGGCCAGTCATAGTGGAAGACGCCGGCTTATTTATAGACTCGCTGAACGGTTTCCCAGGCCCCTACTCCTCCTATGTTTTTAAGACCATAGGCTGCGATGGAATACTAAAGATCATGAGGAACGTGAGGAACAGGAGGGCCACGTTCAAGTCGGCAGCCGTATTTCACGACGGGAGGAGGAGGCTCGTATTCATAGGTGAAGTGAAAGGGAAAATAGCGTACAAAGCTAAGGGGGCCTCATGGGGGTTTGATCCTATATTCGAGCCTAATGGTCTGGGAGGGTTGACCTACGCGCAGCTGCATCCCAGCTTCAAGAACAAGATATCGCATAGAAGGAGGGCTTTTGAAAAGATGGTGAAGTACCTGTTAAACAAGTACAGCAATGGTTACGAAGGGACCGTAGGTTCGTCCGACGGTGCCTATTAAGGTTTTCTTCCATACATGTGCCTAATTCCTAGCAATAGAGAAGGGGGCTACTGTACAGCTACGACGTTGCTTGGTAAAAATTTAAAAATGAATAGAGAGTACCTTCTCTGCCCAGCTGAGGGAGGCTACAAGATGTCGAAGAGACCGGTAGATGCAGGTTCCCTCAAAGAGGGGTCCTATGTCGTAATCGACGGTGAGCCATGCAGGATAGTTGAGGCTGAAAAATCGAAACCCGGAAAGCACGGGTCAGCCAAGGTGCGCATAACCGCCATGGGGATATTTGATGGCGTTAAGAGGAGCATAGTTGTACCTGTAGACCAAAAAGTCGATGTACCTGTGGTCGACAAAAAGGTTGCTCAAGTAATATCGATTATGCCTTCTTCAATCCAGATAATGGATTTATCGAGCTACGAGTCGTATGAGGTGTCCAAGGATACCATAGACCCTCAGATAGCTGACAAGCTCTCAGTGGGAACAGAGGTAGAGGTTTGGGAGATCCTCGGAAGGAGGAAGATAGTGCGGACAAGGTAGGTGCTCCCTGAACCTCGACGGCGTCAGGTGATGAAAGTTAAGCGTTCAATGCGTAGGAATAGTAGCTAGAAAGGACTTGAAGGATGCTCTAAGGTTAGTTGAGGATATATTCCTCCGATTAACGAATAGGGGCGTTAAAGTACTAGTCGATGAGGCTGTGGCAGGGCTCTGCAGAAATCCAGAGGTTAGAGGGGCTTCGTCCACCCTGGACGCCCTGAAGAAAGCCGATTTCATAATAACCGTAGGCGGCGATGGGACGATATTATGGACCGTGAAGAGGTTGAAGCC
Source organism: Candidatus Nezhaarchaeota archaeon (assembly GCA_030055465.1). GTDB lineage: Archaea > Thermoproteota > Methanomethylicia > Nezhaarchaeales > WYZ-LMO8 > JASFYF01. Next base: position 673,835 of record JASFYF010000001.1, on the reverse strand, counting down.
CCCCCTCAAAATACTTGGGATAAACATGGGCTTTATGGGTTTCCTTTGCGAGGTTGAAGTTAACGAGGTTCCTAAATTTTTAGATAAGGTGTTGGCCGGCGACTACTATCTGCAAAGGGCTAACCTGCTCTCGGTTAAGATTGATGGCGTCGAGAGGGGTCAGGCTCTTAACGATGTGTTAATCTTCACCTCTAAGCTGGCTAAAGTTGTGGGCTTCACGCTCAAATCCGATGGAGTTGGCGTGTTTAGCGGTAAAGCCGACGGCGCCTTGGTGTCCACAACCGTCGGCTCATCGGCTTACGTGGTTTCAGCAGGGGGGCCGCTCGTCGATCCACTCGTTCAATGCATCGTTGTGACGGTGCTGAACCCCTTAAAGCTGGGTGTAAGGCCTCTTGTGCTTCCTCAGAACAGCGTGATCCAAGTTTCGTTTCCGAAGGATGAGAGGAGGGGGGCGGCTGTGTACTCTGATGGAACCTTCACGGAGCTCGTGAAGGCGAAAAGCACCATAGAAATAGCGAGCTCATCGATGTACGTGGAATTCATGAGGATAAAAGACCTCAGGAGCGAGTTTTATAGGAAGTTCTACGACGTCCGTATTCGTGGAGGAAAAGAGGCTTAACGGGAAAACCAGTGATGGGGAAACATTGGTTATTGATACCTCCGCATTTCTAGTTGATAATTCTATAGAGTTCCTTCGAAATCATCAATGTTACACGGTTCCGGAGGTTATAGACGAGGTGAAGACCATGAGGCACAAGATATGCATAGATATACTTCAAGATGCGGGCGCACTAAGCGTTGTGGAGCCTTCCACCGAGGATCTGGGAGCGCTAGTGAGCGCAGCGAAGAAGACGGGCGACCTATCATCGTTATCGAAGACTGACGTGGCTCTATTGGCTTTGGCTCTCAGGCTAAAACGCCACGGGTTGAACCCCCTCTTGTTAACCGACGACTACACAATCCAGAACTTAGCATCCCACATCGGGATCAGATACAAGGGCCTGAAGGTTACCTCTATAAGGAGGCGCATTAAGTGGCATTATTACTGTAACGCATGCAACAGCACTTACAATGAGTATTTGAAAAGGTGCCCGATTTGCGGCCATGAAGTTAAAAGAAAGCCTGCAAGGTACGAGGAGTTATGATTCCGGGATACGAAGCATCGCCTACTGCCTTAAGCCGACTCGCCCGAGTGTATGGAGATTCCCTGCAGGACGTTATAGAATCGCTATCCTCGCCAGGTTCGTGGTATGCGGTGCGAGTCAACAAACTGAGGGGCGACGTAGACGGCGTAGAGCGCTACTTTGAGAATCTGGGCTTCGAAGTTAAATTCACAGATCTCGTAGACGACGTTTTGTTGGTTAGACCCTTAGGACCCTTCGAAATCCCAGAGACCCCGAAAAAGGTTGTCGTAGACAAGTTTACTGCAGAATCAGTCATGGTCGGCGCCGACGTCTACGTTCCTGGGATAAAAAACATAGATAGAGTCAGGGAGGGCGACCTCGTCAATGTCTTAGACCCTAGGGGAAGGCCTGTGGCGATGGGAAGGTCGCTTATAAGCTCTCGTGATCTACCCTTCCTCAACAAGGGATTAGCAGTAAAAAATCTCAGCTCCATCTACAAGCTTCCCCCGCTGAGAAGCCTCGCCATCTATGCCTCTGGCCTCATATACCCTCAATCCTTACCGTCGGTTCTGGCCGTGAGGGCTTTAGACCCGAAAGAGGGTGAGGTGGTGGTTGATCTCAACGCTGCGCCTGGCGGCAAGTTGACCTACGCTAGCCAGCTCATGGGCAATAAGGGCTTAGTAATAGGCATAGATCGCTCACCGGTTAAGGTTGAGAGGCTAAACGAGAACATAAAGCGGTTGGGGGTGAAAAACGCTAGAACCATGTGCCTCGACTCTAGATATGCAGATAGGGAGCTAAGCGATTTAAGAGGCAAAGTGGACGCAGTAATGGTTGATCCACCCTGCTCAGCCTTAGGAGTGAGACCTAAGTTATACGATGACTTGACAGACGAGAAGGCTAGGGATCTAAGCAATTACCAGAAGCAGTTCGTCACCGCAGGCTTAAACTTGCTTAAGAGAGGTGGTAGGCTCCTCTACTCCGTGTGCACCATGTGCATTGAAGAGTGCGAGGAAATAATAGAGTACGCCGCTAAAGTCCATAATGCGTATCCCCTAGATGTGCCGAGACCCGCTGGAGATGAAGGTTTGCGGAGGTTCTCCCAGCACGCGGATAAGGCGGTGAGGTTCCACCCTCACATCCACGGTACTCCAGGCTTTTTCTATGTTGTTATACTCAAAGGATCGTGAACTAGAAATTTTGAGACATACTTTCAGGCTTACCGTTAAGCGCACGGCAGCTAAGGCCTCTTCTCAAATAGCACCTCGCCCTTAACTCTGTTCTTTATAAGTAAAACCCTATGATAGGGGATGGTTTTTTCGGTTCCGTCAGAATCCTTGAAGCTGAAGCAACCCCTGAAAACCCCGGTGATCTCAGATGCGGAAATTCTCCTAACATCACATGGTGCGCCCCTATGCAGAAAGAAGATTTCGTAGTCTGCGATGTTGGAGCTGTCATACCATATTATCTGGTTCAAAGTGGATCTTATATGTGATTTCATCCACTTAACGCTTCGGTAGCGCACCGCTAAAAACGCTTCGCCCCTCGCTGTCCACGATGAGTATGTTATCCGTCGCGTCTAGGTACTCGATTATTCTCTCCCCAAAAAGATCTTTGAGGAACAACGTGTTTGCTGCCCTTTTGAGATAGCTTAAGACCAAGATTCCCCTTGCGCTCAGCGCGTGTAGGAGGAGCTTTAAAGTTTTTAAGGGTCGAGGGCAATTCTGCAGGACAGTCAGGCTTACTATTAAGTCAAATGCTCTCGGCCTGAAAGGCAGGTTTTCGACATCTCCAAGCACCAAATCCACGTTTCGCTTTCCGCCAATCCTTTTATGGGCTTCTCTGAGCATGCCCTCAGAAAAATCGATGCCGACAATGAGGCTGTTCCTCCTCTTGCAAAGCCTACGCGTCACCACGCCTGCACCGCAGCCCGCGTCCAAAATTGTTTCAGGTTTAAGGTATTTTAGCAAAGTAAGTCTTGATATTGCCCGGAATTTCCTAAGCTGCTCGGGGCCGTAGAGAGGCCCGTAGAACGATGCCGTAACGTCGTAGAGGTGGCGTAGCCTCGCTTTCTCCCTACGCGCCAACACAAACACTATGTTTCCCTTTCAAAATATCAGCTTATCGATTCATGCCGGCAACTCAACTCCACAGTGGTATGCGATCTCACATCGCTGAAGCTAAAGTTGGCCAGCCCTCACAACCCAGTTGAGGTTTTTGAGTTTTGGCCATTCATTTTTATGCGTGTTCCTTTGCATTGCCTTTATAGGCGGCGACTTGAGGATGAGTCCTTCAGGCATTGATAAGTATAGGGATTCCATTGTTTCAGGACCCATTCTGCCAACAATGCTTCGGTTGGGGTTGCCGCTTATGCTCACAGACGTCATCATGCTTGTATACAATGTTACCGACGCCTACTGGCTGAGTAGGTATAGCCAATATGCCCTTGCCGTTCCCAGGATGAATTGGCCAATATTCCTAGCGTTCGTCTCAATAGTTATGGGCATTACCAACGCTAACTTGGCGATGCTCTCACAGTACGTTGGCGCTAAGAGATACGATAAGGTCAGCGATGTTTCGTCAAAGCTTTTCACTTTGTGCACCGCCACATCGACGGCCCTGTTTTTGATTTATGAGGCCTTCAGGCATCATATATTCGCCTACCTTATCATGGTCCCAAGTGAAATTCTCGAAGAGGCCTTGGGATACGCGGAGGTTATCGCTTTCGACTTTCTGGCCTTTGGGGTAGCCATGTCGCTGGCTACAATAATGCAGTCATTCGGCGATACGCGAACGCCGGCGGCACTTATGGGGGCCGGCGCCTTAATGAATCTGGCTCTCGACCCAATGTTCATTATAGGTTTAGGCCCCATCCCAGCGATGGGTGCTCGAGGGGCAGCCATAGCTACTGTCGTCACTAGGCTCCTTTCAGGAATGATTATGCTGCGCATCATAATGGCGAGGTACCCTGAAGTGAAAATCGGATTCACACGTAAGATCGATAGGGATTGGCTTCTCCTTAGCCTGAAAATAGGGATACCGATTACCATAATGACTGCATCCGATGGGTTTGCATTCATTTTCCACCAAGCGCTGGTCAACATGTTTGGTGTTGTTGTTGCCGCGGCGTTTGCTATAGGATACATAGTTCTAGACATGGCGAGCGCAGTGCTTAGGGGCTTCACCATGTCCATAAGTATAATGGTCGGGCAAAATTTGGGGGCCGGAAACTCATCACGTGCCCGCAAAACGGCTTTGACTGCTGCGCACACCATAATGCTCCTTGTCTTCATAGGCTCTATCGTTGTTTACCTTGGGAGAAACCACTTGATCTCAGTCTTTGCAAGCGATGGTGCTGTGATGCTGGAGGCCGAAAGGCTTGTGTCGATCATAGCGTGGATCTTACCATTGATGATGTTGTCCTTCCTCGGGATGTCTGTAGGCAGAGGTTCGGGGCACACCGTGGTGCCAACGGTGGTGAACGTGGTGAGGTTCTGGGTTATTAGAATAGGCTTAGGGTGGCTGGCAGCGATGAATTTAGGAATGGGCGCGGCGGGGCTGTGGATGACCATAGCCCTCTCCGAGCTTATTGGCGGTGCGGCTTCCTATATATGGGTTGGGAAAGGTGGATGGACAAAGGCGGTAATAAAGCGCGAGTTGCAACCGGCTGGTCCTCTGAATATTAAACAGTGATGTCTATTTTCGCCCAATAAGCGGGGCTTCCAGATTGATGGTGTAGCCCTTATGTTCTCTCCTAGACACATCTAACAAGCAGCACATGACCATTTAATATTGGGTTGATTCCTCTTTCACCATGTTTTTAATTTTTCGTAAGGAGGTGAGGAAAAATGTCTAAACCAAATAGTCCTACTAGCACAATGGATGATATCTCACGTAAACGTTTGCATAATGCTTATCCTGTCCTAGTTGAGACTAAATGTTCATTAAAGCTGCATGATCAATTGGCTTGTATATTATGTGCCATTTCCTCCAAGTTGATTCCCCCAAACTTAAGGGGCGATGCTTTCAGGTTGCAACCTGAAAATTTAAAAATCCCAACGAAAATCACGTTGATCTCTTAGAAGATTAACAAACATCCTCATCTCCGAGTCGAGACGCAAAATTACCAAGTACCGAATCTTGTGAGACTTGGCAGGGCTTAGTGAAAGAAACGGTGTTGAAAGCGGTGATGATGCAACGTTTTCACATTCTCTCTACACGTGAAAAAGCATTAAAAAACTTGTGTAGTTTCAAAGGTTCCTCACCTGTTTGGAGATAAGAATTATTGGAACTAGCTCCCGTGGATAAAAATAGAAGGAGAAGCATGCATCTCAATGTAGTAAGAACTACACTAAAGCTTAGGAAGTCTCCTCATACAAGCCTTTCCAACTCAGAACCCACAAACCCGTAAAAATGCCAACGGATCCTATATACTCGAAGAAGCCCAATCCAATGACTTGGAGCTTAACCTGTTTAACCTACGGAATCCACGAGGAATCCTGTAATCATGAACAGGAGGTTTCCAGTAGTTGAACGGTGCTAAGAAAGCAATGTTGGTAGCGGGGGGTGGATTTGAACCACCGATCTCGGGGTTATGAGCCCCGCGGGATGACCTGACTTCCCCACCCCGCTTTGCGGCATCTGTTGGAGAGTAGTGTTCAATCCCTCCAAAAAACTTTTCTGGCTGAACATCCCGCGTAACCTTTTGGTGGTGGATGGAAGTTGCCGCTCCTCAGGTATGGCTTCGAAGCTAGCTTACCTTATCGCTTATGGATATATCTGTATTCTTAATCAAACTGCTCAGACCCCTCCATTTCTACTGGAAGGTAAATATGGGTTTGAGAGATCCAACGTGGAATAAAGTGTCTTAATCAAAAATGAGTTACGGGAAAGCAAAAAAGTAAAAAGAAGCAAAAAAACATTCGTACCATAGTTATACTCTCAATCTAAGATCCTCTTTCTACAATTTTTTCCAGTGGAAAACCAGGGGTCGGGGTCGGCTTGTTCCAGCATGTTATTGGTGCCTTCTAATTTACGAACTCCTTGAAAACCACGTTGCTCCTGTAGAAACCGACCCCGGTGATACGCTCTCGCCTGCATGTCGTTTTCGCAGTTTTTCCTTCTTTACAATTTAATTGTTTGTAGAAAAATAGGAACCCCTCTATTTCTAGTGGAAAACTACGTCATTTACCTTGAGAAGGTTGTTTTCTACTCTTTTTTCTCTGTGAAATTTCTATTTAACTGGGATGTTTCATCACCAAGTTTTTCACCTTGCTTCTTATATTAACTCATGTAAAAATTCGCGATAATAAAACTTAAAACTGTGAACTGTGAAAGTAAACCTGTAAGCTGTAGAGTGTAACTTGTGGTTTTTATGGCTTTCAACGACTTCAGGTTTACAGTGTCTTTCCCAGACGGCTCCAAGATGACCATAGTCTTCCAAGGCAAGAGCATACCGTGGAAGAGGATCCAGATGGTTAAAGACCTCATCGACATAATCTCATCATCAGAGGCTTCGAACAATCAAGCGGAGCCACAAGACCAAACGCTCATGGAGAGGCTTCAACAAGTTTTAGAGGAAAGCTTCGGTGATAGCTCTTGGTTTACGAGCAAGGATGTTTTAGACGCGTATGCTAGAACATACAATGAAAGCTTAAAGCTCTCCACAGTCTCCACATACCTACTAAGGTTATACAACGGCGGCTTTCTGGAGAGGCGAGGCGAAAGAAAGAACAGGATGTACCGGCTCGTCAAGAAAGTGGAAATTTCCAGGCTCTAGTTAGCGTAGGGCCATCACTACGATGTGCTTCTGAATCCGCGTTTATGGGTGAGGTTGAGGTTAAGTTGTTTAATACCCGCAGCTGAAGACCTTGAGCTTGCGGGCGAATCAAATGATGGCTCGCCCTGAAGTCGCCATTGATCCCAGCATTGGGCTGGTTGACGGCGGCACCATGCCCTGCTGGAACCGGCTCCAAGCGGGGAGGGTTGAGGAAGTCAGGGTGCTCGGCGCCGTGTTGAAGGCTGCATACTTCGTTGGCCGCTCTAAGCACGAGAAGCAGCCTCCTAGAAGCCCCTGCGTTTGCCTTAAGCTTGTACTCAGCCACCTTGGAGAGCTTTGCTCAGTGAGGCTTGCACGCAAACCTAAGCGTTTAGGCTTAAAGCCTTCACCTTCTTCGATAACTAAGCAAAGCGGTTTTTCTTGAGGCGTTCCTGATGAGCGCTCCAGCCCGGGCCATTATACGTGTAACCGGTCTCGTGCAGGGAGTAGGTTTCAGACCATTTGTTTATAGGCTTGCAACAGCTTTAAACTTGAGAGGATACGTTGCTAACTTGGGCGACGCAAGCGTAGAGGTGGTTGTGGAAGGCACTAGGGAGCACATCGAAGAATTCCTCAGAAGGCTACACCTCGATAAGCCCGCCCCAGCCCGCATAGAATCGATCTCAACTAAGTGGGCTGAGCATCTTGGTGACTTCAGCGAATTTCGGATACTGCCCAGCGACGCTAGAGTGGAGCACAGCGGTTCCACGGTTCCCCCCGACCTCGCAATATGCGACGAGTGTGTTAAGGACATTATGAGTCATGATCCCCGATGGGCTGAATATCCTTTCACGTGCTGTGCTACATGTGGGCCTAGGTTCACCATGATACTTGACATGCCCTACGATCGCGAACGAACATCAATGGCTGAATTCCCTTTATGTCTCTGTTGCTCGCGCGATTACCATGACCCTGGAAACCGGAGGTACCACGCCGAGGGGCTATGCTGTAGCCTCTGTGGCCCAAGGCTTGAGCTGCTCGACGGAGCAGGCTCTAAAATACCGTGCGAGAAGCCCATAAACGAGGCGGCGAGGCTCATCAGAGAGGGCTACATAATTGCCGTTAAGGGCATTGGTGGTTTCCACGTAGCATGTCTAGCAACTGATGACGAAGTAGTAGCGAAGCTTAGGAAGAGGCGCAGGAGACCTCAACAACCATTTGCGGTAATGGTTCCAAACCTCGAGGCCGCAAGCATGATTGCATACATTACAAGCGAGGAGGAAAAGCTTTTAACATCCAAGGAGCGGCCAATAGTTGTTTTAAAGGTTAAGGAGAAAAGCCCCCTCTCCAAGCTTGTTTCGCCAGGCCTTAACACTGTTGGCGTTATGCTTCCCTATACAGGCATACACTTACTGCTTCTAAAGAAGGTGGGCGAACCCGCGCTGATAATGACGAGCGGCAACCTTCCTGGAGAGCCTATGGCTACAGACAACTCGGAGGCCTTAACGAGGCTTTGGGGCGTTGCAGACTACTTTTTACGTCACAATAGGGAGATAGTGAATCGCTGTGACGACTCGGTTGTAAGGATGGTAAACGGTGTGCCAACCTTCCTGCGCAGATCGAGAGGTTACGCTCCCTCTCCGGTGTCCTTCACAGGCGTAGGGGATGGGGATTGGTGCGTTGTGGCCTTCGGCGGGGACCTCAACGTTACCTTGTCGATACTTAAGGGTAATAAATGCTACCTAAGCCAACACATAGGCGATATCGACAACCTAGATTCTCTTAGGTTTCTAGAGCAGTCCTATGGGACCCTCAAGAGACTTCTTAAAGTAAGAGAGGTGAACGCCTTCGCATGCGATCTAAACCCAAGCTTCCCGTCATTTAGGCTTGCCAAGGATCTAAGCGAAGCTTCAGGTAAACCATTGATAAGGGTTCAGCACCACCACGCACACGCAGCTTCATTGGCTGCGGAGCACGGGTTGAGGATAGACGATGATACAATATTCATAACAATAGACGGCGTGGGCCTAGGCGATGACGGATCTGCGTGGGGCGGCGAGATCTTGCTGGCTTCAGGCATGAAGTATGAGAGAGTCGGACATATAAGGCCATACCCCCTTCCCGGAGGCGACATATGCGCGTACTACCCTGCGAGATCCTTAGCTGGCCTGCTAAGTTTAGTGTTAAGCCAAGATGAGTTGGAGTCCCTGCTAGTGGAGAGATACGCAAACGCCTTCAAGCATGGTTTACAGGAGGTGCCCGTGATTTTAAAGCAGCTTTCCTCAGGCCTAAACGTGCTGAAATCTTCGAGCACGGGCCGTTTCCTCGACGCGGTTTCAGCTTTGTTGGGGCTTTGCACCTATAGGTCCTACGAAGGTGAACCAGCTATGAAGCTCGAAGCGCACGCCCAGGCGAGCAACAACGTAGTGAACATTGACGTGTCGATATCATACATGGGTAGAAGAGCCATTATCGATGCCTCCCAAATACTTTTGCAGCTTCTGGAGCTCGCTAAAACCTGCAATTCAGCCACCGTTGCGCGCACGGCGCTCTTCGCTATAGCGAAGGGATTTGCCGAGGTGGCCTGCACGAAAGCTATGGAAGAGGGAGTGAAGGTTATGGGGATTTCCGGTGGGGCCGCCGTAAATGAAGTTATGGTTAAAACAATTGAGGAAGAAGCCTCAAAACATGGCATCAAGGTTTTAAGGCATAGAGAGTTGCCTCCAGGCGATGGCGGCTTATCAGCTGGTCAAGCCTTCGTGGGGCTGGCCTACATTAATGCTTAAATTTGTTTAAAGCTAATTAGCCGCATATGAGTGGAGAAGTTGAAATTAAAGTCATCCCTGTGGATATTCCCAAAGGTGCTAATGTAATAATAGGCCAGTCACACTTCATAAAAACCGTTGAAGACATCTACGAGGCTTTGGCAACCTCATCGCCTCACTTGAAGTTCGGCTTAGCCTTTAACGAGGCTTCAGGGCCTAGACTTGTGAGAAAAGAAGGCAACGACCCGGAACTCATAGAAGCCGCCGTAAAAACAGCCTTAAACATAGGGGCTGGACACGTATTCGTGGTATTAATAAGGGAAGGCTATCCCATTAACGTATTAAACTCCCTCAAGGTGGTCCCTGAGGTTTGCAGGATCTTCTGCGCAACCGCGAACCCACTGCAAGTGGTTGTTGCTGAGACTGATCAGGGAAGAGGGGTAATAGGCATTATCGACGGCTATACTGTCGTTGGCGTCGAGGATGGCGAGAAGGAATCAGAGCGGAAAAGGTTTCTGAGGAGTATAGGATATAAGAGGTGACGCTGACCTGCAAGGCGTTGCCCACCGCGAATCCAAGGAGCACGTAGTTTGCTGTCCGCTATGCGGAGAGAAAAGGCTCCTAGTGATTGAGGCCTACTATGAGTTGCCGAACCTAAACACAGTGTACTTGTTCTCCGCCCTCTGTCATGGATGCGGCTTTAAACACAACGACATAATGGAGGTAACGCCGCATCAGGAACCATCAAGGTTTACAGTGCGCGTGGAAAGGGCCGAAGACCTCAACCACCTGGTTGTGCGCTCAAGCCACGCCTCAGTAAAGATACCAGAATTCGGAGTGACGATAACTCCAGGACCATACGCAGAGGGGATCATAACCACTATAGAGGGCTTCCTTCACAGGATTAAGGAAATAGCCGAGTTCCTGCTTTCAAGCGAAGACGATAAACGCAAAAAAGAACGTTGCGCACACGTGCTGAAGAAGCTTGCATCCGCAATTGAAGGTAAAGAAGCCTTCACCTTTATAATTGAGGATCCAAGCGGGCTGAGCCTTTTAATACCCAAAAGCGGCGTGCCCACAAAGGTAATAAAGGAGCCCCTTAGAATGGGTAGATGAACCTTATGTCGAAGAAGGCGAAAGCTAAGGCTAAGAGCACTAAAGGCTCACGCCCCAGAAGAGAAGGCGTGGAGTTTACACCCATAACGGGAGCCGGTCTCATAAGGTTCTTTAAAGAGGAAACCGGAGGATTATCGATTCCACCCTACGTGGTGGTGGTGATCGCTACAGTCCTAATAATTATAGTTCTGGCTCTCCCAATACTGCTGCCGTTATAGCGGCGGGGGACTTCAATGCAAATCAAGGAGTTTCAGGCCCTAATGAAGGAGGTGTACTGGCACAAGGACTCGAAGAGGACTCCTGAAGCCAACTTCATCCACCTGGTTGAAGAAGTGGGAGAGCTGGGCAGCGCCATAATTAAGGGCAACGGAAAACAGGTTAAAGAGGAACTCGCAGACGTGCTGGCTTGGCTTGTTTCGTTGGCCAATACCCTATCGATCAACATCGAAGAAGCTGCCATTGAGCGATATGGTAGCTGTTGCCCGAAGTGCGGCGGAAGGCCTTGCAACTGCAACCTAAATTGACATTAACGATCGGAAGGGGGATTAATCTTAGCCCTCAGCTCCGAAAGCAGTATCCTTATATCAGTCTTGAGTAGGGGGTCTCTTTCGGCTTTTGCAGCGCTTTCAAGCCTTGAACAAAGATCGGTTAGTGTTAAACCCTGGCTTGAAAGCTCTTCGAGGAGCCCCTCGATTTCCTTCAGCTTAGCCAAGTATGGTTTGCAATCCGTTAACACTTCGTTTAGTATATCGTTATCTACCATTACTCTCCTCCTCTAACCCAAAAATCTTGTATACCAAGATTAACATTACCGTCACCAACGGTATCACGTAGACGAGATATGATGAAAAGATTTCAAGGTAATCCATGTCTAATCACTTAGCCAAGACTTAGCCATGACCTCCCCTATAAGGATGGCGTTCCCCGCTGCCCCCCTAACAACGTTGTTCCCAAGGACCACATACTTTAGCCACCCGTCTCTTCCACTTCTAAGCCTGCCAACAACAACGCTCATTCCCTTACCCTCATCTCTATCAAGCCTTGGTTGGGGCCTATCCACTTCGTCCTTCACTATTACTGGTGAGGTGGGGGCTAGCGGTAGCTTCAGCTCTTGAGGTAGACCCTTGAAGCTTTTTAATGCTTCCTTTACTTCTTCTGGGCTCACCGGCCTCCTCGTTTTGAGGAATACACATTCGAGGTGGCCATCCAATACGCAGACCCTATTGCAAGAGGCCGACACACTGATGTCGGCCTGCTTTATTGTTTCACCCTCCAACGTGCCCAGGATTTTGAGTGTTTCCGTTTGCATTTTTTCCTCTTCGTTCGCTATGAATGGGATCGCGTTGTCCAATATAGCCATAGAGGTCACCCCCGAGAAGCCAGCGCCCGATACGGCCTGCAGCGTAGTTACGTGAACCGCCTCTATTCCCGCGACATCCATTATGGGTTTTAGGGTTAAAGTAAGTATGCACGTGCTGCAATTTGGGTTTGTAACAATAAGCCCCCTCCATCCCCGCCTCCGCCTCTGATGCTCTATTAGCTTCATGTGGTTGCTGTTTACCTCGGGAACTATTAATGGGATGTCGTCAAACATCCTCAGGGCACTGGCGTTAGTAACTACGTTGAAACCACTTGATGCAAAAGCTGGCTCAAGCTCCCTCGCTGTACTTGAAGGCAAGGCTGAGAACACAATGTCGATGTTGTAACCGCAGCCTTTAACTGCTTCGGGACTGCTTTCAAGGACCTTCATGTCCCTGACCGCCTCGGGGAAGCCTGAACCCAGCATCCACTTTGTGGCCTCGCAATACCTTTTTCCAGCACTTCTAGAGGAAGCGGTTAGGGCTGCAACTTCGAAGAACGGGTGATCCGAAAGTAACTTGACGAATCTCTGCCCCACGAGACCTGTGGCACCAAGCACCGCAACCTTAAACTTATCCAAGGCCACCACCTAGTGAAGGCGTTTATAACACTAATATATACGTGGTGTTAAACTGCAATTCGCCACAAGGCCTCTTATAATTTGGTTTATGGCCGCGCTGAAGTTTAAAGGTTGAACAGCCGCGTGGCGGCTGGGAGGCGTCGAGCTCCATCAACCCTCGAGACACCCAAGCTGGGAATAAAAGAGAGCCATATAGTTAAATGTTATGCTCCTCCGAGATAAACGCGCTGTGCAATGCCTGAACGGCTTTGATTGCATCCTCCTGTCTCACAACCATTGATATGTTGAGCTCGGAGGCACCTTGTGCGATCATTCTGACGTTGACTCCCTTTTCTGCAACGGAGTTGAATACCTTAGCGGCTACGCCAGGCCTCCCCCTCATTCCTGAGCCTACTACCGCAACGACGCATACGTTGCCCTCCCACGTGACCTCGCAGTTCTCCGGTAATGCTGCCTTGGCTCTGTCCACTATCTCCTTCAACTTGTCGCTATAGACAACTATTGATATGTTCGTCTGGGAGGAGCTTTGGGAGACCATTATTGCGTTCGCCCTAACGTCGAAAAGCGTGTTGAAAACTTTAGCCACAACGAGGGGTGCCTCGTAGAGTTCAGCCCCGCTCACCGTGATTAATGCCACCTTAGGTATCATCGTGACGGCTTTAACTATCTTCCCGTTGTTGAGGTCACGGGACACCAACGTTCCTTGGCTTTCCAAGTTGAAGAAGCTGCGAACCCTTAGCGGTATGTTCTTCTGCATCAGCGGTTTCAATGCTAATGGATGTAAGACCTTGGCGCCGAAGTAGGCAAGCTCCGTCGCTTCTTCGTAGGATATCTTCGGTATTGGCTTGGCGTTGGGAACTATCTTCGGATCCGCCGTCATTATACCTTCAACGTCTTTCCAGACCCACACTTCGTCGAATCCCAGAGCGGCCCCAATAATGGTTGCAGTATAGTCTGATCCACCTCTACCAAGCGTGGTCTCCACTCCACTCATGGTTTGTCCTATAAAACCTGTTACTATCGGCACTACGCCTTCGTTGACTAGGGGCAACAACGCAGACCTCAACCTCTCTTCGCAGAGGTGCATCAACGGAGTTGCCTGTCCGAAGTTATCATCGGTTATTATGCCTGCTCGTCCACCCGTAAAGTACTCGGCTTTAATGCCCCTGCTTAGCATTGCTCTCCAGATAATCCTCGTAATCATCTTCTCCCCGAAAGCCAGTATCCTATCCCTAGACCTCGGCGTGGCTTCCTTAAGGTAGGAAATCATCATCGCCATGTATTGGAGTTCGCGGATGCTCTCCTCCAACTCCCGTACAGCCTCTTCCCGCAGCTCCGGCCTCCCTATAGCCTCCATGCAAACCTGGAGGTGCCTCTCTTTTAATATTGAAAGTAACCTGAGGACCTCATCATCCTTGCCGGAGAGCGCAACGTTTATCAACTCTATTAGCGTATCGGTTACTCCGGCCATTGCCGAGGTTACGAGTACCACCTTGTCCCGCCTTTCCAAGTGCTTCCTGACTATATCGGTTATCCTTAATATGTTGGCTCCCGATGATGTGCACACGCCGCCAAACTTCATTACTGTATTCATCGAGCTCGCCCCCTTCCAAACTCCTCAAACACCTTGTATAAAACTACGGCAGCGAAGCCCAACGGTCCTAAGTCCTCGTCGATGCCTATGTGTACTGGAAGCCCCGCCTCGATCTCTCTAGCCGATAATCCGGGCTCACTGCCCCCGAAAACTATCGCTGCACTTCCCTTTTCAAGCTCGTTCAGTAATTTCTTGGCGTCGAATTCCTCCCTAGCGTATTTTCTGGCCGTAACCATCAACAACGTGGAAGGCTTGAGGAGGTCCATCAGGTCTTCGATGCCGCCCAGAACTACAAGGGCTCTACCCCTCTTTAGGGCCAACCTCTGAGCTTCCGGAACTCCTGCCTGCGCGGCAGCTCCAGTTGGTTTACTTATAACAATCGTATTGAAGCCAAGGCCGTAGGATAACTTGGCGAATTGCTTCACTACTTCAACGCTGAAGACGTTATGAATTACTGGGATCACTTCCTTCATTTCGACCGCTTATATTCAGGCAGGGCACTCCCTTAATAATCTGAGGGCCTCTTTAGCGATGGCTCTCGAGAGGGTTGGGGGCACCGCCTCCCCTATCATATTGTATTGTGCATCTACGCCTCCTCTGAAGATGAAGGAGTCTGGGAAGCCCATAAGTCTTGCCTGCTCCCTAACCGTTAGAAGCCTGTTATCGTAGGGGTGTATGAACCTGGATCCTCCGAGGACCGTGGGAGCAACCTTTAAGGGGTGAAGCCTAACCCAGTTCGGTAAAGCCCTCCTTCCAGCCCCCTTGTATAACACTAAGTTTTCCCCCCACCTTAACTTGGCAACTTTCTTGAGCTTCCAGGAAGGTAGGGGCTTAATTGAGTGGTTTGGCATGGAGTTATCTTCGGATGGGTCTGGAAGATCCTTCAGCGCCTCCTCTACCACAATCAACTTAGAAGAGGGTTGAGGTGTAAGCTTGAAGTTTGACATGAAAACCCTTTTTCTTCGCGAAGGGGTTTCGTGGTCCTCCGCGTATAGGACGTTAAAGTGGATTTTTTCGTAGCCAACCCGCATTAGCTCCTCCTTTATATGAAACCTTAAACTCCCCTCCAATATCGAGGGGACGTTTTCGATCACAAAGAGCTTGGGCTTGAGATCCCCTATAATCCTGACAGCATGTAGGAATAATCTGCCAACCTCATCTACGTATAGTCTATCCATCACCTCCTTTTCCCTTTTAGGGTTGGCCCCTGTGAAGGGCTCGCAGGGTGGACTGGCCAACACCACATCCACATCGCCTAACAGGCGCCTCAGGTCTAATGAGTGGAGACCTCGTATGTCGTCGCATAAGACCTCGACTTTGAGGTTTTCTTCGTAGGTTTCGGCAACGAGAGGATCAACATCTACACCCATGAGTACCTTAAATCCCTCAAGGAGGAACCCTAACGAAAAGCCCCCAGCGCCACAGAAGAGGTCCAACACCCTATGCATGTTTCTTGATGCCCCCGTCAACTAGGTCCTCAACCCTAAACCCCCTCTCCTCCAGC
This sequence comes from Candidatus Nezhaarchaeota archaeon, assembly GCA_030055465.1. GTDB lineage: Archaea > Thermoproteota > Methanomethylicia > Nezhaarchaeales > WYZ-LMO8 > JASFYF01. The sequence goes on along the minus strand of JASFYF010000001.1, from coordinate 658,035 downwards.
CGAGCCACAATAAATCTTCTATGACAGCCATCCCTTCTCTTCTCGAGGCACATTATGCAGGTCCTCTTCACCTTAGCTAATTCTATCAGCCTTTTCAAGCTGGATTCGAACTCCTCGCTGTTTGCATATTCGCTGTACGTTATCTTCCTGAAACCACCCAGCTCTCTTCCCATCCACAAATACTCCAACCCGCTTTCCTTGAGAGCCCGCTCTAAATCTCCTTTGCAAAAACCTTGGATCTTTGATCTTGGGAAAGCCCTAACGTCTACCACCACGCTTACATTCCGAGACAACAGCGAACCTAGGAATTCGCTAACTGACTTGAAACGCCCGTAACCGACATCGTACACTAGGATCATACGCTAACAGCGTGAGCTGCTTTTAAGCTTATAAACGCATCGTCCGCCAGCTTTCTCATGGACAAGCCATACCGTGGAGCCTCCAAAGCGAAAGGGCAATTAGCGCAGCTTTCTCCATTGTCAAAGACGCGAAGGCCGTGGCGCTCTCATTTGAGCTGGATTCACATGGTTTAGGACCCAAAGTTGCCGTAACCTTTTATGGGTTTCACGCGATTATTCAAGGCTCGACTTAGGTTTTTGCACCAAGTAGGGCTTTAAGGATTATAAAACCGATTTAGCATCCCCTTCACAGTAAAAGTTAAGCACACGACGTCTATTTATCTAAACGCTGAAAGCGGAGTAACGCAAGGGATGCGTGGTTTATGGTTTTGTGGAAGCCAAAGGAAACGCCTTTAACAAGCGTTCGCTACCTACTTGAAGTGGGGCTTTGCTCTCTATGCGGCTCGTGCATTGCTGCCTGCTCGTGGGGTGCAGCGTATTTTGATTTTGGAAGGCCTAGCCAAGTCTTCTTGGAAGATAAGCTTTGCGTGAACTGCTCGCGCTGCCTTATAGTCTGCCCTCAGGCTATGTTATGGGTAAGGCCTGACCTTTACCGAGTGGCAGCCAAGCCTGTGAGCGTCTTGCATGCAAGGAGCAAGGACGAAAGAATATCATCAATCGCTCAGGACGGCGGGACCATAACATCGATGGTTGTAAGCGCATTAGAGAAAAAAATTATAGATGCAGCCATCCTCGCCGGAACCATGGGTAGATGGACTCCGAAGCCGACCTTGGCACTGACGCCACGCGATGCGCTGGAATGCGCTAAGTCGAAGTACTTCTACATACCATCGCTTTTGAAGTTGGGCAGAGACGCCGACGCGGAGAGAATCATGATTGTGGGACTTCCATGCCAGATTAGGGCTGTTGAAAGGCTTGCAGAGCTTGGGGTAGGCATGACTCACAAGGTCACGTACAAGCTTGGGTTGCTCTGCAGCCACAACGTGGACTACGAGTCAATGACTATGAAGTTGATGATGCAAAGGGGAATTAACGCGGACAGAATAGTCAAGATGGACATAAAGGGCAAGCTCCTTCTACACGACGTTGACAACAAGGTTTACGAGATACCGTTGTCAACTTACGAGAAGCTTGTGAGACCTTCATGCCATCAATGTCCCGAATTCCTCTCAAGCTTCTCGGACATCAACGTGGGATCAAGAGGTGCGCTTAACGGATGGAACACTGTGCTCGTAATGAACGAGCGCGGCGAAAAACTATTCAACGAGGTAGCCGACGCGCTCGAAACTAAGCAAGCTGAAGAGCGCGTCATCCATGAGGTATATAAAACAGATAAAAGAAAGAAGGAGAGGGCAGCCGAGTTCTTTAGGGACTTTTACGGCAGTGAGGTGGGTGGGTCATTTCTAGATAATGAAACTTTGAGGGTTATTTCAAGGGGTAGAACGTAGCCTTTGCGCATCACCAGCCACTCTTTTCTCGTCGACCTATTGCTTCGACGACAGTCATGTTCGAGGCCGTCGGGATTTTGACTTTGGCCCATTGAAAAAAGTCGCTTCACGCAGGCGTCAGCGGCCGGCTCCGAAAATATGATGATGCGAACGCGCACCTCAACTAAACGTAAATGACGTGGAGGTCAACAACCACCCTAGCCAGGGAGACTCCCGAAACCATAAAGACATGGTAAAAACTAAAGAGATGTTTGTTTACGACGCTTTATAAACAACCACGCGTTGTGAAGGCTTTATTTGTCCTCAAGGAGTTCCCAAAGACATGCGCCAATGGTTTAGAGGTCTGAGAGACTTACGAAATTAGTGGAGCATAAGGAGAGCCCGACCAAGTCGTAGTTAAGGGACTTCTAAGAGCGAGTAATGAAGGCAACCAAAGAGGAGGCACCTTAGACATCAAGTTTAACCGGTTTGATCGCAGCTACTGAATTAAAGCTTATTGACACCATCAACTCGTACAACCTAGGTAATCTCCTTGGCGAAGGAAAACAATTCAAGGAATTACTATGGAGATTTGATCCCGAAGCATCATTAACGTCCCTGAAATTTTTATTAAAAGAACAGAGGAGGGCATTTGTTGTCTCTGATGATTGGCCGTTTGACCCTAGATATTCATTTTTGATATTTGATGTTTATTCGTATCTAGGGACTTCCACCTCGCCCACGTGGGCTTGGGTATAAGCGTGGGGTCATGGATGGCTTGTCGAGCCTAACGGCATGAGGCTCCCCTCTAGGTCTAGCCCCGAGCGGCTTGAACCGTTGCTCCCATCACCGCCTAGGACTCTTAGGAGAAGGTTCCAGCATGCAACGGCATCCCTATGCCACCTCTCTCCGCCAATGCTGCATACTCCTATCCTCGAAGAGTAGAGCATCTCTGCTCCATGTAGCAGGTACGTCTTGGAGGGTGCCCCTAGGGTCTACGCACGCTACTGGCACACCGTGCTCCCTAGCCTTCTCCTCTATGGCTCTCTGAACTCATCTGAAGGAGGCTTGGTATATCCTGTGCCTGAGCTGCCCATCCTTAACCTTGTTAACCATGTTCTTAGCTAGTTGCCTACCCAACCTCTCTAAGAGTATGTCGTAGGCCATGTTTAGCGGCTTATCTCGCAATCCGGTTTGCAACTTTCCATCTAGTATCGTCCTTCTTTTTCTCTCATTGAGCTTTTCCAACACCTTCCTCTTAGCCCTGAACTTAACACCATAGAGCTTATCGTACTTTTTCTGAACTTTTTCCTACGGTAGTAGCCTAGGACGAGCCTCTCCATACCTGTATCAAAAAGGTACTCTCCCATCTACCATCACGGCTACGCTGTTCTCATTTACGTCAATGGATATAAATCCCTTCGATTTGTGCTGTTCAACCTCTTTCTTGAAGGTGATGTAGAGGATGAGCCTTCTCTCACTTCTATCAAGCTTGATCTTTGCTTCGCCGGCGACCCTCCATCCACTGTTAACATACCTCCAGAACTGCTTATGAGGTTCAACAGCAACAGTAATCCACTCCTTATGAGTAGCTATCTTAACCTGTGTTAGCCCATCAATTCTCCAGAGGTGGTCGTCTAACCAGATGGAGACGCTTTTAACCTCTGGACGCTCTTTGTTAGCTAAACCTCTCTTTCTCAATTTGAGGATGTTCTTAGCTCTGGTGGATGCGTCCTGACATGCCGTATAGGCGTAGCGCGATGGTAACTGAGGGTATAAGGCTTCTCAGCTCCCTGTACTTCAATGCTTTGAGCTTGGTGAAAGACCCGATATTATTCCCAACAGCGTACAGCGTTAGCTGTTCCACCACATTCCTGTAAATACCCTCAAGCTCCACGAAGACCCTAAACACCTTCCTCAGCAATCTCTCGGATTTAACGATGACAGTTCTATTTATCATCACTTTCTCCACTCTTCTCAACCTCCTCTACGAGCTTTTTGAATCCTTCCACCAGCCTCTTCTTTCTATGGCCTCTCAATCCATACATCTTGCCTGCAAAAGAGGTGACGATTTCCAGTAAGTCTCCTACGAGCTCTTGATAGGCATCCTTGGGCACCTCTCCGAAGACCACCTCTATCTTGGCTCCGTGCTGATTGATGAAGTACTCTAGGTACTCGAAGCCAAACATTGTAAGCCTATCTCGATAGGTTATAACCACAACCTCTGCCTGCCTGGAGATCACTAACTCGAATAGCTTCCTCAACCCTTTCCTATCCGTTTTCAGCCCAGATGCTATATCAGTTAAGACCTCGACTACCCTGTAGCCCTTGGAGGCACAGTACTCTAACAGGTACTTGACCTGACGCTCTAAATCCTCCTTTTGGTCGCTTGATGAAACCCTAGCATATACAACCGCTCTAACCTCTCTTGCACGGGATTCTAGTATCCTCCTAACCTCGCTCTCGGGAACTCTATACTTACCTCCAACCGTTTTAATAGCTTTGAGATATCCTGCTTCAATCCACCTATGGAGAGTGGAATAACTGATACCAAGTTTCCTGCAAACCTCCTTAGGTCTCAGCAACCTCTCGGACATCCCTAATTACAATGAATATAAATGAAAATAAAGCTTATAAATATTTACTCAAAAAATCAAGAAGAAAACAGTCCCCTCTAAGCACCTATTCAAAAAGCTATGAGACTGCGGTGCCTATGGGGAAACCTAAGATAGGTTAGCAAGAGCAGCGACAACTCCATCTCACCCGTGGCCTAGGAATTCCTTAGAATTTTTTAGGTCTCTATAAACGAGTTTAAGAGGAAGAAACGGTAGAATTCAAAGATTTTCTTGGCATCACTTATTTTTCGCGATGTGACCATTGCCATCCATTAAAAATGGGTGGTCTTTCTTTCTCCCTCTACGTCTTACTCATTTGTTGTTTTGCGCTTGTCGACCAATCGCTTTATATGGTGGGCTACTATGTCTTCTTACTTGAAGACTTGGTGGCTGATACATGTCTTCTCCTAATGTAAGTAGAGATGAGGAAATTCTAAAAACCCTCAAGGAAATTAGAGACCTTCTATCTCCAAAACCAGCGCCCCCCTCGCCCCCGCCGCCTAGAGGACTGATTGCGGAATTCAAGGAATTCATATCGAAGTACAAGGTTATGGGAATGGCTGTAGCCTTTATCATGGGTATTTACTTAGGCGCATTAGTCCAATCGCTTGTAAAAGATTTATTAATGCCTATAATCGAAATGGCAACGCCAGGACTCCTTTGGGAGCAAATAACCTTGGGACCCTTCCGCATAGGTAGTTTTCTAGGAGCACTCATAACGTTCCTAATAGTCGCGTTCGTGATCTTTCTAATAGTTAAGATGACTAGAAAGTGGGGAATAGAGTAACCTAAGAACAGAACATAAGATTGCTGAATGAAAACCCACCATATTTTTCATATTTTTAGACCAATAGTAACCAAGATAAACGCTTGTCAAATTCTAGCACTTCCAATAGTACCCATAAATACGTTAGGTGCTTTCGTGATTGTGAGTGCAGAAAAATTCAGTCATGTTACCATACTATTTTGATATCTACATTATGAGGTCGCAATCTCTTACTCTAATAAGCTGATGGACTCATTTTCAAAGGAGATGTGATTGAAACCGTGGCTACATGCCACCGTTAACCCGAAAGCCAGCTATAATAACCTATATCGCTTAAACCCCCCGTTAAATTCATGGAAGTCGCCCACAGAAAACGCCGTAAACCCCCTGTCTACAAAAACTTGGAATGACGGGATGTGGACCCGGAGGACTGGAGCCCCGGGCGGGATTTGAACCCGCGACCTGCGGCTTACAAGGCCGCCGCCCTAACCGCTAGGCAACCGGGGCACAGATCTCATCCTTCAATAGAGCGGGATAAAAGTTTAGTTCTGACATTGAAATGAGCCCCACTCGACATTGGAACTTCAGTCTATAGCTTGCAGCGTTAAAGCAGGTGAACTGGGGTTCTTCAGCAAAAACTTGTGTGTTAAGGCGCGCTTTTACGTTGTGCATCCCTCCGTGAATTTTGCGTTTAACTCATGCTGCGAAGCAAGCGTTAAAAGCACAAAGTTCAAATAAACTACAGGTCCTCTTATCTTCGACCTACAAGAGATATCGTGGAGAGCGGCAACCAATTCAGGCCGGGTTCGCCTAGTCCGGTAGGGCGCGGGCTTGCTAAGCCCGTTCCCCATTGGGGATCGGGGGTTCGAGTCCCCCACCCGGCGCCACATTTGCATGACTCCTGCACGCTTCTCCATGCTTTGGAGCGCGCTGCCTCACGGATACCGACTAAAAGGGCGGAAGCTCCTTTACAAGTCTTATTTACGAGACAGCCAGTATGGCTTTCCACAACTCCTAGCGCCGCCTAAACCTTACGTGCATAGCCCTTACATAATATATACTCAATTCATTTGAAATTGGACAAAGGAGAAGCCTTCTCGGGTTTAAGCCTCGACCTTCCCCCCTTGGGTTAGGGCGTTAACGCTAGGCTTACATCTCAACGAGGCTTGTGTTAATGATTTCTGTAGGAGAGTTCCATAACGGATTCTGGCTAGGCATTCCTTAGGGATTTTAACTGATGTAGCCTTCAAAATCGCTGTCAACGACTAAAATTAATGTAAGCTGATGGCTCTCATTAATTTACCGTCATGAACCTAAAAGAAGTGGTTTCGTGCTACTGTTATATTTTCGGAGGGAAAATTTATCTTTGATGACAATATATCTATTACTATGGCTTTGCCTGATTTTAGGTCTTTCTATAAGAAGCTTAAAAAGGAAGAGTTGGTAGATGCATTGGATTTTGCTGTAACCCGAAATCACTACTTGTTGGCGTTATGGGTCGAGGCTTTACTTAAGAAGCATGCAGACGCCAAAGAAGTACTTAAAGCAATGATGAGGGAAAGGGGTCGTAGCATGGTTGAACACATCATAACGGAAGTGGAGCCCTCCCTAGCCTGGAGGAAGGACGCTATAACGTGGTGGGAATGTTACAGGAGATTTATCGAGCCCTACGTTAAGAGTAGAATTTTAGGCTTGAAGCTTCTGGAGTTAACGCCTACGCGTTGCAGGTTTAGGTTTACGCATTGCGCCTTCATTAAGGGCTGGAGCTACGCGACCATCACCCCCGAAGATATGTGCGAAATACTGAAGGAAACGGAGAAAGGGTTGGCGGAGGGGATTAATCCGAACTTGGAGTTAACGGAGTTTTACCCTGGCCTAGCGAAATATGAACCTTACTGTCAGTTAACCGTAACCCTCATGAAAGAATGAAATGGTATGGATTGCCGAGCGAAATACCCGTGAAAGGGACTAACCATCAGATGTTCCGTTTCAGCTCGGAGATAAAAATGAACGGCTGAGGTTATGGATTCAAAATAAAAAGCTGTGTTAGAGTGATGGCAACGTTGAAACACGAGGTTTTGTCGCAGCTGGTGGGGCCGCCAGGATTTGAACCTGGGTCGCGAGGGCCCAAGCCTCGCAGTCTACCAAGCTAGCCTACGGCCCCACTTGCAGGTGACGAATAAAAGTGCAGCGTGATTTAAGGATTACCTTCCATGAATGAGGTCAACGTCGCTTGCCTTCCCTCTTTTTTATGGCGTTCCCTAACCTTCAGCCTTATCGTGGTTATTTTCCTTGTGGCTGGAAACGAAACGTTGTACACGCAAGTGCCATTAATCGTGGTGGTGTGGGTTTTGCTGTTATGCGCGTGCCCGTGAATTACAATGTCGGGTTTGCGTCTTTTCACTACTTCTTCGAGCTTGGCAGAGCCGAGCTCAGGCCACGCCCATTTAGGTTCACCTGTAAGGGTTTTAAACGTTGTCGAGTAATGGGATAGCAGCATAACAATATCAGAGTCCTGAGAGCTGGCGTCAAGTAGTAGGCGATCTATTTTCTTTAACCTCTCTTCGTACACCTGCTCAATCCTCGGTATGTGCCTCCGTTGCCAGCTTGTTGGCCTATCTAAGCAGCCTTTAGTGCCTATCAATATTATCTTCAAACCGCAGAGCTGAAGTGCAATGCTCTCATCATTAAGCCATACAACTTCTCTGTACCTTGTGGATATTTCAAGTGTTTTATCATCGTATTCCTCGTTGCCAAAACATGCTACTATCTTGCAGTTCCCGTACCTCTTCTTAATGGCATCTATTATATTCTGATACTCATTCACATCCCCCTTGTATATCATGTCTCCCACAAGAAGCATGAGTTCAAGGTCAGGGCTATTGTTAAGCACCCTTTTGAAATCCTCAAAGAATTTTGGTGAGTGAACGTCTGATACTGCGCCCACTACAGGCTCGAGCATCAATTTATGACACCACTGTGGACTAATAGCAACATTAGTATTAGGCTATGCTCCTTCTTAACTTCTCCCGCGCACCTCCAAGTAGGGAAGCTCGCGGGCCTTATGTTGTGATGGTTTTTTGAAGATCAACGTTTTATAGCCTTTGCTTCGCCCATGGAGGTTTGGAATCGACATTGATAGGTCCCTCGCATTTCCCTCTAAGTTCAAGCCGCCTTTGCTGGATTTAGGGGCTTAAAGGGAACCTTCAAAAGGGCATATAGCAATGTTAATATCTCACAGCCCTCACTTAAGATTGCGGCGGATGAAGATATGACGGTCTAAGAGCCCTAGGCAAAGGCGATGATGCCTGATGGGCGGCCTGACGCCTCAAAGGGATTGCCTCTGCCTCATACGAATTAGGCAATCTACCCCATGTGGATGCTTATTCTGCTAAGAAAGGGCTCGGCATACCTAAGCGGCTTGCCGAAGTTCCCATAGTACTTTAGGTTCTAGCCCTGCAAGGGTTAAATCCAAGAAATCCGGGGAGCCTTCAAAGCGCGCTACTTTGCGGGGGGCCACTCCAGAGTTTTCACTGCGCTGTAGGGTCCATTTTTCTCGTATAATTCCCTAACCTTCTCAGGCCACTCCGACACGTTGAATCCGTGTTGAGCTAGGAAAGCTGTGGCCCACCTTGTTAATCCATGTCCTGTGCAACCAGTCCACACAGCTCTTCCCTTAACTTCCCTTATCTTAAAGGTCGAGACGTAATGCGTGTAGTGCACGCTGGCAGCTGTGATTTCCAGCCACTCGGCTTTTTCCCTTTCACCCCGGTAGGGCAAGTAGCATTCCACGTCGAGTGTAGGTATCTTGTCCTTTGAGGATATGTCTATGCGCCTTCTACTGGCCTCTTCGCTTGACAGGTAGAAGGGGGCACCAACCACTACCCTCCATTCAAGCTCCAGCACCTCATCTACGAGTTTAACAGTCCTTGAGACGACCTCCTCCCTTATATCCAAGACATCTGATGGAGAGCCCAAGTAAACCATTTCCATGCGCCAGAACTCGTTGGTTCTGGCAAGCCCTTCAACGCCGCCGGCCTCGTTTCTCCAGGTCCATCCACCCATGCACTCATAGACCTTCACCGGCAGGTCCTCGAGCTTCACGGTCTCCTCGCTGAAGAACTGGTAGAAAGGTGGACATTGAACTGCATCAAGCACGTATTCGGGTTCACTTAAAATCTTCTTCAACAGATCCCTCCGCAGCACCCTCTTCAATGAGTACTCCCTCTTGTACTCGTCGAACACTGAAGGGTCTCGTGGAGGAGCACAAACGTAGAGCATTCCTTCGGGCAGGTGTTCAACATAGCTTGAGAGCTTGGCCAGAACGGACATGGGTAAAAGCCTTGGAAACATCCACTCCTCGAATCCAAGTGGCCTACAAACATTCTCAACTATCAGTTCACGTATTGTCTTCAGGAGGCCAACCATCGGCGCCGTGAATATCCATTGACCTTTAGCCGGAAACCTCTTAATCCATCCTAGCCTCTCAGCTTCACCTGCAACTTCAAGCCCGGTTTTGATGGGCTTCGGCTTGGATTGCTGGATTACGTGGCCGAAGGGTACTAGCATCGCCTCGCTAATGCTTTCCAAGGGCTTCGCCTCGGCCTCCAACACCTTCTTGACGAGCCTATCAATCAACCGAGATTCAAGATCTTCTTCGCTTAGGTCGCTGAGCTCAATATGTAGCGATTCATCAACTATCCTCACATCGCCCAATAGGCCTACTAAGGCTCTAATATCGTCAACGCTGCCCTTAAAGCCCGCAACCTCTATCTCGTATCGCGTCGCCCTGATGCCCCTCACGCCAACTCTAAACTCCTTTCCTAAGCTTGCCGCTAACTGGTTTTTAAGCCTGAAAAGCGCATCGTGCGCGCGCACATACCTTCCGGACTCTATTTCCACGTGCATCTTATCTGAATCAATGAACCAATTTGTTATGCGAGCTGCCTCGCTTTCCTTGCCTCTAGGCGCTCCCCTGACAAGGAGCTTTGCGTTGGCCTCAGTTATGAGCTTTGAAACCTCTGAAACCTCTTGATCGGTAAGCGGTCTACTTAAGATTAAGCATCCTTTTAAGTAAAACCTCATGATACAATCACCTTTACGACAACTTCTTGTAGCCCTGACCAGTAACCACAAATACATCCTCTTTCCTCACGCCAAATCTACCTCTAAGGTAGACTCCAGGCTCTATGGTTATGACGTTGCCCTCCTCTAATATGTCTTCGCTTAAAATAGAAATGGAGGGCCTCTCATGCACCGATAGGCCTAGGCCATGGCCTAAGCCGTGGAGAAAGAACTCATCTAACTCCCTCTCCTTAAGGACCTCTCGGGCACGTGCATCCAACATTGATGCCTTGACCCCTTCCTTTATATTGAGTGTTGCCTCCTCTTGAGCCTCAACGACGTGAGCTAAAACCCCTTCAACCTCAGGATTACGGCCAACAATGAACGTCCTCGTAACGTCAGAGCAGTATCCTTGAACCCTTACGCCCACATCTACTACCACGCCCTCCCCGTTCTTCACTCGTCGAGTTGTTGGTTTAGCGTGGGGATAAGAGGATCTAGGCCCTGAAGCGACCAGCACGTCAAAAGCCATGGCTTCAACGCCTTCTTCTCTCAGTGCCTTCTCGACTTCTCCAGCGATGCTAGTTTCTCTAACCCCCTCCCGCAGCGCCTCCTCTGCAGCCTCTAACCCTTTAAGTGTCTTTTCAACGGCCTCTCTTACACATCGAATCTCGTATTCGTCTTTTTTCGCTCGAAGTTTGCTTATTTCCGATCTTAAAAACGGTTCTCCCCTTACCTCAAATTTACGTTTCAATGCGCACACAATTCCGCCTTCCACTTCGCTGCCCTCCACGTATATCGGTGTCCGCGCATTTACCTTCTCAAGGAAATCGACGAGCGCCTCTACGAGCTTTTTTCCACAGTTTAAGCTTACAACCTCTACGGCTATTGCCTCATCAAGCGCCTCGTAATATTCCAGCGGTGGTACTAGCAGGTATGCTCCTTCTAAGCCTTCAACTAAAAGTAGCCAAGCGGCTTTAGGTGGGTTCCCCATAACGTCGAAGCCACTTAGGTACTGAACGTTTTCCGCTTCCGTCACCAAAAGGCTTTTGGCTCCAACCTTGTTCATTGCGTCTTTCAGCCTTTTGATCCTCGACTCAATGATGTGCCTCGGTACACACCGTTCTGTCAACATTCAGCACACCCTCGGCGTAGGTTCTCCTATCGGGGGTTCAAGTAGCTTTTTGCCACCAACGCTCGTCTCCAATACGACCCTGCCCGCGGGCTCCTTCCTAACCTCACCTATAATAGAGGCATTTTCTCCGTGTTTCGTCTTCTTCACGGCGCCGAGAACTTCGTCAGCTAAGTCGCCATCGACTACGAGCACCGCAACCCCTTCACATGTGACTTCAAGAGGGTTTAAGCCCAGCATCTCGGAGGCAGCCTTAACCTCCTCTCTTATTGGGATGTACCTCTCTCTAATCCATATCGAGTGCCCCGACTTGTAAGCCATCTCGTTCAGAGCCATGGATAGGCCACCCCTGGTGGGGTCTTTAGCGGCGTGGACTCCACCAACCTTCATGGCGGCCTCCACAACATCCCATACCGGGGCCACATCGGATTGTAGGTTTGCCTCAAATCCTATGCCTTCTCTTAAAGAGGCTAGGGCGATTCCGTGGTCGCCTATGAATCCCGATACTAAGACTTTATCTCCAACCTTCAGGTTTGAATCCCTTAAGGCCTTACCCCTTTCAACTAAGCCTATTCCTGCAGTGCTCACGACTACCTTGTCGATCTTACCTTTAGGCATGACCTTAAAGTCACCGTGTATTATAGCCGCGCCAACCTCTTCAACCACCTGATTCATTGACTCCACGATTTTTTTTAAGTCTCGAATTGGGAATCCCTCTTCCACTATTATGGAGTCTAGGATGGCAAGGGGCTTGGCGCCCATAACTGCTAGGTCGTTTATCGTTCCTGCGGCTGCCAGCTTCCCTATGTCTCCTCCGGGGAAGAATATGGGGTCTACCGTGTGGCCGTCTATAGTCACAACAACTTCGTGGTCGCCTAGAGGTATTGTGGAGCCGTCGTCCATGTCATCTAGACCTATTCCATTATAAACTCGCCGCCGCTTTATACTGCTCATCACAACTTCCTTTAGCAGCTCCACCATCATTACCCCGCCAGCGCCATGCGCCAAGAGCACCTCGCCGACCATGAGACCTCTCCACACGCATAAAGCTTATTACCCCTTATTTTGAATTTTCCTCGCTGTAGCCAGTTCTTGATGTATTGGAGTTGATGCATCAATGCCGCAATATCATGGAAGGGACTTTAAGAAGCCCACAGGTGGTAGAACAAGGCCTTATAGAAAGAAGAGGAAGTATGAAATGGGCGGGGAGCCGCTTGAAACGACGCTGGGCGAACGTGAGAGCAAGATAACTAGGAGGATCAAAGGTGGGTCAATAAAGGTAGGCCTTAAGCGGGCGGTTTATGCTAACGTATTGGATCCGGAGACACATGAGTCCCATAAGCTGAAGATACTGCGGGTGACGAGCAACCCCGCCAGCGTAGACTACTCGCGAAGAGGTATAATTACGAAAGGAACAATAATAGAGACCGAAAAGGGACTGGCTAAGGTTACTTCAAGGCCCGGCCAAGAAGGCATTATCAATGCTGTGCTGATCCGAGGTCAAGGAGGCTGATCCTATACTAGGTGACAGGAACCGAATAGTGATATACCCATGCTATCTCGACTCCACTAAGACCCGATCTGGGGGCAGGAAGGTTCCTAAGAAGCTTGCTGTCTCCTCACCCAAGATCGAGGAGATACACCAAGCGGCTCGAGAACTTGGCCTAGATCCATCGATAGAGGGTAAGGCTCATCCTTCTTGGTGGTGGGAGGAGCCCGGCAGGGTTTCTGTCAAGAAGGTTATGCAGAAAAGTAAAATCCTTTTACTGGTAGCTCAGAAGGTATCGGAGAAAAGGGGGAGGCATCCCCATCCTTAGTTGGGGCTTCTAATACACGAAAAAATCGTTAATAACATGTTGGTTTCCGCGTAAACCTTACGGGAAAGTTTTATATGAGGTCCTCTTGCCTTTTTCCCTGGCCATGGGGGAACCCCTAACGCTTCTCGGATTTGTTCTTCACGTATCAAAAAGCAACATGCTCATAGTTAAATGTGCCAAAAAGACACCCAGGATTGGCGAACCAGTATACGATGGTAGCTCCAGGATGGTAGGTTCTGTCTATGATATCATAGGGCCTACAGCATCTCCTTACATCGTCGTTAAACCTTCAACGGTCTTGGCCCCCCATGACGTTAGCAGGATTAGGAGAACCTATGTGAGGTCGACCCCTAAAAGCTCTAGGAGGAAGAGGAAGTGAGGGATAAGTTGGTCGACGAATCCGAACTTAGATGCCCGGAATGCGGTGGCATTGAATTTTTTAGGGATTACGATAGGGCCGAAATGGCTTGTGCAAGATGCGGTTTAGTTATAAGCGAGCGCATAATAGATATGGGTCCTGAATGGAGGGCCTTTGATTCAGAGCAGCAGGATAAAAAAGCTAGGGCGGGCGCCCCACTCACGCTTACAATTCATGATAAAGGCCTTTCGACCGTAATAGATTGGCACAACAGCAGGCATCTGAAACCTATGAGCCCAGCCCATCGAATCCAGATCTACAAGCTGAAGAAGTGGCAGCAGAGGTCGAGGGTGTCCAACGCATTTGAAAGGAACTTGACTTTTGCGTTGTCGGAGCTGGACAGGTTTGCATCGCATCTCAGTCTGCCGAGAAATGTGAGGGAGAGCGCCGCCATATTCTACAGGAGGATGATTGAGACTAGACTAGTGAGAGGCAGGTCGATTGAGAGTATGGTTGCAGCTGCGATATACGCTGCTTGCAGGCAAAACAGGATACCAAGGACATTGGATGAGATAGCACAGGCAGTAAACATAAAGAAGCGCGAGATAGGGCGAAGCTACAGGCTTTTGTTGAAGACCCTTCTAACCAAGATTACCCCTATGACATCTGTAAACTTCATACCTAGACTCGTAAATAAGCTTAGGCTATCGCACGAAGTCCAGAAGCTGGCCATAACAATCCTGGAAAGCGCGAGAAGCATGGGCTTAACATCAGGTAGGGGTCCGATGGGCATAGCCGCTGCATCGATATACATCGCTAGCATACTTCAACAGGTGAAGTGCACACAAAGAGATATCGCTCTATCAGCTAACGTTACTGAGGTGACGATACGTAACAGGTACCAGGAGCTCATGCGAAAACTTGATTTTGTGGTCAAGATATAATCTCTTACCTATGAAGAAGAGAGAGCCAGAAAGCCTCTGCGATAAAGTGCTTGAACTCATAAAGAAGTCTGGGCCTCAGGGAATGTTGCAGCGAGACCTGTGGAAGCGCCTAAAGGTTAGCAGCCGGGAAGGCTCACGTCTAGTCTCAGCTTTAGAGAGGAAGGGACTCATAGTTAGAGAGCCCATAACACGGGGCCGCCTAAAGACCTTCAAGCTGATGGCGGTATCCCACAAGCTCGAGATAGTCCTCGAAAGTGTGAGGGGATGCCCCTGCTTTTCATGTATGAACTTAGTGCGTTGTGGCAGTGGACAATATGTAAACCCCGAAAAATGCGAAGACTTGACGGCATGGCTTTTGAAGGACGAGAAATGATGTGAAATGTCGAGAAGATGGCGGCTTCAGAGGGCTAGGGACCCGCATTACAAGAGAGCTAGGGAGAGCGGGCTGAGATCCCGCGCTTCCTTTAAGCTTATTGAGATCATAGAAAGGTTCAGGGTAGTTAAGAAGGGGGATAAAGTATTGGACTTGGGGGCTTACCCGGGAGGGTGGCTACAAGTAGCAGCAAGCAAGGTGGGTAGAGCGGGTTTAGTTATAGGAGTTGACATCAGACCTATAAAACCCCTTCCGATGTCGAACGTTATCACTATTGTCGGCGACGTATGCGATGAGAACACCCACGAGAAAATAACCAGCGCAGCGAAGGGCAGGGTCGACGTGGTTCTGTCGGACCTCTCACCCAAATTGACTGGGGCATGGCCCACTGACGTTGCGAGACATATTAGCTTAGTGGAATGCGTAATCTCGATCGTACTTAAAGCCCTGAAGGATGGAGGAGCGACCGTCATTAAGGCTTTCCAAGCCGAGGATCTTCGAATCTTGGTCTTAAAGCTTAAAGAGCTTTTCCGCGACGTCAAGCTTTTTAAACCTAAAGCCTCTAAGCCTCAAAGCAGGGAGATATACGTGATATGCAGGGGCTTTCACGGCTCCGCCCCGAAAAACGCTAAGGATTAAAATATTTCGGCAAGCGGCTTTTCTCCGAAAAGCGGACACAGCGGACTTCCTTTCTAAGGCTAATGGAAAGAAGTAAATGGAATCAGCAAAGAAGATCACAAAGCGGCTTGGGGTCTATGGATGGGATCGTTAAAAGGGGCGATGAAGGTGGAGAAGCTTAAGGAAGGCAGGCATACCGAGACTCGGCAACGTTGGGTTAAGGTGCCTCTAAAAATCCTTCAGGAGGGCAAGGTGACGGTGTTGTTGCCCGACGAAAAAGTCCTTGGTAGTGAAGCAGCTAAGAAGGTATTGTTCTACAATGCCTTTACAGCGTTTTCCAGGGACTTCTCTCTATGCTTTCTAAAGACCTATGCTAGGTTAAAGGGGAGGCCAATAAGGGTTGCCGAGCCCTTAACGGCAAGCGGAGTCCGGGGGCTTAGGTACGCCAAGGAGGTTGACGAGGTTCGCGAAGTGGTGATATCTGACATCAATCCGGTGGCCGTGGACTTTGCCCGCATGAGCGTAGCCTTGAACGGCTTACAATGTAAGGTGCGCGTAGAGCTTTCTGATGCCAATGAATTCCTCTCTGCACATGGTGTTAAAGGCGGGCGATTCGACGTAGTGGATGTAGATCCCTTTGGTTCGCCAGCGCCCTACGTGGATTCAGCTATACGCTCAACCCTTATAGGTGGCGTTATAGCCGTCACTGCGACGGATATGCCTCCTCTATGCGGGGTCTACCCAGAAGTAGCGCTGAGGAGGTATGGTGGTCTCTCGTTGAGGACCGAGTACTGCCATGAAATTGCTGTACGATTACTCCTATACCTCCTCTATAGAGAGGCAAGCAAGTACAACCTATCCATAAAGCCCTTAACAGCCCACAGCACAAGGCACTATGTAAGGGTTTACGTTCAATTGCTTTCTACTAAAAGTGTCGGGGGGGTTGGCTTTCTCTACCATTGCTTTAAGTGCTTGCACAGAGAGGTCGTGGACATTAGCGATGTTGGGTTGCGCAGTACCCTCTGCGAAAACTGCGGCGGCGCAATGAAGCTCGCAGGTCCCCTTTGGACAGGAGCCATATTCGATAAGAGGTTCTGCGAGGAGCTTTGTGCAACCCTATCGATGATGGATTATTTGTCGTCTAAGTCCTCCCTTAAAAAGCTACTCAGCTTAATAGTCGCCGAGGCTGATGGACCTCCAACATACTACACGCTAAGCTCTTTATCTCGGGTGTACAGAATAAGGGAACCGAAAACGCAAAAGCTCATAGAGCGCTTAAGATCTCAAGGATTTTATGCTTCGCCGACGCACTTCAACTTCAAAGGCTTGAGGTTCAACGGTAGGATTTCAGAGCTGCTCAACTTCTTGATGAGCTGAGCTCACGGCTCCGTGACTTCTATGAGCTCTTCGGCACTACTTATACCTTCCAACATCTTGGAGCTTATTATCCCTTCTTCACGCGCTTCCTTACGCGTTATCACGAGCTCTTTAACCTCAGCCAGTTCGGCAGCATCCCTAAGGAATTCCGCTTCTTCTTTTGTTTTACAGTTTAACGCTTCTACAGCTAGGATCAATATGGTTTTTCTTTTATCGTTATTCCTCTTGGCTATCAAATTGAACGGTGCCTCTCTGAACTTGAGGACTGAAAATCCTAGAGTCAAGAGCTTAGAGGTTACTTCTTCTTGGAATTTGCGCCCTTTAAATTTGATGTTTGCTGTGGGGACTCCTTCCTCCGCCTTGAACTCAGCTGTCGATCCCAAAATGTCGACAGGTTTAAATGCTTGAATGGCCTCTCCCTCACCTACAAGATCTTTTAAGATGTCGTAAAGCTTCGCGGCAACATCTATGGCTGCATCCATTTCGTTTCTCTCGTACTCGTAGACGGCTTTCCTGGTAATACCAAGCATGCCGGCTAATCCACCAAGCGATAACCCAACTCTCTCCCGTATCTCCCGAAGTTTTTCCCCGTTAATCCTAGCGTAGAACCGTCCACCCTTATAATACACGTATTGTTTTCTGTCTTCCAAGTAGCTCTTCAAAGTATTTGGGTGCAATATGTAAACTCCATACTTTTCGTACACGGCCTCCTCATCTATTTCCTCCTCTTCGCCCTCGCTGACAACTATTGGGGAGGCCTTGAGGGCATAGCTGGCTTTTTTGATTTCCATAGAGCAGCACGTCTTCAGCTCATCCATTTTTTTTAAGGCCTTTACAAGTATTAATCTATCATCGTTCCTGGCGACGATATTTATTGAGCTCCTCTCATTAACGTAAGGCCTTGAAACTTCAAACCCTCTATCCCGTAACGCACCCCTGACCTTTGCTATTACGGTTTCTAGCAGCATGGGGTTAAAACCCCTTCTTCGGTAGGTATGAACCCTATTACTGTTGTTGTCCTCAGCTTGCCCTTCAGAATAGCTACGTAGGGCTTATATAAAAAAGCTTTACCCTGATGCTGATGTACTGCCCCCCTCGAGCCCAGCACGCTTTCAATGGCTTGAACCTCCGCATCGCTTCCACATATCATGTAAACCCCTTCACCCATCCCTATCATGCGCAATATCACTATAGGTAACTTTAACCTCTCGTGGTACTTCTCAGGCAACAACCTCTCGAGGAGCTCTAGTTCGCTTTTTTCCATTACTAAATCATCGCCTGCTCTCGTCGTAACCTTGGGCTCCTCCATAGCTAAAAGCTCTTTAAGGGTTTTACTTTCTTTAGGCAAGTGGTCGTTTATTCTCTCTACTTCCCTCTTCAGGAGGCCGTGCACTCGCTGGAGGAATCCATCTCTGAAACCGTAGGAGCGGTCAAGCAACCACACTACACCTTGCGCGCTAAGATCATTGCATGGTCAACGTCGTAGGGTTCTAAGTGCACTACTTGAACTATATCAAAGCCCCCCCTCTTCAATGTCTCCACCTCTCTCTTGTACACCTCTGAAGGCTCTTTGGTCACGTCGATGCTCCTTGCCTTTATGGCAAGCAAAGCCCAACCCCCATCTTTAAGGTAGAACTCAGCGTTATCTATCAATATCTTGCTCTGATAAGGCTGTGCTACGTCTTGATATATAACTTCGACTTCTTCAACCATGTATGCATATCCTGCAGGGAAGCGCGCATCAGCTAATATTGGTATAACGTTCTTCCTATGCTTGACAACTCTCTCGAGGAATTCCCTCATAACTCTAGCGGAGAACTCAACGCCGTACACTCTTCCTCTTTCTTCAACTAGGTCTGAGACGTGCGAACACGTTGTTCCCGATGCGGCGCCCAAGTATAAGACCTTAGCCCCCTCCTTCAAGGGGGAGAACTCCAACCCCTTTATGAAGGCCGCTGCTAACTTAGACCTGTACGCATCCCATATTCTGAGCTCCAATCCTTCATGCTGGACAAGCTCCTCACCGTATACTCTGAAGCCCGGCGACATGTTGCGGGTCGCCAAGCGTATCAACCCGTCATCAAACTCCACTACGTATACCCCCCTCAATTTTTCGTTCTTCCTGACGATCATGGTCATCACCTTCTCCACCGATGCTTCGGCTTCTTCTCTTTCTCTTTGACCTTCCTCGGCGGCTCCTTGTAAATCTCCTTCACTTCCTTTATCCTGCTTTCCAACTCCTCCTTTAACTCGTCAGCTACATACTCGCCTGTGAAGTAATCAACCCTAGCGGCTATCGCTATTTTGCCGGCTAATGCCCTAGCTATCTTGCCCCTCTGCCACCTTGGCGATTTATGAACTTCCGGATGCTGAAAGATCACGCCGTGCTTCGGCGGCTTGCTTCCAGTCTTTAGAGACCTGAAGAGTGCTTTTTCGGCGCCCAGTAGCTGTACGGTGCTTGCAGGCATTTTTGCCAACCTTTCAAGGCCTCCGGCAAGACATATGAGCCTAGCGCCTAACACGGGCCCCACGAGCTCCTTTATGTTGGGGGCAACCTCACCCATTACCTCTTCGACGTATTTCCGAAGTTCATCGTTCAAACGGTACAATTCAAGAGTAGCCGACGCAACCTTCTTCATCATTTCCACATCTTTCGGGAGGACGTCAGCACCTAAAGACGAATCCACGTCGCGCGCAAGTTGCGGCAATCTATCCTTTATGAAGCTTAGATGGCTTGCAGCATCCTGCCTCTTAATAGTGCTTCTATGTCCTACAGCCATCACTGCCTTCAAGAAGGCCTCGTGATCTTTAAGCGCATTTCCAAGCTCAGGGAAATGTATGCCATACCATTCCCTGAGCCGCGAAGCCAATATGTTTAACATTTTCTCAACTTCATCTATACACGAGACCGCTTGAGCTACCAACAGGTCCCTCTTCTCCACGGCTTCAACAACCCTCTTGGCACTTAGGTGGTAAGCCATCTGTTGAAGCCTTCGAAATGCCTCTTCTTCGTTTTCAGAGTAGCCGAGCCCAACAACTAACCTGAACATCTGAGCCCTCAACACCTTGCCGACGTTATTTGGGGATTCGACCTTCACGTTTTGAAACCCAGCGCCTACAAATACTTTAGCCAGAGTAGGATCCTCGACTACAAGTTCATCTAAACCAAGGTTGTAGGCCTTCTCGCAGAGGAGCTTCACTTCTTCAATGGCTTCTCCTCTGCTTAACATGTAGAGCCTTTCAGCTTGCACCTGCGGGTTTGATGGGAACAACGCTTTTTCGACGACCTCGCCCTTATCGTTGCAAAGTAGGAAGCCCATGAAGCTGCCAATAACGTATCCCTTCATGTTTTCTTTTCTCCTTATTCGGCATCTTTCGACTAGAACATAAAACCATGATAATATATAACTGTTTTTTTCGGTTATCTACGAGGATGACGATGGATCTAGAGGTGGAAGTGGCATCGTTAAAATTGAAGAATCCCCTGGTACTTGCGTCGGGGATTCTGGGAACCACTCCTTCTATGCTCGTAAAGGCGCACAAAGCTGGCGCCGCCGCCGTTACCACCAAGTCCCTTACCTTACATCCAAGGAGCGGTTACCCAAACCCAGTTCTGGTTGAATTGCGCTACGGCTTAATAAACGCAATTGGCCTCGCAAACCCCGGCGTCAAGGAGTACTTGAAGGAATGCCTTGAGCTGCAGGGAAAGCTCGTGGACGTACCAGTGATATTCAGCATTGCAGGCTCCGATGTAGCGGGCTATGAAGAAGCCGTGAAACTCATAGCAGAGCACGGCATGGGCAAGGCCTTCGAGCTTAACCTTTCATGCCCGCACGTAAAGGAAACGAGGCTATTCTCTGAGGATCCAAGGCTTACGGCGCAGGTAGTGAAGGCGGTACGCGATGTCACGGACTTGCCGATCTTTGTAAAGATAGGCCTAACCACAAATCTTAGGGAGGTGGTTGAGGCTGCGATAAAGCATGGGGCATCAGCTGTAACCGCAATAAATACGGTGAGGGCCACAGCGATAGACATAGAGGCCAAGAGGCCAGTACTGTCTGCAATTTATGGAGGACTTTCAGGGCCAGCAATAAAGCCCATAGCGTTGCGAGTAATATATGAACTGTACGAGGAGTTTAAAATACCACTCATAGGTGTCGGAGGAATAATGAGCTGGGAAGACGTCATTGAGTTCCTGATGGCTGGAGCCTCCGCTGTTCAGCTGGGAACAGCAGTTTATAAGGAAGGCCTCCGCGCATTCAGAAAACTTTTAAACGGTATCGAGAGCTTCATGAGGAAGGAGGGCCTCTCAAGTCTAAAGGACTTGATAGGCGTTGCGCATTGAGGTGTCCACAACGTACTACGCCAAGTTCACCCTTATAAGCAGGAAGGAGGAGGCGCATAAGATATTCTCGGAGACTTTCAGCTTTGAACCAAATACTATGAGGGGGTTGAGGCCTGGGCGCTTCTTGATGGTGTGGCTACCCGGAATAGACGAATTCCCACTATCCCCCTCGGACTACGATGTTGGAAAACGCGTTGTGAAGCTTACATTTAAAGTCAGGGGGGCTGGGACCGCTGCGCTTTCAGAGCTAAGCGTTGGCAACTCGGTTTTTGCGCGCGGCCCTTACGGCAACGGATTTACGATTCCTCGAGACCTACACCATAGGAGCGATGAGGACGAACCAGTCCTCGTTGCTGGAGGAGGCGTAGGGGTTGCGCCCTTGCTCCCCTTGATAAAGGATTTGGTCGGCAAAGGCTTCAACCTTTACGTTGTCCTAGGCTTCAGGAGCGCTGCCGATTCCTTCTTTGTGGATGAGGTTTCGAAACTCGTTGGAGACAACTTTGCGGTATCCACAGATACCGGTGAGCTGGGAGTTAGAGGGACGGTCGTCGATGCTGTCAACAGCATTTTAAGGCAGAGGTACAAGAGGTTCTCCTATGTTTATGCATGTGGTCCCGAGCCCATGCTCTTCAACCTTCATAGGTTGCTGTCGACTATGAGACTCCCACATCAATTCCTCCTCGAACGCTACGTGAAGTGTGGTGTGGGCATATGTGGTTCTTGCGCTGTAAACGGCTTTAGAGTGTGCAGGGATGGACCGGTTTTTAACCATTCTAGGCTTCGAGGCTTAAATGAGTTTGGTGTAACTCGTCGAAGTCCTCTGGGCTTGAGGGAAAGCGTGCTCTCAGGTAGCGGATGACCGCTCAGCCTCGGGAAGCCGTTTTTGAGCCCAATAAAGGTCGATACTGGACAACATCAATTGGCACGGCCTTAAACCACCACTCGACCATATCGACACTAACTTTATATTTTCCTGCGCTTCACTGCTTTGATAGCATACGGGGTCGGTGAATTCTCGTGCCATCTCATGGTTCGCTAACAAAAGCTGGTAAAGTAAGGTCCCAAACACCTAAAATACCGCCTAAACCAAAGAAGACACCGATACCGCGAGTTAAAAACCATAGGGAGTACGTTAAGAGGTTTATAAAGGCCCCACAGCAGAAGGAGGCTGCCACCTAAAACCTTGATTTTTTCGGTATAGCGAGTTCCAGTTTAAGGGGCATCGCATCCCAATATCCTGTGATCGCTTTAGCGATTGGCATGTGAGGCATAACTTTTTAGTTAACCCGTCAGTGTCTTCACCTAACTAGCAAGGGTTGATGGTGAAAGCTTCTTGCATTCAGAGGAGGGCGACGTTCCCTTACCCCTAAAGAAGTTGGGGTTGGAGGTCTACGACAGGGTGAGAGTGTTTAAAGGCGGCTCAGTGTACGAGGGCATTCTCATGCCTAGGACGGAGGTTTTGGGCGACGAATACGTCCTCATAAAGATGGATAACGGCTACAACGTGGGCTTTAAGATCTCCGAAACTAGAATTGAGCTTGCTTTTAAGCATCGTAATAACCCACTGCCTCATCACGATTCGCTGCCGGCTATTAAGAGAACATTGCCCAAGGTCTCGGTTATCGGCACAGGGGGAACAATTGCAAGTAGGGTGGAGTACAGGACCGGGGCCGTGTATCCTTCCCTATCAGCTGAAGATCTTTACGCATCCATACCGGAGCTTGGCGATATCGCTGCGATATCCACTCGCAACCTATTCACTATCTTCAGTGAGGATATGCGGCCCGAGCACTGGTCAACTGTGGCTAGGGCCGTTGCCGACGAAGTGCGAGACGGGGAGGTTCAAGGAATAGTAATAACGCATGGCACCGACACCCTAGGGTACACGGCGGCTGCTTTAAGCTTCGCTCTGCGAGGATTGCCCATCCCGGTCGTATTGGTGGGGGCGCAGCGCTCGTCTGATAGGCCATCAAGCGACGCAGCGTTGAACATGATGGGAGCTGCTGTTGTGGCTGCACGTGCGCCCTTCGCTGAGGTTGTAGTCGTAATGCACGAAACTCTAAGCGATGAATCCCTAGTGGTTTTGAGAGGTACGAGAACCAGGAAATGTCACACTAGCAGAAGGGATGCCTTCAAGGCTGTAAACGACTCTCCCATAGCTAGGATAGAGGGGGGTAAAGAAGTTAAAGTTTTAGCGAAAGACCTGAATCCGCGTAGCAATGATAGAAGTAGCTTCAAGGTGTACCCGGAGTTCGAGCCCCGGGTTGCCCTACTCAAGGTGTACCCGGGAATACCTCATGAAGCAGTGGAGTGGCCCATTCAAGCCGGCTTTAAAGGAGTAGTCATAGAGGGAACGGGCTTAGGTCACGCCCCATCCTACGTCTTTCAATCCGTGAAGAAGCTCGTGGACAACGGCCTAGTGGTCGCGATGGCATCTCAATGCCTGTGGGGCAGGGTCAACATGAACGTCTATAGAACAGGGGTTGAACTCCTCAGGATTGGGGTAATACCCTGTGAGGATATGATCCCCGAAACGGCTTTAGTCAAGTTGATGTGGTGTTTAGCCAACTCTAAAGACACCGATGAAGCTAAGCGATTGATGTTGACTAACATAGCAGGTGAAATCAAACCTAGAACGCAATATCAAGGAGCGTGGTGACATCTTGAACGTGTATGGCGCATTGGGCTTGAAGGTGGGCTTGGAGCTGCACCAGCAGCTCAACACCAAGTCTAAGCTCTTCTGCGATTGTCCTACTGAGCTCCGAGATGACGAACCGCACGTGGTGTTTAAGAGGTTCTTGAGGCCTACGCGGAGCGAGCTCGGAGCCGTAGATGAAGCTGCCCTGCTGGAATACGAGAAGGGGAAGGCCTACATCTACCAAGCTTACGTCGACACAACATGCCTCGTTGAAATGGACGAGGAGCCCCCCCACCAGCTAAACGATGAAGCCTTGGACGTGGCCTTAGAGATCGCCTTAATGCTTAACGCCGAGATTCCCGACGTCATTCAGGTAATGAGGAAGGTGGTGATTGACGGCTCAAATACAACGGGCTTTCAGAGAACTGCTGTCATTGCCTTGGGGGGGCCCTGCAGCGCGATAGATGACCTTGAAGGTCCCGTTCGCGTGCAGACCATATGTCTAGAAGAGGACGCAGCGCGCAAGATTTCAGAAACCGAAAGCGAAGTGGTGTTCAGGCTGGATAGGCTTGGCATACCGCTAATAGAGGTCTCCACGGCTCCGGACATAAAAAGCCCAGAGCAAGCCCAAAGGGTGGCGTTGAGGCTCGGCCAACTCTTCCGCGTGCTCGGAAAAGTCAAGCGCGGACTTGGAACCATAAGACAAGACATAAACGTGTCGCTGGAGAAAGGAGCAAAGGTGGAGATTAAAGGTGTACAGGAGCTTGAGCTTATATCAAAGGTTGTTGAGCTTGAGGTTCAACGGCAGTTGAAGCTCTTAGAGATAAGAGATGAGCTTGCCAGGAGAGGGGTAAGCGACGTGGACTCAGAAATAGTTGACGTAACCCAAGTCTTTTGCAATACCAAAAGCAAAGTTGTATCTCAAGGTATTATGAAGGGCGGCAAAGTCATGGCGGTAAGGTTAACCGGGTTCGCGGGCCTGTTAGGCTTGGAGCTCCAGCCTGGAAGGAAGTTTGGGACGGAGCTCAAGGACTACGCAGTAGCTTGGGGTAAGGTTAAGGGCATTTTCCACACAGATGAAATGCCTGCTTACGGCATCTCCGCGAGTGAGGTTGAAGAACTGAAGAGGGTACTTGGCTGCGGCCCTCAGGACGCCGCCGTGTTTGTCGTGGATGAGGAGGACAAAGCCGGTAAAGCCCTTAAAGCAATAGTTAGAAGATGTAAGGATGCCCTCAACGGTGTTCCAGACGAAACCAGGGCCGCGAACCCTGATGGAACTACAAGGTACATGAGGCCGAGGCCAGGAGCTTCAAGAATGTATCCTGAAACCGACGTTAGACCGATAATAGTGACCGAGGATCGCATTAAGAGGCTCAGAGAGCTGTTACCTGAAACCCCGGAGCAGAAGCTCAAGAAATTCGTTGAGAAATATGGCCTAAGCAGGGATCTTGCCCAACTCATGGTGAACTCCTATAACCTAAACCTCTTTGAGAGGATAGTGTCAAGTATACCTCAGGCATCCCCCATTGTGGTTGCGACAACTTTGGAGTACACTTGGAAAAGCCTTAAGAGAGAGGGGGTGCCCATCGAGAACATAAAGGAGTCAAGCCTTCTAGAGCTTTTTGAAGCCCTAGCTCAAGGATCCGTAGCGAAGGAAGCCATCCCTGAAATCATGAAGGCTCTGGCCGAGAGACCTGAAGCCCACGTCTCCACGCTAATGGACGAGCTGGGCCTTAAAACTATGTCGCCTAAGGAAGTGCAAGACGTGGTAGATCGCATAATAAACGATAACAGAGACCTCATCCTCAGCAGAGGGGATAAGGCACTCAAGATTGTGATGGGTAAGGCCATGTCAATGTTGAGAGGTAAAGTAGAGGGGAGAATCGTCAATGAAATAGTGAAGGAGAGGATCGCGCAGCTACTTCGGTCGGGAGGGAGATGAATAATATTGAATGCGGCGTGCTTGTGGAGCGGGGGGAAGGATAGTGCCTACGCGTGTTACCTAGCCTCTAAAGCTGGTTTTTCCATTAAAAGGATATTAACTTTCAGCCCTCAAAACCCTGAGTCCTACCTTTTCCACGTGCCTAACGTTAGGTGGACCGCGCTTCACGCTAAATCCATGGATCTCCCTCAAGACTTAGTAGACGTCCCACGCACTCAAGAGCGCGCAGCTCTAAGCAGCTTGCTTTCAGGGCTGAAGGTCCGTTACGAGATTGATGCCGTGGTTTCAGGCGTAATAAAAAGCAGGTATCAAAAAGATGTTTTCCAAGAGGTCTGCGATGAAGTGGGCTTGAAGTTGATTACGCCAATATGGGGACGCCAATCTTTAAACCTCCTTGAGGAAGTGCTAAGAGAGAACTTTAGGGCAATGGTGGTGGGGGTGTATGCTGAGGGGTTGACGTCAGAGTGGTTGGCAAAAGAGCTGGACCACAGGTTCATTGAGCGCTTAAAGGAGCTTCATGAAAAGTGGGAGATAGATTTCTGCGGGGAAGGAGGGGAGTATGAAACGTTTGTTATTGACGCTCCGTGCTTCAAAAAGAAGGTTAAAGTGCTGCGACACAATGTGGTATGGCATAGGAACTGGGGGGAAGCGATAATTTTGGAGGCGGAGCTAGTCGATAAGGAGTTGAACGCTTAATGTCCCTCGTCGCTTCGATAATGAAGTCCCTAAATCGAAGTCACTTTAAAACGCTGCTGATAATGGAGAGGCTTCACTTAAGGTACGAGTACATTCCGGTTGAGGTGTTGGCAAAACATGCCCGAGCAAATACTGATGATCTGCTGAAGGACCTCGACGAGCTCCACAGGTTAGGCTTGGTGAGCAGAAGGAAGCAAGAGTACTTGGGGTACTCGCTGAAACAATACGGTCGTGATGCCCTAGCCTTAAAGTACCTAGTCGACCACGGCGTGCTGGATGCGGTGGGCTTGAAAATAGCTGTAGGTAAAGAGGCCGACGTATATGATGGCCTATCGCCATCAGGTCACAGGGTGGCCGTAAAGTTCCATAGAGTTGGGCGGCAAAGTTTCAGGCAAACTAGGAGGCTCAGGGATTATGGTGAACATCATTCTTGGTACAAGCAGTCTTGTATTGCTGCTCGAAGGGAATACCAAGCGCTTGAGCTTCTCTACGCGTCGGGCGTTAAGGCCCCCAAGCCCGTAGCCTACAATAGGCATGTAGATGTGATGGAGGTCATAATTGGAGATCCCCTATACGTGGTCACGGACCTGCCGAATCCCTTTGAGACTTTTTCGCGCGTAATCGACAACGTTAAAAGGGCCTATCGCGATGCATCCATAATTCACGCAGATCTAAGCGAATTCAACGTGATCGTGAAGCCGGACTTCGAAGTAATGATCATAGACTGGCCCCAGTGGGTCCCGCGGACTCACGTCAGGGGTTCTGAGTACTTAAAGAGGGACGTTACGAACATATGCAACTTCTTCAAGAGGAGGTTCGGGTTAAACGTAGACGTAGAAGGAATACTAAGAGATATTAAGGGCTAAGCCCTTGTTTTCTATTAGGCCCTCTCAACCTCTAGAGTCGATATCAAATAGAGGCAAGGGGTTGCTTTTGTCTAATGGAGGCTCCTCGCAAAGGATCGTAATGGGCCTAGACATTGTTGAGTCGCAACAGTACATGCAGGAATACGCTGTTGCCATAGTGGACGGGAGTGGGAATACGCTGTACCGTAGGGATGGAGTTAACTGGGAGGTGGTGCTGCAGCTCGTAAAGAAGCACAAGGTAGATACGTTAGCTGTAGACAACATCTACGAGCTGGGATCTACCATAGATGACATCAAAAAGAAGCTAGGCAAGCACCTAGACAAGTTGAAGGTAATTGAGGTAACCAGAACCGGTTTCCACCAAGTTAAGCTGTCCGAATTGGCCATCAGGGAACGCGTAGTTAGCGACAAGCTGGGGCATTTATCCCCTATTCAGGCGGCTGAAGTATGCGCGCACCTAGCCCTGAAAGGTGTAGGCGCCGTTATATTAGAACCTTCTAACATAAGGACCATAATAACAATATCGAGGGGCAGAAGCCTTGGTCCAGGAGGAATGAGCCAAGGGAGGTATGGGAGATCGCAGCGTTCGGCTATAAAGCAGGTTACAATGATGATTATGGATGAGCTACAGAAGCACATCAAAAGAGATGAAATAGAGTGTTACTTTCAAAAATCCAAATACGGCTTTGAAAGGAGCATAATGGTTGTGTGTCGCCCACCATCGTATGTCAAGAAGTGGATTAAACCGTTGGGCGAGGCCGTCAGGAAGAGCGGCATAAAGTTGAAGCTGCTGGCAAGGTTCCCGGAGATCGAAGAACTCGACTCATCTGAATGTAAGAGTAGCGATAGACCTCTAATAGTCGGCCTGGACCCCGGAATAGTGACAGGCCTTGCTATTCTAGATTTAAATGGCAGCCCGCTTCTCATTAGCAGTAGCTTGGCATTAGACAAGGTTACAATAGTGAAGACGCTTGCAAGGCTCGGGAAGCCCGTATTGATAGCCTCCGACGTCAAACAGCCACCAGCAATGATAGGGAAGATAGCCTCCCTCATGGGCTGTGATGTGTTTACCCCCCAAAGGGACATGACGATAGATGAGAAGAGGAGCATAATAAGGGAGAACGTGGAAAACTTCAAAGATATAGTGAAGAACTCACATCAACGCGACGCCTTAGCTGCTGCGCTTAAGGCCTTTCTAAGCTTCAAAAACAAGTTCGCCCAGCTCGAATCGAAAGCCAAAGAACTAGCCCTAGCACCACCTCAATTAGAGTTGGCCAAGGTAATGCTTATCAAGGGCCTCACAATAAAAGAATCGTTGGACAAAGTGTCCTCTGAGATCGGGAAGCCTGGGGCCCCATTCCATCAGGGGATCGATCCAGAACTGCAGAAGGTAAAACGGGAGCTTTCAAGGCTTAGAGATAAGGTTAAGGAGTACGAGAAGACGATAAAGGACTTAGAGGATTCGAGGCTCTCGCTCTTGAAAGCACTTAAAGAAAGGAACTCGAGAATCGAGGAACTTGAAGAGGCGCTGCTTAAAACCTCATTGAAGACCCGCTCACCTCAAGAATATGAAAGCATCCTAAGAAGCAGGCTTGAGCTCTCAATGAAAATTGCAGGTGACCTAAAGAGGAGGGTTGAAGATCTAGACCTGACAGTTCAACAGCTTAGGAAGCTTGTGAAACGCATAGTAAGAGGCGAGGTAATACTCGTTAAAGAGGTGCGCTCCATCACCAAGAAATCCGTGGAAGAGGCCGTGAAATACTGCGACTTGCGCAAGAGGGATCTACTGCTCGTTCGAGATCCGAGCTCCTCGAACAGCGAAGGATTGCAATGCTTGCTGAGCATGGAGCCGGAAGCGATAATAACGACAATCACAAAGATGCCGCCGGAGGTACGCTCCAAGCTTCTGGAAAGCTTCATTCCACTCTTCGACATAGAAGAAGTCAAGGTGGAGCAAGCCGCCGACTTCTTATACGTGGAATCCGACTTTCGACGGGTAGTTGATGAATATAGGAAGCGGCTCCTCTTGGAATCAGATAGGAAGATCGAGGAAAAAGTCATCGAAATAATAGAAAGGTACCGCGAAGAGCGCGTGAAGCAATTGGAAAAGCAATACCAAGCAAGTTAGCCTTCAGCTGCTAACATTCAAATGGCTTGTTGAGGATCTCCCCTCTCACTCGAAGCACGTTGCTCAGCTCGCCTTCAACTATGCTTTCAATATCGTACTTTAATCCGCCTAAGCTTACTCCATCTTGAGGTACCACCTTTACGCTTACAACTAGCGGTTTATCTATGGGATATCCGATGCGGCTCAGCATGTGTACGTAAACTTCCTTTACTTTACGCGTCTCTTCATACACTTTCCTCGCTATATTCGTTGACACTATGTTGTAGATTTTACCTATATGGCTGACTGGATTCTTGCCGGCCACAGCTTCAAGCGACATGTACCTGTTGGGGGTTATGAGTCCATTAGCTCTATTGCCCCTTCCGGTGTTGCCGTCGTCCCCGGCCTCTGCGGAGGTGCCCGTCACCGTCAGGTATATCAGCCCAAGACTAGGTTTATCTGCAGCGTTGACCTCCACATCAACATCGAGCTCGTAGTTCGAAGCAAGCTTCAAGACATCCTCTTTGACATCCTCTTTGGCCTTTATGTAATCATCCATGTTTTTGATGTAGCGACTTATCATGGCGCACGCCACGGTTAAGTCGACTTTTCTTCTCCTTCTAACTGCCAAGACCTTTACGTCTTCACCTACGGCTGGATTTTTCTTCTTGTATTCATCCGAGTTCAGCATCCTCTCTACTTCCAACACCAGCTTCTCCGTGTCGGTGAGAGGGGCATAGCCAACACCAAAAGAGGTGTCGTTGGCTAAAGGCACCTTTTCGCCTATCTCATATACCTTTACTAAGTCTGCGGAACCCTGCTTGATCTTGTAATCCAAAATGATGTCTTCGTCTAGGTTTAGATGTCTAAAGGTACGCCGTATGCACTCTCTCATCGCTCTAAGGGCTATGTTGCCTATGGGGACTACGTCTATGCTGCCCCCCTTCATGACATGTGTGACAGCCCTTCCCGCGACAACAACGTAAATTGGTTCACATACCGTTCCGCCACCGAAGCTCGGCGCGGATCTACCTCCAACTATCAACGCCTTATCCACGTTGTGGTGCAATATTGAGCCGTAACTCTTCAAGTAGTAGTTGCAGAGCTCGCGGCAAACGGCCTCAGACACGTTGTCCGCAAGGGTGTCGGGGTGTCCTTTCCCCTTTCTCTCAACCATTTCAACTTCCTGTTCATAAACGGCTCTCTGGGCAATGCCTTCAATTAAGATGAAGTTTGATTTTTCCGGCAAGGCTCTCACGCATCCATTATCGGTTGGACTCGAGCTACTCTTTTAGTTTAACATAGAGGATATTGCTCCCCCTTATTAAGACCTTGCCATACTTGGTGACAGGCCCCTCGTTTTCGTTTACCTCTTCTGCGTCGTTTAACAGTAAGTTCATGCATTGATCGCATTTTTCAAGGATTCCGCGGCAACTTTTTCCGTCCTTTAGCTTGACCACGACCTCTTCCCTTATCGCCTTCATCAACATTTTTAGCGGATCGCTTTTCACCATGGATCCCCACTTCTGGATGTCACGTAAAAAACCCTCTGCAACGTCTATTAAATCTTTATTGTTTCAGCTTCATTAGTCAGAAAAGGTTTTAGTGAAGGCGCTATCTAAGTTTCTCCACTACGCGCAGGTGTTTTCAGCCTTGACGACGATGCTAGAAGCAGCAAGGCGAGGGGTAGTTCTAGAGGAGCTTAGGACTATAGCTCTAAACGAAGAGGTGGATGTCGAGTTTTTGGTGAGGGGCTTATCTAATGGCAGAATCATCGTTCCAAAGAACGCGGCAAGAGGTAACGTAGAACCCATAGGAATAGGAGAGGGTCTTAGGGCCAAAGTCAATGCAAACGTGGGCTCTTCGATGGATCTATCCGACATTAACATGGAGGTTGAGAAGGCAAAGCTTGCCGTCAATTATGGAGCGCACACTGTTATGGACCTCTCTACCTCGGGCCAGATGGATGACGTGCGGAGAGCGCTGCTTAAAAGCGTCACGGTGCCTGTTGGTACTGTCCCCATTTACGAGGCGGCTTACATGGCTATAAGGAAGCATGGATCCATGGTGCACATGACTATCGACGATATACTGAACGCTATAGAGATGCACGCAAAAGACGGCGTTGACTTCATGACGATACATGCAGGTGTAACGAAAGAAGCCGTGGAGCACATTAGAAAGCACCCGCGAGTAGCTGGGATAGTAAGCAGGGGAGGTGCAATAATAGCTGCATGGATCATTCACAATGGACGTGAAAACCCCTTGCTCGAAAACTACGACTTGGTACTCGACATAGCGCGAGAATACGATTTCGCGATAAGCCTAGGTGATGGATTGAGGCCCGGTTGTCAGGCGGACGCAAACGACTTTGCTCAAATGGCGGAACTGCTTACGATTAGCAAGCTCGTGGTGAAGTCTCGCGCCAAAGGCGTTCAAGTGATGGTTGAAGGCCCCGGTCATATGCCTCTAGACCAGATAGAGCACCACGTGAAGCAAGCGAAGATACTTGTGGACCACGCTCCCTTATACACCTTGGGACCGATCGTAACTGATGTAGCTCCCGGCTACGATCACATAACCCTCGCGATAGGTGGTGCAGTAGCCGTTGCGGCTGGAGTGGATTATCTTTGCGCAGTTTATCCCTCAGAGCATTTAGGGATCCCGCTTCCCGAGGACATCAAGCAGGGAATTGTGGCGAGCAGGATAGCCGCCCATGCAGGGGATATAGTCAGGCTCGGAGGAAAAGCCTTGAAGTGGGACCTGGAAATATCGAAAGCTAGGGCCTCCTTAGATTGGGAAGCACAGTTCAAGCTATCTATAGACCCTGAGACAGCTAGGAGGATACATAGAAGAGTGCCATCCAAGAGCGGAGCGTGTTCTGTTTGTGGCGAGTACTGCGTTTACCTGATCCTATCTAAGTTCCTGGGTTCAAGCGCTAAAAGCGCTCAAAATTTACGGTGTTGAGTTTCTTCACATCTTGAAGCCTCAAACAGGGATCCACGCAAGCTGTACACCCCCTACAAGAGACACAACCTCGTGGAATGCAACATCATAAAGTGCAGGGGGCAGGCTGCCATGCAACATGTAAAAGATCCACCTATGGACAATTGATTAAGATGAATATCGACGAGCGCAAATCCGTGCAGCGCTCAAGATACTTGCTTTGGGCTCAGAGCAGGTTGCGCCGAAATCCCATATCGGTAACGTCAAACCCGGAGGGGCTTTATCTTCAGGCATGGGGAATTGAAAACATATCACCATAAGCCTGAGGTATTACCTTGCTTCTAGGAAGCCCCAGAAGGGATACAACTCTCCTAATCTCGCGGCGCGCGCCTTCTTCTTTGCCAGCTTCAGTTAAAGCCTCAACCTCAACAAAATGGCCTAAGCCCTCTAGGAAGTCGAGATGTACGAAGCACTCTCCAACCCTGTAAGTTGTCCTCCTCTTCCTTACCTTAATTGTCTCTTTGAATCCTAAGCCATTTAATAGCTCAACAACGCTCTTGAGGTCACTAATGACCTCAACCTCAACCTCATCGCTTTCCTTGAACTCCCCTGTCTGTCGTTTACTTTTAAAGATTATCTTAAGCTTGCTGCCGCTTTTGCGAACTTTGAGCGTTTTACATCTAGTGAACCCTTCCTCTCGAATCGACGTGAACAACGTGTCTTCCTCTTCTTTGACCTCCAAAAACTCGCCGTGAATGCTTAGGCTTTTAATGATCTCTTGAAGCTCTAGCTCATCAACGCTTATTTTGGTCTCCACCTCAATCACTTAGGCCTTCCTCCACCTCAGATAACAGGGACAATACTGCGTCGAGACCTATGGGGTCCCTTAACTTCCTTGAAAGCCTTGCGGCCTCCGCCCTCATGCCGCATTTGTTGAGCAACCTGACTATTCTGGATAATGCCTTAATGCCATCAGAGTTCAGGTCTCCGCGGCTTGTCAAAACGCTGAGTTTATGCGTAAAGTCATCTATAGCCCTCTTAGCCTCAACACCATGCGAAGCCCTCTTCTCCAATTTTAACCTAGCTTTAACCATGATAAGTCCGAGCCCCTCATCTCAGGCAAGGGAAACCCTCAGTTAAAGCTATCTGCTTGAATCCCCGTAAAATCTGTTAAGCGAAGAATTAACGGTGAAGCTTGTTGTGCGGCATATTCGGCTGCACTTCGTCCAGACTTAGCGTCTCCACAGTGATCTACGAGTCCCTTAAAAGGCTTGAGTATAGAGGATACGACTCCGTAGGATTGGCAACAACCCACAACGGTAGCATCTACCTAAAGAAGGATCAAGGTAGAATCAGGGAAGTCGAAGAGAACCTGCATTTGAGCTTCCTTCCGGGGAGATGCGGAATAGGGCATACTAGGTGGGCAACTCATGGTGCTCCATCCAAGGAGAACGCCCACCCAGTGACCGATTGTAATGGTATGTTGGCGCTCGTGCATAATGGAGTTATCGAGAATTACCTGGAGCTAAAGGATCAGCTGCAGAAGCTCGGACATAGAATGCGTTCAAGAACCGACAGCGAAGTGATAGCCCACTTAATTGAGATGCACGTGAAGCAGGGCTTACCCCTCGACGAGGCTGTTAGGAGGACGCTGCTGCTCCTTAAGGGCTCCTACGCCATTGCCGCCATATTCGCATCAGATGAAGATACCATAATTTGCGCGAGGATGGAAAGCCCGCTTGTCATAGGCCTATCACCGAACTTTGTATGCTGCTCTTCTGACATTCCCGCGCTGCCTAAAGAAGTGGAGAAAATTATAGTGGTTGAAAACGGCGAAATTGTGGTGATAAGGCCCCACACCATTATAATAAAGTCGTTGGAGACCGGTCAGGAACTGCCATTGAAAGTAACCTTGAGAGAGGAGATGACAGGCGATGCCGATATAGGTGGCTTCACTCACTATATGCTTAAGGAGATACACGAACAGCCTCAAGTCGCTTTGAACGTGATTAAAGCCCCCGCCAAGTTTGTAACTCAACTAGCTGAAAAGTTGGTGAAAGCTGAGAGGGTCTACCTCATCGGTTGCGGCACATCGTATCACGCTTGCATTTTTGGATCGCATGTGCTGAGGTTCTTGGCAAAAATTGATTCGTTCCCCCTCATAGCATCCGAGTTCGACTACTGCAACGCGAGTTTAGACGCCAAGACTGTTGTGCTGGCCTTATCGCAGTCCGGCGAGACGATGGATGTGCTATCAGCTCTTAAAAGGCTGCAAGACCTCGGGATTGAAGTGTTGGCCTTAACGAACGTCATGGGTTCCTCTATAACGAGGCTGGCCTCAGCCTACCTTGGGCTATACGCCGGGCCGGAGATAGGCGTCGCTGCCACTAAGACGTTTACAGCTCAACTATTGATGTTAGCTAGGGTAGCGGTGGAGGCCTCGAACATTAAAGGCGAGAACGTCGACTACGCTAAGAGGATCGAGGAGTTTTTAAGGCAATCTCCAAGCGCCATTAAGTCCTCGATATCCTCAAATGTACGACGGGCACAGGAACTCTCAGTGAAGATGTCCCTCAAAGACCACGCATTTTTTCTGGCTCGGGGCGTCAACGTGGCCACAGCTCTTGAGGGCGCCTTAAAGCTGAAGGAGGTAAGCTACGTTCATGCTGAAGGCTACCCTGCTGGCGAGTCGAAGCATGGGCCTATAGCGCTGGTCGAGGAGGATTACCCCTGCGTCTTCATATGTCCTCAAGATGAGACCTACGATAAGGTAATCGGCAACATCATGGAGATGAAGGCTAGAGGAGCATTCATAGTGTCGTGCATAGAGGAGGGAGACAAGGAGGTTAAAGAAATATCGGACTTTTCATTCGTACTTCCAAGCGTTGAGGTTAAGATGCTGACTCCAGTCCTCCACGTCCTGCCACTTCAGTTGTTGGCTTACTACACCGCCGTGGCGCGGGGTTTCGACCCCGATAAGCCGCGCAACCTCGCCAAGTCTGTCACAGTCCCTTAGCCCCTCGCAGATCTACGGTGTCGTGGACGTCGGGTCCTGTGCTTATTATGGTTACCGGGACCTTCAATCTATCCTCAATGCCATCAATGAAGTCCTTAGCCTCACGAGGCAAATCATCGTATCGCCTTACCCTAGAGGCAGCGGGGAACAACGTGTCAATCCTCGTTAAAGCCAGTTGGGTTGCGCTGTTAGCTTTCACAGCCCTCTTTGCAAGCTCGTAATTGAAGGGAGCAGCCCTCCTTCTCCTCCCCGTCACCGTTGCCACCTCCACCAGTCCGAGCTTCTCAGCCTCTTCGTTGCTCAGCTCGCCGGGTAAAGGTCCACCGCCAACCCTTGTGACGTATGATTTAAATACTACTATGACCTCGTCGACCATTTTTGGTCCTATGCCTACCTCGCTGCACACGGCGGATGCCGTTGTATCCCTGCTTGTAACGTATGGATACGTTCCGTGGTAGAGGGATAAGTAATATCCCTGAGTACCCTCAAGCAAAACGTTGCTTCCTCCCTCAACGCCCTCGGAGACTATCGTTAACACGTCTCCAAGGTACCCCTCCAACTCCTTAACGTCGCGGGCCAGCCTAGCGACCCTTCTTATCCTATCCTCTAAGGCAGCCCCCACGCCTTGCCCTGTGGACCCTATCTTGGACATCAAGTGTTGGCTTTCCCTCTCTGCCTTAACGTGCTTTTCCTCTATTATCGAGGCCTGCGGATCCACCTTTATCCTATTATGCGACTGCGTCAACTGCAACTCCTTTAGTAGGACGTCTACCCTCACGTTTGCCCCGGTCGCTATGCATAAAATGGCGTTTTGGTTTACAAAGCTGCATGGCACAATCCTCAGCTTGTACTCGACGCCTCCGTAGAGGACTGTGTGACCTGCATTAACGGATCCCGTCCTGACGGCAACCCTTACATCGTCCTTTAAGGCAAGGTAAGCGCATATCTTACCTTTTAGGGGGCTAAGCCTTTCCCTCGTCTCCGAAGAAGCCGCCTACAACAACACTCAACACTTCTACAACCCCCAATAGGGTCTCAACACCTTCTCGGACACTTCATTCATAACCTTTACGCACCTGTCCTTGACGGCGCTTGTTGAAAACGTTTTTTCATCTATTACCAGGCTGTGCGATCCCATCAAAGTCGCTAGGATGCTATAAACGCCCTCTGGTAACCCTACACCGTAGCCTCCCTCCAGTATGAATATAAAGCCCTTGGTGCATCCTGATTGTCTCAGCCTTTTCGTCATCTCGGCTATCTCCACAAAGGATTTAGTTGAGAGATTGAGGGAGGTTATTGGATCATCTTTATGGGCGTCGAAGCCGGCCGAGAATAGAAGCACGCTGGGACGGCTTTCAGCCAAGACTTTTTCCACAATACTCCTCAGGACCTCTTCGTAAACATCATCACCTGTAAAGGGTGGTAACGGGATGTTTATGTTGAACCCCTCACCATCACCATCACCTACCTCATCTATGAACCCAGTTCCGGGATAGGCTGTCCTTCCATCTTGGTGCGTGCTTATGTAAAGTACTCTTCCATCAGAGTAAAAGATCTCCTGCGTACCGTTGCCGTGGTGACAGTCAAAGTCGAATATAGCCGTACTCCCAACATTGCACTTTTCAAGTAGATACATGGCCGCTATCGCCACGTTGTTGAATATGCAGAAGCCCTGGGTGGGTGCTCCGAGAGCCCTTCCCCTCCTGCCCGCATGATGTCCGGGAGGCCTTTGAAGGACGAAGCAAGCATCGAAGCCCTCGTGGAGAACCTTCTTGCAGCCGAGTATTGCAGCCCCTGCAGCGAAAAGCGCAACGTCGAAGCTGTCCTTCGATATGGGTGTGTCGGGGTCTAGGTATTTTTGACCTTTAGCAACGGCTTCTTCTACGTGGTTTATGTAGTCCTCTTCGTGAACCAAGGTGAGATCATCTAAGCTCGCTTTAACTGGTTCCTCAACCTTCGTCCATCTGATGGCCCCTTTCTCCTCTAAAAGACGAATGGTTTTAATGAGTCTTTGGGGGTTTTCGGGATGGAAAGGTCCCGTATCGTGCCCGAGAAAAACGCTGCCATATATCATGCAGCACTTTAATTCGTCCAACCCAAAACACCATGTAACTTTCTGCCTCTTAAACTTTAAATAACCTTCTAAAACCATTAAAGAAGGGTGCCTACATTGAGTTCTAGGGTGGAGCTGAAGCCTACAAGGATGGAGTTGCTGAACCTACGCCGCAGGAAGAGACTTGCGGAGAGAGGCCTATCTCTCCTAAAAGAGAAGAGGGACGCGTTGGTAATGGAGCTTTTATCCATAGCTAAAGAATACCAGAACGTTATGGCTGAGGTTCGAGAGAAGATGGAAAGGGCCATGAACGCCCTTACCCTGGCTAGGATCAGCATGGGCTTCTTTAAGCTTGACGAAGTTATAGCATGCCTTAAACCCCGAGTAACGGTTGAGGTTAAGAGCAGAAACATAATGGGGGTCTCGACGCCTCTATTCAAGGTGAACCCCGCGGGGACTGAAGCAGAGGTGCCCTACAACCTACTGAACACCAACGCCTACCTCGATGAGGCTTCAAAAGCGTTTGCCGAAGTCTTTACCTCAGTGATAAAGCTTGCAGAGATCCAGGCTGTGGCTCGGAGGATCGCGGAGGAGGTTGAAAAGGCTAAGAGAAGGGTTAACGCCCTAGAGAACATAGTTATACCAATGATCAGTAGGAACATGAAGTACATAGAGCTATACCTTGATGAAAGGGCTCGCGAAGACGTCTTCCGCCTTAGGCTGCTCAAGAAGAAACGCGTTAAAAGGTAGTCCCGCAGTGGGGTTGAGGGCGCTAAAGCCCACAATGCCTCATGTACCTTTAAGGTACACGATCGCCCTGGCGAGGTCTCCCTTTGTGGCCTTCAAGGCCTTCCTTGCCTCTTCAAGGCTTACGCCAGCTTGCGAAGCTACAAGCTGAACGTCTTCGTCAGGTATAGTTAGCTCCTCCCCGCGGGGCAGGTTCCTCTCTTCAGCCTCTCCCATCACTTGAAATATTGTCTGCTCGCCCACCTTCATGCTTGTGACTTGGGGCTTCGATATCACGAGCTCCCTATCCTTAAACCTGATGACCACATTCTCAACGCCTTCAAGCTGCTCAATTGAAAGCCCAGTTCTTTTCATTGCCTGCATTATTTTACGTAGTTCTCTCGGGCTTACCCCCATCATCGTCAATTCCCCTCCTAACCTTTACAGCTATACCTGCATCGAAAGACCTCATCTCTAAACTTGATAATACTGCTCGCCCCACTGCTAATAACCTATCGTCCTTGTCCACGATTATAACCTCATCACCGCTCCTTATCTCGGGGTCCACGTCCATGACATGCTTTGCGAAGACGCTTCTCCCCTTCTTAACGAAGCTTACGGCTTCACCCGCCACGATTACCCTAAGCCTAGGCGGTTTAAAGTATTCGTGAAGGCACCTCGCCCCCTCCAAGCTTAAAGCCATTAATCCATCGCTCCACCGTACTGTTGCTAGAAGCCTTCCACTCGAATCGTATACGTAGCGGGGCTTACCAGTCCTCTTAGATGGTTCAACCTTTAAACCACGTGAGGTTAAAGCATCTCCAGCCCCCTCTCCAAACTGATAATCAGCTCGCATCTTTAATGCCTTCTCGATTAAATCCATCTCTTCCTTAGTCACAATACATTTTTAACTTCACCTCACAAATTAATACTTAACCTTAAGGAGGCGTGAGAATGCGTTGCGAGCTCTGCGGTAGACCGATAGCCGATCAACCTCCCATAGAAGCCTGGATTGAAGGGGCACGCTTGACTGTTTGCCGTCGCTGTTCTCGTTACGGGTCGCC
Source organism: Candidatus Nezhaarchaeota archaeon (assembly GCA_030055465.1). Taxonomy (GTDB): domain Archaea; phylum Thermoproteota; class Methanomethylicia; order Nezhaarchaeales; family WYZ-LMO8; genus JASFYF01. Next base: position 618,786 of record JASFYF010000001.1, on the reverse strand, counting down.
TGCAAGAGCGCGGGAAGCCCTGCCGCAGCACGCTAAAGTGGTCTCCAATGTTGGTGTTGGTAGGAAAACAAGTAGAGCGGGGTTTGGGGACCTGGTGTTGGTTGAAGGCTACAACTTGATCATCAAGCAGGCGCGAGAACGCATGAACATGACTCAGGCTGAGCTGGCGAAGCTCGTCGGTGAAAAGGAGTCGATAATACGCAGGCTAGAGGGCGGCCGAATGACTCCCTCGCTCGATTTAGCTAAAAAGCTGGAGAGGGCACTGAAGATAAAGCTATTCGAAGAGGCTCGGCGGTTTATGCAGGAAGTCCCTAGACCTAAAAGCCTTCAACTGACTTTGGGTGATGTCGTAACCATAAGGGAGAAGCCTTCAAGTAAAGGCCTTCAAACCACTTGAAGAAGGATAAAGGTTGTCAACTATCTTCCTCAACAGGTAGCCTATGTTAACCCCTTTTTTAGCGCTTATCAGGGCTATTTCGGCATTGGGAGCTAGATCCTTGATGACCTTCAAGGCCTTCTCAAGCCTTACATCGCCGACGAGGTCTATTTTGTTGACTGCTATTATGAGCGGCTTCTCATTCTCAACGATGCTGGCTATCGTTGAAAGAGATGATTGTAGCTTCCTCTTTATCTTAGAGGAGGAGTCCGAAGCGTCTACTAGCAGAACTAAGAGATCTGCAAGCTTCACCTCCACTAGGGTTGCGTGGAAAGCCCTTAATATCAAGGGGGGCATTTCCTCTACGAGACCTAAGGAGTCCACAACTATGAAGCTCCTACCATAAGCGTTAACCCTCCTAGCGTAGGTTTCGAGCGTTGTAAAGGGTCCAAGCCCAACGAGCTTCTCTTCGCACGCGAGGAGATTAAAGAGAGATGTTTTACCCGACTGGGTGTAGCCGGTCAAGGTGACTATGGGCAAATCTATTTCTTTACGTCTAAGCATGAGCATTTCCTCTTTAATCTTAAGCTTCTCTAGTTTTTCCTCCAGCAGCTTTATTCTCCTACGAGCAAAGGAGAGATAGGCCTTGTAGGGGTAGCTTCCAAGTGCTCCAAACCCCATCTTCTCTCCGTCGAATCCCTTCAGCCTCACAAGCTCACGGGCCCAAGGCAACGTATACTTTAGTCTCGCGAGCTCCACCTGCAACTTTGCCTCAGCTGTCGAGGCCCTCGACTCGAAGACTTCGAGAATCAATAGAACCCTGTCCAGTATCTTCTTGTCGAGGCCCAGCTCTCTCTGCAACCTGAAGTATTGCCCAGCTCTCAGCTCGTTAATGAATATTACAACATTAACACCATATCTTTCCAGCTTGGATTTCAGCTCCTGGAGCTTTCCGGGGCCCACAAGGTAGCTTGGGTGGACCTTCTCCCTCGCCTGTATCAATCTGTCAACCACCAGGTAGCCCCTGTTCTTCGCGAGTTCCTCAACTTCGCGTGCTTTGAAGTCATCGTGCTTGTCAGCAGCCCCTACTATCACGGCCTTCTCCAATTCCAAGAGCCCTTCACCGCAAAACCTTGACTTTCTTCCCCCGCTCGCTAGGTATAATCTCCACCTTCCCCCCCTCAAACTTTAGGCTGAACTCCTTCCCTCCGTAAAGCCAGTCCAAAAAAACGGCGAGCGCAGCAACTTCGCTGTGAGGTTGATTGGTCAGGGAGACGTTGTAGTCGGCCAAATCATAAAAAGCTTTGGGAACCTTTGGTCCACCAACCATCACTAAGATGTTCTCCTTCCTCCGCAACTCCTCAATTACCTGCGGAAGAGGCACCCCGTACATGGTTAAGTGAACAGTGCAGAAACCCATGCTCGCAGCCATCTCCACGGCTTCACGCCAGCTAATTCCCGTCTTCACTGAGAATTTGCCGCCAAATACCCTGTTAACTTGAGCTACTTTTTCTTCAAGCCTGGAATCAATGCTATCAAACCACGCCTCTCGCGCCCCAAAGGCTCGGGCCACCAAGGCTAAGTGCGTGCTCACCCTCTTATCCCTGCTTGGTCTATGACCATACCTGAAGACGACGACTCCGGGCGTGCTCACAACTATTAGAGGAAAAGTTAGTTTTTAAGTTTGTTTAAGGAGTAATATATCGGTAGGTGAACAATATATTTATGGCCTTTCAAGGTGCAGCACGCTGCGACAAGGATTGGACCCACGACTTTTTGAGGTTTATCGCCGAGTTCTGCGGTGAAGATGCGGTGAAGATAGTTGAAATCCTCCTCAACGAGGAAGAAGCTAACGACGACCTCTTAGCTGAGAAGAGCGGTATGAGGCTTAACCAAGTCAGGCGCATCCTATATGACCTCTTAGACAAACAGATTGTAGCGTACAGAAGGAATGTAGACGAGGAGAAAGGCTACTACGTTTACACGTGGTCTTTAAAGAAGGAGAGGGTAGCCGAAATAATTAGGGAGAGAAAGAGGCTCGTGTTGAACAGGCTTCGTGAAAGGCTACGATACGAAGAGCAGAACATGTTCTTCACGTGTCCCAACAGTTGCGTAAATAGGGTTCCATTCGACAAGGCCCTAGAACACCAGTTTAAGTGTCCAAAATGCAGCGCGATGCTTCAAATCTTCGATAACTCGCAGATAGTCTGCAAACTACGGTTAAAGGTTGAGGCCTTAGAAAATGAGCTTAAGTGAAGCGTTGGCCCCTTGTTGCATCGTTGGTTAACGGTAAACTTTGATGGGCTAAGCCTGAACTCCACGGCGTCGCTCAAGACAATATAGCTGGGCGCACGTAAGGTTTATCTTATTTCATGGTGATAAGCTTACTGTGAACTCACATGAAATACATATTCATTACGGGAGGGGTTCTGTCAAGCGTGGGTAAAGGCGCCGTGACGGCCTCGCTCGGCAAAATGCTTCAAGTTAGGGGCCTCTCCATTACCGCGATAAAGATTGACCCATAGACCCGCCTCGATAAGGGTCGGGTAAACATCAATGTAGATGCCGGGACCATGAACCCATAGGTCCTAAGCTGTGCTTAGGGCCGGGTATATATGCATGGGGAGGTCTTCGTCACCGAAGATGGTGGCGAAGTGGACCTTGACCTAGGTCACTATGAGCGCTTCCTCGATATAGATTTGTCAAGGGAGAACAACATCACAACGGGCCAAATATACCTCTCGGTTATAGAGTCGGAGAGGAAAGGCGAGTACCTAGGCAAATGCGTCCAAATAATTCCACACGTAACAGATGAGGTTAAAAAAAGGATACGGATGGTTGCCGAGCGAAGCAACGTCGACGTTACGCTTGTGGAGTGCGGGGGAACCACCGGCGACATAGAGGGTTTGCCGTTCTTGGAGGCCATAAGGCAAATGAAGCTTGAAGAGGGACCTTTTAACACTTTGTTCGTCCACGTTGCCCTAGTACCCATACTAGGAGTTACGGGAGAATTCAAGACGAAGCCGCTTCAGCACAGCGTGCAAGAGCTTAGGCGTATAGGCATACAGCCCGACATAATTGTAGCAAGGTGTCGGTGCCCACTAGATGATGAGTCCAAGAAGAAGATAGCGCTGTACAGCAATGTGCCGGAGGAGGCCGTCTTCACCTCCTACGATGTTGAGTGCATATACGAGCTACCGATGATACTTGACGAGCAGGGTATGGGGGACTACGTGTGCAGCCGCCTATCGCTTAGGTCCTCGAAGCCCGATTGGTCTTTGTGGAAGGGAGTGGTCGACAACTACAAGAGCTTTGACCACGAAATAAGCGTGTGCATGTGCGGCAAGTACACCAGGTTGAAGGATTCCTATATAAGCATAGTAGAGGCCCTAAAACATGCAGGGGCATCCCTCAAGACCAGGGTTAACATGGCCTGGCTCGAAGCAACCCAATTAGAGCAGAGAGAGGAGATTCCGGAGGAGGCCCAGAGAATCCTCGAGCGCTGTGACGGGATAATGGTTCTCCCGGGTTTCGGGACGCGGGGAAGCGAGGGAAAGATGAAGGTCATCAGGTACGCTAGGGAGAAGAAAGTGCCATTCCTCGGCATATGCTTCGGAATGCAGCTGGCTGTTGTGGAGTTTGCGCGCAACGTTGTTGGTCTTAAAGAAGCCAATACAAGAGAGCTCAACCCTTCAACTCCTCACCCAGTCGTGGACCTGTTGCCCGAACAGCGAGGCGTAAAGGATATGGGAGGCACCATGAGGTTGGGCGCGCACGCAAGCATACTTGAGCCGGAAACAAAGGTTTTCGAGCTTTACGGGAGGCCAGTGATATTCGAAAGACACAGGCATAGGTATGAGGTTAACCCTGCTTATTGGCATGTTTTACAAAGCCACAGCATGGTTTTCTCCGGTTACAGCTCCGATAAAAGGAGGGTTGAATTCATAGAGCTTCGAAATCACCCATTCTTTGTGGCCACCCAAGCACACCCCGAATTCAAGTCGAGACCGCATAGACCATCACCGCTCTACTTGGGTTTCGTGAAGGCTTGCCTTGAATACAGCAAGGCGAAGAGGAGCACCGATGGGGCGAGCCCTTAGAGGGAATGGAGCCGTGAACCCGACTTATAGCCCTCGCCTTTAACCTTAAGCCTTGAGCTTCTTGTAGGCTTCTCTGATGGCTGAGGTAAACCTCCTAGCCGCCTCTTCGGGGTTCGAGGCCCTGGTGATGGCCGAGCCCACTATGATAATTCCGCAACCAGCCTCTACGAGGCTGTTAACGTGTTCGAGCCTTACTCCTCCAGCAACCGCCACTGGAACCTTGATGCTCCTCGCTATTTCAGCCACCAGTTGAATCTTCTTCGATACGTCCCTCTCCCTCATCTGCGCGCTTATCCCCATGTGCACGCACACTATGTTGCAGCCTAACCTCTCAACCTCCTTAGCCCTCGCGAGCGGGTCGGGGACGTTTATGAGGTCGCACATCAGTTTGACGTTGTACTTTCTAGCAGCACCTACAGCGTCTCTTATCGTGTAATCGTCAGTTGCGCCAAGCACTGTGACGATATCTGCGCCAGCTTCAGCAGCCAACTCGACTTCAAGCCATCCCGTATCGAACGTCTTAAGGTCTGCCACGATCATAGCGTTGGGGAACCTCCTCCTGAACTCCCTTACTGCCTCTAAGCCAGCTGACTTTATGAGGGGAGTCCCAACTTCCAATATTTCGGCCCCACCCCTATAGCAGGAGTCAGCTATGTTTAACCCGTCTTTTAGGTACCTTTCGTCTATGGCCACCTGCAGCTTCGGCCCAGCATATATGGGCTCTAAGCCCAGCTGCTGAAGCCTCTTATCCATGGGTATGCCATCGTAGTTCCACCCTCTAACAGCGTAGTAGGCGTCAAGGAGCCTTTCAAGCTCAACGACTTCGCCCTTCGCAGCCCCCTCGGCCAGCCTTTCACGCAAAAGTCTGGGCGGTAAAGTATCATGACTCCTCGCAAACCCCTCCCTTACGTTGAACAGCCTCTCAACGTTGTATATTCTCTCCCCTATCCTGTAGAATTCGCCCTCATCCACGTAGAAGCCCGTAGCTGTTGTTAGGAGCCTCGCGTAGTGCGTTACCTCATAGGCTAGAGTTGAGAAGAGGGCGAGCATAGTGTACTTGCAGAGGACTAGGGAATCTATAGCTGCTGAGGCGTCCTGCAGCCTCTTAACCAGTTCAGCCTTTCCATCATAAGATAGGGGGTCCACGTACCGCGGTATCCCGAGTATCTCGCTCATCACCGTGTAGGCCCTCAAGTGGCAGCCCCCTCTATTTGATGTGGCATATGCTAAAGCCATGCCTTTTGCTCCGCGGGGGTCATAGGCTGGCAATTCAAGCCCCTTCACGTGGGCAGCCGCATCTTCAACCCCGAGAAGCTTCGAGGCCCTCTGAACCCCTTCGCCAACTATTCTCCCCATACTCCTCCGATGTGCTGTATCTACTATAACGTTTAATAGGAACTCGGAGTCGCCGAACTTGAGTTCCGGGTAGGCTTCATCAAGTCTTTTCAGTAGCCCCCTCTCGCCACATTCCATCAGGAACCCTACAGTGTTCCCCAAGGATATTGTGTCGAGCCCCAGCTTATTGCAGAGCTCGTTTGCCCTCGTTATGACGTTGAGATCCGATATTCCGCAGTTGGGCCCTAAAGCCCACACGCTCTCGTACTCCGGCCCGGCTGCTATGGATTCTTGCCCTCCAAGCTTGTACTTTACTAATCGACCGCAGGCCATTGGACACCCGTAACACGCCGTCCTCCTCACCATGAGGGTTTCAGTCATCTTCTCCCCGCACACATCTTCGGCCTTATCGTAGAACCCCTTCGTGTAGTTGTATGAGGGGAAGACCCCAGCTTTATTCATGAGGTGAACGAGGAACGCCGTACCATAACGCCCCAAGCTGTCGCCGGTAACTGGATTCCCCCTTAAGACCTCTAAAGCCTTCCTCACCTCCTCGTGGAAGGCCTTTGAATTGGCAACTTTAACTTCACCTGATCCCTTGACGGCGATGGCCTTCAACTTCTTGGAGCCCATGACTGCTCCTAGGCCACCCCTTCCAGCAGCCCTGTGCTTATCGCTAATTATGCACGCTATCTTAACCATGTTTTCTCCTGCGGGGCCCACGCAGCATACCTTCACGTCAGCGCCGCTGAAAGCTTTTTTTATAGCCTCTTCCGTGCTTTCTGTGTCAAGCCCCCATATGCGACTTGCGTCTCTCAGCTCGGCTTTACCGTCTTCGACGTATAGGTAGACCGGTGAAGGGCTTATTCCCCTCACCACTATCCCGTCAAACCCCGCCTTCTTAAGCTCGGGACCCCATGACCCCCCACAATGGGAATCGAAAATCGTATTGGTTAGAGGGGACTTCGATGATACTACAAAGCGCCCGGATGCAGGAGCCTTCGTCCCGGTCAGCGGGCCCGTCATGAATATCAAGATGTTCTCCTCGCCTAGAGGGTCGACGCCCGCCCTCAGCTCATCAAACAACAGCTTAGCCGAATAACCCCTACCACCTATGAACTTCATTGCTAAGTCCCAATCCATCTCCGTCACGCTAACCTCTCCCTTACTGAGATCCACATCCAATAGCTTGCCCATGTAACCGTTCAACTTAAGTCCCCCAGCGACTCTTCTAGGGGTTAGATATTATAGCTTGCGAGGGTGCGCGCCGTGAAGGTGACCGTCGAAGTATATGGACCTTTAAGGAACGTATTAGGCTGGAGGTCGACGATTCTGGAAGTGGAGGACGGATCCACCCTTCTAACCCTTCTAGAGCTGATCACAGCCGGGAAACCAGACGTCAAAGAAATGATAATGGAGGGCTCCAACTTAAAAGACTACGTTAAAGTGTTGGTGAACGGAAGAGATTGTCGATCTCTGAGCGGATTGAAAACTAAGCTGGAGGAAGGCTGCGTGATCTCGGTTTTTCCCCCTGCAGGGGGAGGATGAAAGCCTTCACCAAACTGGGGGGACACTTCGACTCTTTCTCCTCATCTCCAGACAGTGGGGGTCAGGTCTCTCAACGTGCCTTTTTGCGTCGCTTAAACCCACGAAAAAAGCGCCACAAAACCTGCACTTAAAGACCTTCTCCCCGTTGCCCACGACCGTGAGGACTATCTCCTTAGGTAGGCCCTCACCGCTCACCAGCAATTACCCTCCTAACGTCAACTTCGGTGAACTCGTAGGCGCCGGTTTTCTCTAGCCCATACCTTCTAAAAGGCTTTGCTAGGTGCCTCATAGATCTGGAGGGCGGAAGGTATATGCCCTCGATTTCCCCCCTGCCCAACTTGACTTCGATCTTATAACTTAAATGAGTTCTAAAGCCACAGCCCGTGCACTTCAGACCTCCCTTCCTGCCCAAGCTTTTAAGGGTTTTACCGCATGTTGGGCAACGGGGATTTTTCTCCAAGACTTGGCTGCTAGCCCTCAAGACCGCCATCTTCTCAAGGTTCAACGATAATGCGTCGGAGCCTGGGAACCTCCTTACACCGCCATAGACCTCAACCACATCTCCAACCACAAGCTTCTGGGCTGCGCGCTTAACTTCGCCGGAGGGCCTGTACGCAGCGCACCAAACCTCTAGCCCCTTGAATGCAACCTTGAAAATTACATGTCCTCCTCTTATGACTGTGGGGTTGCTCGCTACCTCACCCCTCAGCATTATTGAGGAATATGGTTGAACGTCTTGTGCATCCCTCAACTCCAAGTAGTGGCAGTCGGTACCCTGATTGCTCCTAAACACCATAAAGCCCAGAGGCTCGCAGTAAGTTTTAACGATGCTGGAAGCACTAAGCACCGCTTCCGGGCTTTCCCCCCTTATACCGTAAAGCACGGGGTCACCGCCTCGAGGCGTTATGAGGACCCTTCCCTTCTCAGGGTCGACGTTGTTGAACGTGTAGGGCCATGTCGTAAACTCCATGCGCCACACGCTATCTTCATCCACCAGCCTCTTAGCGCCAGGCCTCCGGTAGGCTATAACCTCGTAAGTGTGGTCGCCGCACATCAATGAACCTATAGCTGCCAAAGAGCCTATAAGGCCCATGCCCACGCGCGGGGCAATTACCTTAACATCGTGTCTACGCGCTAATTCAAGCGCTTCCCTCAAGGTCACCAACCGTGTTAAGGCCTTCTCGTAGAAACTCCTCAAATCATCTGACGGCCTTCCCCTAAGCACAGCTATCGCCGGGTCACAGTCATAGAAGTCCTGAACGTACGATTTGAGCTTAAGCTCGAGAAACCGCGCGAAATCGCTGATTTCTTCACTTCTAATTTTAACTCTCAAGCACACTGAACCATTACCACGGGTTTTCCAAGGAATATTGGGGTTGAGCCTCGTTAAAAGAGGATAATCGAAAAGCCTAACGTTGAAACGCCTTGACGCCTCTCTCAACAACTCAAATGCGAAGTGGGTTGTGCAGCCTCCATCCCAGGAATCCGTGTCGTCTATGCCAACGTGCAAGTGCTCGTAAACCACCTCTACAACACACCTCTACGCAGCTGACACGTTGATGAGGAACCCCACCCTTTAATAACTGGGATTCACCCCTTTATTAGGGGTGCTGGGAGAGGCCGAGCAGCCTTCGGGCACATAAGTGCCTGAGGAAAGTCCCCCTCCTCCGGGAGGCGCGACGTTGCAAAACGTCGGCCGAGAGGCCGGGGTGAAGCCAAAGAAACGACACGTCCACCGATGCATGGCTATGATAGGTGAAAAGCCTTGAGGACATCGGTGGAAACGTTGAAACGAGGCGACCCCGCGCCGAACAAGGCGAACCGCGATGAAAATCCCGGCGAGCGGAAAGCCGCATAGTCAAATGCTGCTTAAACAGAAGGGGGATTACGAGCCTCACCCAGCACCCTTACACGCAAAACCACTCAACAGAGTTTAAGGCTCTGAACGGAGGAGTCGCGCAAACCCGATGTGACGTAAACAATATATAGGGTGCAACCACTATTCTTTCTGCCCACGGTGGCGGTGTCGAACCGATTAATTGGGGATTTCGTCCCTAACATGAAAGTTCGACCTCCAGCCGTGGGATATTGAAATGGGGATCCAAACAAACCGAACCTCGTCGGAGGTCGGATGTTTGGGTCTGACGTGGGGTAGGTGGAGCCAGCTTAACCATCATGAACCCGCCGTCAAATCTGCGGCCGCCTCCTGAATCCGGTTGATCCTGCCGGACCCGACCGCTATCGGGGTGGGGCTAAGCCATGCGAGTCGCGCGCCCTGGGCAACGGCGGGGCGCGGCGCACGGCTCAGTAACACGTAGCCAACCTACCCTCGGGACGGGGATAACCCCGGGAAACTGGGGCTAATACCCGACAGGTGACGGCTCCTGGAATGGGCCATCACCTAAAGGGGCTTGGGACCACGCCTTCCAAGCTCGCCCGAGGATGGGGCTGCGGCCCATCAGGTGGTTGGCGGGGTAACGGCCCGCCAAGCCGATAACGGGTACGGGCCGTGAGAGCGGGAGCCCGGAGATGGGCCCTGAGACAAGGGCCCAGGCCCTACGGGGCGCAGCAGGCGCGAAACCTCCGCTATGCGGGAAACCGCGACGGGGTCACCCCGAGTGCCACCCGAAAGGGTGGCTTTTCCCCAGTGTAATAAGCTGGGGGAATAAGCGGGGGGCAAGTCTGGTGTCAGCCGCCGCGGTAATACCAGCCCCGCGAGTGGTCGGGACGTTTATTGGGCTTAAAGCGTCCGTAGCCGGCCCAGCAAGTCTCTTCTTAAATCCCACGGCCCAACCGTGGGGCTGGAAGAGATACTGCTGGGCTAGGGGGCGGGAGAGGCCGAGGGTACTCCCGGGGTAGGGGCGAAATCCTGTAATCCCGGGAGGACCACCAGTGGCGAAGGCGCTCGGCCAGAACGCGCCCGACGGTGAGGGACGAAAGCTGGGGGAGCAAAGGGGATTAGATACCCCCGTAGTCCCAGCTGTAAACGATGCGGGCTAGGTGTTGGGTGGACTTCGGGTCCACCCAGTGCCGCAGGGAAACCATTAAGCCCGCCGCCTGGGGAGTACGGCCGCAAGGCTGAAACTTAAAGGAATTGGCGGGGGAGCACCACAAGGGGTGAATGCTGCGGTTTAATTGGAGTCAACGCCGGGAACCTTACCGGGGGCGACAGCAGGATGATGGCCAGGCTGACGACCTTGCCAGACGCGCTGAGAGGAGGTACATCGCCGTCGCCAGTTCGTGCCGTGAGGTGTCCGGTTAAGTTCGGCAACGAACGAGACCCCCACCTCCAGTTGCTACCGCATACCTGCGGGTATGTGGGCACTCTGGAGGGACTGCCGGCGCTGAGCCGGAGGAAGGAGGGGGCCACGGCAGGTCAGCATGCCCCGAAACCCCCGGGCCACACGCGGCATGCAATGGTGGGGACAATGGGCTCCGACCCCGAAAGGGGAAGGCAATCCCATAAACCCCACCTCAGTTGGGATTGAGGGCTGCAACTCGCCCTCACGAACATGGAATCCCTAGTAACCGCGCGTCACCATCGCGCGGTGAATACGTCCCTGCTCCTTGCACACACCGCCCGTCGCTCCACCCGAGTTGAGCTCGAGTGAGGCTTAGCTCCGTAAGGGGTTAGGCCGAACTCGGGCTTGGCAAGGGGGGAGAAGTCGTAACAAGGTGGCCGTAGGGGAACCTGCGGCCGGATCACCTCCTTAGCATCTGGGGCTGGCTCCACCCCCCGCATCCTTTTAAGAGCTTGTGCAGCCCAAGAGGGTTCTCCTCTTGGGTGAAGGGCGGAGCGAGTTTCGATGAGCTATGACCGCCGCGCATAGGTCTACATGCTGCCCGAAGCCTATGGGCTCACTGGCGGCACCAACGCCGCTTGGTGGATGGCTCGGCTCGGGCGCCGAAGAAGGGCGCGGCAAGCGGCGATATGCCCCGGGTAGGCGCATGCAGCCATTGATCCGGGGATTCCCGAATGGGACCTCCTACCATGGGTTAACAGCCCGTGGTGCTCGGGAAAGCAAATCCTTCCTGGGTTTGCGAGTACCGAGTGGGAACCCCCCGAACGGAAACATCTTAGTAGGGGGAGGAAGAGAAACCAATAGGGATCCCCTCAGTAGGGGCGACCGAAAGGGGGGAAGCCCAAACCAAACCTCCCGGTGAAGAACCGGGAGGGATGTGGTGTTAGCGGGCTCGGTGACGCCCCTCGCCCGTGAAGGCGAAGTGGCCTGGAAAGGCCCGCCGTAGAGGGTGATAGCCCCGTAGTCGTAAACGGGTGGGGCCAGGATCCGAGTTCCAGAGTACCGCGGCTCGGTTTTGCCGTGGGAAGTTGGGAGGCACCGACTTCCAAGGCTAAATACGTCCCGAGACCGATAGCGCACTAGTACCGTGAGGGAAAGCTGAAAAGCACCCCGAGAGGGGGGTGAAAAGAGCCTGAAACCAAGCGGCTACAGGAGGCTCGGCCTTTAAGGCTCTCCGTCGAAGGAAAGCCTCGGCAACGGGCGAGTACGAGGCGGGGGGATCCGGGGTCGAGCCTTTCGTCTGGAAACACGAGCCGGGGAGTTTGCAGCTGTGGCGAGTTTAAGGGGGTTAAACCCTGAAGGCGCAGGGAAACCGACATGCCCGCAGCCGGTATCCCTACCTTGAGGGGGGCGCGTGACTTATGATCGCGTTCTCCGCTTGGCAAATACCGGTGAGGGGCGGGGTCTGCAAGGGCCCGGAGCCACAGCTGCAAAGCCAGAAACCGGGCGATCTAGGCCTGGGCAGGGCGAAGCGGGGCGAAAGCCCCGTGGAGGCCCGCAGGGGTGTTGACGTGCAGATCACCTCCTCTGACCTGGGCCTAGGGGCAAAAGACCAATCTAGCTCGGTGATAGCTGGTTCCCCCCGAAGTGGGTCCCAGCCCAGCCTGCCCGGAGGTTGCTGGCGGGGTAGGGCACTGATCGGGGGGTTAAGGGTCGAAAGACCCAGCCTCCCTTTCAAACCCCGAATCCGCCGGCGCCGTAGAAGGGCGGAGTCGGGTGTGGGGGGTAAGCCTCCACGCCGAAAGGGGAACAACCCAAACCGGGGTTAAGGCCCCTAATTGCCGGCTAAGTGTTAACGGCAAAAGGCGTCCTCGGCCTGAGACAGCGGGGAGGTAGGCCTAGAAGCAGTTATCCTTTAAACAACGCGTAACAGCGGACCCGCCGAGGCCGAGGGCCCTGAAAATGGACGGGGCTCAAGCCGGCAGCCGAGACCCCGGGGGACCCTGATAAGGGTCATCCGGTAGGGGGGCGTCCCATGCGGGCAGAAGCTGGGCCGTGAGGTCCAGTGGACCACATGGGATTGCTGATCCCGGCGGTAGTAGCAGCGTAGCCGGGTGAGAATCCCGGCCGCCGAAAGGGCAAGGGTTCCTCAGCAACGCGTCGTCAGCTGAGGGTTAGCCGGTCCTAAGGCGGACCCTAAGTCGGCTCCGCCGAAAGGGAAGCCGGTTAATATTCCGGCGCCGTAGGGGTACGCTCGCGGCGACGCAAGCCCAGCCCCTGACGCCTTGGGATAGGCCGAGCGGGGCCGCCGCCCTGTCTAACCCTTGAAGTCTGGGGAGTGCCGTAAAGGCGAGAACCAGACGAAGAGGGAAATGGCCGCCCGTATGGGTGGTTCGGCTGATTCCTGGGGCCCTTGAAAAGGGGGCTGGGAAGGATCCCCTACGACCGTACCTAGAACCGACACTGGTGCCCCTGGGTGAACAGCCTAAGGCGTGTCGGGAGCACCCCAGGCCAGGGAACTCGGCAAGTTGGCCCCGTACCTTCGGTAGAAGGGGTGCCTGGGATTCTGGGTGAAAAACCTGGGATCCTAGGTCGCAGTGACAAGGGGGACCCGACTGTTTAATAAAAACATAGGTCCCCGCAAGCCCGAAAGGGTGTGTACGGGGGCTGAATCCTGGCCACTGGCGGTCCGTGAACCCCGGGTTCAACCGGGCGAAGCGCCGCCGAAGGCCGGGAGTAACTCTGACTCTCTTAAGGTAGCCAAATGCCTTGCCGGGTAAGTTCCGGCGCGCATGAATGGATCAACGAGGTCCCCACTGTCCCGGCCTGGGGCCCGGTGAACCCACCTCCTGGTGCAAAGTCCAGGGACCCCCGGTGGGGCGAGAAGACCCCGTGGAGCTTTACTGCAGCCTGCTGCTGGGACGCGGTTGCTGATGCGTAGCGTAGCTGGGAGCTGATGAAACATCCCTTTCGGGGGATGTGGAGGCGACAATGAAACACCAGCCATCGGTGACCGCGTCTCTTACCAGGGGTTAAACCCTGGGACAACGGCAGGTGGGCAGTTCGGCTGGGGCGGCACGCCCTTGAAAGGATATCAAGGGCGCCCAAAGGTCGGCTCAGGCGGGTCAGAACCCCGCCGTAGAGGGCAAGGCCAAAAGCCGGCCTGACCAGACCCTTGAAAGCAAGGGGTCTGGCCGGGAAACCGCGGCCTAGCGAACGCTCATGCCCCCTTCGGTGGGGGCTGGGCATGACAGAAAAGTTACCCCGGGAGTAACCGGCTCGTCGCGGGCGAGAGCCCCCATCGACCCCGCGGATTGGTACCCAGACGTCGTCTCTTCCCATCCTGGGGGTGCAGCAGCCTCCAAGGGTGGGGCTGCCCGCCCATTAAAGGGGAACGTGAGATGGGTTTAGACCGTCGTGAGACAGGTCGGTCTCTACCTGCCGGGGGTGCTGGCCGCCTGAGGGGAAGGCACCCTCAGTACGAGAGGAACGGGGTGCCGTGGCCTCTAGTCTACCGGTTGTCCGGTAGGGCATTGCCGGGCAGCCACGCCATAGGGGATAAGGGCTGAAAGCATCTAAGCCCGAAGCCCTCCCCGAGACGAGGCGGCCATTCCCGCGTTGGGCTTACGGCGGGCAACCGCCGTGGGCCTGCGGGACGAGGGCTCCCGTAGAAGACGGGTTTGATGGGGCGGGGGTGTAAGCGTCGAGGCCGAAAGGTCGAGGCGTTAAGCCTGCCGCTCCCAATCGCCCGAGGCTGCTCGTTGAGCCCGTAGGCGGGTAAAGGCATGTGGATCTATGCGCGGCGTTGATCTTCTCCTAGACTTTATCGGTAAAGAAACTTTTAAGACCCTCTTATGCTGTCTGATTTTGGGCTCGTAGCTCAGCATGGTCAGAGCGCTCGGCTGATAACGTTGAGGCCGGAGACCGAGAGGTCGGGGGTTCAAGTCCCCCCGAGCCCATCAGCTTCGATGGGCCGGTAGATCAGCCTGGTTGATCGCCCGCTTCGCAAGCGGGAGGTCGCGGGTTCAAGTCCCGCCCGGTCCACCATTTTTCAGGTGGGGTCCTTACGGCGTTCAGCGAGTTTTTGGCCTCAAGCGCAACTACTCTTGTAAGTTTCTTGTGCTTTTATATCGTCTGGTAGGGATTTTTCCTTATAATTTAATTGCGCTTCTCACCTTTTCAATCATTCCTTAGGAGTCCTACCTGTAAGGATGCCCTGAAGATCTTTGTTTCAATTGTATGAGGGTGGTGAGGACAGAAAGGTAACTGGCGAGATTATTGTTAGCGGAAAAGCAATTGTTTGACGTCTGCTTATGAAGAGTGAAAATAGCAATCGTGTAGGGAAAAGCCGTCTACTCCTTTAATTTTCGCTATAATTTCCACTTGCATTGTTTAGAGATTTTATGAAGTTTTTGGATTATGTTGAACGTGAAATAGGAATACGCCCCTCTCCATAGCGGGAAGGTTGATCTCGACGGTTCTACCAAAGGAAGCCTGAAACTCGGAATAGTGTAGGAAGAAAAAAATATATCTGAAAAGCGAGAGCTCGCAGAGCAAGTTTTTCAGGGTTAACTTAAAATGGACTTAAAATGCTGAAGCCCCTCAACACCTGATTGTTTTACGCGGAGTATTCCATCCATAGTAAAGGACTGTTGAGTCTTAAGTTAACGCTTGCGCGGCCACGGGAACCCCGTAATTCTCTTGTGGCGGCGGAGTGCTTTGATTTCTACCATTGTCGATGGTGGGGATGGTCACCTTTCACGTCTTTTGTTTTAGGAGAACAAAATGATCTTTAATTGCTTCAACAAATAATCGATAACAACGATATATGTGAAATAAAAAAGTAGAACCTGGGATACCATCGATAAATTGTTTGCTAGCTCTAGCCGAATTTTCTCAGAATTTCTCTGAAAATTGATAAGTTCCTTTCTTCGCCCTCATATGAGGGTGGAACCCACGGCATCTCTCGCAGGTTCTTTACAATTGTTTGTATCCAATCGTGGGGGATGGATAATATCACATAACCTTCAGGCGGCTCCTTTAATACTCTAGAACCGAAAGTCATGCCGCTTACTACGTAGTTCACTTTTCCAGTGATATATGGATATGCGTAAAGCCATGCACATCCCAGCACAAAAGAGTGTTTCGAGATCCAGAGCTCGCCGGTTGAGTAGCTCATAGCCCTTAAGAGTAACTCGGCTTGACTGACATTAGCAACTATAATTAGGAGGTCTGGGTCGAAGGTTAACTTATCAATGGGAGAAAATATAACGTAGTTGACTGTTCCATTCTTCAGAAATGGAACATTGTAATAAAGTCGCGCGTTGGCCCTTGGCTCCTCGAAGATTTTCAGCTCCGGCCCTATTAAGCCGCTTTCAGCGAAAGGAGGGAAGGCCTCCATTCCTAGCGCTTTTTTGCCATAACATGTGTCGTTGTCCTTATCAACATAGAAGGGTTTACCAATCCTTTGAGCTTCGCCTAGAAATTCGCAGAAACGCGCCCTTTTATCTATCTTTTCAAAGCCCTCTGGCTTTAGGTATGAAAGCTTCACGCCAACGGGCGGCTTCTCGAAATTGATCTTGTTAAGCACTTCTAGTTTATCTCTACAAGCCATTTTCAACGGGCTCTCACCGCATAATAAGTCGAGTGCATCATAAATTATTTAAAAATTACTATATATTATTTAGATTACTATAATATTATGGCTTCTACGACGGAATGTTGATGTTCTGTCCCTGCAGCCTATCCGACGGCAGGTAGTTGCCGTTGTAGAAGTCATCTTTAGTTACTCCACTTAGGAGCTGGCGTTCGGCGAGCTGGCCTTTGTGGTTATACCGAAGGGACCCTGCACGACTCGCTGACGCTTGGAAGGCTGGACAAATCGATACCTCACTACTTCCTACGTTTAGCCCCAGAGTACAGGACCAAAACAGCCTCTAAAACGGGAACCAAGTACATAGGCTTAACAGGGCAGTTTAGTGGTGTTAGAAGCCGCGTAAGCGGAACTGACACTCACAAATAAGCCACGGATAATCCCAACTTCTAGCCTGGGATGATTATCAATTTGCATGGGCTTTGGCGAAGATTTTGGTCCAGAAGCTAACCATTCATGCGTGTTCTACAGCGATTCAACTAATGAGCTTCTGATCTTTGTGGGCCTTGACCCTGAAAACCTCTTGTATTTGAAGCCGAGGCTGGGCGGCGATAGGCGAGGAGGATAAGCACCCGAGTTCAACAAGCTAGCGGTGGTCATAACTCCTAAGGAACGTGGTTCACTGCCCACTCGTAACTAGGTGGGTCAATAAGCCTTATAGGTTTATCGTTTTCTGTCTTGACCGTGACCGCACTGCGTGGCTACCTCCACACAGCTCTCTTCGTTCCCTTTGCAAGAAGTTTCTCCAGGCTACTTGAAGATGAGCCACATAACACCATGAGAAAGTCACGATAATTGGATAAGCGATGCTCTAAAACGCAGCAAACTCCACGTGATGTATGGGGAGTCCAAGCCTAAGGTGTGATGAGTTCCTTTCTAATAGCCAGCGATATTAGAAGCGCGTTAAGAAAGACCACCTTATTGGTCATGGGTGAACCTCAAATATAAGCTGCGTTCTGAGGAATTGCCATCAGTAGATGTGAGGTATGAGCCTAAGAGCGGTTGAAATCATAGGACCACGAGTTATCCATGGCTGTAGACTGATTGCACATCATGACGGGGTTCACCTAGACAATGAATTCGCCGGTAAGAGAAAGGCCAAGTTCTCAGCGAAGGCCCTTGAGAGTTTTGGTAAGCAATGTGGTTAACGTGGTTTCAAGGGAAGGTTGTGGCGGGCGCAGTTGATGAAGAAAAAACGCCTATAAAGAATGTGCTCGTCAACGACGATGAAATGATGCATTATGTGATCAAGAGGGTGGAGTTGCGCGAAAGCTCTTAGGTTTAGCTTGAGCTTATGAATGGTTTTAAGCAAGTCTGCTTATACGTTCCTGTTCCTCGGTGTGGTGTGCACCTTTGGGGAAGCTGGAGAAGTTCAATCCGAAGGACTATGAGTTGAAGTGGATTAAGTGCTGGGATGAAAAGAAGCTTTACTCCTTCGATAGGTCACTTATCGGCGTCAAGCCGGTGTACGTAATCGACACGCCTCCTCCCTATCCTAGCGGGGAGTTTCATGTTGGCAACTCCCTCAACTGGTGTTACATGGACTTTGTTGCAAGGTACAAGAGGATGCAGGGCTTCAATGTGTTCTTCCCTCAAGGGTGGGACTGTCATGGGCTACCGACCGAGGTTAGAGCTGAGAGAACCCTTGGCGTTAAGAGGAGGGATATGGATCCCAGGGAGTTTAAGGCTTTATGCGTTAAGCTGACTGAGGAATGGATTAAGCCCATGAAAGAGTCAATTAAGCGTTTGGGCTTCTCCGTTGATTGGTCCTTGGAATACAAGACCATGGATCCAGGGTACTGGAGGAAGACGCAGCTCTCCTTTGTTCTACTCCATGAGAAGGGGCTGATATACAAGGGGGAGCATCCCGTGAACTGGTGTCCGCGCTGTGAAACGGCTATAGCTGAAGCCGAGATAGAGTACGTGGAGAGGGCGACAACCCTAAACTACGTGGTCTTCGAAGTTGAAGGCCGCGAGGGGGTTACCGTAGCCACCACGCGCCCGGAGCTGATATCATCTTGCGTCGCGGTGTTCGTGAATCCACTTGATGAGAGGTACAAGAATTACGTGGGCCTTAAGGCTCGGCTACCAATTTTCGGTAGGGAAGTCCCGATAATGGCCGATGAAGCCGTTGACATGGGGTTCGGCTCCGGTGCGGTTATGGTTTGCACCTACGGTGATAAGACTGATGTGAGGTGGCAGAAGCGTTACGGCCTGCCAGTGATAACGTCGATAACCGATGATGGTAGGATGAACGAGAACGCCGGCCCATATAGCGGCCTGAGCGTTGAGGAAGCCCGGAAAAGGATCATACATGACTTGGAAGCTAAAGGACTGCTGCTGAGGAAGGAGCCCCTAATCCAAAGCGTGGGCACGTGCTGGCGGTGCCACGTGCCTGTTGAGATACTGCCCAGAACCCAGTGGTTCATGAAAACTACGGCTTTAAAGGAGCTCGTGGAGAGAAAGGCTGGTGAAATCAGGTGGGTGCCGCCCTATGCGAAGCAGCGGTTGCTGGACTGGGTTAAGTCGATGGATTGGGACTGGGTTATATCCAGGCAAAGGGTTTTCGCAACGCCCATACCGGTCTGGTACTGCAGGAGGTGCGGCCATACCCTAGTCGCCAAGCCCGAGTGGCTTCCAGTTGACCCTCGAGATCAGCAGCCGCCAGTAGACGGGTGTCCCATGTGTTCCTCCAAGGAGCTTATTGGTGAAAGCGACGTGCTTGACACTTGGATGGACTCGTCGATAACATGCGCGGCCATAGCCGGCTGGCCCGACGACATGGAGCTATTCGCTAAGCTCTACCCGAACGATCTTCAGCCCAACGGCTACGACATAATAAGGACGTGGGACTACTACCTCCTCGTTAGGCATCTAGCGCTTTTCGGCGAGGTGCCCTACAAGGTAGCCATGATAAATGGCATGGTTAGGGGAACCGACGGCAGGATGATGCATAAGTCTTACGGCAACTATATCGAGGTCCGGGAGGTTGTTGAGAAGTATTGCGCGGATGCCCTCAGACAATGGGCGGCTAGCGGATCCACTGGATACGACATAAGGTTCAGGTGGGAGGACGTGGACTACGCCTGGCGCTTCCTCATAAAGCTGTGGAACGCCTCCAAATTCGTCGTGTCAAGCCTAGCGGGTTACAATAGTGCCAGCCCACGAGAGCTGAACATGTTGGACCTGTGGCTTCTAACGAAGCTGAAGAAAACCGTGGAGGCCGTTACGGAGTCCATGGAGTCCATGCACTTCAACGATGCGCTTGAATCCGTGAGGAACTTCACTTGGCACGTGTTCTGCGACCACTATCTTGAAGCCGTCAAGTACAGGCTGTACGGCCAAAGCACCATTGAAAGCAAGAGGGCGGCTCAGTACACTCTGCGCAAAGCGCTCTTCGCCATTCTCAAGCTCCTGGCGCCTTTCTGTCCATTCATAACTGAGGAGATCTACCAAGCCTCGCTAAGGGAGAGCGTGGGCGCTGAAAGCATACATTTAACCGAGTGGCCTAAGCCCTGGGAGTACGAGTTTAACCCGGACGCTGAAGCTAAGGGAGACGTGGTGGTGGCAACGATAGCTGCTGTCAGGAGAAGCAAAATAAAGAGGAGGCTCTCCCCCGCCAGCCCACTTAAGAAGCTGTGGGTAAGCGCCGGCGCTCACGGCGAGGCCCTAAAGCAGGGGATTGAAGACGTGAAGGCGACGTGTAGGGTTGGCGAGGTAGTATTTGTCGAGAACCTAGACGGGGGCCTCCAAGTGGAGGACTACCCCGACGTACTATTCATGTTTGAAGTGTAGGGAACATCGATGGCAAGCCCAGACAAGGTGAAGCTCGAACGGCTTGTGAAGGAGCTCAAGGCAAAGGCTGGACGGGGAACGGAGCTTATCTCACTATACATCCCCGCCGGTAGGCCCATTGGAGACGTCTCCTCAGCTTTAAGGGAGGAGCTGTCCACTGCCTCGAACATAAAGGATAGAACCACGAGGCACCACGTCCTCGACGCATTGACGGTTACGCTCCAGAGGCTGAAGATGTTTCAGTCCACCCCCAAGAACGGCCTAGTGATATTTGCAGGGTACATACCTCGAGGCGCTCCCGGAAGCGAGAAGATGGAGGTGTACGTTATGGAGCCGCCCGAGCCGATAAACGTCTACCTCTACAGGTGCGACTCGCGCTTCCACACTGAGATCCTCGAGGACATGCTTGAAGAGAAGGGAAGCTACGGCCTCCTAGTTATGGATAGGAGCAGCGCCACGTTCGCCTTGCTGAGCGGCAAAAGACTCAAGGTGCTGGATGAGATAACCTCCGGGGTTCCGGGCAAGCACAGCGCTGGCGGCCAATCTGCTAGGAGGTTTGAGAGGGTCATAGAGATAATGGCTCACGAGTTTTACAAGAGGGTTGGAGAGCACTCGCAGAGGCTGTTCTCGGAGGTTAAGGATCTAAAGGGGATAATAATAGGGGGTCCCGGCCCAACTAAAGATGACTTCTACAACGGCAACTACCTGCCGTCGGAGCTCAAGAAAATGGTCATAGGCGTTGTGGATGTAGGATACACGGGCGAAGAGGGGATATACGAGCTCATGGAGAGGGCGCAGAACCTGCTGGAAGGGATAAGGTACATCCAAGAGAAGCAGGTTGTCCAGAGGTTCCTGGAACACTTGGCTAAGAAAGCAGAGCTTGTATCCTATGGGTACAGGGAGGTTTACGAGATGTTCAAGCAGGGGGCAGTCGACACCCTTCTGGTATCTGAAGAGGCGCCTTTAAGCTACGTGAAAGCGTCGTGCGGGAGCTGCGGGTGGGTTAGGGAGGACCTAGTCAAGAACGAGGAGGTTGAAAGCTTCCAGGCTGCAAACTCTAAGTGTCCCATGTGTGGTCATCAGGTGAGCGTGGAGCTAGTGAATGCAGTCGAGCACTTCGTTGACGCCTCCAAGGACGTGGGGACTAATATCGAGATAATCTCCACGGCCACCGAAGAGGGTAAAGGCTTCTTGACGTCCTTTGGGGGCATAGCGGCCATATTGAGGTATGCGCCCTCCAAGCCTACTTAAAACTCATTTATAGCCGCTGAATGTGGCAGCCATGGATGCTTGATGGGGGATGCAGCTAAACTTAATACGGAAAGAGCGCTGAAGAAATGTTGAAGAAAATGAGCGTCTACGTGTTGAAGCTTGGCGGCCACGTAATCATGGATGAGCTGGGGCGTTTAAACGGCAACATACTATCCAGCTACGTTGACTTGATATCTGAACTGTGGTGTAAGGGCTTCAAGCTCCACGTGGTTGTGGGCGGCGGCGCGCTTGCTAGGTTTTACATTACCTTCCTCCAAGGACTTGGAGCCTCAAAGGTCATTCAGGACGCCATAGGCATCGAAACCGCGAGGGTTAACGCGAAGCTGTTAGCCTACGGGTTGCAGAGCAAGGGGGTTAACGCAACCTTCGTTAGCGACGTGTCCTCGGTTAAGTGGTTCGATGATGAACTCTACGTGCTGGGGGGACTAAGCCCAGGACAGTCCACCACGGCCGTAGCTGCACTGCTCGCTGAGGCAGTAAACGCAAGCAAGCTGATAGTGGCAACAGACGTCGACGGCGTCTACACGGATGACCCCAAGAAGAATCCCAGCGCGAGGCTGTTGAAGAGGATATCGGTGGGCGACGTGGCTAATCTGCTTAAACTTGAAGGCGAACCGGGAAGCTACAAGCTTCTAGACGGCGTCGCACTTCAAGTGGTCTCGAGGTCGAAGCTGGTTGTACACGTTGTAAACGGCCTTGAACCGTTAAACGTCAGGCGAGCCGTGGAGGGCGCAGACGTAGGGACCATCATCAGTTCCGAAAAAAATACCGTTCAACGCTGAAGATAAAGACCATTTGCGGGCCATTCAATGTAAAACATGCTAGGCTACTGTCGAAATACACATTAATCAACGCATTCAATCGCCTTCAACGAAGCTCACGATCCCCGAGTAAACGGGCGCTATCTAGGCTATTAACGAAATGAAGGAAATGGACGCCGTGCACTTCACTTCAAAACGCTCTTTTAAAGAAAAATGGATTAATTAAAGAACTTTGAAATAAAAAAATCATTTTAACAAGTTTTTTATTTCAAAAAAGCATTTTTTGAATGGAAAAATTGTAAAAAAATCTTATAAAAAACGAAAATTTAAAAATCAAAAACTTCAAAGCTCAGAGATGCCAGCATAAACATCATAGAGCAACGTTTATAAAAACATCTTCTCCATTTAAGAACGGTGAAAAAATATGGCTAAATGCCCAAAGTGCGGTGCTGAAGTGGCTGCTCCCACCAAGACGTGGACCCTAGCTCCAAAGGGCAGGAAGCCCGTAACCATAGGCTTGTTTAAGTGCCCCAACGGCCACTTCTTCAGGGCAGGCGTTAAATGATAGACGTATAAATCCTCTCTTTTTATTTCGAATTTCTCGGGAAGCCTCAAGTAGTTAGGTTAATATCGCGGTTCCTCGGCCACTTCTAAGGTGGGGTTTGAGCTCTACGGAGCATATAGCAAGTGAAGCAGCCAAATGCATTATAAGTAGGTGCGGCGTTTGTCTCTCGGCGTGCCCGGTTTACTCCGTGAAGAACTTAACCCTCTACTCCATGAGGGGTAGGCTGATAACGGCTTACAGCGCGCTTAGAGGCATCATAGGTAGAACCCCCCTCCTCCACGAGTCGCTCTTCTCGTGCTCCCTCTGCGGCCTCTGCGAGCTTGTATGCCCACCTGGCGTCAGAACCTTGGAGTTCGTTGAAGCCCTTAGAAGGGACATTGCCTCGGCTATGGGCTACCATCCAGCGCACGAAAACCTCCTGGCAAACTTAGCCGCTAAAGGCCACCCCTACTCCGATGATGTGGTGTTGGGCAGCAGCATCGTAGGCGATTGCGGCGTTGCCTACTTTCCGGGCTGCACGGCGCAGCTCAAGCTACCAGGGGTAGCTGAAAGAGCTGTGGAGCATCTTAGAGAAGCCTTAGGCGGAGACCTAGCCGTAGTCTACGGCTGCTGTGGCGGGATAGCCAAGAGGATAGGGGCAACGGAGCTCTTCAACAGCGCTAAGAAAAAGCTTGAGGAGCTCGTCGCTTCCTCCAGAATCGAGGAACTCGTAGTTACGTGTGCGGGCTGCTACTCCACGCTTTCTAAGCACTACAAGCTCGGGAAGGTCAAAGTCAAGCACATCAGTAGCTTCCTATGTGAAGCCTCAAAGGGCCGGCGCAAGCTTCTTCGACAAGCAAAAGCTGTATACCACGATCCATGTCACTTGGGCAGGCACTCCAACCTATACGATGAGCCTAGAATCCTGCTCGCAGAGCACGCTGGGCTAGAGCTCTTGGAGTTCAAGGAGAACAGGGAGAAAGCCTCCTGCTGTGGTGGAGGAGGAGGCTTGACGTCGGCGTTCAGAGGGTTAGCCCAGCAAATAGCCTTTAACAGGTTAAGGGAACTCCAGCTGCTCGGAGTCAACAGGCTCGTCACTTCATGTCCCTTCTGCGAGCTAAACTTCAAAGAGGCCGCGAAGCGCTATGGCCTGCGCGTAGAGGTGCTCGACGTCGTTGAAGCGTTGACTTGAATGATAATCCTCGGGCCCTAGCCGTGAAAGGCAGGAGGCCCCAAAATTAAAGCGTTCCTGGAAAAGGTACATTTAATTCTCGGAGCCTCAACGTTAGGTGGATAAGGGATGCGGACATGAGTTCCAACGATAAGCCGGCTATCCTGTTGATGCTCGGCAATGAGGCTATAGCCAGGGGAGCCATAGAAGGAGGAGTTCAAGTAGCTGCAGCATACCCTGGAACGCCTTCAACCGAGATTGTTGAAACCTTGGCCTCTATGGCTGGTGAGCACGGGCTATACGTCGAGTGGAGCACTAACGAGAAGGTCGCCTTCGAGGTGACGTTAGCAGCATCCTACTGTGGGCTTAGATCCTTGGCAGCCATGAAGCACGTTGGGCTCAACGTCGCCTCCGATGCGCTATTCTCGTCGGCTTACACTGGCGTGAGAGGGGGCTTTCTCATTGTGTCGGCGGACGACCCCGACTGCCACAGCTCGCAGAACGAACAAGACAACAGGGTATACGGACTTCACGCCTACGTACCGGTGGTGGAGCCGAGCACCCCGCAGGAGGCTAAGGACATAGCGGTCTACGCGTTGGAGCTCTCCGAGCTTCACGGTGTACCCGTGATCCTAAGGACCACGACTAGGCTCAGCCACGCGAGGGGTCCCGTCAAGCTTGGCCCCCTAAAAGCGCCCAGGAGGATTGGAACCTTCGATAGGAACCCTGAGAAGTTTGTTTGCCTACCGCACAACGCAAGGCGGATGAGGCTCGAAGCTGTTAATAGGCTGAGGGCAGTTGAAGAATCGTTCAACTCGTCGAACCTCAACGCTGTTGAGGGCTCATCGAGGGTGGGCGTAATAGCCTGCGGCCTCGCCTCCGCCTATGTGTACGAAGCCTTAGAGGCGCTAGGCCTGCGTGGGTCGGTTTCAGTGTTGAAACTGCTAACGGTTTACCCTCTTCCACGTAAGACGATCTCAAGCTTCCTAGAGGACAAGGAGAAGGTCCTAGTGGTCGAGGAGCTTGAGCCCTTCGTGGAGGTGCAGGTGAAAGCTCTATGCCACGACATGAACTTTGAAGTCAGCATCCACGGGAAGGACCTCATACCTTTAGCCGGCGAGCTGACCCCTGAAAGGGTGCTGCGCGGCCTCACGTCTTTCCTAGGCTTAAGCCCGGCAACCCCCCTAGGAACCACAACTAAAGTCCGCGCTGCCCTTCCCAGGCCACCTGTGCTCTGCGCCGGCTGCCCCCACAGGAGCACCTTTTACGCCATAAAGGCCGCCGTGAAGAGGATGAACGTTGAAGCCGTCTACCCAAGCGACATCGGGTGCTACACCCTCGGATACTACCCACCGCTTGAGGCTGTCGACACAACGATATGCATGGGTGCGGGCGTCGGGTTGGCTTGCGGGCTGGCCAAGTTCAGCGGGAAACTTGTTGTTGCAACGGTTGGCGACTCCACGTTCTTCCACGCTTGCATACCCGCCTTAATAAACGCCGTCCATAACTCCTCAAGCTTCGTCTTGGTGATCCTGGATAACGGCCTTACAGCGATGACCGGTGGACAACCCGACCCGGTGACGGGCGTCAACGCTATGGGGCAAAGGGTTAAGCGAGTTTTACCGGAGGATTTAGCTAAAGCCTGCGGAGTTGAGTTCTGCAGGGTTGCCGACCCGTACGACCTCGAAGCAACCATGGAGTGCATCGCTCAAGCGATAGAGCATGCTCAAAGGGGTTTAGGGCCGGCGGTCGTAGTTGCCAGGCGCAAGTGTGCTTTAACGCTTCTCAGGGAACACAGGCAAGGAAAAGTTAAGCTGGCCAAGAGGAGGGTTAACGGTGAGCTCTGCTCCGGATGTACAGCGTGCATAAGGCTCACCGGCTGTCCAGCCTTAGCCCTCAAGGAGGGTAGGGTGTTGATAGAGGAAGATCTTTGCACAGGCTGCAGCCTATGCGAATCCGTGTGTCCCAGAGGTGCCATATCGACATCGTAAGGGTAGGGGGACGGCGTAGGCTTAACGCTCTGCTTTAAGGTGTAAGCAAAGGGTTGGATAGGGGTTACTCCAAAGCTATTGCCAACAGTAAATCCCTTTCAGTTATTATTCCTACGAGCTCACCGTTTTCGACTACTAGGAGCGAACCCCTATCGGTTCTCCGCATCAGATCTGCGGCCTCACCTATATCCCTATCCGGGCTTATGGTCACTACATTGCTCGTCATGAGCTTGTCTATCCTAACCTTCAGTACTTCGCGTATGTCGTCGCTCGCAGCGGTATCGAATAGTTTTCTGGAGCCTAGGAACCTTATAACGTCCATCGCTACAAGGATCCCCTTGAGCTCCCCATCATCGGTTACGGGTAGCCTCCTAAAGCCGTTGGAGACCATGCTCTTCAATGCTTCCTCAAGCGTGTTATCACTCTTCGCGGTAACAACATCGCTGCTCATGACTTCGCCGACGCTTTTACCCGTTATCTTCTCGGCTAGGTGGTTCACCACGTCCCTCTCGGTTATTATTCCGAACACCTTATCCTCCCTGGTAACTATGGGGATCGCCCCAACGTTGTACTTCACCATCCTCGCGAGCACGTCTATGAAGGTCTCGTCAACCCCGGCTTTGACGACCTCCCTAGTCATTATGGAGTTGAGCGGCTCGTTTAAAGCCGCGTATAGCTTGTAGCTCCTCTTATTGGCTATGAGTTCGAACTTATCGCCTCCCCCGAAGTAGTTCATGAAGTCCATCGCCGTAACAATCCCTAAGAGCTTGCCTCCAGGGGACGTGACCGGCAACCTCCTGAAGCCCCTACTTGCCATAACCTTTAATGCCTCTATCACAGGGGTTGTTGAGGTGGCCGTGACGACGGGCTTCCTAGCTATAACTCCTACTTCGCCCGGCTTTTCGTATATCTTGGAGGAGAAGCTCGGAGTGCCGTCGCTTCTCAGGAACCTAGCCTCAAGCCTCCTTCCTTTACCTCGAAAGCCCATACTATTAGTGTAGTGAATGGCAAGATAAAGCCTTCTCGCAACGTTAGCTCCTGGAAGGAGTCAGCAACTTGGAGATGAAGCCTTAAGCTAAGGCAGTTTAAACCGCATCGAAGGGGCTTCAGGCTTAACTGTTGACGGTATGACTTGGCATCAAGCGCCATGAAAGTTTGTGAAATCTAAATAGCCCCGCGAGGGCACAACTCACTTAAAGACGGAAGCGCGAAAATAAAGGTGGAGGGGCCTCAAGTGAAGGCTCACTTCCGGCTTCTCGAGCTCTCAACGACTAAGAGGGTTGAGCTCCTAGACATAACCAAGATGGTTGAAGAGGTTGTGGGCGATAGCAATATCATGAACGGGTTATGCTTGGTCTTCGCCCCTCATGCCACCGCCGCGATAATCGTAAACGAGGACGAAGAGGGGTTGAGATCAGACGTGGTCAAGTGGATCGAGGAGGTGTTCCCCCACAATGGAGGGTGGAAGCACAATATGATTGACGACAACGCATCTGCGCACTTAGCCTCAGCGTTCTCGTCTTCTTCCAGGATCTTCCCCGTGAAGGACGGGAGGGTGTTTAGGGGGACGTGGCAGTCCATATTCTTCTTGGAGATGGATGGACCGAGGAGGCGGAGGATTATGGTGGAAGTTCTCGGAGAATGAAGCGTCCTCTAGAAGGTTGTGCATACTATAATGGAGGAGGTTTAATACTCGGCCGTTGGCCCTGGGGCTTCAGGCCGGTAGGCTGGTCGCGACAATGTTGGACTGGCGTCTAATGGATATGCGTGGGCTGAGACGGCTTTGGAGGGGAATACGCTGCATCGCCACGGGCTGCACCCCCCTTGATGTGGCCTTAGGCGGCGGCCTCCCATCATCGCACGTAACGCTGGTTTACGGTGAAAGATCCTCCGGAAAGACGCAACTATGCCATCAAGTTGCGGCCCACCAGCTGGCCACTCAAGAGGACAGGTACGCCGTTTACGTCGATGTGGACCTCTCCTTCTCTCCTTCCAGGCTCATTAGCATGGCGTGCAGGTTCAAGAATTTAGAGCAGAAAGCCCTCCTCTCTAGGCTTCTCTACTATAAGCCGTCAGCCTTCGAGGACCAGTATCGATTGATAGAGCTCCTCGACAACCTCTACGCGGCTTCACCCCATGATTTACTGATAATCGACTCAATCTCAACCCTCGCAAGGGGAGAATACGGTGTAGCGGTCGTGGAGATGCAGAGGACCCTTTCAGCTCACGTTAAGCAGCTCCAGCGCTACGCCTTAAAGCGCAATGTGGCCGTGCTCGTCACGGACAACGTCCACTTAGTGAAGTCCACCGGCAAGGAGCTGCTGCTGCCAGTATCACATCAGGCATTCGAGGTCTCAGCGGTGCGGTTGAGGCTCATAAAGGGACCCATGAACAAGAGGATATGCCGTATTGAGGCCTCCCCGATTCACCCCGAAGGTGAGGTGCTCTTCTCCTTAACGGAGGAAGGCTTAGTAGACTGAAGCGGGAGCCCTTAGGCTTCAAAGCCACTTTAAAAGCTCATTAAAGATTTTACGGGGCAGCCGCGAGGTTTCTTGCATTTAACCGCCTGAGTCACGCGGCGAACCCAACACGGCATGCAACGGTAAAGCCCTTCGGATTCTGCTTAAAACTCAGAGCTCACGCCTTCTCCAGGAGCCGACTTCAACCGCTGAGTTATCTGAGGTTAATCTCGAGCTGAGTACTCACTTCTACACTCCTCGCATAGGAAGTGACCGTTAACTTCTCTGAGGTCTTCCGACCACTCTCCGCAGAACTCGCATTCACCAGCCTGAACCTCTTTAAGGTAGTTCTCCCCCTCTTCTGCCTCGCTTTTGAAGACTAGTATCTCTATGAGGGCAGGAGCAACCCTTAAGATGTCCCTTTCAGTCACTATACCTTTCAGCTTATCCCTCTCGAGGACTACCAACCTCCTAATGCCATGCTTAGCCATCTTGCTCATGGCGTGGGTAAGCGGGGTTCGAGGCTCCACCGTTATGAGCGGCGAGGACATCACGTCCCTGCACGTCACCTCGTCGCCGCTCATCCCCTTAGCCATAACCCTAGAAACTAGGTCCCTCTCCGTGACGATTCCCACAGGTCTACCTTGCGAATCCACTACGACCACGCAGCCTATATCGTGTTCATTCATCAGCTTAGCTGCTTCTCTAGCCTTATATTCATCCCTCACGGTAACTACGCTGCTCGACATGACGTCTGAAACCTTGACCTCTGGAACCCTCACCTCTTCATTACCTCCATTCTTTAACGGAGAAACCCCCTCCTTTAAAGTTATCGACTTCCACTTAAATTAGCCTTGGCAGTTTAAATGCGCCTGCATTTTGCGCAGGGCCATCGCCTTTGCGGAAAGCCTTGTATTGAATATTATGAGTTGGAGGAGAGCTTAACTTAGCTCATCCAAAGCCCGCAAGTATCAACATGCGATTTTGTTATATAAAAGTATACTTTTATGTACATGAAGATTAAATATGGCTTACCACGCTTTATTCACCGCAAAAGCGGTGAGACTATATGAGTGGAAAGTATAGGCTTTACGTCTCTACATGTCTAACAGCACTATTGGTGCTCGCCATAATAGCGGGAACGGTAAATCCACCTGTAGCCAAGGCCGAACTCCAGATATGGACCGACAAGGCTCTCTACGTGATGCAGTGGATGGAAAAGGATGGCAGCTACGTCCCGCAGGGCTTCGTTACCGTTATCGTGAGCTACAGCGGCTTAGACCCGTCGAAGATCTATAGAGTTGAGATAAGGAAGATCGCGCCGACGGCAACAGAACCCCTCACCTACTTGGGCACCATAAGTGGAGCAGCATCAGGCGATGTGATATTCATAGTGCCTCCAACTAAGGATGCTAAACCCGAAACCATAACTGGAACTTGGAGGGCATACCTCTACGATGCTGTGGGCAACCTCCTCAAAAACTGCACCTTCGGTATATGGGCGATCAGCGCGCCCGAAATAAACTATGGAAGGGTTCTGAAGATATGGGGTGGGGGAGCAAGCCCCAACAGCATTGTTGAGATAGAAGTTGACACCATCACAAATGATCTCTTCGGTGGATCGCCGGTGAGGTGTAAGGCTGACGCCAACGGCCTCTTCTCGAACGTCTCGAAGCCGATACCATCCACTGTACCTGAGGGCGAATATACAGTTAAGATAACAAGCTATATCCAAATGGATCAGCCGGGTAAGCCCATTGAGGACCAAGAGAAGTTCAAGGTCACAAAGGAGTTAATAGTTAACATTATAAGTCCCGAGGACGGAAGCAAGTGGAAGAGAACTGAGACCATACCGATAGAGGTGGAGGTCCTCTACAAGGACTACACGCCAATGACGGCTGGGCAGGTAAACGTCACCATAACGGCAGCTGATGGAGAGTCCTTGGAGGTGCCCTTGACCTTCTACGCCACCTCAGCAACGTGGAGGGGAGGCTATAAGACCTATCCGTGCAATGCTACGGGTACGTGGAACTTCTACGCTGATGCCCTGGACTTCTACGGCAACTCAGGCGAAGACCAAGTGGATGTAACGGTTGAAAAGGCCGTGCTCGTCGTTGAACAGCTGATCCAACCGGAGTCGGTGGTTCCGAGGGCGTCATGGGTTACGTGGCGCATAAAGGTCACTTATGCGGGTGACGACTCGCTTGTGGAGTTAGACATCCCGGCGTGCAAGGTCTACGTGGTCAACGCGACCACCGGCGCCATCTTCGCCTCGGCCTCCTCGATAAGCAAGATCTCCAAGGGCATCTACAACGTTACGTGGTATGTTCCGGCGGACGCCCCCATGGGGGCCTACAAGTTCCTGATAAAGGCCAACGATCTTGAAGACGCCTGCGACAACACTGGCCCGGCCAGCAATGTGTACTCCGACCAGTTCAAGGTGGGAGTGACCAGCCTGATAGTTAACGCCGAGACCTACAGCGAGAAATCACCTACTGCCATCAAGAAGGCCTTCGTGCCCGGAAGCACCGTGTACATAGGTGCGAAGGTGACCTATGCTACTTCAGGCGTCATCATGTCGGCTGGAACCGTCAAGGCTAAGATATCAAACTCCACCTGGTCCACCACAGTGGACATGGTGTTCGACCCAGCTACTAGGATGTGGTGGTGCTCGTTAACAACAACGGGCATGACCTCTGGAAAGTATGACGTAACCGTTAACGCGCGCGATCTGGGAGACAACGTGGGCAGCGACACGACGTACTTCTTCCTCGCCGGCTTCATCCTAACGCCTGCCAAGGGGACAGTGCCGCCTGAGAGCATGGTTACTGCAAGCAACCTCACGAAGGCTCAGGACGTCTACCTCGTAACAGCTGGAATATACACTGAACCAGTATCAGGCAAATCCTTGGGCACAACCGTGACCGTCACCGGCACCCAGTTCACGCCGAACTCCAAGGTTAACGTGACGATTAGCGGCCTGCCATACCTAACGGGCAAGACGGTCTTAGTGTTAATTAACGTTCCAACGGACTCCGAGGGAACCTTCACGGGCAGCTTCGTGTTCCCAACAGCTCCTTCAGGCACATATACCATAACGGCAACGGACGCTAAGGGAGTAAGCAGAACCGCGCAGTTCACAGTTATACCAGGCTTAATACTTACCCCAGGCGAGATAGTGGGCAGCGGAATAATAAACGTCATAGGTACAGGCTACCCAGCTAACGAGGAAGCCCAGCTTCTGCTGGCTGACGGAACAGATGCGTTAACGCCTCTGACGTACTACGTCAGTTCGTGGACGACAAACGCCAATGGAACGATAGTATCCTACCCGGTTGCCCTCTCCGACTCAGTCACCGTTAAGGTTAAGCCCGCCTTCGTTCTACCGTTGGTGGAGCCAAAGACCTACACCATAAGCCTGTACATAGGTTGCAAGGCTGCTAACGACACCGTAATAGTGGTCAACGACCTGAAGGAGATAGGCAGAATCGTGAGCGGAGTTGGTGAGCTCAAGGCACTCATGGGAAATGCTGCAACAACGTTGGTGAATATCGAAGGAGACTTGGCGATATTAAAGGCTAATACCGGATACGTGAAGGCTAGGGTTGACGACTTGGTGGCTGCGCTCAGCAGCTTGAACGCCGTTGTGACCGAGGTTAAGGGTGACGTCGCCACCATTAAGACCGACGCCGGCACCATTAAGACAAACGTGGGCAACCTAGCAACAATGCTCAGCAGCTTGAACGCCGTTGTGACCGAGGTTAAGGGTGACGTCGCCACCATTAAGACCGACGCCGGCACCATTAAGACAAACGTGGGCAACCTAGCAAGCTTGCTTAATACCGTGAGCTCCAATGTTGACTCCGCAGCATCTGCGGTTGCTGGATTACCGATGTTGATATGGGTGGCCATCGTCCTATCGCTAATAGCCGCTGTCGCAGCCATAGTGGCTGTGCTGCAGGTCTCCAAGGTCTCCAAGAAGGTTACTAGCTAAGCGCTAACATTACCCAACCCTCATTTTTTATTCTCATTTTAAGCCTAAGCTTTTTCTGGTTCTTTGGTTACAGACTGTATGGGGTATTGAGCTTGTCAAGTAGAAGTGCGGCTCGGCTTGTCCCCGTGTCTGAAGAAATTATAAGGGGCCTGAGCATCCTAGCTGAAAGGTCTGGGAAGTCTATTAGAACCATGATAAACGAGCTGCTGAGCGAGGCCTTAAATGTTGTTTCAAACACCGATGTTAAGCCAGACGAAGCCATGAAGGAGTACGTCATGTTAAGCGAGCTTAAAAAGTTTGGCTTCACGGTGATGCCGGTGAAGATACTTAACAAGCTGCTCAACAACAATGAATCCATAGACTTAGAGGCTTGGAGGGAGGTCGGGTCAACCTACGGCAACATTTTTAAGGTTAAGGGGAGGGGGCCTGAAGAGTTGAGGAGCCTCCTTAGGGTCATGCTTATGGACGCCTCCGATATAGCTCTCAGCAGCAAAGGCGAAATGATGGAAGTAGTAGCCGTCTGCCCTGGGAGAAGCAGGAACGCATGTGAGGCGTTAAAGGCCATGCTAAGCGGATTCATGGAGGCGCAGGGCTACGAGCCTGCAGGCTCGAAGGTTGTTGAAGGAGCGGTTATAGCAAGCTTCAGGAGAGGTGGGGAGACTGAAGAGAAAGGTTCTAGCAGCCAGTAGGGATCTTGTGGATAAGCTCGAGGGAATAGTGCGGAACAAAGGCTTAACAATGTACTCGTACATAAACAGGCTGATCTCCATAGCCCTTAAGGCTGAATCGCTTGGCTTAACTGTTGAGAAGATGGTTGAGGAGTACGTTGCACAATCCAGCGCGAAGGCAGCTGGGATGATATTGGCACCGGTAAGCGACGTCTCCCCAAACAACGTGGATGAATGGGACAGCATGGGGGAGAGGATGGCGTTGCTAACCTCGATAAGGGGGTTAAAGGGTTGGAGGGCCCTTGAAGCTTTGCTGTACGCCCTATTTGATGGGGTAGCCAAGGTATCCATTCAAGTCTTTGAGGGGGAGAGAAGAATAGTGGTGTTAGGACAAAACCTCACGGAGGATATATTGAAGGCCTACTCCAGGCTTATCGAAGGGGCAGCTAGAACCCTGAGCTTAAAGGTGAACATAAGCTCACTGCGAGGATGCCTGATAGTGAATGAGAGGTTGGATGAGCTTGAAAAGGCTGGTGAAGAAGAGCTTGAAACCACCTTCACACCCCTTTAAATAAACCAACGATTGAACCTCCAAAAGTTCTGAGGCGATGTTTAGAGCCCCTCAGGTCCTAGAGACATATGAATGAAATGCTTTAGGATTTTAAAGTCCGCCCGGTGGACTAATATCGGACCTGCCGGCTATTTTGAGGCCTCCGATGGGTAGAAACTTTAACACATCGTCGGCCCTTATGTACGAGTCCCCAAAACCTAGTGAGCGCAGCCTCTCGTTGAAGATCTTTGCTATTCTAACAGCCGTCCTACCCCTGTCGCCGTCGCCGGGGACCAGCGTGACGTAGAACTCAGCCCAACCTTTAAGGGCTTGAGGGGGCCCCGAGACCACGTAGAACTCGCGGCCCTCCTCCACCTTGAGCCCCACCGCCACCTTCAATTCCACGCCTCTGAGGTAGCTTCTCAGCCCTCGAACCATAAATGAGCCTTTCGGCAGGTACTCGCCTGATTGAGGTGTCTTGGATACCTGTCTTCCGTAGACCCAGTAGACGTCCACCGATCCTAGGCCGACTTTCCACGCCTTAGAGTACGAAGCTGCGAACTGTGCAGCCTCTTGGATTGCCGTCTGCGAAGCCTCCCCTCCACCGCATTTAACTACTACAACAGGTGCACCGGTGATATCTGCGTGGAGGAAAACGTCGTCGTCTTCTAGGTACCTCTTGACTAGCACCTCGTTTTGAGAGGCGTCCCTGCCCGCCACCACTATGAAACCATCGCTTGACCTAAACCACAGGAACCTCTCGTACCAATGCTTGGCTTCTCTCCGAATTCTTATACGCCTCTTCGCCTCCTCTTGGGCTCTTTTCTTCTTCTCAGCTAGCTCCAGCAAATTTTTATTCAGCTCTTCAAGCGCTTTGACCCCGGAGCTGAGCTTTCTCCTCAAAGCCTTCAATTCATCGTATAAGCTCGACATGTTCGACATTAATCCTTGGAATGGGTTTAAAGATATCTCCACGCCGTTAACATCAACGTTAATGATCCTTTCCTCCGCGTTAACTCTAAGCACTCTCACGCCTTGTGCTTCTAGCTTATCGGCACCCCGCAGCACCTGCGGCCACCTCCTGGCAACCTCGCCTAATAGCTCTTCGAAGGCTTCGCCGTTCGCCTCCATGAATTTTATGGCCTTCTCCAGGCCCTCAGCCCTACGGGCCAGATCATGGAGCCTTCCCTTCGCCTCCTCTATTGAGGCCTTAAGCCTCTCCTCCTCTTGTTTTATATCCTCCACGCCTAACAGGGCTTCCTTCAGGTCGTCCAGGAAGAAGTCCGCTACAGCCTCATGGAAGGAGCTGTAGAACCCTTTCTCTAAGTTGCGGTAGACTTCGAACTCGACTGGAAGAACGGAGAACGGCTTACCCTCCCAGTAGACTATTTGGGGCTTCGTCCTTTCAAGGGAGCTTAGGAGCTCCTTAGCCTTTTCCAAAATCCTCCAGCGCGATGCTTCAGCGTCCTGATCTGGGCTGACCCCGCTTCTGGTCAACACTTCATAGGCTAGCTCTGGCGAGCCGACCAACGCTAAGGCTAGGTAAAAGGCGTTCGGTTTCTTCAAACCCGACAGCGAGTCAGCGATGAGATTCCAGCCCGCCTCAGCCACCAGGTTGGGCGGGGGCTGATACTTAGCACCACCCTCCACAACTCTATCCTTGTACTCGGCTTTCCTGTAGGCTCCAAGTATAGTTGAGTGCTCATCGCATAAAACTATGTTGCCCTCCCTTACCAGCTCCACTATAAGCTCATAGAGCACCCCCTCTCTCTCAGCCCTCAACCTAAGTATTCTGTCGAAGCCTACTTGCTCCACCGCGGTGAGCCTCGCTCCATTTAGGTGCTTTCTAAGCTGTTTGCAGAAAGCCGTCGGCAAGGCGGGCTTATCCATGTCGTACTTCGATATCGTGAGCCATCGAGGTAGCTTAACTGTTAATAATCTTGCCACGCCGTCAGCGCACCTAACTCTTAACATGAATATGTCGTTGATTAGGTAGACGTTGATTACGGTTCCATTAACTACTCGATCGGCTATTTCCTTGACCAACGCCCTAACATCTAGAGCTGAAAGGCTTCTTTTAGGCTTTAGCTTGTCCAGCATTTCAACCGCCTTTTCTTCAAACTCAATACCAAAGCAAGCTATTCGGGTTCACTTTCAGTTTTAACTGAGTCCCTTCCGCTAAGCGGTGAGGCAAAGCTTGAAGTTCACAACTGAGAAGGTGAGGCCCTTTTAAAAGCTTTATTAGGGAAGGCCAAATTAGATTTCCAGATTCAGATGAGGCCAGGGACGAAGATATACGTGGCTAGGGTGCTCTTTGGCATTGTAGCTGGGATCACAAGTGCGCTTGTAAACCCCTCTTTACTTACCATGCAAAGCCATGGGATTGTGTCCTCCTTTATCCCAATCCTAATAGCAACGGCGCTGTACGTGGCATCCTACTACTTCGTGAAGCGCTGCTTAAGGGCAGCCATTTCATCGCTTAATGAAGCCTCCTACAGCTATAGGGGAGGGCTCTTCACCTACATCTTGTTGTGGATTTTGACATGGTCTCTCCTAGCGACTTTGCTGTTTCCCTCTCTGACTATGGCTTCAAGTGGATGAGATGAGGACCCTGATAAGAAACTGCAGGCTTCACGTTGCTGGCAAGATAGTGGAAAACTGCTTCATACAGGTGGATGAAGCTTTTGTAACCGACTTCGGCATTAATGATCACTTCAATACGTCTTACGACGTAGAGTACAACGCTGAAGGGAGACTGGTGCTGCCAGGAATAGTGGATGTACACGTACACCTTAGAGACGAGGGATTCTCATACAAGGAGGACTTCAAGAGTGGGACTTCAAGCGCGGTTCTGGGTGGGGTTACCTCCGTAGTTGATATGCCCAACAATGACCCTCCAACGGACAGCCCTTCACGGCTTCTAAATAGGATAAACATTGCTAAAGACAAGATACTCGCCAACACGGGTTTCGCATGTAAGCCGTCAACTGATCCCTTAATTAATAGGAAGCTTGCGGATATCGGAGCAGTAGCCTTCAAGATATTCCTTTATGATTACATGGACGACGATGGGTTGGACGAGCTGACCCTCGAGGGGATCCTTGAAGCTGTATCGAGAACCAATAGAAGGCTGATGGCTCACAGCAATGCCAGGTCGCCCTACCCCCTCGTAAGGGCCATGGGGGGGAGGGCATCGGTTAAGCTTTGCAGAATCGAGAAGGACTTAACGGAGAGGCTGCTGAGCTTGTCGGATAAACATAAGGTTAAGCTTCACCTGTGCCACGTCACCTGCCCCAGCGTCATCGACGTTGCACGTCGAGGTAGGTCGGGCGCGGAAGTGTCAACTGAAGCTACCATTCACCACCTTTTCTTGGACTCGTCCCTCTACAATGTAATTGGCCCCTTAGCTCACGTGGATCCCCCCCTCAAAAACAAATCCAGTGCTAGGGGTCTCTTGAAGAGGCTGCGCAGCGGTCTCATAGATGCGCTGGTGAGCGACCACGCACCCCACATGTTAGAGGAGAAAACATCATTGGACCCCAAACCTGGGTTCCCCAACCTGCAACTCATGATGCCTGTACTCCTAACCCAAGTTAAAAGGGGTAGGCTTCCGCTAAGCCTAGTCGTGGAGAGGGCATCATCCAAGCCGGCCACCATCTTCAAGCTGGAGAGGCGTGGGCTACTCGAAAGGGGCTACTACGCGGATCTGGTAGAGGTCGATACGAAAAGGAAGTTTAAGGTCAAGAGCGACATGCTGGTCTCCAAAGCCAAGTACACGCCTTTTGAAGGCGTGACGTTGACAGGCCTGCCTGTAAGAACCTACGTTAACGGGATATGCGTAAACGACGGCTACAGCATTGTTGGCCGAGGTGGAGAAGGCATGATACTACTCCCCGGTGATAGGTCGTGAAGAGAAAGCTAATCCTCGACAGCATGTGTGGTAGGCTGGCTCGTTGGCTTAGGTTTCTGGGGTTCGACGTCCTTTACTTGAGGGAAGCCGATGATGACGTCCTGCTGTCCACGGCTAGTGAAACCGGCAGGGTTCTGGTTACAAGGGATGAAGAGCTCTATGAAAGGGCGGTTAAAAACGGCATCGAATCCATCCTGTTAACCTCCGTAGACCACGTGGAAAACATGAGCCAGGTGCTTCGAGGATTGGAAGCCGACGTAGCGTTGCCGCCTGAGGAAACCCGTTGCCCTCTTTGCAATAGTCCGCTCTTGGAAGTGGGTCCAGCCGAAGCCCTCAACTTCTTGCCATCACGTGAAATTGCACGTCGTTATGGAAAGTTTTGGCTGTGCGACAAGTGCGGTAAAGCGTATTGGATGGGTAGCCACTGGAGAAATATCGAGAAAATATTAAGTGAAGTGAGGAGAAATATAAGGGAGAGGTAGAAAGAAGTGGCTTACCTGAGCGATGAGGAAGGTGAATTCCTCGTTAAGCTAGCTAGAAGAGCAGTAACCGAGTACGCACGTAGTAAAAAAGTGATAGGAGTCCCCAGCGAAGCCCCGCAGAAGCTTCACGAAAAGCGAGGCGTGTTCGTGACTATCAGGGGCTACCCTTCAAACGAGCTAAGGGGCTGCATAGGTTTTCCCGAACCCGCCTTCCCGCTCGTAGACGCGACGATAAAGGCAGCTTTAAGCTCAGCCTTCGAGGATCCCCGTTTTCCGCCGCTACGTGGATCCGAGCTCGAGAATGTAGTCTTCGAGGTGAGCGTTTTGACTCTGCCGCAACTGATAAAGGCCTCTAACCCTCAGGAGTACCCATTACATATAAAGGTGGGGAGGGACGGCTTAATCATCGAGAAAGGCCCTTTCAGGGGGTTGCTGCTGCCGCAGGTAGCCGTTGAGTACGGCTGGAACGAAGAGGAGTTCCTCAGCCAGTGCTGCATGAAAGCGCTGGTGCACCCTGATGCTTGGCTGGACCGAGACACGAGGGTCTACAAGTTCCAGGCTGAGGTATTCGAAGAGGAAGGGCCTAAAGGCTCCGTTAAGCGGAGGACTCTAGGTTAAGTCGCCACAAACACAGGATGACTCTAATATCAAGTCGTAAAGCCTATCCAAACCTGTTCTTTTCAAAGCCGAAAGCGAAACAATCCTTGACGGCTTCTCGTACTTGAAGATAACGTCGACTAAGTCCATAGCTAACTCGACGAGCAACCCTTCCCTCTCTCGTAGAGACTCTTTAATCTTTAGTGGTAGCGATGAAAGCTTAGAGCTGTTGACTAAATCCTCTTTGTTTACCGCTGCAACCACGGGCACATCAAGCCTCAACTCGACAATCAATGAGAGCAGCTCGATTATGAGGTACTCCGATGGACTGACTAGGGTTTCCGCATCGGCAATGTAAACCGCCACAGCTCTGTCCAGCTTTTTAACGCTTGAAGTTAAAGTAGGCCCTAGCCCCCTTAATACGAAAAGCTCTACCTGTCCGGGAGTATCAATTAATACGTAGTCGGCTCGGCTCCGGTTTATCCACCTGACAAGCTCGTCTATTCTCTTCTCTATTACCTGAGCGGCGAGTATCATAGCTCCGTTGGGTCCAAGCCCCAACGCCTTCATGAGCTCGCGGGTCGTGACCATGTACCTCACGTCAAACGATGCCCTGTACGGTAACACCTCAACACCTGGATCCAA
Source organism: Candidatus Nezhaarchaeota archaeon (assembly GCA_030055465.1). Taxonomy (GTDB): domain Archaea; phylum Thermoproteota; class Methanomethylicia; order Nezhaarchaeales; family WYZ-LMO8; genus JASFYF01. The sequence continues at coordinate 579,693 of JASFYF010000001.1, read as the reverse complement.
GTTCACGTAGAGCACTTGAAAGCCCCTTCCTTCCAACCACTCGCCAAACGACTTTACAAGAGTAGTCTTGCCGCAACCTGCAGTACCTACAAACAGTATTATCACGCTGTAGCACCCATAATGCCTAGATCTGCACAGAGCTTTAAAAACGCGGCCTCGCCGAAGAACCTCAAGGGCACTCTCTTTCGTATTCCTCCAAGGATTACTTCGACTTGTACCTATAACTAAAAAAAACTCCAATTTTCAAGCTTGGGATGAAAGATTTATAAGCTTATATTCTCTAGTATATTTGATAATGAACTCTACCTCGTCATGTGAGGCTACATACAATGATACACGTTAAAGCTCACATCCCCGAGCCCCGTTCTACGCGGAGTGGCAGTAACAAGCCTAAGGCTAGGCGCGAGGTTGAGGCTTTCCGGGAAACGCGGTCTCAAACTCCACTGTATGAACTCCGCACTTTTGGGGTTTGGGGGAAGGCTGAAGTATAGCTGCGGTGGAGGATCCAAATGGACTATTCTCTACTCGTAGATGCCTATGAGAAAGTTGAGTCGACAACTAAGAGGCTTGAGATGACGGAGATTCTGGTCTCCCTGTTTAAGGGGACCCCCGCCGAAGTGATAGATAAGGTTGTGTACTTAACGCAGGGTAAACTCTACCCAGACTACGTGGGTATAGAGCTGGGAGTCGCCGAGAAGCTGGCTCTTCGAGCTCTTTCAATAGCGAGCGCCATCCCCCAAGAAGAGGTGGAGTCGGAGTTCAAGAGGTCAGGGGATATAGGGCTAACAGCGGAGCGCGTGCTCAGCAGAGGGAAGATGAGAAGCATACTTGACTTCTTCTCCTCTCCGCCTCAGCAAGCAGCTAAGAAGCTTACAGTCGACGGAGTGTACGAGACCTTGGACAAGGTCGCGAGGGCAAGTGGAGAGGGCTCTCAGGAGCTCAAGATATCCCTCATAACAGGTCTCTTGAGGAATTCGTCTTCCAAAGAGGCTAAGTACCTCTTGAGGACCATAACCGGTAAGCTGAGGCTGGGCATAGCCGATATGACAATATTGGATGCTTTAGCCATAGCTTTTTGTGGAGGAAAAGACGCTAGGCCAATAATCGAAAGGGCATACAACCTGTCAAGTGATCTAGGCTACGTTGCTAAGGTTGTGGCCGAGAAAGGAGTTGGGGGGTTAAGCCATTTCAAGGTAACCGTTGGGAGACCCATAAGACCGATGCTTGCTGAGCGACTTACAAGCGCCGAGGAGATCCTGGAGAAGCTTGGAGGAAGGTGCGCGGCGGAGTACAAGTATGATGGAGAGAGAGTTCAAGCACATAAGTCTGGATCCGGTGTTACCTTGTTCTCTAGGAGGCTTGAAAACATCACTCATCACTATCCAGACGCCTGCGAACTCATATCAAGCCACGTTAAGGCAGAAGAAGCGATAGTAGAAGCGGAGTGCGTTGCAATAGATCCGGATAGTGGGGAGATGAGGCCCTTCCAGGAACTGATGCATAGAAGAAGGAAGCATGGAGTTGAGCAGGCGATGAAAGATTACCCGGTATCACTATTCATCTTCGATTGTCTATACGTTGAGGGCCTAGACCTGACGTGCGAACCCTACACCAAGCGTAGGGAGGCTCTGGCAAAGATAGTAGAACCTGGTGAAAGAGTCATGGTATCGGAATCGAAAGTGATAGAGAACGCTGATGAGCTGGAGCGCTTCTTCGAGGAAGCTGTAAGCGAAGGCTGCGAAGGGCTTGTATGCAAATCAATTGCGCCTGAGTCTGTATACCAGGCGGGGGCTAGGGGCTGGCTTTGGATAAAGTTCAAGAGGTCATACCAGTCGAAGCTCGCGGAGCCCATCGACGTGACTGTGGTTGGAGCCTTCTGGGGTAGAGGTAAGCGGGCAGGCAAGTATGGTGCGCTTCTATGCGCGGTTTACGACCCCGACTCGGATACCTTCAAGACCGTGTGTAAGGTGGGCAGTGGCTTCACGGATGAGGACTTGGAGAAAGTGCCGGAGAAGCTGAAACCCTATATCATAGAGCACAAGCATGCGCGCGTGGAATCACGCATGAAAGCTGATGTATGGTTTGTTCCTGGGATAGTCATAGAGGTTATAGGCGACGAGATAACCTTGAGCCCACTGCACACAGCGGGCTTAGGGGCGCTGAGGCCTGACGCTGGACTAGCGATAAGGTTCCCGCGGTTTACAGGCCGCTGGAGGCACGATAAGAGCCCCGAGGACAGCACCACAGTTAGAGAGCTAATCGATATGTACAGGGCACAATTGAAGAGGATTGAAGCTTAGCCTTTAGAGGAAATCTTCTCTAGCATCCTCTCAAAGGTCCATCTTACTGCGTTCTTTAGTTCTCTGATCCTTCTATCGTCGCTCACGTTCTTTATGAAGATCTCGGTTAGAGTGTCGCCCTTCGCCCTGATGTCGTAGTCGATTGCGTCCTCCTCCTTCATCTCTCCTCTCTCAACGCCTTCCCTATCCCTCCTCCTCATCTCCTCCAACACTTTCTCTACTAGGAACTGCCTGAAAGGCGGTACGTTGATGTTGAACTCGAGGTCTTGAGCCGGCACCACCCTAACGTAGCCCTCACCTATGTACATCTTGCCTAGAAGCCTATTGCCCATCCTCGAAGAGGCCGTTATCAACATCTCGGTCTCCAGCCCTCTAGGAGGTTGCGTGGAGGGCTGCGGCTGTGTGTTCACCGGCGTTGCTTCCCGCACCTCTTCGAGGGCGGAGGCCGGCTTGAAGGACACCCTTGTCAGGGCCTCGTTAACGATCTTTATTAATGCCCTTAAGTTATCGGCTTCGGCAGTTAAGCTAGCGAGCCTGTCCTCTAAGTACCTTTTTAACTCCGCCAACTGTTTTGCGGGCTCCTCCAAGCTTCATCCACTTCTCTTCACGATTAATCCTATAGTACCCTTCCACTGATTCTACAGCCACGGATTCCCAAAAGCGTTGCGGTATACGACTTCTTTGAGACTCCTCCTTGCCGGGGCGGGAGGCTCCTCTCTTGGCACCCCGACCGTTACGAGGGCCAATGGCCTGATGTTAGGCGGCAGCTTTAAAATGCTTTTAACCTCATCGTCGTAGAACGCTCCAACCCAACAGGTTCCAAGGCCTATGCTTTGGGCTGCCAGCATCATGTTTTGGATTGCGGCCGCGCAATCCTGTATGCAGTACAGCCTCCTACCCCTTTCCCCATATACCCTTCCTGACCTCTCCACGTCAGCGCAGACAGCGATTATGCATGATGCTTCGACGATCCACATCTGGTTTAGGGCGGCTTTAGCCAACTGCCTCATTAAGTACTTATCGTCGACGACTATGAAGATCCAAGGTTGAAGGTTCCCAGCCGACGGAGCCCACGTAGCTGCTTCGATTATCCTCTCGAGCTGTGCCCTATCTATGCCTGAAGCCATGTAGGACCTTACGGACCTTCTTTTCCTTATAGCCTCGAATACTTCCAAAGGACATCACCATAATTGCTAGTATGAGTTGTTAAATCTCGGTTTTTAAGCATTACCCGCCTCCAGCAAACTGCGAAATAGCAGAGCCCCATAATTTACGTTTGAAAACCATCTGAAGCTACTTCTTCACGTAGTTTTTCGCTTTATCTTCAACCTTAGATAGACAACTAGAAGCAAGGCTGTGAAAGCCGCGCAGGCGGCTAGGGGCACACTTAAAGGTATCGGTAGCCTGCTGATTCCCCCATACGCCATTAGCTTCAACTCCTCGCTTTGAAGGTACCTAAGCCTACCCTCAGCTATGGCCTTCTCCCAGGCCCTTACATCGTCAACGTACCTTAAAGAAGAATAATTAGCGTATATCAGTGGTCTAACAGTTAAGAGGGCTGCACCCTCAATTTTCGCCTTAACTCCCCCCGGGCTCTTTATGTACACGAGTGGCTCCCCCGTCTTAGATGTTAATTGAGCATCGTTAAAGTACGTCAAATCTACGGGGATCCACTCGACGCTTGGAATGTAAACCATGCTCCAAGCATGCCATCCAATGCCCTTAGACCTATACACGTAGTTCCCTTGGTGCATCACGATCTCTTGCCACGCGTCGCCGGGCTTGTAGATGCAACCCAGCTGCAGAAATGATGGTATGCCAACTGCCCTACACATAGATATGAATAGGATGCTACTGTCGTCGCAGTCACCAATCCCGAGCTCAAGCGTTTCTAGGGGGTACTGGGGGCCGATGACCCCTCTGATGTTATTGTCTAACGGGTACGCTACGATATCTTCAATCCACCTTGAGATGGCATCTAGGACTTCTAGGATGCTTCCCCCGCCTCCTGCTAGAGCCATTGCAGCTTCGTAGACCTCTCTTGGTATAATCCACGAAGTCTTATTCCCCGCGTACGCCTCCAAGACCTCTCCCGGTACGTTATTCAATGAGACCTCAGAGGCGTAATCCACGCTTACAGTTATTGGGGGTGAAACCTCTTTTATTATCAGCATCTCCAGGTACGTCGATACAATGCTGCCCTCCTCTAACGCAGTCAATTGTTTGTCAAATGTTAAGATGGTGTTGCCATCTTCGTCTTTCACCAGCTTATATGATGAACATTCTTCGCCGTCAACTACGAGCAACGCCCTCTCGAGAAGCGCCGTCTGGCCAGTAACGTTTGGAAAAAGCATAACGACGTTTAAATCGCTCAAGTCGCTTATATCGCCTTGGACGTAGAGTGTCACGTTACACCAATACCTATAATAAGATGTTCTATAGTTGGGCTCGTCGAGCTGGCTTAAACCATTTAAATGGAACGTAAGCACGTGCGGGGCTATGAAAGATAGAAGCACGAGCAACGATGCTAGGCTAAGGTTCAACACGCACGCTCTCATAATTGCTTCACTGCTATGTCTGCTAAGAATACAGCGTAAAGCTGCCTTCACTTAAAGGTTTAAGTTGAGTTGAACTTATGTTAAAGTCCCTACGAGGTTCCCTTCTCGAAGGCTAGGCTCCACAAGCTTCCCTAAGCGAGTTTAACCATCCAGAGAAGTAGGGCTAAGCCGAGGGGCGTATATATGGGCTGCGCTGAGAATCTGCATTGTGGCAGGTTGGGTTCCGGCCCTTTTAACGGTGGTTTAGATGCCCGTTAAAGTTGGTTGTTGCGGATGGGCTGTTAAAGGTGGTAGAAGAAGATACTTTGAATTATTCGGGTTAATAGAGCTCCAGTCGACTTTCTACAGGCTACCGATGGTCGCGACGGCGGAGAAGTGGCGTCATGAAGCGCCACATCACTTCATATTTACCATGAAGGCATGGCAGGTCGTAACTCATCCCCCCACGAGTCCCACTTGGCGGAGAAGTGGCGTTAAGGTCTCAAGGAGAGAACATGAAAGGTATGGTTCCCTGAAGCCCACAGATGAAAACTTCAGCGCCTGGGAGAAAACTGTTGAGGTGGCAAAAGCCCTCAACTGCAGGGTTATAGTACTTCAGATGTCGCCGTCGTTCGTGAAGAACGAGGAGAACATATTCAACGCCAAAAGCTTTCTGAAGGGTGTTGAGAGGCCTCAAAGCATGGATGTGGGAATCGAGCTTAGACATGAAAGCTGGGACCTTAAAACCGTGTCTTCGCTATGCGAAGAGCTCGATCTTCTACACATCGTTGATCCATTCAAGCAGGAACCTGCTAGGACGACAAGTCGAAAAATATACTATAGGCTTCACGGGTTGGGGAAAAAACCATATGTCTACGATTATAGCATGGATGAGTTGATGAAACTGTACGAGTGCTGGGTTAAACCCTTTGAGGAGGAGAAAGATGTTTACGTTTTATTCAATAACACTAGCATGGCAGCGGATGCCCTGGACTTCATGAAGATAGCATTTACTTCAGGAATCTATCCTCATAGCTCTTCAGGTAACTGACCGATCGCTTAACGTCTACGAACATCTCTTGGGCACTTTTAACGTCTTCTACGCTTACACGCGTCCTTTTATTGATCTTGGCCACCTCAAGTGAGGGTGCGAGGAGCTGTACGGCGTAGCGCAGCGATGCCTCAAGTCCTATCTTCGTCAGCGTATCTAGGGCGGCGTCCTCGAGGTCTACGCCCTCCTCTTTAGCCCTCACCTTGATTATCTCTTTGACCTCCTCCTCAGTGTAGGGTCTCATCTTTATGATGAGTAGCCTGTCGAGGAGGTCCAGCGGCATTCCGTGGGGTGCCTCAACGTCAGTGCCCCTAATCTTGGCTATGCCCCTGTTAGTGGCCAACACGATTATGGGTGCGAGCTCGCTCTCCATAGCCCTTCCAAGGTAGGCAAAAGCCTCCAAGTCGAGCATGTGCACGTCGTCTATGAACAGCACTCCGGGTATTATTTCGGCCCTGCCTTCATCCACCCACTCTTTAACAGTTTTATCAACTTTCTGCCTTTCTTCGGGGGCTATCTCTTTCTCTTCTTTGCCGCCAAAGAAGAGGCTGAAGAGGCTTGAGCTGCTGCTCCTCGTGTATGCGATGTCGAGCTGGTGGAGGGTGACGGTGTGGACGAACTCCTTCTCGCAGGATATAAGGCCGTTGGGCAGCGGCACTTTGTGCGCGACTCCGATGTCGTATTTTTGCTCTTCAGGCGCCTCCTCGCACTTGCCCACGCGTGTGACCCTGCCCGTTTCGGCATCGATCCATATGACGTCGCCCACCTGGATGCCCCTCGACGCAAGTTCCAAGGCCACAGCCTCGTCAACGTTGAAGGTTTTTTCTTCAACTTTTGTTTTCAGGCGTATCCGAGCCCCTATGGGTATCTGCTGATAGGGATTGTAGGGATGTCGACCCATCTTGATGTCGAGCTCCGTAACCATGCCCTCGTAAACCTTCCTCACCTCTCTGATGCGCACACCAATGGCCTTTCTGAGCGCCTGCATTATGAACTCGGACTTCTTGAGCTCGCTAGAGTAGACCTCCGATGCTGATATCGCCAGAAACGGTACGTCTTCTCCAAGTTCCCTAGCCATCGCCGAGGCCAACGCCGTCTTACCGGAGCCGGGGGGCCCGATGAGCAGGACACCCCTTCCAGCCATCTTGCCCCTCTTAACCATTTCAACTACTATTGCTGCAGCCTCTCTAGCCTCGGTCTGGCCCACCATACCCTCAGCTATGGAGATCGCCTTTCCATCCTTGACGCCTAGCCCTTTTATGTGGCTATGAGCTCCAACCCTCTCGAACTTTCCAACGGGGAATATTCGAGAGGACACTGGGCACCTCACCCCTCTACAGAGAGTTCAACTCCCCAGATAAAATGATATCGAGCGCCTGCGAGAGTGAGTCCACGCTAACCTTGATTCTCACGCCGTGTCTGAATACGTGTATCGCGTTTAACCCGACGTTTAACGCCCCTAAAACGTCGTTCTCTATGCTGTCGCCTACGAAGACGACATGGGAGGCCGAGGTGGCCCTCATAGCTGTTAGGTAGATGAGAGGGTGAGGCTTCCGAACCCCTACCTTTGCTGATGTTACAACGACGTCGACCAAGCTCATTAAACCTAGCCTCTTCAACGGCTCCACAGCCATGCGGTGATCAGGTATATTGGACACCACCGCCACTCTTACACCATTACTTCTCAGCTGCTCTAGGAAGAGGCGCGTATCCTCATAGCTTCTACGAGTCTCGGCGTACCTGTGTATCAGCTCAGCCTCCAGCTCCTCGAGGAACCCGCAGCCCTCAAGCCCAGCATCTCTAATCACCAGCTCCAGGATCCTCCGCAACCCAACTTCAACCAGCAACCTCTTTTTAACCTCTCTCAAGGAGCTTTGGACGTTCTCGAAGACTCGTGCCAGCGTTGACCAGTCGACCTTTGCGCTCTTCGCTGAGACGTTAAGGACAACCCGTTCAAATACCTCTCGGAGGCGAGGCCCCGTTATCAAGGTGTTGCCTAAGTCGACTAGGACTGCCTCTACCCCCATGAGCTGATACCTCACAGCAGCACTCAGACCTGCGTGGGCTCTTCATCCCATGGGTCAGCCCTTTTGAGCTTCATCACAAAGCCTTACAGCATTAACTACTTAAACTTCTAGCCTTTTAAGTTTCCTTGCAGGTGTCCCGTTTGCTGAAGTTGATGAGGAAGCTCTGTGAAGTTGAGCCCAAAAACGTGCTAGTAGTGGGGGGACTCGACCCGATAGGCGGCGCAGGAGTATACGCCGATCTGAAGGCCCTGGCAATGGTGAAGGCAGTCCCGCTAATAGTAGCTACGAGCGTGGTTTTTGAGAACACGAAGGGGATAAGGGGCGTCCACCCCCTGCCGCCGGAGATCGTGAGAGCTCAGATTAAAATGGCATTGGAGGATTGTGAACCTAAAGCGATAAAGATAGGCCTAATCCACGATCAAGATGTGGTGGGCGTGCTGGCGGAGGAGATGCCGCAGGGAGTACCATTAGTCTTAGACCCGATAATTAAAGGTTGGGACGGCTACGAGCTGACGACCATTGAGGGCCTAAAAGCCTTAAAGGACTGCTTAATACCGAGATCGATGGTTGTGACTCCAAACGCTTTTGAGGCCAGCGCGATAAGCGGCGTGAAGGTAAAGGACTTTGAGTCCGCTAAGGAGGCGGCCAAGGTTATCAAGGATTACGGGGCTAAGTACGTCATAATAAAGGGAGGCCACATCTCCTCGAGCAGGGTCTTCGACGTCCTTTACTGCGACGACCAGATCATAGCGGTCGAAAAGGATCGGGAGGAAGGAGAATACTTTCATGGGCTGGGCTGCACCTTCGCATCTTCACTTGCCGGCTTTATAGCTCACGGGTGGAGCATAGTCGATGCATTCAAGGCTTCTTCCCTTTTCGCCTCTCAGGCGATTAGAGCCTCGTATAAGCTTAGGGGTAAGGCTAGAGTGTCCAATCCAATTGAGCTTTACTACAAGTCCCTAGACGTCGTTAGGGTTTTTGACATGATGTACAAGGCTATAGCGAAGATAGAGTCAATCCAAGGCTTGGAGGAGCTAACACCTGAAGTAGGCATGAACTTGGCTATGTGCCTGCGAAATCCCACATCGTTAGATGACGTTTGCGGCGTTGAGGGGAGGCTTAGACCTGTGCGCGGATTCTTGAGGGCTCACGGCATCATAGGTTTTGGCCGCTCAAGACATTTAGGGAACATGCTCCTCGAGGTCAACAAACGATGGCAATCCATCAACGCAATTATCAATGTAAAATACGATGCTAAAGTGCTCGAAGCTATGGAGCAGCTGGGCTTCAAGATCGCCTTTTTCGATAGAAGAAGGGAACCCGAGGAGTTAAAGGGTAAAGAGGGTTCAACTATGAGGTGGGGAGCGCGGGAAGCCTTAAACTCTGTTTCCTCGGCGCCCGACGCCGTATACGACGTTGGTGACATCGGGAAAGAGCCGATGATAAGAATCCTCGGGAGGGATGCCCTAGAAGTTGTTGATAAGGTGATCGCAGTGAACGCCAAGCTTAAGGAGCTAGAGAGCCCCCCTCGAGGCTAGGATCCTCCTTAAGGCCGGATCGCCCGACGCCAACCTTATGAGGGCACCTTCAATGCTTTCGTCTGGTTTAACCTCGTATTTAAGGTAAACTCCCGTTCTGCCAACTTGATCCCTTCGCATCAGCACCTTAACTCTTTCCTGGACCACGTCGAGGCTTACGCCCACCTTAACGGCGGCGTAATGTTCTCTTCCCATTATGGGCTCTTCATAGTGTCCTTTAGGGGAAGGCTCGATGAGCTTAAGCCTCTTATCTACTCCGCAAACCCTTTTGTTTTCCCTCAACTCTTTAAGGGTCAGCTCGCCGCCGAACCTGTAGAATTCCCTTTCATGCCTCGTGAAGTCGGTGAGCGGGAACGTCACCGTTGTCACCTCGTCAATGTAGATGTGGGCTTTAACGGCGTGAGCTGGCGTTGCTTGAGTCAACAAGCGTTTTATGGGCTTCGCATTGGCTTCGTCGAGCAACAGCTCAACGCGATATGAAGGTACGGCGTACGGCACCACTACATCCACGTCACTGGTGGAGTTCACGTCGCCCCTCGCAAGGCTTCCGTGGACTATGGGCTTTAGTCCCTCCTTATCTAGGATGGTCATCACTTTAAGCGCCCTTGCTCTGAGCTCGGAGAGCAGCCTCCATCTATCTTCGGTGTAGAGCACCTCAACCCTATCTCCAACCTTTACGGGCTTCTTTCTCCTGCTCACAGGATTCTGCAACGCAAGCAAGGTATAATAAAGTAACCTCCTTCTTTACTGACTGCCGACTATGGCGCCTACATCAAGAATGCTCATCGAGATCCCATCCGACTGGCCGCTTGTAGGTTGCATAGCCTTCGGCATAATAGACCGCGGAACCAACATTTTGCAGGTAAGGCCTTCCTCGACGTGCCCCCTATCATGCATATTTTGCTCAACCGATGCAGGTCCGCGGTCTAGAAGTAGGCAAGCAGAGTACTTAGTGGATCTCGACCATTTATTAAAGTGGTTTAAACAACTGGTTAAGCTCAAGTCCTCAAGGAGCATTGAAGCCCATATAGATACCGTCGGCGACCCACTTACATACCCTCGAATAATCGATTTAGTTCACCGTCTATCGGAGATCCCAGAGGTTAAGGTAATCTCAATGCAAACTCATGGCTTTCTCCTTTCCTATAGCCTTATAAACGATATGGAGGCTGCGGGCCTTTCCCGCGTAAACCTATCCATAGATTCGCTTGACCCCGATTTGGCTAAGAGGCTCTCAGGCACCAATCAGTACGAAGTGAAGCACATAACGGCCATGGCCGAAGCCATAGCCGACAGCAAGGTTGACCTGATGATAACCCCAGTATGGGTTCCGGGCTACAACGATGCTGAGATACCCAAGATCATCGAATACGCGCTGTCAATTAAAGCCGGCAAACTATGGCCCCCCTTAGGCATTCAGAAGTACTGTCCTCATAAACGCGGAAGAAAGCCCAGAGGAGCCAAGCCAGCATCTTGGCTCAGCTTTTACAGAAAGCTGCAGGAACTTGAACATAGGTACCATGTGAGGCTTGCCCTAAGGCCTGAGGACTTCGGAGTAGTTAAGGATTCGAGGATTCCGGTGGTATTCAAGAAGGGCGAGAAGGTCAGGGTTCGCGTTGTTGGCTACGGCTGGCTTAAAGGTGAGAAAATCGCTGTGCCGGTGCGCGGCGACCCTGCCATAATAACATTGGTGAACGCCTCTCGCGTTGAGTTGGAAGCCAAACTACCGGCTAGGATATTAGCTTGTAAGGATGGCATATATGTGGCGGAGCCCTTATGGTGAATGCCGACGCCGCCACCATAAGCATAAGGATCGCAAGGCTGTCGGACCTCGAACAAATAGTCGAAGTGGAGTCCTCAAGCTTCGAGAGGCCCTATCCCCCAGCTTTGATCCTATCAATGCTGTACCTGCACGGAGACATGTTCTACGTTGCTACCGGCGACCACGAGGTGTTGGGCTACGTGGTGGGAGCTCGGGAAGGCAGGTACGGTCACGTGCTCTCGATAGCCGTTAAGCCTAAGTGGAGAAGGAAGGGCATAGGCGTCGCCCTGATGAAGAGGCTTTTGGAAGAGTTCAAGAGTAGCTTGCTGGAAGGAGCAAGGTTGGAGGTGGCCGTCAGCAATTATGCGGCGATTGCCCTCTATGAATCTCTAGGCTTTAAGAAGTTAGGGGTAAAGAAAAGGTATTACCCATGGGGCGAAGATGCTTACGTGATGTTCAAGAGGCTTTAAGCCTTCTCCGCCCCTTAACTTAGCGTAGAAGCCCTGCAAGTCTGGGAATAAGCTTATCCTGAAGCAGCAATGCTATTCTTTTAGGCGTTGCCGGCCATGCCCAAAAGGCTCCTGCTATGGTTATTGGATGTAAGCTACGAAGTTGAGGGTGGAAGCCCTGTCGTCAAGCTTTGGGGCATAACGAATGACGGCATGCGCGTGATGGTTAAGGACCACGAGTTTAAGCCCTACTTCTATGTGCTGCCTAAAAGCGGTGTTGATGCGCGCAGGGCAGCTGAGATAAAGGCCCTCGAAGCCCCCTCCGAGCCGATACTCTCCATAGATGAGGTTGACAAGAAGTTTTTCGGCAAATCGGTTAAAGCCCTTAAAGTAAGTTGTTTGCTCCCTCAATCCATCCCTTCATATAGGGAGAAGGTTGTCAGGCTACCGTGGGTTGAAGATACCCTAGAAGCGGATATAAGGTTCTACATGAGGTATCTGATAGACAACCACATTAACCCATGCGATTGGTGTGAGATTGAAGTTGAGCCTGAGAGCATTTCAAGCCATTTAAAGGTAGATGCAGTCTACAGGGCCACCTCAAGGCCTAGACCGCACCCGAAAGACGAAGTGCCGGATCTCAGGGTCCTCGCATTCGACATAGAGTGCTACAATAAGGGCGGCTCCCCGGTACCTCAACGGGATCCCATAATTATAATCTCGTTGTGCTCAAACCTCGAGAAGAGGGTTTTAAGGGCTGAGGGCCACGACGATTCCAAGCTCATTAAGGAGTTTGTCGACTTCGTGGAACTTTATGATCCAGACATAATCGTAGGCTATAACAGCAACAACTTCGACTGGCCCTACCTGCAGTCTAGGGCCAAACTCCACGGTATAAAATTAAAGGTGAGCCGAGAGGGCTTGGAGCCCCACCAAAGCGTCTACGGTCATATATCTATAGTTGGAAGAGCCAACTTGGACCTTTACGATTACGCCGAGGACCTCGCCGAGGTGAAGATCAAGACCCTTGAAAACGTAGCGGAGCACATGGGAGTGATGGCGAAGCAGGAGAGGACGTTTGTAGATTACCTGGAGATAGCGGATTACTGGGATGACCCGGCTAGGAGGCCCCAACTTGAGAAGTACGCTGAGGAGGACAGTGCCTCCACCTACGGCATAGGCATGGAGGTTTTGCCATTTGCCGTCCAGCTTTCAAGGCTTACCTCTCTCCCGTTGGATCAAGTCTTAGCCGCCTCGGTCGGCTTCAGGGTTGAATGGTACCTAATGAAGATCGCCTACTCCGAAGGAGAACTCATACCGAACAGGGTTGAGAGGAGGTATGAACCCTACAAGGGTGGTCTCGTCTTAAAACCCAAGGAGGGCCTACACGAAAACGTGGCTGTCTTGGACTTCTCGGCAATGTACCCTCATTTAATGATTAAGTACAACATAGGCTTCGATACCTACATTCCACCTGAAGAAGCGTGCAGCGAAGAAGAGTGCAACGTGGCTCCGGAGGTTGGTCACCGGTTTAGGAAGAGTCCACCAAGCCTGTACAGGAAGGCCCTCGAGCAACTCATTGAGCTTAGGAAGCAGATAAGAGAGGAGATGAAGCAGCTTCACAAAGGAGACTTGCGCTACACGCTCCTTGACAACAAGCAAAAAGCTGTCAAAACCATGACCAACGCCATGTATGGTTACTTGGGCTGGACGGGTGCGAGATTCTATCTGAAGCCATGTGCCGAGGCGACAGCAGCCTATGGGAGACAAACAATCCTTAGGACCATAGGGATTGCGAGGAACATGGGTCTTCAAGTGATTTACGGCGATACGGACAGCATCTTCGTCAAGTACGAAGAGGATAAGGTAAGAAAATTCATCGAACGCGTGGAGGAGGAAATGGGTCTCGAGATAAAGCTGGAGAAGATCTACAAGACATGTTTCTTCACGGAGGCTGCGAAGAAGTACGCTGGGCTAACCTTCGATGGGAAGATAGATGTTGTAGGGTTCGAGGCCGTTAGGGGTGACTGGTGCCAGCTGGCCCAAGAAGTCCAAACAAAGGTTCTAGAAATAATCTTGACAACTAAAGATGTTCAAGCTGCGGTTAACTACGTTAAGGAACTAATTAGGAAGGTAAGGGAGGGAAAGGTGGAGCTTAAAGAGCTCGTAATATGGAAGACACTCTCAAAACCCCTCGACGAATACGAAGTGGAAGCAGCTCACGTTCAGGCCGCCAAACAGCTGATGGCTTCTGGTCACAGGCTGGAGCTAGGGGACAAAGTAGGCTTCGTGGTAGTTAAGGGGTCATCAGCTAAGATTTCTGAGAGGGTTAAACCTCACATTTTTGTGAGCATTGATGAGGTCGACAGAGAATACTACGCTAGAAAGCAGGTAGCGGCTTTAGCGCTTAGAATATTGAAGCCCTTCGGTGTGAGCGAGGAGCAGCTAACATCAGAACGCAAACAAGCCTCACTTTTCGACTTTCTTGGGAAATAGAAACGTCTCGAGCGTCGTAGAGGCGCATTTACTATCTTTCACGCTTCCAGGCAAGAGCTCTTCATTCATAATCTTCACGAACTCCTCCTCGCTGCCCTTAGGTATTATGCCGCTGGCAGCGGCAGCATGTCCATCTCCAAAACCTCCAACTCTTTGAGCTGCATCGGCTAGAGCCCTTGACAGGGGCTCCAGTCGTTTGGCCTCTATCATGCTGAGCACCCTTGAAGGGGCCCTTGCTGAGACTTTAACGTACTCTCCATCTAGGTCTCCAATGCCAGGTATCTCCCTCTTCATGTTCATGAAGCCCACGAGCACCTTATCTTCGTCCACAAGCTTCCGGTAGAGCAGATAGCTGCAGAACGTTCCTATGACCTTCGTACCCAAGTCATAAAATGAGTCTTTAACGTGGAACCATTGAATCCTGCCAAGCTTGCTTAGACCTCTGCGTTGAACCTCGGAAATGGCCTTGGAATAAGCGTTTCTCCTCCTTTCTTCCAAACTTCTTAAGTGATCCTCCATTCCCTTCCAAGAACACCTTGTACACGCCTCCAAGGCCTTCTCAGGCCCCCCGCTGTAGTAGCCGACGGAAGTCATGGCCGTTAGCTTGCTTGATATGCTTTCAGCGCTCGTAAACCTGTTGTCCCATAGCACGCTCCTTTTACTGCTATCCTCATCGTAGGCGGCGACCCCGGACTCCACGGCATCTTGAAGGGCTGCTAAGTTGAGGCCCTTGGGCTTTCCAGGTATCTCGGTTGAACCGATGACCGCTAAACTAGCATATTTTTTCACTTCGCTTTTTATCGAGCGTGAAAAGAAATACGCTAGGCTTGCACCACACGCGTAGATCTCGCCGTCCAGCCCGAGGGATTCTGGGTTGAGGACTGTTAAATGCTCAGCGGCGAAAGCCTCCATGTCGTGGTGGTCAATGACTACTATTTCTCTGCAATCAATGTTCGAAGTAGCTATCAGCTTCAAGTGGGGCCCTCCTAAATCAACGTATATTATGGGCTCCTTGCCCTTGGCTTGAAGCCTTCTCACAGCTTGTGGGTAAACCTTTTCTATGCAGATGGTGTTTACGATAATTTTCTCCTCTAAGGCTAGCCTGAGGAGGGCGCAAGCAGCCACGCCGTCCGCGTCGTCGTGGTAAACTATCAGCACGCGGTCGCTTAGGCCCTCAAGCAGCCTCTTTGCAGCCTCATAGCTCTCCTTAAGTAATAACCGTATCTTGCTTTCCACCTCGTTTGACATCTTAAAGCCCCAAATCACTAAAGGTGTGCACTTCAAGCGAGGCGGGTCTATGCGCGACGTTTCCGATTCTTCCGCCTATAATCATCTTAACCCCTTTTGACTCCGCTACGTCCACGAGCCTCTGAGTTACGACGCCGTCGAATAACACGTAGCTTATGTTTTCGTTTGCCGCCTGCAGGTAATTGGCTAAGTCCTTGACTGGTATCTTGTTCAGCGGCTTCCACTCCTCATCGTATAGCAGCGCCTCTAAGCTGCCTATGATGTTCGCGGCTTCCTCCACTACCTGTTGCGGTAGCCTGCTCTTGAGGGCAGCTTCAGCAGGAGGGGGGTGGGTTGGGTGTTGAAGCTTCTCCTTTTCGGGGATCGCTAGAAACTCGCTTAACGGAATCTTATCTCTTAGACACTTGGCTATCTCTTTTCCGGATAGCTCTTCAACTTCCTTCCCTGGAGGAGCCCTTGCAACGTAGTCTACATCAGCAACTTGAATTAGCTGGCGCAGCACGAGTTCGCCGCCTCTGTCACCATCTATGAATGCTATTGCTGTTTTCTCCTTGCATAGGTTAATTATCGTTTTAGGTACGGATGCGCCGTCAATGGCTATAACGTTACGATAGTCGTGTCTGAGCAAGTTGATCACGTCCGCCCTGCCCTCAACAATTATTATGGTGTCGCTCTTCTCCACATCGGGTCCAGCTGGGAGCTTCTCCGGGCCGTAAGATGTGAGTTCAGCCTCCCTAACAGCCTTAAGTATCTCTTCGGTTATCTCGCGAGTGTCGGGTATGGCCTCCTTCCATTTCGACAAAAGATCCTTGGCCCTCTCAATTATCTTCTTCCTCTTTTCTTCCCTTACGTCCTCTATCTTTGTCACGGTTACCTTCGCATCGTAGGGTCCAACCTTGTCGACGGTTTCTATCGCTGCAGCGATGAGCGCAGTTTCAACCCTATCAAGATTTGATGGTATTTCAATGTGGCCGAGGGATTTGCCTCCCTTGTCTTCAAGGATCACTTGGACTCTGCCTATCCTGCCTGCTTTTTGCAGTTCCCGAAGATCGAGCTTATCCCCTAGAAGTCCCTCTGTTTGGCCGAAAAGCGCGCCTATGACATCCGATTTATCGATTATGCCGTCTATCTCTATTACCGCATATATGAGATACTTAGCTGTAATCGCAACTCCTCCCATATCTATCACCACATCCCTTCTTGATGATGAGATTAACCTCAACGAGTTTTAACCTCTACAACCCTAGATGGCAGGGCTTCTTATCTAGTTATCGTAGCCTTCTTCATGACTTCAAGGAGCTCCCTCGCCTCTCCGTTATCAACAAAGTACTTCCTCACAGGTTCAAGCATCTCGGAGAGCGCGTCGGACACCGCCTTCTTGAGGTCCTGTGGATGCACCTCACCTCTTGAGTATAGCTGAACCAGCTCGCTGAAGCTTTCCACGTATAGGTCTCCACCGTGTTTTTCCTCGCGGTTTATGTATAAGTTGAAGTCCGGCTCGGCGAAGAGCACGTGTCGGCATATTTCTATTATTGGGTTCATCTCTACGAGCCTGCTGGGGCAGTAAGCCGCATTTATCTTCTCAGCTATCTCGCTCGGCGAATCGTGGACGAATATGCAGGTTTCAGGCCTCGACTTACTCATCTTGAGCTCAGACTCATCTGCGTCTTCAATATGGGTTGGGGGCTTTAAGCTTATCAGTAGAGGGGTGTGTATTGCGGCTGGCTTCTTCCACCTCTTCTTCTCGGCAACCTCTCTAGCCAGCATGTGGGCTTTACGTTGATCTGTACCCCCCAAGCACAAGTCCAAGTCCAAGTAGAAGATATCGGCCACTTGCATGCAGGGATAAATCAGCTTAGAGAAATCTAGAACGCTCTCGCTCTCCCTTCTACCCATGATAGTCATGGCCCTACGGATTCTAGCTAGGGACATATCTTTGGCCACTGCGAGGACTAGTCTCCAGTACTCGGGGTCGCCTACCAAGTCTTCGGCCTTGACATACCTTACATCGCCTTTATCGACGCCAAGAGCTTTAAGCACATGCTCGATGTAGCTGGCGCATTTTCGAATCACGTCGAGGTCTCCTCCAAGCTTATCGTTGATCCAAGCATGCCACGTCGCCTCGAGAACAGTCATGCGAACGCCTGCATTAATTAGATCCCTCATCTTTCTGGCCCAGATAACCCAACCAACATGAAAGAGCCCTGAAGGCTCCACGCCTATGTAGCCCTTGCACTCCTCTTTCTTAAGCATCTCCACGATCTCCGATACCGTAACTACTTCAACAGAGTTCCTGGTTGCAAGCTTAACCTTCTCCTCTAGATCCATAACTTCTCCCGCCGAAAGGCTGGGCCGCGCCGGTTGTCACCGCGCATTGACCCACCCGACATCATAGTTCGGGCCTGATGCCCCCTCCACGGGGACTCTCTATGCGCGGACTTCCACGCGGCGCGGCTTTTAAGTAAATCTAAGGATAAACCTATAAAGGTTAATTCCTCATAACTTGCAATTTCAGCTCGTTCACCTCTTTGGGCAAAAGGCTTTAGTGATGCACTAGCTTTACGCTGCGCGGGCTTGAGCTCCAGCTCCGTTGGCCACCGGGCCTGTGCCGCAGATGGGTAAGGTGGCAGATCATGCATTGGGCCACCCCCTCATCGTCCCTCCACCCCGTCGCTGCGGCTTTATGGTAAAGCCCAGCGGCCCGCTCAATCTCTGCTAGGCCTCCTATTAATACTTGTAGACCGAACAGTGAAAATCCTCGATATATCGACCTCAAAAGCTGCTACTGGCACTTGCAATCCAAACCTTAGGAGAACCTCCGGCTCAACCTCGCCAAGGAATCCAACGTTGACGCCTTCTACGAATAGGGAACCACACCGGCCCCTTATCATGGGTTTTATATCGCATCCTTTAACCTCAAACTCCAAGTTTAAGAGCCTTAAGAGGGAGTAAAGCACGGCCTGCACATCCTCGTAACCAACTTTGTGGTCAGCGTAAAGTGCCGCCAGCATCCTCCGAGAAGAGCTTTTAACGTCGGAGTCCTTGTCGGGTGTAATCACGTCCCCCACTTCGAACACCTTCTGAGGGTATTCTATGTGGGTATTTTCACCCAGAAACCTCAAGAGAGAGGGTATGAGGCTTGTTCTAAGGCAAGTGTACTCAGATGAGATCGGTTTAGCAACACGTACCCAACCATTGGTTGAAGAGGCGAGCCGTAGCTCATCGTCATTGGCGAACATGTAAGTTAAGACTTCTTGAAACCCGTACCCAACCATCAGCTCTCTGCACAGCCTAGTAAAAGATGTTATCCTCAGCTCTTCGCCTTGCGTGTCCGCTGGGGGCGTCAGGGGGGCTATTCTATGATATCCATACCCTATCGCGTACTCCTCAGCTATATCAACTTCGTCGAGGACGTCAACCCTATAGGGAGGTATGAGCACTTCAAAATAACCTCCAATCGCCTTTGCATCCAGCCTAGCTCGTCTTAGGCAGTGGACCACCTCCTCGATGGGCGCTTGGATTCCGGTTACTTTAACGAGCTTCTCGTAGCTGACTTTCATCGCCTTTACGTTCATAGAGGGCTCCAGCCTCTTTCCAAGGTGATCGAATACTAGAAACTGGACTATCTTTCCCCCCCTCTCCGCTAGGTTAGCGGCTAGAATGGTAAGCGCGCTTCTAACGGCGTTCAAATCGGTTCCGGTGACGTCGATCAGGATATTTCTTGTGTTGGAGGTCAGCTTGGTTAAATTGGAGTTTATTATTGGAGGCATTGATAGTATGTCGCCTTTCGAGTCAAAGAGTAGAGGCGCCTTGCCGGTTTCTCTTATGATCCAGCCGTACTCCTTACCTTTTGGATGTTTTTCGAGCACCTCCCTTCCGGTAACCTCCTTGCTTTCATCGAGTGGAATGAAGAAGAATGAGTCGAGCGGCTTAGCGGTGTAGGATATGGGCGGCTCCACGACGTCTAGGTTGTGGAGCCCTATTGCAAGCTTCTTTCTGTTCCTCCCGTAAGTTCTATGCAGTGCCTCCTGCAGTTGAATGAGCTGCCTTAACTCTTCATCCCCGAAGCTGCATCCTTTGACGGCGGCGCAGGCTATACAAGGCCTTACATTGAGGACTTCTTCGTATACGTGGACTGAGTTGTTTCCTTCAGCTTTCTCCACATTATAATGCGGTAAACCTACTTCCACCTCCAGAAACCCTTTAAGCGCCCTTGCAATGCCCTCTGCCGAAAACATGTCCGGTCTATCGGATGTAACCTCAAGCACAATGCTTTCGACTTCAACTGCTTTAACTTCGGCTTTAATTAGCTCTAGAGCGTTGACGAGTTCATCATCATTGATGTCGCGAACCCCTATAAGCTTCATTAAATCCCTTTTGTTAACAATTATGGTGGGCATAGTGGCATCACCATCTTGCTTCTAAGGTACTTCAAGTCGCGGGTGCACAAGCTCCTTATATCCGATATCCCAAGCATAACCATGGCTAACCTATCTATGCCTATCCCCCAAGCCGCAACGGGGTAGCCTATTTCGAGGGGTTCCAGCACCTCAGGCCTAAGCATCCCAGCCCCCAAGCACTCTATCCATCCAAGCTCAGGGTGGTACACTGAGCCTTCAACGCTAGGCTCCGTGAAGGGGAAGTAGCTGGGCCTAAAACGCACCTCCTTGAAGCCAAGTCTCTTCGCGAATTCCCGTAGAACTCCGAGCAGGACCCTTAAATTCACGTGTTCGCCTCCATAAATTCCATCAACTTGGGTGAACTCTATGAAATGGGTCGCGTCAATGACGTCGGGCCTAAAGACCTTTGACATGCAAAACATCTTGACTGGCGGCTTCGGCTTACCGGCGAGGAACCGGGCTGAAACAGCCGTTGTGTGGCTTCGAAGAACAAGCCTTGAAGCCTGGCTTTCACTCCAAGAGTATCCCCACTTTTCTTCGTGCACGCTCTTCACCCTCTCGACAAGCCGCCTCTCTGGTAAAACGCCGCTTGATGGTTCTAGGAGGATAAAGCAATCGTGGATTTCCCTGGCGGGATGATCTTGAGCCTGAAATAGAGCGTCAAAGTTCCAGAACTCAAGCTCCACGTAGGGACCATCAGCCTCTATGAAGCCCATCTGCACGAGTATGCCTCTAACCTTGTCGAGAAATTCAGCGTAGAAGTGCTTCCTGGCTGGATAGATCGTGGGAGGCTTCGCCGCGACATCGTAAGGCTTCAAGTGGACCTTTTTCCAATCTCCACTTTTAATTAAGTCCGAGGTCAAAGCGCCGACAACCTTTACCTGCAAGGCGTCCTCTAAAGCTTTCAACCCCCTATCGGTTAACGACACTACCTTTTTCTTGTACTTCACCAGGGTGATCAGCCTTCGACTTTTCAGCTCCGCGAGCACTTCTCCGGGTATGTTCTTTACGCTTCTTCTTTGATGTTGCTTTATATCTCTTAGAACAACCTCAACGGGATCCTCGTGTGTGATTTCGTGGGCTCTTATCCTCCTTTCACCGTTTACCAGCACCACTTCTCCAAGCTTCTTCCTGCTGATCCAGCCTAAGGCCAGACTAACTTCTTCGCCTTTTAACCCCGTTAATTCCATCAATGTCTTCAGCGGCGCCGTGCCGCCCAGCTCCATAACCCTATTTATGACCCTCCTCTCAGGCAAGCCGCTCCTCGCGTACTCCTCCCCCTCGCTCGTCAGCTCAGCGTACTCTTCCTCTTTCACCTCTACCTTTACAAGGCTCTTCTGGCTTAGAGCCTCCACATATGACATCACGGAGCTTAGACTTAATCCGAGCTTTTCAGCTACCTCCAAAGCATCAATGGGCCCCCCGACCTCTTTAAGGTACCTTAAAACCTTCAATTCGCCTTCTGAAACCTTCAATTCGATGTCTTCATTCATTATCAGCACCGCTTAAACTTAAGAAGACAAGTGCTATAAGGAGGCTTTTATTTTCTGCCCTAGAGTGGACGACTAGTGCACCGGTGGTTGGATTGAAGAACTCGGGGATCAGCATCATAGATCCTTGGGGTTCAACCTCCGTAGAAAGCTACGAGAGGCTATTTGAAGAGTTTGGCATACAAAGCATAGGTGGATTAGTTGAGAAGCTGCCCAACGTCCCCTTCTTTATTCGTCGAGGCTTAATCTTTGGTCATCGAGATTTTGACAAGATAGTCGAAGCGATAAACAAGAAGCAGAGCTTTGCGGTTATGAGCGGAATTAAACCTACAGGTCCCCTGCACGTAGGGGCCGTTTTGACTTTGAGGGAGATAATTCTCTTTCAGAAGCTGGGCGCCACCGCATTCTACTGCATAGCTGACATAGAAGCCTACGAGGATAACGGGATACCGCTGGAAGAAAGCGAGAAGACGGCGCTCGACAACTTGGTCGACGCATTGACCTTAGGTTTAGACCCTTCAAGGGCCTACATTTATAGGCAGTCTAAGGAGAACGACGTCAAAGACTTGGCCTTCATCTTTGCTAGGTCTGTTACGCTCTCGACCATGGAGGCAATATACGGTGCGAGGCACATAGGCTTGTACATGTCAGCCCTCGTCCAGGCCGGGGATATATTGCTTCCGCAGCTTAAGCGTTTCGGCGGACCTAAACCCACGGTGGTTCCCGTTGGGGTGGATCAGGATCCCCATATAAGGCTCTGCAGGGACCTCGCAAATAAGTTCAAGGAGAAAATGGGCTTTATACCCCCTTCGGCGACGTATCACGTGTTGATCAGAGGGTTGGACGGCAGCTCCAAAATGAGCAAGCGCAACCCGATGAGCTACTTCACTTTGACTGAAGCTGTTGAAAGCGTAGAACATAAGCTTAAAAACGCCTTCACGGGCGGTAGGCCTACAGCTAAGGAACAGAGGGTTTTAGGGGGAGAACCGGAGAAGTGCCCTATATTCGACCTCTACAAGTTCTTCTTCGTAGAGGACGACGCTAAGCTCATGGATATTTACTGGAGATGCAAGAAAGGAGAGATCCTCTGCGGCGAGGACAAGGCCTTCGCTGTAGAAGCAGCATCTTCGTTTATAAAAGAGCATCAACATAGGAGGAAACTCTTCATAGACAAGGCCAGGGACCTCCTGGGTTTGTCGTAGCCTCAGCGCGCCGGATTCCCCTCTTCGTTTATCTCTCCTCGCCTTATCCTTGTAGATGATATGGGCTTACCATCATAAGCTAAGATCATAGGCACAACAATTATTACAAGCGGCTTAAGCCCTCTCTCGACCCTTACCTTGTTTATTTCAAGCGCCGTTGAGAGCGTCTCCTCGCTGACGATGAGGGCTTCAAGCTTTTTGTCATGTGTTGTCGTACCGTAAACATCGTTTATTGTTATGAATTCGTAGCTTGCAGTTCCATCATCTAGCTCTTCCTTTATCCAAGACTTGAGCCTCCTCATCCTTTCCTCAAAAGCCTCCACGCCTCCTTCCTTTCCCCTTTCTTCAACCATCTCATCGCTTGTCACGCCTATGATGATTCTGCGTCCAACATTAAAAGCCAACTTCAGGAGCTCCCTGTGCCCCCTGTGAAGCTTATCAAAGGTTCCGCCCACGGCTACAAAGTCAAATGGTTTAACCTTCATGGCTATCAACAAAGAAATAATACTGTTCTCCCCTCAAAATGTTGTGGTGCTTACGCGTTGCTGAGCGAAGAAGAAGTGAGGTGCCTAAAGAGTGCAGGTAAAGCCGTTTCGAGCACTTTGAAGCTCATAGCATATAAGATTCATGAGGGTATGCCCCTAGTTGAGATATGCGAGATGGCCGAGGATAACATCAGGATGATGGGCTGCGAACCCGCTTTTCCCTGCAACGTCTCTGTTAACAGCGTTGCTGCGCACTACACTTCGCGTCTGGGCGACGCGTCAGTGCTGCCCCCTAAAGGTCTGGTGAAGATAGATGTTGGGGCCCACGTGAACGGATTCATAGCCGACGCAGCTATAACCATAGCGTTATCGAGCGATTGCGAGCCGCTGGTTCAAGCCGCCGAGAAGGCCCTTGAAGCTGCGATAAGTAATATGAGGGCTGGAGTCAAGATATCCTTCCTGGGCTCCACGATAGAATCAACGATCAGGAACTTCGGCTTTAAACCCATAAGAAACCTGTCAGGCCACATGCTCAAGCAGTACATGCTGCACGGAGAGAAGAACATACCCAACGTGCCTGTAGAGTCCAAGACGTCCGTGGAGCCATTCGAAGTCTAC
Source organism: Candidatus Nezhaarchaeota archaeon (assembly GCA_030055465.1). Taxonomy (GTDB): domain Archaea; phylum Thermoproteota; class Methanomethylicia; order Nezhaarchaeales; family WYZ-LMO8; genus JASFYF01. The sequence continues at coordinate 556,090 of JASFYF010000001.1, read as the reverse complement.
GCCGTAGAGCCCTTCGCAACGAACGGTGTCGGAGTTGTAGTCGACTCCCAAGAAGTCTACATTTTCCGCTACGTGAACCCAAAGAAAGCCGACAAAGATGAGAAGAGCCTACTTAGAGCTCTCTGGAGCCGGTTCAGGGGTCTCCCCTTCTGCGATAGGTGGATCAAGGATCTGATAACCGCAGAGCCCCGCGACAAGCTTTTAAGCCTACTATCTAAAGGTGCCCTTTACGGTTACCCAGTCTTGGTTGAAAAGGGTAGAGGACTTGTTGCTCAAGCCGAGCACACGGTCATAGTGTATGAGGATGGTGTTGAGGTGACGACGCTTTTCTAAGAAGGTTTCTCCGGAACGCCATAGATCATTGAAATGTAGAGGCCGCCCTTGCACTTGATGCATTCTCCAATCCTCTTGAAGACGTAGTCGCCTACTTGGAACTCCCTTTCCTCCTTGTAATCGCAGTTCTCGCATCGGAGAACGGTGACAGTTCTAACGGCCTTTGCGAAGGCCTCCGCCCTACGCCGAGTCAAAGAAAGGAACATGCTGACTACGAAGAGCAAAAGCAGCATTATAAGCAAGTATTGCATTAGCATGTCCAATCCGGTTTCCCCCTGAGCACACCAGATCAACCCTTTAACCGGGATTACAGCTACGAAGTTAACCATTGCCGACACCCACCGTATTGCCTATTCCAGCTACTATTGCTACTCCTCCCTCAACAACCTTTTCCCTTACAACCTTTTTTACGCTTTCAACTGCTTTTTCTGCGGCATCAGCTATCTCCTTCCTCATGACGCTCAGAGCCTCGTCAAACCCCTGCTTCACTATTATCGCGTCAAGTCCCACACCAAGCTCAAGCGCTACCTGCTCTATCTTGTACTTCTCAGGCCCGGGGTCGCCTATCGCGGCGCCTACCCCCTCAGCGATCTGCCCTGAGTTCTCCCCCTCCATCTTCACGGCAGCATCCACAGTTATTATCCTCTTCAGCTTCTCTTTGTATTGTTGGGCGAGCTTAGCTACAGCTTCTCCCGGCTTACCGACTCGTCCACCAGGTCCATCCGCCTTTACGACTACGAGGAGCCTGCCCTCAAAAGGTACCTCTGCAACTACCATTTCGTCTCCCACGCCCTTGCACGGGTAACCCTTCATGAGTTTGGCCGCTACTAGGGGTCCCACGCTGTCGCCTATCGGTTTACCCTTCGCGAAGGGATCAAGGGCATTGAAGTAGGCTTCTGCCATCTTCATTATCAACGGTATGTTGTAGACTATCTGCATTATCACGAGCATGCTCTTGGTCTTCTTGCCTAGAATCGTGTAGTGCCTAACAACCTTGTATATGTAGTTCACGGCGTGGGTAGCCGCGAACAACGCCTCTAAGTTTGCTCTATCCTCGTTGCTGGCTTTAGGTGCTATCTTCGCTACTACGTCTTTAAACTTCTCCCTCTCAACATCGAGGAGGTGCTCTAATCGCTTTAGGACTCCAAACGGATCCCTTTCGACAGGCTCTATCACGAAGAAGTCCATGAACTTGTTCACCTCGTCGAATGGGTCAGAATTCGGCTTCCCCACTTCCCTTATGGTGCTTACCAGGATTTCTCTGCTTTTCTTCGCCATGGCTTCAAGTCTAAAAGTGGCCTTCTCCGCTTCGCGAAGCCACATGTAGAGTTGATATCTCTGTCCTAGGAACATCCATATCAAAACGAAGAGCACGAAGGTCAATACATAGGTTATCAAGTAGGTTGCGTAGTCTCCTCCTGGTTGGGGCAACAGCTGCCATATCCCGCTAAAAATAGCTATCACCAACCTCTTTACACTTCCACACCAAGTACTCAACCAAAATAAAAAGTTTCCGAGAGCCAGCTTCATTGAAAAGCTTTATACCTAGGACCTAGAAAAGTAGGAGAAGGGTTGTCGCCGGCCACAGTGAGCGGGACCCACCCGGTCTCATCAGAACCCGGAAGTTAAACCGCTCAACGCGCACCTGAGTACTGGGCTCCGAGAGGGCCTGGGAAAGGGGCGTGCTGGCGGCAACCCCTAAACAAAGTTTTTAAGAAACTCATGGATACACCCTTCCTCGAGGGGCCGTGGTCTAGCAAGGTAGGACGACATTGGGCCTCTAAGCCCAACGTTAAGGGCTCCAGAAGTCATGGTTTAGGGTCTGCGGACCAGAAGGGATGACGAACTTCTGGAGCGAGAGAGACCCGTTGGTCGAGGGTTCAAGTCCCTCCGGCCCCACCACCTTACGCATCCCTCACAATTTGCAGCGGCTCTGATCCACATCGTGGATGCATTGTAGACATTACTGGTAAACCCTCATGAGCTTGGAGAAGCCTTCTCCAATTGATGGGGCTCGGCGAATTATAGAGATGAGCGCTGGCCTTGAGATCCGGCGATTAAGAACTATGCGTTGGAGGAAATGCCAGGGCATAGAAAAACTTGAAGACAGGGAATTGGAGAGGCACAACGAGACCCTGCAAAGCCGGGGAGGGGATTTGAACCCCTGTAAAGCGGGTCTGCAGCCCGCCGCCTAACCGCTCGGCTACCCCGGCCGAATAAGAAAGGTTAATGGAGCCCCTCTTATAGATTTCGACCGAAACAGGGTTAGCTAGTTAAATCCATAAATTTGGGGAAAGAGCTTTTAGTGTGTGCTTGAGCAGAGAAGTGGTAAATGTTGGGGGGCCGTAGGCTAGCTTGGTAGACTGCGAGGCTCGGGCCCTCGCGACCCAGGTTCAAATCCTGGCGGCCCCACCAATTTTTGGTGATTGTGGAAGTCGTTATGCTACGCTCCTTTTGTGTGGGTCCACGAGTTATGGGGGCTGCACTTCTCAAATTATATGATAATTTTATTAGCTTGTTCGAGTATAAATTAATATCATGGTTGAGGCATATATTCACATTAGGGTGGAGGCCGGCAAGGGCCTTGACGTGCTGAAACAGCTTAGGAGCATGCCTGAGGTGAGGGAGGCACGCCCTGTTACTGGGCCTTACGACCTCATAGTTAAGGTAGAAGTGGCAAACACGAAGGCGTTAACGGAGCTTTTAGTCTCAAAAATTCACAAGATAAACGGTATAAGGGATACTACGACCTCGATAATACTAGATTGATACCTGAACTTTTTTTGCCATTTTCTATTTCATTACCTGAGTTAAGGATAAATTTCGCCAGCCCTCCTTATAGGGCTTGGCGAATCAGATGGAAAAGCTTGAAGCCGACGTAGTGATAGTGGGATGCGGCCCCGCCGGCATCTTCACAGCCCTTGAGCTGGCTGAGAGGAGCAACCTGAAATTGGTGATGGTTGACAGGGGGCCTGACATAGAGGAGCGGCACTGTCTTGCTAGAGGAGGCTCTGGGTGCGTCAACTGCAACCCGTGCGCGATGCTCTGTGGATGGGGTGGTGCAGGCGCCTTCAGCGACGGGAAGTTGACGCTGTCGGCTGACGTGGGCGGGTGGCTTGAGGAGTACATTGGAAGAGAGCAGCTGATCAGTCTTATAGACTACGTGGACAAGATGTACTTGGCGTTTGGAGCCCCTCAAATGCTCTTCGGCACCGAAAGCGACGTCATAGAGAGCTTGAAGAGGAGCGCGCAGATGGCGGGCTTAAACCTTATACCGGTAAAGGTGAGGCACGTCGGCACCGAAAGGTGCTTTGAGGTTATTAAGGCGATGAGGGACTTTCTTTCTCGGCGAGTTAAGATTTTGACGGAGAGGGCCGTCGCCAGCGTTCTAGTGGATGGATCCTCTGCGAGGGGTGTAAAGCTTGCTGACGGCACAAAAATTGATGCCAAGTACGTCGTCTTGGCTCCGGGTAGGAGCGGGGCCGAGTGGCTGAAGAAGCTTACCTCGGAGCTTAAGTTCAAAACCTACAACAATCCAGTGGACATAGGGGTCAGGGTTGAGGTGCCAGCCCCAGTTATGGAGCCGCTGACGAAGTATCTCTACGAGCCCAAGCTGCTTTACTATTCGAAGAGCTTTGACGACCAGGTTAGAACCTTTTGCTTCAACCCCTACGGCGAGGTCATAACTGAGTCCTACGATGGGGTTGTAACCGTTAACGGGCACAGCTTTTTGAATAAAAAGACTGGAAACACTAATTTCGCTGTGCTTGTCAGCACATCATTTACCGAGCCATTCAAGGAGCCGATAGCCTATGGCAAATACATCGCTCGATTAGCGAATCTGCTGAGCGGGGGTATAATAGTTCAAAGGTTGGGCGACCTTGAAGAGGGCAGGCGCTCAACGCCTGAGAGAATCAAGAGGAACATAGTTGAGCCGACTCTTAGGTCGGCTACCCCCGGCGATTTAAGCTTTGTCTTACCGTACAGGTACCTCCAAAACATCCTTGAAATGCTTCAAGCGTTGGATAAGCTCGCACCTGGGGTCTACTCGAGATATACGTTGCTCTACGGCGTTGAAGTGAAGTTCTACTCTTCTAGGCTGGAGCTATCTAAAAACTTGGAGACCAAGGTTGAAAACCTCTATGCGGCAGGTGACGGCGCAGGAATCACGAGGGGCTTAATTCAAGCCTCAGCATCAGGCATAGTTGTGGCTAGAAGCATTCTCCAGAAAGAAGGCTACGCCGTGTCGGGCTCGGCCAACGAGGAGAACCTACCAATGAAGGTGCCATCTAGGCTGTAAACGTAGCCGCTCAATGGGTTTACTATTCTCCTGAATATCGGGCTTAGCTTTCTGAACGACTCTGCGTTGAACCTTCCTGAACCCAGAAATTCGTTGTATGCTGGCTGGACTATCAGCCTCTTAAAGCTAGAGGTGACGTTGAAGACACTTTTAACCTTATCCTTAACCCTCTTGGTTATTCTATACATCACCCAGGCCCGGCAGCCGCCTAGGTGGCGCGGCAGCGATGGGTGAATATGCCCCATCAATAAAGTGGATGCGCTGAAAAGCGATGGGTGGGGCCATGCGTTGCCGTGAAAGAACGATACATCGTCCAGCATGATCCCAGAGGAACTGGCTACCCTGACCTTTCCGCCTTCAAGCCTCTTTAATGAACCATCGTGGTTGCCCCTCACTATTATTACCTCTTGAGAGGCATTTGACACGGCAGCCAAGAATGCTTCAACCTCACGCCTTATCGCGCTTCTAAGGCCTTTAACATCATGTTTGACGTCTCCCAAGATCACTAGGGCGTGAGGCCTAACTGTCGATAACAACTCTACCAACTTCCTAGTTATCCGGGCCGTCTGGGAGGGCAACCTAAATCCAAGCTCTTTAAGCTCAAGCTCTAAGCCTATGTGCAGGTCTGAGACCACCAGAAGCCTCTTACCCTTGGAGGTGAACACGACAGAGGCCGGCACACCCGTTACGAACCTGAGTTTAGCCATGGTCTCCCCACCATTAACTCCACCCGCCCGGCTCGTTTATTTAGCCGGAGTTGGCGAATATAAAGTAGGTTCGTTCTATGAACGTGCTGTGCGAGCTGGGCCTCCCCTCGGATGAAGCGACTTTAACTCGCCTAGCAAAGGCCGTAGAAGCTGTAAGGCAGGGCAGGGTGAAAAAATACGTGTTTAGGCCTAGCGGTAAAACCACTTGGATAGTCGTAGGTAAGAAAAGGGACTACTGGGTTATCCCGAGGCTGTACTGTTCATGCAACGACTTCTACATAAATGTGATATCCAGAAGGAAGAGCGTTGTCTGCTATCACATCATAGCTCAGGCCCTTGCTGAGAAGACGTGCTCATATGAGGTATTCAACTTGTCCGACGAGGAGGGCAGAATCCTCGAGGAGGAGTGGCGTAGGGTGGATATTTAAGCTTTCGACTTCTCCTACGTTAATATCATCTTCAGCAACGCCATCCTTACTAGGAGGCCGTAGAACACTTGCTTAAAGTACTTAGCGTAGGGTGTTTTGTCGAGCTCCACGTCAACCTCGTCAACCCTGGGGAGAGGGTGAAGCACTATCAGGTTTTCCTTTGCATTTTGGAGGTGCCTGCTCGTTAGCCTATAGGAGCCTCTAACTTTCTCGTACTCCATTGGATCAGCAAACCTCTCCCTCTGTATCCTCGTAACGTATATGACGTCAGCCGCCCTGACAGCCTCCTCCGTTAGCATCGTATGCTCAGCGTATTCGATACCTAGCAGTCCCAGCTCTTCTTTGACTTCCTCCTTCAGCTTCAAGGGCTCTGGGGACACGAAGACGAAGTTCACCTTGAAGTTCAGCAAGCCGTTTATAAGGGATCTCACGCTTCGACTATACTTCAGATCCCCATAGAAGAGCACGGTCAGACCGTCTATTCGCCCTTTCTCCCTCCAGATTGAGTACATGTCTATTAGTGCCTGCGTGGGATGCGACAGCGCACCTGAACCTGCATTTATTACGGGCACATGGACCGCTTCAGCTATGGCCTTAGCTGCCCCCTCGTAGGGATGTCTCACGACTATTATATCTGCGTAGTTTTCAATAACCCTCGCGGTATCTATCAAGCTCTCGCCCTTAGCCATGGAGGTCGTGGAAGGCTCCTCGAACCCTATGACGTCGCCTCCAAGTCTTTTCATGGCAGCTTCGAAGCTTAGCTTGGTTCGCGTGCTCGGCTCAAAGAACATGAATGCCATCATCTTTCCCCTTAGAAGGTCAGTCTTAGATCTGGCGTAGCGCTCTAAGCCATTAGCCTCCTCGAAGATCGATATCACCTCATACTTGGACAGGTCCCTGATCGATATTACGTCTCGTCCATGAAGGGGCTTAGAAACCATCCTCCCTCGGAAATATTTTAGGTAGGCCAGCCTTAAGTATTTAAGGTGCGCGCTGAATATGGAGTTTAGGGAGCTTCGCGTTCAAAAAATAAAGGACGGCGTAGTCATAGATCACTTGAAGGCTGGATCTGCGCTTAAGATATTGGAGATGTTGGGGATAACGGGCTCCGAGGGCTTCGTGATAACTGTTGCGATGAATGTTCCAAGCCAAAAGCTGGGCCTTAAAGATATAATAAAAATCGAGGGAAGGTACCTTAGCCCCTCTGAAACGAGCAAGATAGCGCTGCTCGCTCCAAAAGCCACCTTAAACGTGATTAAGGATTACAGGGTTGAAAGTAAGGAAAGGCTAAGGCTACCAGATGAAATAGTGGGAATAGTTAAGTGCAGCAACCCCACATGCATTACGAACCACGAACCAGCAATTAAGAGCAAGTTTGCAGTTGTGAGCCGCGACCCCTTAAAGATTAAATGTGGATACTGCGAAACTATTATGAACCGGGAGGAGTTGGCTGAGAGATTGAGCCGGGAAAGGTGCCTTCAATGAAGATTGTGGCTGTAGGCTGTCAGGACTTTGTGGCTGGCCTACGACTTGTTGGTGTGAGCGAAGGATACGTAGCCCAGGGTCCACAGGATGTGGACAACGTTTTGTCCGCCATAGTGAAAAAGCCCGACATCATGTTGGTGTTGGTTGAGGAGCGCTACGCCGCGGAGATGCCAAACTTCTACGATAAATACTTAAAGCTAAAAAGACCAGCTGTAGCAATAGTTCCAAGCGGAAAAACTGGGGAAGGTGTGCGTGATTACATGAGTGAACTCATTAAAAGGACCATAGGGGTTGAAGTCACTGTTAAGTAATGGTGATGAACATGCCGGTCGTGGGGAAAATAGCTAGAATTGCGGGCCCTGTTGTTGTTGCTAAGGGTATGAGAGGCAGCCAGATGTTTGAACTTGTAAACGTGGGAGATCTAAACCTGATAGGCGAAATAATAAGGCTCCAGGAAGACTTAGCGACGATACAGGTCTACGAGGAGACTAGTGGGCTGAGACCCGGCGAAAACGTGGTGGGCACAGGCCGGCTGCTTTCAGTTGAGCTGGGTCCGGGAATATTGACGCAGATATATGATGGCATTCAGAGGCCCCTCGAAGTCATAAAGAGCTCTTCAGGTGCATTCATAGCGAGGGGGCTAACCGCGCCCGCCCTTCCAAGGGAGAAGAAGTGGAATTTCAAGCCAAAAGTGAAGGTCGGCGGGAAGGTTGTAGGAGGAGACATATTGGGCGAGGTTTCCGAGACAGCACTCATAACCCACAAGGTAATGGTGCCTCCTGGAGTGGAAGGTGAGGTTGACTACATAGCTGCGGAGGGCGAGTACAACATTGAAGAGGTAATAGCGAGGATCAGGGACCCTACCGGTGCGCTACACGAGGTCCAGATGATGCAGCGGTGGCCCGTGCGAAAGCCGAGGCCCTATAAAACAAAGCTCGATCCAGTTCAACCGCTGCTAACAGGCCAAAGAATTATAGACACGTTTTTCCCCATAGTCAAGGGAGGAACAGCAGCCATACCGGGAGGTTTCGGCACGGGGAAAACCGTAACTCAACACCAGCTGGCGCAGTGGGCCGACGCCAAAGTTATAGTTTACATAGGCTGTGGCGAAAGGGGCAACGAGATGACGGAGATGCTGGAGCGTTTCCCCGAGCTTAGGGACCCCAAGTCGGGGAGGCCGCTAATGGAGCGGACAATAATGATAGCCAACACGAGCAACATGCCCGTAGCTGCGCGAGAGGCCAGCGTTTACACCGGAGTAACCATAGCGGAGTACTTCCGGGACATGGGTTACGACGTGGCGTTGATGGCCGACTCGACATCGAGGTGGGCTGAAGCCCTACGAGAGATATCGGGGAGACTGGAGGAAATGCCCGGAGAAGAGGGTTACCCACCCTACCTGGGAGCCAGGTTGGCTGAGTTCTACGAGAGAGCCGGTAGGGTGGTAACCTTAGGGTCGGAGGAGAGGATTGGGTCCGTTTCGATTATAGGCGCCGTTTCCCCGCCGGGCGGGGATTTCTCCGAGCCGGTAGTTCAATCGACGCTTAGGATAGTCAAGGTTTTCTGGGCCCTCGACACAGCGTTGGCCTACCGGAGGCACTTTCCAGCCATAAACTGGCTGACAAGCTACTCGCTGTACTTGGAGACCTTGGAAGACTGGTTTAAGAAGAACGTGGCGCCTGACTGGTCTGAGCTCAGGAGAGAAGCCATGGCCTTGCTGCAAAAGGAATCCGAGCTCCTCGAGATAGTGAGGCTTGTGGGCCCTGACGCCCTACCCGAAGCTGATAGAGCAACCTTGGAAGTTACCAGAATGATAAGGGAGGACTACTTGATGCAGCACGCCTACCATCCTGTGGACTCTTACTGCTCTACGGAAAAAATGTACTTAATGTTGAAGACGATACTGTACTTCAACCAGAAAGTGAAGGAGGCAATAGCGAAGGGGATTCCGCTGGTCGAGATCCTGAGGTTACCTGTGCGCGAAGACATAGCTAGGATGAAGTTGGTGCCCTACGAAAAGATAAGAGAAGCAGCGGAGGAAATAAAGAGAAAGCTAGATGAACAGTTGGAATCCCTACTTAAAGGGCGAGAAGTAGCGGTACCAGCTCGATAGGAGGTGCAACCTATGTCGGCTTCTATGTCAGCCCTTAAAGCTAGGAAGTATAGAACCATAAGTGAGATATCCGGTCCACTCCTCATAGTTAAGAGCGTTAACGATGCAGCCTACAACGAGCTAGTGAAGGTTGAGACTGGAAGCGGCGAGATTAGGACGGGTGTTGTCTTAGAATCCGCCGAGGGATATTCAGTCGTTCAGGTATTCGAGGGCACAAGCGGCCTCGACGTTGACACGACGGGGGTAACCTTCTTGGGCGAGACATTGAAGGTCCCGGTTTCAAGGGATATGCTCGGAAGAATATTTGATGGTAAAGGCCAACCAATCGATGGAGGCCCAGCCATCCTGCCCGAGGAGGAACTCGACGTTTACGGGGCGCCTATAAACCCATCAGCTCGAGAATACCCCCGTGAATTCATACAGACGGGGATAAGCGTAATAGACGGCATGAATACTTTAAGCAGAGGCCAAAAACTTCCAATATTCACGGAGGCGGGTTTACCCCACAACTTGCTTGCAGCCCAAATAGCTAGGCAGGCAACAATCCCAGGTAAAGAGGAAGAATTTGCCATAGTTTTCGCGGCCATAGGCATCACCGCTGAAGAAGCTATGTTCTTTAAGAACGAGTTCACGAGGACTGGAGCTATAGAAAGGCTGGTTACATTCTTAAACTTGGCTGAGAACCCAGCTATTGAGCGAGTCGTAACGCCTCACGTGGCTTTAACCACGGCTGAGTTTCTAGCCTACGAGAACGACATGCACGTGCTCGTCATAATGACCGACATGCTCAACTATGGCGAAGCGCTTAGGGAAATAAGCGCAGCAAGGGCTGAGGTGCCGGGGCGGAGAGGCTACCCAGGCTACCTTTACACTTCTCTGGCGCAAATATATGAAAGGTGTGGAAGAATTCACAGCAACAAGGGATCCATAACCTTCATCCCAGTAGTCACGATGCCTGGGGGAGACATAACCCATCCTGTTGTGGATTTGTCGGGTTATATAACTGAGGGACAACTCATACTGACGAGAGAGCTTCACCGTAAAGGAATATACCCGCCCTTAAACCCTCTACCATCGCTGAGCAGGTTAATGAAAGAAGCGACGCGATACACCAGGAAAGACCACATGCAATTAAGCGATATGATGTACTATTGCTATAGTGAAGCCCAAGATCTAAGAAGCTTGGTTGCAGTGGTGGGCGAGGAGGCTTTAACGGAGAGGGATAGGGCGTATCTCTCCTTCGGAGAGGCGTTTGAAAGGCGCTTCATAAACCAGGGGATCTATGAAAACAGGGACCTCGATACCACGCTTGAAATAGCGTGGAACTTGCTGATAGAGTACATACCTGAGTCAGAGTGGAAAAGATTGGACCCTGATGTAATAAAGGGATACTGCCCCAAGTATCGGGGCAAGAAACCCTAACCCTTCTTAATCCTCCAGCGACCGCCGCTGTGTACGCCTTCGACTACATTCTTGAGCCTGCCTTCAAACCACTCTTCTTCCAGTATTGTTCCAGTAACTATTACGTCGGCGCCGGCCTTGGCCAAAGCCTCAGCTTGTCTTCCTTCTCTGATTCCGCCGCCCACTATGATCTTTGCGGTTACCAGCTTTCTTATATGCCCTACCGTGGTGTATGGTATGGGTTCGGGCACACCGGATCCGCCCTCGAGATAGATGTACCTCATCCCCAGATACTGGGCAGCCAAAGCGTAGAGCGCCACCACGTCGGCTTTGTTGGGAGGAAGGGGCCTTGCTTGACCTATGATTCCGGCAGTACCTCCATCACCTAATATGATGTAAGCCATCGGTATTGCTTCAAGCGAATACCTTCTAATGATCGCGGCGCCTTGGACTTGCGCTCCTATTATGAAGTAGGGATCCGTGGAGTTGAGCAGCGACATAAACCATATCGCGTCAGCATATCGGCTTATGCTGTTCACGTTATTCGGGAAGATTATGACTGGGAGGCTGCAGTTCTCCTTAATGTTTCTTATGACCTCATCCATGAGGCTTTCGCTGATGTTTAAGCTCCCGCCTATCATTATGGCGGTGCTGCCGGCGCTTTCGATGGCTTTAGCCAGCCTCCCCGATTCCTCCCCATTCAGCTTTTCGGGGTCAAGAAGGGAAATGTGGATTGAGCCCTTCCTCTCAATCTCGTTGTTTAAGTAATCCTCAACCTTCATAGGTTGCCTCACCCTTTATTTTGGACTTCACCGGAATGATACTTATCAACAAACAAGTTGTAGTAATGGACGGGTTCATAATTTCTAACCTTTTCCAACCTTGATGAGAGGTTGCAGTTTGAACATGAAACCAGAACTTCTTCGTCTTCATCGCTTACCGTCACGCTAATGGCATCGCAGTTAGGGCACCTAAAAACCTTAGGCGCTTTATGCACAACCCTCTTCATGACCTTCTTTCTTTTCCTCCTCCCCCCCATAGGGCTACACCCTCATACCTCTTTGGTTGTTAAGGATATTTTGAGTAGCATTAGTGGAGATTTATCGTTTTAACTTTTCGTAAACTATGAAAAAGGCAGTAAGGGACGCCGTTATGGAAACGGCTGCACCCATCCAAACGGCGAAGCCCAGAGGTGACCTGGTCGGGTCGAGTAGTATTAAAGCCATCTCGACGAGTGGTTGTCTTATTAGAATGCAGAAAACTGCTGAGACCGCTTCGTGCCACACCTTCTCTTTACCTGAGAGGTGCTTGTGCAAGCCCTTTCCGGCGGTCATTATTATGGTTGCCACTATCATCAAGTCAATTGTCGTAATATCAAACGCCACCTGCGCGCCGTGGGTCTTAGTATTTAAGAGGAACATGCCCAGCAGGCTCCCTGCATTCTCCACGTTGGCGAGGGAGGGGTTAACATTTAAGGCTGAAGAGACGGCGGATGAGCCTAGGTAAAATGCGACTATGAATGTTATAATCGACACAAAAGAGCTAAAAAAAAGCACGGGGGCAGTAGACCAGCTTTGTGAAAGGCGTTTATCGAGGTTGAATCCCTTAACCATAAGGGTAGACCCCATAATTAATAGGAGCGCTATCCCGGCGAAGTGAGCGTAGCCTATGCTTACAAGTATGGCTAACGCCACTAGGAACATTCCCGGTAAACCGAGGAAATAGAGCGAATACCTAGGGTTTTCGGCTAAGGTTTTCCAATATCTAATGAACAGCGAATAGGTGTCCTCTATTCCGCGTAGTTGCTTAACCAAGATCCTGTTTACTGAGACTATGGGAACTCTGGCTTGCAAGATCGGTATAACCCTCTCATCTGATGCGCCGTCGCTTACAAAAACTATCCCGTCGACGTCGAGATTATCAAGTATTTTGTCGAGCTCGCTGGCTATTTTCATGTCGGCCTTTATGCCTCCCTCCTTTGTGCCCGCCACCGTAGCTATTTCGCATTGAACCCCATCATTAACGAGTTCGTCGTAAGTTTTTATTGCAGCAAAGAGAGCGTTGGCATCAGCTTCATCTGGCGCCTTCATGATGAACTCCACTGCAGCCTTGAAGTTTCCCTCCCTCCCGATTATGGGAGTCTCTACCCCAGTTACATAGTTTACATCGCCGTCTCTATCGACATATAATACGAGAAACTTCTTTCTGAGTGGTAGACCTACCATGATTGACACTTAGAGCCTTACTTTCTTCCCCTCCTTAAGTTCTTTAAGCAAGTTCTCATAAACCTTTTCAAGCTCTTCGCTCCGCTCCACGAACCTCTCAGCTTCTTTCTTAACTTTATCCGACAGATAGGTTTCGTTGAGCCTTTTCTTTTCTTGTAGTATCTCCTTCAAGTTCTTTTTGATTTCCTCTCTTCGTGTCTTCAATCTTGAAATGCTCTCCCATAGGCTCTCCATATGTTTGGTGGCCTCTCGTCTCCTCTCAAACAGGACCTTTAACTTCTCCTTTATTTCATCGCGCTTATCTCTCAAGACTTTCAGCTCGCTTTTGACTTTTTCGAGTTCTTCAACTTCCTTTTGGTATAGCGTTCTAAGCTCCTTTAGTAGGCTCTCTTTCTTCGTTATATCTTCGGCTATGCAGAGTAGAGCCCTCAGCTTTTCAATGTATCCAACAAGTCTCTTCTCGTTCTCAATACCCATCGGGGAAGTCTGATATTTCCATTCAAGGTCTTCCAGCTCCTTTCTGAGCTCAAGTGGGTCCTTCCAGCCAATTTTAGCCTTGGACTCCCTTATTTCCTGCTTCAACTTCGCGATTTCTGCCCTCAAGCGCTCTACTTCTCTTACTTTCCCTTCCTTTACAGCTCTTCGCTGCGATATCCCCTCTTTTATATTGTCGATTTCTCCTTTTAGGGCGGCAATTTGGCTGTTGAGGTCTCTTCTCTTCTCCTTCTCATCTCTGAGAGCCTTGTAGAGATCGTTGAGCTCGCTCCTAACCTTCTCCAGCTCAGATCTCAGCCTGGACTCCTCTTTATTTAATGACCCTTCCTCCTCGGACCCCTCCCTATTCATGTCTCTCCCCTTTTGACCTAGTGCCAAGGCTCATCAATTCTAAATGGACCAACATCTACGAATTCTTCTCCTCCTCCACCGAAAACCCGTTGGAGGTATGCAAATAGGTCATCTATCCCTCCTCCCGTTTTCGATGAAACCGGTATGATGCTTGTCAGGCCTTCAAACTCCATCAGTGCATTTAATATGTTCTGGCTTAGCGAACCAAGCAGCGCGCTCTCCTCCCTCAACATCATCGTGTAAATGTACTCCACATTCTCAAACCACTTCGTTGCGATCTCTAGGTCCTTTCCGGTTAAGAGGTCGGACTTGGATAGCACGTTAACCTGGGGCCTCAACAAGCTGAGCTGTACAGACGCCGACAACAGCAGCGAAGCCGCGAGGCTGCTGGGCCTCCTAGCTAGGGTAGCGTCAATAAGGTAAACAACTGCAGTTCTATCAGAGCATAGTGTTGAGATCAGGACTCTGCCCGCCTCCCTGAATGCAAAGAGCTCCATTTGCCCCGGCGTATCAACTAAAACGTAATCGGGGTTCTCCGCTTCGACTTCTTCCTTAAGCTTATCTGCAAAGCTCGCGGTTAGGTCCGCGCATGCTATGAAGGCCCCGTTGGGACCCAACATGAACTCCTGCATAACCTTTTCGAAGCTAACAAAATCCCTTACATCTACGTCCGGCCCATAAGGCAACCACTTGGCTCCAGGATCTAAATTAACTATCAAGGTGTCTTGATTGCGCTCCTTTAACCACTCCGAGAAAATGTGGGTTAGCGTCGACTTTCCGGATCCGGCCGTTCCTACAAAGTAAACGTAAAACATGGCTTAGACACTTCCTCAACGTCTAACCAACCGGGCCCCTACTCGTTTTTTCTCCCAAGCCACCACTTCAAGTACTCCTTCTTGGACCCATCGCCTTTCTTGTCCTCCTCCGATTTCCTCGTGTAAATGCGGCCATAGTCTTCCCTATTTAGCGTTAAACCACAGCTCCTACAAACGTAGTTCTGCGTTTGCCTATCGTATTTGAAATCACCGCCGCACTCAGGGCACCTACCCGTACTTACCACCCTTTTCCAGCTAGAGGTGCTCTTCAGCTTAATTTAAGCCTTCTGAAATGCACATCAATGCCTCACATCGTGATAAGCTTAATAACTCCACGGCCCCTCAAGTGTTTTTCGTGTATAAGCTTTTTATGCTACTTTCAAGCGAGCACCCATCCCTGCCGGAAGCCGAAGTCAAAGCAGTTCTCGAAGCCGAGGGCCTTCACTTCAACGTAGTGGAAGCTAACCCGCCGGTCATAGTTGTTGAAGTTGATAGTGAGGCTGTGTGCGGAATTTTAGAGGAGAGACTTGCCATGACCATGGATGCCTCTCATTTATTGTTCACCTGCAGAATGGATGTGCAGGAGATAGAGAAATCCATTAGGGAGTTGGACATGAGCTTTATTGAGGGTAAAAGCTTCGCTGTGAGAGTTGACGGGAAGGGACCCTGCAATGTTAGCTCTATTGAGATGGAGAAGCTTCTAGGGGCTGTAATTCTTCGGAAAACGAGGGGCGCTAAAGTTAAGCTTGATAACCCCGAAATAACCTTGAGGGGGGTAGCCCTTCCCGATTCCTTCTACTTTGGGGTTAAAGCCTTCAGCGTGAAAAGAGGAACATACGACTTGCGGAGACCAAGGTACAGGCCTTTTTTCCGCCCTGGAGGTCTTGAACCCCGTATCTGCAGGGTTTTAGTCAATTTATCGAGAGCTAAGAGGAACTTACCTTTTCTTGATCCATTTAGCGGCAGTGGGGGGCTTGTAATTGAGGCAAGCATGATCGGCTGCCAAGCAATGGGTCTCGATATAGATGAGAAAACGTGTCATGGATCGTTGAAGAACTTAAAGGCCCTCAAGTGCGAGGCTACGGCGGTCTTGAGGGGTGATGCTAGGAAATTGCCCCTTAGAGGAGGATCTATTGAAAGCATGGCTACAGACCCCCCCTACGGTAGGGCATCATCGTTAAAGAAGGCGGCCTTAAGGGAACTGGTGCAAGCCCTACTCGTTCAAGCCGAAAACCTCTTGAAGAGGGGAGGCCATATCTGCTTTGCGTGTCCTTCAAGTGCCCTTGACGGGCTAAGCATCCCGAAAGAGCTGAAGCTTGTTGAGAAACACGAAATGTTCGTTCATAGGTCTCTCATGAGGAGTATAATAGTTTTGAGGAGGGTTTAGGTTGATGAAAGTAGTTTTCCTAGGAACCTCGTCAAGTACTCCTACAAAGAATCGGGGCCTGCCATCTCTTATGATTTTAAGGGAAGGAGAGCAGCTATTATTCGATTGCGGCGAGGGCACTCAGAGGCAAATGATTAGAGCTGGTGTGGGCTTGAGGAAGCGGTTGAGGATATTCGTTTCCCACATGCATGCCGACCATGTTTTAGGGCTAGCTGGAATACTCCTGACGTTATCGCTGACAGGTCGCCAACATCCACTTGAAGTGTATGGCCCTTCAGCCCTCAAAACCTTCATCGAACAACTGAAGGATACCTTTAACTTTGAGCCTCAATTCGACCTCTTGGTGTACAGGGTCTCAAGCGGTGTGGTGTACCGTGGGGATGGCTTCAGGGTTGAGGCCTTTGAGGTTAAGCATATAGCTGAGTCCTATGGATATGCCGTTATAGAGGATCCTAAGCCAGGCAGATTCGATGTTGTGAAGGCTAAAGAGCTGGGAATCCCCAAAGGCCCGTTATGGAAGGCGCTTCAGGAGGGCAAGCCTGTTGTGGTATGCGGCCAAGTCATAAAGCCCGAAGACGTCTTGGGCCCCCCGCGCAGCGGTCTCAAGGTTGTGTACACGGGTGATACTGCGCCTACTAGGGCCGTAATAGATGTTTCGAGGGATGCGGATCTTTTGATACACGAAGCAACGTTCGACGACTCTTTAGAGGGTTTAGCTAGCGATGAGCTTCACTCTACGGCTAGGCAGGCGGCGAAAAACGCGTTGGAGGCAGGAGCTAAGAAGCTTGTGCTAACGCATATAAGTCCGAGATATGAGGATCCATGCTTACTTCTCTCTCAAGCAAAGGAGGTCTTTGAAGATGTTGTTGTAGCTGAAGACCTCATGAGCATTGAGCTGAGGTAGATGGCTCATCTAAGAGCTTCAATCAACCTTGCTGCGCTATCCCTAGCTGACGCAACGCTCATCACTTCGAGGGTTAAACCTCCTACAAGTTGGAGCCCGCTGAGCAACCCTGCAAAACCCTCCCAGTTTACTGTGCCCGAACCCACAGGCAGATGTTCATCGATTTTACCGTTGTTGTCGTGTACGTGAACGTGGATTATGTTGTTGCCTAAAGCCGAAATAAACTCCTTCACCTCATCGGCGCTCACAGTGTTAGAATGACCCAAATCCAATGTGAGTCTTACCCTGTTAAGGGAGCTTATAAAGCCCAGAAGCCGCAGGGCGTCTTTATGCGTGCGGAGCAGTGCATGCGAGTCTAAGGGCATGTTTTCCACTCCTACATGAATGTCTAAATCGTTGGCCTCTTTGTCTAGAAGCTTCAAGACCTCCAAGAACACGCCCCACGTTGTCTCGGGCTTAACGTAATCCAGGGGCGATCTGAATCCAGGGTGAACTACTATGAGCTTGGCTTCAAGCTCATGCGCGGCGTGCATGGATTTTTTCACAAGCTTTAACGATGCCTTCCTTAACGAGCGTTGGGGCGTTGCTATGTTTAGTCCGTCGAAGGGAGCATGCACCAGGTAGTCCAAGGAGTAGGAGAGCTTTAAAGAGATGAGCTCGTTAAGTCTCTTGACGTTGAGCGCATGTCCCCATTCGTCTACTACTTCTATTTTTTTGAAGCCCCTCTTTGTAGCCTCAACTATGAATGATGTAAGGGGCCTCAGAATTCCAGCTAAAGAGGATAGGTAGATATCCAAGTTCTCACCTTGGAGGTCCCCCCTCAAAGAGGGGTTTCCCCTTTAAGGTCGGTGGGGCAAGCCAATCCACAACCGCTTTAGCGTCGACCCCTGTTATCTCGACCTTTATAGATCCCAGCGGGGACTCTCCCTCTGGTTGGCAGAAAGCGACAACATCCATAAATGCCGCCTGTTTATGCAGGTAGAAGAGCACCTTGTCTTTGTTAGAATACGAGAGCATCATCGCCCTCGCTGCGTCCAAGATCTGTTGCCTCCGCAGCTTTACGTGCAGCTTCTCCAGTGCCCCTGGACTTTCAGCTTCTGCCACCAACACCTTTGAGCTTCCTCTCTCATTAATGCTTAGCCTACACGGCGTCATTATGTTGAGGAGGGCGCTTTTCACCTTAGCTTCATCTTCGGTTGGCCTTAACTCTACCTCGGCCAGTATCTTCAATTGTCTCCCTCTCCAACTATTTTTGATAGGAGCGACCTCACTTCGCCCTCGAATTCACCTAATGTGCCGTTGTTCACTATCATGTAATCCGAGAGCGCTATAACGTTTCCTAAGCCGAGCGAAAGCTCCTTGAGGTCCCGCTCTTTCAGCTCCTCGAAGCCTTGAGGGTCACCTTTCCTACCTCTCCTTTTTAACCTCAAGTACCTGTTGATGGGTGAGCTGTGTATAGCTAAAACAACCACTTCACCCAGCTCCTTGAACTCCTCCACCTCGTCGAGGCTTCTGACGCCTTCTATCACCGCTACGTTCAACGAATCCTTGGGAATGAGGCGTGCAACCCTTTTAGCTATGGCCCCAGGGCCTTCCTTCTGCCTTAACTCAAACATAGCTTTTTTCATTTCATCCCAGGATATGTGTCCCTTCTCCCGCAATATCTCCTCGCGCACGATATCACCCATCGAGTAAACCTTCAGTCCCATGCTTCTCGCCACTTCCGCTGCTACGGTTTTCCCAGCTCCAGGCATGCCGGTTAGGCATATGAGCTTCTTCAAGGCTATCCTCTCCCCACCTTCTCCAGCCCGCCCTCCCTAGTTCTCACGTAGACGTTTTTAACGCCCTCGGAGAGGGCGGCTCGGGCCTTAGCGATGAGCTCCACCCTTGAATGGGGCTTGAGGCTCTTAAGACCTCCATCTAGCAGGTCTGCTTCAGGCCTAAACTGCTGTATTACAAGTCTCGTGGCATATTTAACCGTCCTAGCTATCCTCCTGACATTATCAAGCCCGTCCATTAATCCAGGGACTACGAGAACCCTCACCTCTACCTCTATTCCCGCTTTTAGGAGCGCGCTAATGGTTTTTTCAACTCTCCTTACAACTTCGTCTCCGCTCTGTGGAAGCCCAATAACCTTTCCATATATTTCCGGGTTTAAAGGTGCTTTAACGTCTAGTGCAACTCTGTCCAAAAGCCCCTCTTTTATTAGCTCCTCAACTGCTTCTGGTGTTGACCCATTCGTATCTATGCCCACCTTCAAGTTGCTGCCCTTCAAGCTTCGAGACAGCTTTATTAGGGCATCGAGCTGGAGGGTGCACTCCCCTCCACTTATTACGACGCCATCGATGAGCCCTTTATTTCTCGAGACCTCTTTAACCACCTCATCTACGTCGACTAGCTTTCCATAACTTGGATCCACCAGCTTGGCGTTTTGGCAGTAGGGACACCTGAAATTGCAGCCTGAGAAGAAGACCACGCTGCACAGGTTAAACGGCCAATCCACTGTTGAGAGATCTACGATACCGCCTATCCGCACCTTATCATTGCTCATCCGGGTAGCACCACCAACTTCTGGTGTGGAAAAACATTTTTCTTCTTTATGCGAATAGGTTTTGGAGGTTTTATTAATGCCTATCTTGGTACCGGGGCCGGCCTCTCCGCAACTATCACAGCGTTTATCTGAGATTTCCGGCCTTAGCGAGGTAAAGGTAAGCTACCGGGTTTTCCCTGATGGTGAATCTTACATCAGATTGGAGGAGCCCCTGAAAGGGGACGTTGCCGTAGTAGTTCAATCGTGCCCTCCACCTCAAGATAAGAGGTTGATTGAGCTCCTCCAACTAGTAGATGCCTCTCGAAGAGCTGGGGCATCTAAGGTTATAGCCGTCGCGCCCTATTTAGCCTACTCAAGGCAAGACAAGGTATTTCTAAACTATGAGGCGCTGAGCTCAGAGATAGTGGCCAACGTTTTATGCGCTATGGGTGTTCGGGCTTTCGTCACGGTTAACGTCCACAGTGAAGCCGTGCTAAAGTATTTCAAGGTGAAAGCGGTAAACGTTGACGCGTTCTCGGAGATAGCGTCCTACATTAAATCCCTCGACCTAAAGGATCCCGTGGTGCTGTCACCCGACCGGAAGAGGCACCCGGAAGCGGTCCGAGTAGCGCAGAGGCTCGGATGCGAGTCCGCCTTCCTCGATAAGAGGAGGGATCCGCTGACGGGTAGCGTAGTAACAGAGGAGAAGGCCTTAGACGTGATGGGCAGAGACGTTATCATAGTCGACGACATAATAAGCACAGGGGGCACAATAATCAACGCCGCAAGGATAGTCTCCAAGAACAAGCCCAAGAGAATTATGGCGGCATGCGTGCACGGCCTCTACGCCGCTAACGCCGTAGAGAAGCTCCTGGCCGCGGGGATAAGCGAACTTATAAGCACTGACACCATAGAAAGTGGGACCTCAAAGGTGAGCGTGGCGGGGGCGTTGTCAAGCTCTCTAAGACAAGTAATGGAGGACTTGCTGTGATGCCCCATACGGTCAGGTGTTTTATAGCGATAGACATCGATGCTCCAGATGTAGTCAACAGAATAATTGAAATTCAGAGGGCACTTCAAACTGAAGGTTCAAAGTTGAAAGCTGTGGAAGCCGAAAACCTTCACTTGACATTGTTCTTTCTGGGTGAACAGCCACCTAGCGTCGTTGAGAGGGTTCGAGAAGTTATGCTGGGAATAAGCTTCAAACCATTCACGATAAAGCTCCAAGGAATAGGAGCCTTTCCGTCGAATGATAGGCCTAGAGTTGTATGGGTTGGAATAGCAGAGGGATTCGAGGAAGTTAGGAAGATATATTATGAGCTGAGGGCGAGGCTTCGATCAATACCTATCAGGTTAGAGCCGGAGTCCTCGTTTACCCCGCACATCACTCTTGCGAGGGTTAAGTTTTGCGGTTACGCCCTCAGAAAAACCCTTATGGAACTTAAGGATGTGGAGCTGGGAGCCCAAGAAGTTAAATCGGTTAAGCTAAAGAAAAGCACGTTAACGCCGCGGGGCCCCGTATACGAGACGATGTTTGAGGCTAGAGGGTGACTTCAAGCTCTATGGCGCCACTCAAGGTCGAGGAACTCCTCTCCAATGTGTTGAAAGGGCTCTTGCCGAGAGAACACGAAAGGAAGAGGATCCAAGCCATAGTTGACGGGCTTACGGAGAGAATTAACAAGTTATGCAGGGAGATGGGTGTAAAGGCTAGAGCCGAGCTTCAAGGGTCAATAGCGAAGGATACGTGGATAAGCGGAGACAGGGACATAGATATCTTCATAATATTCTCCAAGGGAACACCGCCCGAAGAGGCTAGAAGGTTGGGGCTTGAAATCGCTAGGCTTTCTGCTGGGTCAAACTACATGGAGTGCTACGCTGAGCATCCATACGTAAAGGCCTTCATAAACGGGTACGTCGTAGACTTAGTCCCATGCATAGAGATGAATAGTAAGGGAGGATCTAAGCCCCTCACGGCCGTGGACCGGACACCGTTGCATACAATGTTTGTCAGGGAGAAAGCGAACGAAAAACTGAAGAACGAAGTTAGGCTCCTTAAGGGCTTCATGAAGGGGATAGGCGTCTACGGTGCTGAAATAAAGGTAGGGGGATTTTCTGGATACTTATGCGAACTCATAACGATATACTATGGGTCATTTTTAAACGTCTTGAACAATGCTAGGAAATGGCGCCCTTTTGCCACGGTAATAGACGTTGCCAACCACTATGAATCCCCAAGTCAAGCGCTGAGCTTCTTTAAGAGCCCTTTAGTTGTGGTGGATCCCGTGGACAGCAATAGAAATGCTGCGGCCGCTTTGTCGCTTGAGAAGCTCTCTCAGTTCATACTTGCATCTCACCTATTCTTATTAAAGCCCAATGAACGATACTTCAAGCAAGCCCCCGAGGTGCTTCAAGAGGCCAGCAGGAGCGACGCGAAGAAGTACCTCGAGAGGAGCAAGACGACCCTCATAGCCTTGATGACTAGGTTGGAGCCGTCACCTCCTGACGTTCTATGGGGGCAAATAAATAGATCTTGTAATGGAATTGCTAAGCTGCTCGAAAGAGAGGGCTTCAAGGTGTTGAGGTGGTCAGCCTGGTCTGATGACGTTGAGGAAGTAGTATTCCTCTTCGAGCTTGAAAGTAGAAGACTAACACCAACGGTGAAACGCATGGGCCCCCCTGTAACCGCGATTGATGACGTCATGAAGTTTCTGGGGAAGCACGTTTCTTCGCCCAATACAGTTGCTGGGCCATATGTTGAAGGCGATAGGCTTGTGGTCTTAACTATTAAGAGGGCTGAAGACGCCGTATCATTTATAAAGGATGGTATTGGAAAAGCCGACTTGAGCAGGTCATTCTTGGAGGCTTTTAGGATTAGGCTTGAAGTGGCCGTCGACGAGGACGTTGTTGACCTACCAGTCAAACACATCAAAGAGTACAGGCAATTCATAATGTCTTACTTGAGGGGCTCACCGCATTGGCTTCCAAGACCATGAAGTCACCGCCACTACACCCTCTTCGGAGCCCTGCGGTCAGCAGGGTCATCTGCTATCCAACATTTAACGTCGAAGAGCTGAGAAGGAGGATTAAACAGTTGGAGGAGCTGGGGATAGAAGGGTTGATGTTGGAGGGCCCTCTAGACGTCAGCGGCGTTAACGTCTTAGGCAAAGGATGCGACAGCATCGTCGTCAAGGCATTTTTAGATGGTAAACCCGTTGCGCTCAAGGTTAGAAGGACAGACTCGCACGTTAAATCGCTCTTCCAGGAGGGAATAAACCAAAAGATAGCGAACAGCGTCGGAGTGGGAGCCAAGATCCGCGGTTTTAGCAACGACTTCATAGCTATGGAGCTTGTGGAAGGAGACCCCATAGGGATCTTCGCATCTAAGGCTCAAAGAGAGCATTTAGCTGTAACCCTGAGAGATTTGATAGGTCAATGCCGAAGCCTTGATGCGGTGGGGTTAGACCACGGGGAGCTTTCAAGGGCGCATAGGCACGTAATCGTAACGGCGCAGTTTAGGCCCGTGCTGTTGGACTTCGGTAGTTCAAGCATTCAGAGGAGGACTTCAAACGTATCTTCAATTCTCAGCTTCCTCTTCTTCTCGAAGAATGAGGTCTCGCGGTCTTTAATTCAAAAGCTTAACGCGCCTTTTGAGGAAGGCTCAGCGTTGAAAGCCCTGCGAGAGTACAAACGCTCTCTCTCGGAGGAGTCCTTTTATAGGGTGCTAAAGGAATTGCCCTTAAAGGAGTAGAGACAAAGATAAATAGCCAATCCCCAGCCTTTAATGAGGTGGGGGCCGTAGTCTAGCTTGGATTAGGATGCCAGCCTGGGGAGAAGTCCCCACTTCACGGACCGCTGGTGATCGGGGGTTCAAATCCCCCCGGCCCCACCACTTCCCTTTAAGATCCTTTGGGCTTGCTCCACCAGCCTACGCGCCATTCGGGGGCCTATTTTTGGGAGCCCCTCAACGTCCTTTGCCCTCGCCCTCGCAACGTCTTTAATGCTCTTATAGCCGTGCTCATACAATACCCTCGCCCTCACCCTTCCAACGCCTTCAAGCTTAGTTAGCTCTAGGAGCTCTTCCTTTACTCCCAGCCTCACGCGTGGAGCTAACGTGCTAAACTTCTTGGAGTGTGAGGGGTAGCCCGCTATCTTGGCTAGCTCGCTTGTAGCATAGCAAATCCACTCAGCAGCTTGCACCACGCTGTGTATGTCTCCGGGCCCTACGTCATATCTTGAAATTATTTCGTCCTCCGACAATTCGTTCATCCAGTCGTAGATGAGCAGGGCAGTTTTAATTTCGGATATCGTTAACATGATGTCCTCCTCGCCCTCGTCGTTTAATGATGTCTCTCCCATCTCCTCGGCAAGCCTTCCGATTATTTCAAAGTCTTTCTTCCTTGCATGAAGCTTCGGTACTTCAGGCGTCTTGCACACCAAGTGCAGGCACCTCAAATCGTCAATCAGCTTGAGGCCTTTCAGGCCCCTCAACACTACGAGCGCTGAGAGAGGATCAATGTACAGCTCGGACACCCTGCGGCCTAGCTCCGTGGCCCTGAGAAACCCCCTCCCCTCGGCGTTGATGAACCCCTCCTTCTCCAGAAACTTCAAGACTCCGCGTACGGTTAACGATGTACCAACAAGCGTGAATTGGTGGGCGTAAAACGTCTTGGCAATGAACCCCATTATCTCGTCGAAGCTTGTGGTTTTTCCAAAGGAAGCCACGGCCGCCAGCACGTGTTTCCTCAGAGAGGCCTCGTTGGTCAACTGCGATGTGATATCCTCCGGTTCAGAGCATACGTAATGCTCAAAGAGGTTGTGAGCCTCAACCTCGCTTCTCGCTACAGCCACTGCCTCGCCGTATTCGTCGTATTGGGGTCTACCGGCTCTGCCCGCCATCTGCTGAAATTCTAAGATGGGGATCATTTGCATTCCGCGATCCACATCATATCTTCTATAATCTTGGATTATAACCCTCCTCGCCGGGAGATTGACACCGGCTGCTAGGGTGGGCGTTGAACACACAACCTTTATCTTAAACCCCCTGAAGCCCTCCTCTATTATTCTCCGCTGCCTTGCAGAAAGGCCTGCATGATGAAACGCGCTGCCCCTCCTCAATAAGCTAACGAGCTCCGCATTTATGAGCGACGCCTCTTCCCCCTCGCTCATTTCAGCGCACAAGTCGTCTACATCCTTTGGCCTTACCAGCGGCTCTAAGCGCTCTGCCATCTTTCTCGCGTACTTCATGGCATTTTGGCGGGTGTTGGCGAAGACCAAGCATTGACCACCGCTCTTAACGGTCTCCAACGCCATGTCGATTACAGGGTCCCCGGAAACCCTCTCGAAGACGTGCTCCTCGCCCGTGTTGAACATTATCTTGTTCTCCAGGCATACGCCAACCTTCAACGGTACGGGTCGCCAGTTTACCTTAACAACTTCAGCGTCAAGCCACTTTGCTATGGCCTCCGCATTCTTTATGGTAGCGCTTAGAGCCACTATTTGCACATTCTCTATGAGGCTCTTTAACCTAGCCAGCACAACCTCAAGGGTTGGGCCCCTGTCTACATCGTTTATCAGGTGTACCTCGTCTGAAACCACCACTCCAACCTCTCTTATCCAAGGAGCGCCATGCCTCATCAAGCTGTCCAACTTCTCATTGGTGCATATTATGAGGTTGTAATCCGTCAGCCACCTGTCGTCGCTGTCATAGTCGCCTGTAGTTACGGCGACCTTCATTAGCTTGCGTTCCTCGTACTTCTTGAACTCGAGCCACTTCTCATATGCTAATGCCCTCAGCGGCGTTAGGTATAACGCTTTAACTCCTTCGCCTAGGACCTTCTTGGTTATTGCTAGCTCGGCTATGAGGGTCTTTCCAGATGCCGTAGGCGCGGAGACGACGACACTTTTCCCCCTCAGTAAGCCTGCCTCTATCGCTTTTTCCTGCGTTGGGTAAAGCCACTTCACGCCTTGTTCTATGAGAACCCGCTTAACTTCTAATGGTATTTCAAGAGCGTCGACGTCTATCGTCTATCACCTAAGCGTTAGAATAGTTAGACCTTCTTATAATAACCGTCATGTGGTTGGTAGAGCACTCCATCGTTTAACAGTTGCTTCAACGTTTTCTCTACAAATGGTTTATCCATGCCTTCCTGCAAGGCCTTCTCAACTATCAGGTCTTTACTAACGTCGCCGTGAAGCTCCTTCTGAAGCTCTTCTACTATCCCTATAAGCCTAGCTATTTTCTGCTGCACTGTCCTGGGCCTGCCGGTCATGATGATGTCGATGTCCTGTCTACCGGCAGCGTCTGTGCCCACGGTTCTCAGGTAGTAGTCCATAAGCCTGATGGCTGCTTCAGCATCCTCCGCGGTGACTTCGCTTCTAAGCGCCATCCTAGCCCTCGCCTCAGCGGCTCTTACGAGCGTCTCGAGCTGCCTCACAGTTATGGGTACGGGGGCTTCTTCGGAAGCCTTTTCTCTTAAGCTAAGAAAGTATGATTTTATTCTCTCCATTGCTGCATCTGTTAGCTGAGGCCTAACGTTCTTCTTTGCGTAGACTATGTACTTTTTAAGGAATTCTGGGGGAAACGGCGACACCGCGCTGTTTCTAGAGGCTCGAAGGCTCAGAACGTGGTCTACAAGCAATGAATCCCTGGCTTTGCTGGGCTTATCTGGAACCACAAATATGAAGTCAAACCTCGAAAGTATCGTAACTGGCAGGTTTATGTTTTCGGATACCGGCCTGCTCGACATATACCTCCCAAAGGTAGGGTTGGCTGCAGCCAAGATTGATGCCCGCGCATTCAACATGGCTACTATGCCTGCCTTGGCTATGCTTATGGTTTGTTGCTCCATGGCTTCATGCATTGCCACTCTGTCTTCAGGCCTCATCTTGTCTATTTCGTCCACCGCGGCAACGCCGTTATCAGCGAGCACTAAGGCTCCAGCCTCCAAGAAGAAGTCCCCCGTGTTCTTGTCCCTCAACACCGTGGCTGTGAGGCCTGCCGCTGTTGAGCCTTTGCCGGAGGTGTAGATTCCTCGTGGAGCTAATTTGGCCACGTATTGGAGCAGCTGGCTTTTAGCTGTCCCAGGATCTCCAACTATCAAGACGTGTATGTCCCCTCGAATCTTCACGCCATCTGGCATCACCTTTGGGACCCCGCCGAAGAGCATGTAAGCTATCGCCTCTTTGATTTCTTCCATGCCGAAGATTGAGGGGGCTAACGACATAACTATCTTATTCACTATCTCGGGGTCTTTAGCAGCCTCTCTAAACTTGATTTCGTCATCAGTAGTTATATCTATGTCCTCAATGCCTCTGGTGGAGACTTCAACGTAGTTGGCATCTAGGTAAGTTGTAAATGTTGACAGCTTACCTACCTTAGGTGAGTGCTCCTGCCTTATGGAGAGCACGCCGCTCACCAGTACCCTATCGCCCGGCCTCGCTGTGTCCACAAGGTCGTCGCTTAGAGTGACCTCTATTGAGCGTGGCAGCTGGCCTGGAGGAAGTTCTTCTGGCCTCTCTTGAACAACTAAGGTTTGCACGTCCATATAGGTGGAGTCCTCGGGGCTGAACTCCAAAACGCCTTTCTTGCCACACCTGCTGCAGAAGGCTGGAGCCATAAAAGTCCTTGAAGTCTGCGGGATCTTTATGATCTCTCCGCAATCCTTGTTCCTGCATATGAAAGTGCCTTCTACAAGTTTTTGCTTTATAGTGCTGGCCCTCACGAGAACGCCCTCCACAGTGATCATCCTGTTTATGTGTTCAGCCCTCACCCTCCTTACTGGAACTACGTCGCCTGCGCCCCTAAGCCTGACGTGAAATCTCTTAACCTTCTCAGCATAGCTCCTATCTATGCTCTTAACGACGTCGTAAAGAGCTGAGGAAGCGTACTCCAAGTAGGTGTAAGGCTTGTCCACAACGTTCCTCGCTAGCTCCTTATCGAAGAGGAGCAGGTCGTCGAAGTCCACCACCAGCGACCTGGAGCTGGAGATGATCAGCTGTCGAACCCTCTCTTCGTACTTTCTGATCCTGCCTTCACTAAAGGACTTGAAGAACTCTGCGAACTGGCCAATGGGATCCTCAAGCTTCGCCTCAACCATGATTCTCGCCCCTGATGTCTCGCCTCCACTGAGAGATCATCGTGCTAAGCTCTTCGAGCAGCAGCTTCTCCTCAGGAGTGAGGTTTTCCAGCACTTCTCGTGGTGGTTGAGTGCCAACCAGAGCCATGTGAACAATCTTCTGTAACCTGCAGTTAATTATGTCTGTGAGCTTGACTTCTGCCGACTTCTTTTCCGTTAAAGCTTCAGGTGCTCTACTCGCTTTTTCAGCGAGCTTCTGAAGGTAATGCCTTGCCTTAACGTAAAACGTAGGCTCAAGGCGCGATAGCTGCGGGTTTCGGCTCTCCTTCCATGCGATCTTGGAGAGCGCGTTTAGGTCAACGCCCTTCTCATCGATTACCTCGGCGTAACCCTCCTCGCTTAACATACGGGCTATCCATCGATCGACCTCTACCTCCTGGTTCTGATTGAATGGGCCTAAAACTTCACCTCCAACCTCTACTTCCGGCGTTCTCTTCAAGAACCTCACTTTAACCTTCTCGAAGGCGTAGAAGACGTCGCCGGCGGAGGATGAATTCATCATTCTCAGCATATTTTAATAGGCTTCCGCTGTTTTAAAATCCTTCTCAAATAACGCTGTGAAGGGGGATCCCAAGCAAAAATGAATAAGCCGTCGAAATTCTCGGCCTTGCCCCTAAGCGCTTAACGTCAATTCTTCAGGCACCAGTTCAGGCGGTTTCCGGGTTTTTGTTTAGGAGCTAAACTCTATAAAGCACAAAGCGACAGTTATTCTTTGAGATTTGTATGGCCCTTAGGGAGGAAGTCCCCGCATTATGGGTTGAAAAGTACAGGCCAAGGAAGCTTGACGATATAGTTAACCAAAGGGAAGTCGTGGAGAGGCTTAAGAAGTTCGCGGAGGAGAAAAACATTCCTCACCTGCTGTTTGTAGGCCCTCCCGGGACCGGCAAAACCACCGCTGCGCTGTGCCTAGTCTACGAGCTCTACGGAGAGGCATGGAGGCAAAACGTATTGGAACTCAACGCCTCGGATGAGCGCGGCATCCAAACCATAAGGGAAAGGGTGAAAGATTACGCAAAGACGGTGGCCGTGGGTGACGCGCCGTTTAAGACCATAATACTCGACGAATGCGATGCCATGACCTCCGAGGCCCAGTGGAGCCTTAGGCGCATAATGGAGATGTTTTGGAGGACGACGAGGTTCATACTGATAGCGAATTACGGTTCAAAGATTATAGAGCCGATACAATCACGTTGTGCTATTTTCAGGTTCTCAATGCTTTCAAAAGACGACGTTGTTAAGCGGATTGGCCTCATAGCATCTCTTGAGGGGGTAGAGGTGACTGAGGCTGGCCTTGAAGCTATATGGTACATCGCTGGTGGGGACCTGAGGAGGGCTATAAACCTTCTTCAAGCTGCTGCGGCCTATGGGGGGGTGGTTGACGACACCGCGGTCTACAGGGTAGCCGGAAAGGCGAGGCCCGCGGAAATCCAAGAGGCACTTAACATGGCACTAAAAGGGGACGTCCTGTCAGCTAAGCAGAAAGTGCATGACCTGATGATAAATTACGGCTTAACGGGGACTGACATAATAAGGCAAATGCACGTTGAGCTCTTCAAGCTCAGCATACCTGAACACCTGAAGGTCGAGATAGAGGACCACATAGCTGAGGTTGACTACAGGCTTGTTGAAGGAGCCAATGAAGATATACAGCTGTCAGCCCTCCTCGCCCAACTGGCAAGGATGGGCAGAAAAACGGCGGGCTAGGCTATGACAATGCCGCACCACGTTCCTTGGACCGAGAAACACAAGCCGCGCACGATAGGCGAAATCAAGGAGGTAGTTGGCGAGGCCGACTACATAATTAAGTTCCTCTCGTGGCTGAAGGGCTGGAAGCCCGGAGATAAGGCTGCGCTGCTTTACGGCCCTCCCGGGGTTGGCAAAACGCTGTTAGTGGAGGTTGCAGCCCGAGAGCTCCGATATGAATTGATGGAGCTCAACGCGAGCGATACGCGCTCCGAGGCGGTTGTCAAGAGGCTTGCTGGACTATCATCTCAGTCGATAAGCCTTTACGGCGCTAGGGGCAAGCTGATATTTTTAGACGAAATTGATGGGTTGACTGGTACCGAGGACGCTGGGGGCGTAAAAGCGGTGGTAAGCGTAATCGCTGAGTCCAGGTTTCCAGTAGCCATGACCGCAAACGATCCCTGGGATCCTAAGTTAAGGCCCCTCAGAGACCTCTCATTGTTAATCGAGTTCAAGCGCCTTGGAAAGGCCTCGATAGTTAAGCACTTAAAGAGGATATGCTCCCGCGAGGGCATACAAGCTGATGAGAGGGCACTTAAGATAATTGCGGATATATCGGAGGGAGACATGAGGTCTGCCGTCAACGACCTCCAAGCCGCAGCCCAAGGCAAAAATGCTTTGAGCGTCAGCGACGTATCCTGGCTTAGGGCTAGGAATAGGCAGTACCAAGCCTTCGACGTATTGAGGATGCTCTTTACAGCTAAGAGATGTGAGGATGCCCGAAACGTGGTCGACCTATTCGTTCTGGATTACGAGTCCCTCATGTCGTGGATAGACGAGAACTTACCGAGGCAGTATACAGACGTTGACGAACTTGCTGAGGCGTACTATTACCTGGCTAGGGCTGACTTATTCTTGGGCAGGATGAGGAGGACGCAGAAGTGGGAGCTGTTGAGGCATGTGATATACTTAATGACTGCTGGGGTGTCAATGGCGAGGAGGAGCCCTTACAAATTTGTGAAGTACAGTTTCCCGCAAAAAATCCTACTCATGGCCAAAGCTAGGCAGACGAGAAGTACAAGGGAGTCCATCTGCGAAAAGATAGCCTCGAAGTGCCACCTATCAAAGAGGAAGGCGAGCAGCGAGATTATGCCGTTCCTCCATGCAATATACGAGGCCCCGGGATTGTCTAAGCACGACGTATCTAAGTGGCTTGGGCTGGAGGGGCCCATGGAATCCCTATTAAAGAGAGGTGCTTAATCGGCCCACAAATCGATGTGAATTCTCCTAGGGTTTCTCGGGACTCCTTTCAGTATCTGAAGAAGGCTTGTTATCACCTGGGAGAACATCTTCGTCGTGAACGGGTTTAAGATTAGCTGTTCTCCGTTAACGAGTACTCGGAGGGGCATAGTTCTCTTGGCGCATCTGACTGGATGTTCCGTGCCTTTAAGTACGGATTCAGCCAATCCCCTACAGCTGCCGTAACCGCATTCTCCGCAGTCTTCCTGGGCCAGTAGAGATAGGACATCCCTCAATGCCCTATCGAATATGACCTCAACAGCACCTTCGAGGTCCGTAACCCTTGCTCCTCGAGCCTCAGCGCTAATCCTAGCCTCGTCGTTGAGGGGAACTACGGCTATGCTCTTTTCGGACCACTCCTCAACATCTTGAGAAGAGGAGGCCACCAGGACGTTGCCGCCGGGGCCGACCCCCTCCATTAACACCAGACACCATGCATAGGGCACAATGCTGCTGATTTCATCTATCCTTAGCTTAAAGGACGACTTAATGAAAGTCTTAGAGCCAATTATGCTGGCGCTTAACGAGCTTTCCGCATCTTCCAAGCAGGCATCGAAGTTGTCATCGCAGGTCACCGAGACAACGCGGTAGCCCCTTTTGGCCAGCCTCCTTGAGGCCTCACATAGAAAACTTACTCGGGCAATTCTGTTAGCGCCCACCACTCCGATCAGGCTCTTCAACTAATACCCCCTCAGATGAGCTACGATGTGCTTGGCCTCGGGGATTATCAGTTTTTTCAGGGCAAGCTCAACGGCGTGGGGCGAGCCCGGTATCGAAAAAATAACAGTGCCTCGATGAGTGCCAGCTGTCGCCCGAGTCAACATAGCTGCGCTCCCTATCTCATTGTAGCTTAGCAACCTCAACAGCTCGCCGAAGCCCGGTATCCTCTTCTCTAGGAGACCTTCAACGACCTCTATCGTGAGGTCTTTCGCTCCAAGTCCTGTGCCACCAGTGGTTACGATGACGTCTGGCTTTAATGCTTCTACAACCTTCACTATCTCGCCTCTTATGGTGTCGGGATCGTTGGGGACTATGGATCTGCCCTTGAATTCGTATCCTTCAGCCGTCACCAACCTCATTATTCTTAGGCCGTTTTCGTCTTCAATCCTCTCTCCTCTCCTCAGCGCAGCGTAAAGGGTGTCGCTGGTAACAATAACGTAGAAGGACGGCGGCTTGGAGGCCTTCCTCCTGTGCTCCTCAACCGTTTTGCTCATTCACTTCCACCTTTGCCTTCTTCTTAACCCTTATGCATGTAATTTCAGTGTGAGGATATTGACCAGCATCATCTTTCTCGTACCTTTTAACCATATCCCATATGTTGAGGAGGGCTGCCGCAACGGCGACCAACGCCTCCATCTCTACACCGGTCTTCCCAACGGTTTTAACAAGGGACCTCACCCTTACCCCTTCATCTTCCAGTGCGATCTTTATTGACACGTTTGTTAACGGCAATTGATGGCAGAGCGGCAATATTTCGGCGGTCTTCTTAGCTGCCATTATAGCGGCGGTTGTGGTAACCGATAGGACATCACCTTTTTCCACCTCGTTCTTCGCGATCCTCTCCAGTGTTTCCCGTTTAAGCTTTATGAAACCCTCAGCCTCAGCCTCCCTGTAAACCTCTTCTTTGCTTGACACGTCAACCATCATAACCTTCAAGGCCCTTCACCTGAGCACCATTCAATATGTGCTCTAAACTTTTACGCTGCTTATCTTCAAGTACCCTCCCTTATAAGGTGGCTCTTTGAAATTGTACCCTCTCCTCCTGAAGGGTTGAAGTCCTTGCGGGGCGCCCGAGCCGCTCTCTCCGATAATTTCCCCAAACGCGAAAACGATAAACCTACAACGTCCCAGACAACTTCTATCAACAGGGTCTCAATGCCTCCTAAACATCCGAGCTCCACGGACACGGCGTTCGAAAGCTCCTCACACCCCATGCACAGGTAGCCCCCCCGCACCTCGCTTTTCACTTTAAAGTTTCGGAAACCTCCAACTATCCTCTTCGCGGAGTATACTATGTCTCTAAGCTTACACGAGCAGCTGTCATCAAAGCGTACGAGTCTACGAGCCCTAGTCAACCTACCAACCAAGAGCTGCAGCAAGTTGTTGCTTTCCAAGCTTGACCATACGAGTAAAACGCCCTTTCTATCGAAAACTCGGACTCGAACCCCCTGATCGTAGGGAAACACCGTGTCCAGCACTTCCCACCTGGTCCACTGCTCCCTGCCAACATCGGTTGTCACTAGAAGCCTCCACAACGCTGAACCCACCCATAATGCTACGGGCGGTCGGAGAAAAGGTTAGCTGCCTTGGGTTGCGCTGCCTGGACGATAGGCTTTTAGCGGAAGGCAAAGGTGGAAGCTGCTTGGATCTGCCTTTCCACAACAAGGGTGAGGTGCTGGTGGGAATGCTCTGCTACATCATCACAACTGGTAAATGCAACTTGAAATGTAAGTATTGCGGTGGCAGCTTCCCGTCAAGCCTCGTACCCCCAAAAATCGGATACACAATCGATGAGCTCAGGGATTTCCTGCATGGAGACGATGAGTTGACTATAGCCTTTTACGGTGGTGAACCGCTGCTCAACGCAGCATTAATAGCCGAAATCATGGATGAAGTTAGGGCTCAACACTACGTTATCCAGACGAACGGCTTCTTAATCGATGCGCTGCCCAGCCAATACTGGCTTCGAATGGATACGGTGCTCCTGTCGATAGACGGAGTGGAGCGGCTAACCGATTATTATAGGGGTTCAGGCACCTACAAGAAGGTTGTTTCAGCCGCCTCGAAGCTGAGGGCCTTGGGCTACAAGGGTGATTTGGTAGCTAGGATGACCGCGACTATGCAAAGCGATATCGACCGTGACGTGAAGCACCTGCTGGGCCTTCAGCTTTTCGATCACGTGCACTGGCAGCTCGACGCTGTATGGAGCCCCAACGAGCTTGGATTTAGGAACTGGCTGGTGAACACCTATCTTCCAAAGCTCAGCCGGCTAGTGGATTTTTGGGTATCAAAGGTCTTGGATGGTAAAATCCTCGGGATAGCCCCATTCAAGGCGTTGACGCATGCGATTGTGAGGGGCAGCCCGCTGGGGAAGCCGCCCTGCGGGGCTGGCTGGAACGCGCTAACGGTGAATACCAATGGCGACGTCTTGGCCTGTCCGATAGCCGTGGATGTTGAGTGGGCGAGGATGGGCAACATAAAGACGTCTAGCCGCGAGGAGCTGCTGGAGAAGGCTAGAGCCCAACTTGGAATAGGGGAGCCATGCGAAAGATGCCGTTACATAAGCCTCTGCGGAGGCCGATGTCTATACGCACATTATGAACGGCTTTGGGGTGAAGACGGCTTCAAGCTCCTCTGCCTCTCCGCCAAAACGCTCATAGATGCACTTCAAAGCGCTAAGCCCTTATTCGAGGAAGCGGTTGAAGACGGTAGAATCGCTATTGAAGACTTGGAGTACCCAAAGTTTGCAAACACGGTAGAAATAATACCATAGCCATTAATGATGAGCACATCATTATATGGTCTTCAACAGAATCTCCAAGTAATGATTCGCGCTCCTAGCAAAATTATAGTGGCGGCAGCCCTAGCCTACAGCATGGGTGGAGGAACAAGTTTCCCATCTCGAGGAACATCAACGAGTTGATTAATGTGAAATAGTTACAGGGAAAGGAGCTGGGGTGAGCTCACAGCTTTACCACTCAACCCAAAATCCGACGATGGATTTTGGTAGTAGGGCTCAGCACTCAAGATCCTCTTCATCGCATCGTCGAGGTCAGAGTCATCATTGCCTTAAATATAAGGGCTAAGCGTAGCCTTAGAAGCTTTTCCTAGAGCCGATTGTAGGGACACACGTTCTGGCATATCATGCATGGGATGGCAGAGCCTCGCGTGGGCCTCTTAATCAGCCTTTTTGAAGCCTCAACAACGCCTTCCGAAACTTCTCGAGGAGGTGGAAGCAGGGAGTTTACGCAACGTTGAGGGTCAACCTTGTAGGGCTCATGTATAGCGTTGAGAGGGCAGGCCTCCACACACCTTGTGCACCCCCTACAAAGATCTTCATTCAATGGTGGGTCGGGCTCTACCTCCACGTTTGTAACTACGGAGGTCAACCTTATTTTTGAGCCATAAGCTAGGTTTATAATGAGGGAGTTTTTGCCGTAACAGCCAACACCCGCCTTGCTCGCAGCAACCTTCAATGGTATTCTATACGGCTCATGTTTAGCTTTAAAGCCAATCTCTCTTAGGTGCATGCACAGCTTTAGAGCCTTCTCAGCTAGGATGACCTCGTAGACGTAGTAAACGTCAAGCCCGCTTCTACCATTCCTGTAGATGACAGCGTCGAAAAGTTCATCCCAAACCACGATGCCGGCTATAACCACCGTTTTAGCCCACGCATCTACATAGCTTTTTAGGCTATCAGCTGAGGTAAACCCTATGACATTGAAGCCCAACTCGTTAATGGAATAGTCGCGTAGAGCATCCTTTAAGTTCAAGAGTGCTCACCGATTCTTCCAATATCGGCACCACAAGCTTCAGCTATTTAAAAGTTGGTAGTTAAATATGCTTCCAGCAGCCACCCGCCATTCAAGCAAAGTTCCTGATAATTCAACGTCAACAAAGGCCTGTAATGCCGCTTAAGCTCCAAGCCAACAAAGATTTAAGAACCCTAACCTTTAGGTGGCGGAGGCTGCAACGAAATAAAGTATATAACACAACGCTATGCTACGCTGAGAGTGGAGGCGGGGGTGGCCGAGTCAGGTCAAAGGCGTGGGACTGAGGCTCCCATGGCGTAGGCCTGCGTGGGTTCAAATCCCACCCCCCGCACCATGGATGAACTCCACAACTTTACCCTAACTGTTTAGGATTCCTAAACAGCTTTCAGAGCTGGCACGGATAATAAACCAGCTGAAGGTCGTATGGCCTGGAGTTCTGCATTCAAGCTCGCATACTTCACGGGCATAGTGGCATTCCTAAAGCCTTACCATATACAAAGCCTAATAATAGGTTATATTACTTAAAAAACTAATAAAATCAAATACAAAAGTTGTTTAATTAACACTAAATAGATTCCTACAAATATCGATGAAAATATAACGAAATAAAAAACAAACCTATTTGAAAGAAAAAATGAAAGGCAATTATTCTACGTTTATGCGCACAATCTATATATTTAATTCTACTCAGTTCTATTTACAGAGATGTTAAGTATGAAGGCGACGCTCTTTTCGTGCGTCCTGCTCGTGGTGCTGTTCTTCACGTTATGCTCAGCTCCTTTGACCACTGGCAGTATAGAAGTTACCTCTACCTTTACGTCTTCACAAGAGGTTCCTCCAGGGTTCTTTCCTGTGGTCTATGTCTCCGGGTCAGAATACGAAATGGGCTACCAATACGGTAGACAGGTTGCAAAGTACATCACATTGGTTAAGGACGGATTATGGTCTGCCCTGCTAGAAAGGTATGACAGGAGCCTTATACTCGAGAAGCTCGCGGCTTACGACCGGTGCTTGAAGCAGTGGCTCACCAAGGTAAAGTACTGGGAAATACTGGAAGGCATAGCTGATGGAGCTCAAGACTCCGGATACAACGTCACCTACTGGGATGTACTTCTTATAAACTATCAAGTGGAATTCGAATGGCTTCCTTTACCTGTTTCGTGCTCCAACATAGCTGTTTGGGGCTCCGCTACAAGTGATGGGAAAACCATAGCTGGCTCAAACTTTGACTACCCCTTCGGGAGGGGCTACTCGTACATAGTTATAGTGATAGCATACCCGAATGGCGGCAATGCTTTTGTCTCCTTTGGAATAGCAGGTAGGCTCGGAGACAACTTTCAGATGAACGATAAGGGACTAGTTCACGAGTCCAATAAAGGGCCTAACGCCAGAAGGGAAGATGTAGACTATGGCATCACTGACTTCATATTGGGGCCGTACATAGCAATGACCTGTTCGACCGCTGATGAGGCTAAAGACGTCATTCTAAGTGTTCCAGCAAGCAACGGCATCAATCACTTAATAGTAGACGTGAGGGGAAACGCTTACGTAATAGAGGCTACAGCCTCGCTTAAAGCCGTGAGAAGACCTGGCGCCTTCGGGGAAAAGGACTACATAATAGCAATAAACCACTTTATAAACTCAACAATGATGCCTTCACAGGTGCCGTGGGATCCTAAGCTTTACTACCCGTCAAGCTGGTTCCGTTACTTGACGGCTGAAAGGTACATAAAGGACTTTTATGGGAAGCTCAACGTTCAAACGATAATGGACATCATGAGCAGTACGGATTACTGGAACGGGTCTGCCTGGATCAGAAATGCTGGATGGACAGGAAATACAATAAACCGCTTCGGTTTGACATCAGCAACGCTTCACTCCAAGGTTGCAGTGCCAGCTGATGGAGTCCTCTACGTCTGCGCAGGAAATCCGAAGTACCCTGAATGGGGGCGTTTATCCCCTGGCCAGACGGGCCAGTACGTGAAGGTATACCTCAAGGACGGCCCATTAGCTACGACGAAGGCCCTCTGCGATGAGGCTCTTCGAGAGCTGTTCTCGGCGGCTCAAGCCGTGGAGAAGCTGAGCCCAAGCAATGACTGGAGCAGGGTTTTGCTAAATAACATGTTTGATGAAGCTAAGGCACTCTACTGGGAAGGCATGCGCAAGATGGCTTTGGCTGAGCTTAGCGATGAGAAGGTTGAAGCTTTAAAGCTCTACGGAGAGGCCAGCATGAGCTTTGCGAGAGCGCAAGAGCTATGCAAATACTTAAAGGGACTCATGGCGTTCTCGGCTACAGAGCTTACGTTGAAATCTGTGCTGGAAACTCTTAATGCTAAGATAATGTCAATTGAAGGTGACGTAGCCACCATAAAGACCGATGTTGGAACACTCAAAGTGGATGTTGCAGCGATTAGACCAGTTGTGACGGAAATAAAGGATGGGGTAGCCATAATCCAAACGAATGTTGGAGTAATCAAGGGCAGGGTTGAGGCAGTGGATGGAAACGTAGCCACAATAAGAACAGATGTGGGCACAATAAAGGCCGACATTTCAGGCGTAAAGGGCGCCGCTGAAGCCGCCCAATTAGCCGCAAACGCCATGACCATTCCAATCTACGCGGCTGTAATCCTAGCGCTGATAGCAGCAGTAGCTTCCATCTACTCCATAATGCAACGCAGAAAAACGGCAGGCTAGAACTCTGTAACGCGCAAACTAACCACCATTTTTTCATTTTAAACGGTTTCACGTCGATTAATAACAAATATTTACTCATGACTTAATGCTATGTAAATAAAAGAAGAGGCGAGCTTACGTGGGATCCAGCCCAACAATGGGTTCGAGCTTCACCTCAACAGCAAATGTTTAAAAATCATAAGGTTTTAAAGAGCTAAAGCGTAATTTGAAAAATGGTAAACAAGCATGTTTCTCCGAAAACTTGGAGAAGTAAGTTTGAAGAAAGGGATTAATCGCGGGACCTCAAGATCATTGACGTTATGAGGGCACTATACGCGAACTATTTGACGTCTTTAGCGATGCTAGGGGATTGGCCGTTCACGCTTCTTTTTGTCTTTCGAGGTAGAGAGTTCATCACCGGTTTCAAAGCAAAAAGTGTAGAAAGATAGCCATATCAATTCCACTTTTTGCTCTTTCACGTGCTTTCTGAGGAAGACTTAGGTACTGATATTATTGATGCTCACTTAGATCATGTGAAGAGGCTACCAAAACTCTTAGCATGTAACTTAATGTTCTCTGTACGACTAGGGCTGCAAAGGAAAGCCTCTGAGATAATGTTAATGGACGAACAGTGTATTAGAATTGGCATGAGATTACACCCATTATGATTATTGAAGTAGATGTTTAATCTTAGCTTTTTAGATGTCGAGGGAAGGTTAATTATGATGGGCCAACAAGTTTCAGCAACGTTACATCTATATTCTTAGAGGCTGGGAATCCGCCTAACTCAGCCATGATATTCTTAATCAATGAGGGGCTTACCTTGCACTGAACACAAAAATAGGCAGCGCCACCCCATTAAATGGCTTATCCTATAATTTTTCAAAAGATTTATGCGTAGAACTTCGTCCAATAGCAATATTAAAAAGCCTTATCAAATGGCCAACCCCTGATAATGTGGGGTCGAGGCTTGGGCGGTAGCCTCAAGTTGTAAAAACCTGGAGGTGTGAGTTTTCTTCGTGGTTACCATGAACAGTTGCAGCAATCATTCTGATGAGCGTTAACAACATCATTTTAACCCCTAGGATAGAAGGGCAGAAACAAGCTCGTGCTGCTATGCTGTTATAGCCATAATTGTTTCGATTGTTCTTTAATAATTGTTAAATCAGCTAAACAACGTTTGCTCTTGGGTAGGAGGAGTTTAGATTCCATGTTTGCTGCCAATTGGCGCGTCGTCGATGAATACGCGTTTCTATTATTAATATAGTTATTATTACAATCATCGTGGAAGCATAACCTGAAACCGAGAAATAAAGGAAGAGTAAAGAGATGAAGGTGCAGTAAAGCGAAAAGCGATAGGGTGGGGCAGGCTTTCTAGGTGAACAAACCTTTTATTAACTCAACTTCTACTAGAAGCGGAAGCCCCGGTTGCCTAGCGGTTAGGGCGGCCGCCTCGTAAGCGGCAGGTCGCGGGTTCAACCCCCGCCCGGGGCTCCAACATCCATAGCTTCAGGGCTCGATCAATTCTTCTAAGTCTTCAGGCGCAGAGCTTGTCACGTCAATGAATCTCCGCGACATCGCTGAGAGGCTTGGGGGCCGCTGAGCTAGGTTAAGCTGGCTGCTCTATGGTGAAGTATCATTGCCCTTTCTAGGTTATTTAGTGAAGAGTCTCGACATCTAAGGCCGAGGATTCTAAACTGTGCCACTAGCCCGTGCGCCATATTCAAATCATACATCATTTGGTCCGGCGTCGGTGACGAAGCAGTATTTTAAGCGCTTGGATTAACAGGCAGCCCTACAAGGAGTGGACTAAGTATGGGTTGAATGTGAGTGTTAGGAAGCAGGTCCAGTATGCTAATTGTGGCAGCTACAATGGGAAGACCCCGATGCCGCTGGACCCTCATTGATTCCAAAGGGGGTTCCGTGAAAGGGATAGCATGATTAAGCCCGAAGCCCTACTTGCACCCGAGGATGTTAGGGCTAATGATTAACGCCTCAGGTGTTCCCATCCTCGTTTCTCTATCTCTTTTTCCTCCTCATCTAGGAGGAGCCTTAATTTTTTGTCGGATGTCACTTCACCCATTATGTACATCTTTCTAACCAAGCTTTTTGGCATGCTTTTTAGGGAGCTGCGCTTCAGCGTGAAGATTAGCGAGTACTCCTCTCCACCGTAAAGCGCCAAATCGATTGGGTCCAAGCCATGGGCTTTCGCGTACGCTTCAACTTCGGGGGGCATGGGTATGCATTTTATGACCATTCCCACGTTATTCAACGAGCACAGAGTGTGCAAGCTCCAAGCGAGTCCATCACTGCAATCCATTGATGCTGTGACCGCACCCGTCCTCGCCAACAGCATTCCTTCCTTCAGGTGGGCCTTGGGGTAGTATGCCGCCCTTTTGGCCTTGAGCTCAACAATTTTTGAGGGCGCCGCCCTACCTTGAAGGAGCATCAGGTAGGCAACGCTCGTTAATCCGAAGGTGCCTATGCAGGCGACAAGATCTCCTTCACTAGCCCCCCTCCTCCTCATTATTTTACCTTCGCCTGTAATGCCCATTATCGCCCCAGTTAACATCAGCTCGGGCGCCTCGGTTATGTCCCCTCCCCATACGTGCAGTCGATACTTTGCGGCTGCATCTCTCCATCCTTTGGCTATCTCTTCAATGCATTTAACTTCGCAGTTTCGAGGCACCCCAAGCGAGAAGAGCATTCCTAGGGGCCTTACCCCTTTAGCAGCCATGTCGCTTACATTCATTATAACGGACTTAAACCCAATGCTGTGCGGGGTCATTCCCGGTAGGACGTCCGTGCTCCACGCGAGCGTGTCAACGTGAGACACGAGGAGCTTGTTTCCTCCAATTCTTCGCGCTACGACGTCGTCGTTCGCGCCCATAACTTCTTCGGGGTCCCTCTCTATTACGTCCCATATCGCTTCTATGAGCTTCCACTCACCTACTTCAGATACGCTCAAGTGTACCCCTCGACTTTATTAAGATGCGTGGGCATTTAACTTTAAGCAACCATGACGCTCAGGGTATGCATAGTTGATGGCTATATCGATGAGCCCAGCGGCTTAGGGGTCCCGCCATACCTTGATGTCTATGCCCGGTACTCGGCGGGTGCTGTGTGGCTGGCGGATCCGCGCGCCGAGGTGCTGTACTTAACCGTGGATCAGCTTCGAAGTGATATAAGCGGTTATCTTAAAATGTTGTCGAAGCTCGACGCGGTAATCTTCATAGCGGGGGTAACTGTCCCTGGAAGCTACCTAGGTGGAACACCCATAAGCTTCAGGGAGCTTAAGACGTGGTCCCGCCTCTTGCCGGAACCGGTTAAGGTTTTGGTGGGTCCAGTCGTATCCTTCGGCTTTGGGATTGAAGGTGGGCGGGCGGCAATTATGCCCGAAGAACTGAAGCGAGACTTCGACTACATGTTCCACTTCTCTTTCGAGAGCGGGCTGTACGAGCTTGCTTTGAACTGCTTTAAACGCGGCCTCTCCATTTCAACCCATGAAAGAAGCCCGAAGCTGGTGGCTGAGGCGGCCGTTCGCGGTGTGAAAATAGTGGGGCAGCACCCCAACTACGGGTTCAACTTGATATGCGAGGTGGAGACGTATTGGGGCTGTCCTCGATTCATAGTTGGGGGGTGCTCTTTTTGCGTGGAGCC
Source organism: Candidatus Nezhaarchaeota archaeon (assembly GCA_030055465.1). GTDB lineage: Archaea > Thermoproteota > Methanomethylicia > Nezhaarchaeales > WYZ-LMO8 > JASFYF01. The sequence continues at coordinate 514,673 of JASFYF010000001.1, read as the reverse complement.
GCTCTACGGGGAGCCAAAGTTCAGGGCTATAGAGCACGTTGTGTGTGAGGTCAAAGCGCTCTACGAAGCTGGCGTAAGAAACATAAGGTTGGGGAGGCAACCCGACATACTTGCATATCAGTCTAAGGAGGTTGGGGTTGAGGAGTTTCCAAAGCCCAACGTCGAGGCCATAAGGAAGCTGTTTGAAGGCATAAGGGCCGTGGCCCCAGCGCTCGAAACCCTCCACATAGATAACGTTAATCCGGGAACCATCTACCACCACAAAGAAGAATCCGTAGAGGCATGTAAAATCATAGTTGAAAACCACACTTCAGGCGATGTGGCTGCCTTAGGCGTCGAGTCGGCAGATCCGAACGTTGTGAAGAGCAACAATTTAAAGGTCTACCCGGAGGAGGCCCTGGAAGCTATACGAGTAATAAACTCCGTGGGGTCTGCAAGGGGGTACAACGGGTTGCCGCACTTGTTACCCGGTGTGAACTTCGTCCACGGACTTAAGGGGGAGACCGAGAGAACATACGAGGAAAACCTCGATTTCATGAAGAAAGTTCTGGAAGAGGGACTTATGGTCCGCAGAGTGAACATAAGGCAGGTGATGGTATTTCCCAACACCCCCATGTGGGAGGTGGGAGATAGGATAATGAAGAGGAACAAGAGGATTTTTCAAGCCTACAAGCGGAGGATGCGAATGGAGGTGGACCTCCCAATGATTAGGAGGGTTTTGCCCACGTGGAGTAAGTTGAGGGGATGCTACGTTGAGAAGCATGGTGGTGGAGGCACCTACGCTAGACAGGCAGGATCTTACCCGGTCTTGGTTTTTCTGCCATACTCCCGGGGCCTAGGGGAGAAGATTGATGTGTTGGTGACTTCGCATGGGTTCAGGTCCGTAGTGGGCATTGAAACGCCCATAAGCGTAAATAGCGCTCCCCGCAAAATGTGGGAGAGCATACCCGGCCTCTCCAGGAACACTATAGAGTTAATATTGAAGAAGCGCCCCTTCAAGAATGTCGAGGAGTTCGAAAGCATCGTGACGAAAAGCGTAGCTGATAAGTTGGAGGTGAAACTTTAAGGACTCAGCTTTAACTAAGCCTTACTTTTCCACTCATCAATGTTGAAGGGTGCCACAATACCAATATTGGTGTGTAATAAACTCCTAAACCTTACCTCCTCAATATATTGAAAGTAATCAATATTGTTTTATTCTCCTCAGATCTCAAGAACCTTCATTTCCGAACATCAGATTATAGAGCTCCAAGTGCGAAATGTTTAAAGGTTGAGGGGGTCCCAAAAAACGGGATGAACGCCAAGAAAGGGGGCTGAGATGTGAGTTGAACGAAGAAAGACCTAAGATAGAGCTGGGAAGACACGTCATATTGGAAATGTATGAGTGTTCTCCAAGGCTTCTCGATGATGAGGCGGCGGTGAGGGAGGCTATGGTTGAGGCTGTAAGGAGGGCGAACGGCAACGTTTGCGGCGTCTTCTTTCATAAGTTCAACCCTCAAGGCATTACGGGCGTCGTGGTGATATCCGAGTCGCATGTGTCTATCCACACGTGGCCCGAACACGGCTACGCCGCTGTTGATGTGTTTACGTGTGGTGAACGCATGGATCCTTGGAAGGCATGCGAGTACCTGATAAAGCGCTTTAAGCCATTGAACGTGAACGTGCTCGAGATAAAGAGGGGAGTCCTACCTAGAAGGGCTACCTGCATGCTGGGTGATTTACACGAGTAAATGGAGATGGATTGTAGAGCATCAAACTGAGGGCACCGCAGTGATACACAAAGTGGAGAGATACATCTACAGTGGCAGGTCTCGGTTTCAAGAGATAGATGTAGTGGAAACCAGAGACTATGGCATCTGCCTTGTGCTGGACGGCAAAGTCCAGTCATCCACAGCTGATGAATTCATATATCACGAGGCTTTGGTTCACCCAGCCATGGTGACGCATCCTTCGCCGGAGTGCATTCTCGTAATTGGTGGAGGTGAAGGGGCGACCGTACGCGAAGCGCTTAAGCACCGTGTGGTTAAAAGGGTTTTTATGGTTGACGTAGATGAAGAAGTTGTTCGAGTATCAGAGGAGTTCATGCCTCAATTGAGTGCGGGGGCGTTTAAGGATAGAAGGTTAAACCTTATCTTTGGTGACGGCAGGGCTTATCTCGAAAAGAGTGGGGAAAAATATGATGTCGTCATGATAGACGTTACGGACCCTATCAGAGGGGGCCCCTCCTATATGCTTTACACTAAGCAATTTTATGAAATAGTGAGGGGGCACCTTCGGGATGATGGGATTATGGTCACACAGGCAACGTCAACCTTTTACAGCAGGAAATCCTATGCTTTGATATTCAATACGTTGAGGAAAGTATTCCCCATAGTTAGGGCGTATAGTGCGTGGGTACCATCATATAATTCCCTGTGGGGGTTTGTTTTGGCATCGTTAAAACATGACCCGCTAAGCCTAAGCGAGGAAGAAATCAGGAACCGGCTAACTTGGAGGAACGTCGTAGACATCAAGTTTTACTCTCCTGAATACCATGAAGCGCTCTTTAAGCTGCCAACTTACTTGAAAAAGGCCTTAGAAGAGGAGAAAGAGGTAGCCACCGACGAAAACCCAACATTCATGCCAGCGTAAGTGGGAAGAAGCGTGGCTGACGAGAAGAGGGAGCTCTACAGAGAAGGTGTAGTCGTAGAAGTCGAGAAAACGGATAGGGGATATGCCGTGGGCGTTAAAGAGGGCTCCTTAGTGGAGTACTTCTTCTCAGAAAAACCCCTTGAGAAGGGCAAAAAAGTAGTGGTCTTCTGTGTTTACGGTAAGAAAACCCTACGCTCACGCTTCGAGATACTCGTAGTCGATTAAGCCCCCTTAAAAATGATCGGCGTCCATTGGTTCTCTCTTCATTAATATTCGGAAGAAGTAAAGGCCCACATTGTTGGTGACTCCATCTACCCCTCAAACAACAAATTCAAGGTTTTAAACGTCGTTGAGGATGCCTTCATTCAGTAGGGTGTGTGCTTATGTACACTCACTTGCGATGTGAAAGCTCCGATGCAGAGCTCCTCTTTCCCGTAATTAATGACGCTACACCTAACGCTTACAGCATCAGTGGATATGCGCGGCTGATGTTAAAGTTGGAGGGAAAAAATCGCGAGCCTTTCTACCATTTCTTAGTTTTGGGAGCTGTTCGATTATGGATAGAGAGCTCGTCAAGTTGAGGATAAGGCCCCCAAAGGGGGGCAACGATTACAAACCCCTCTAGGCTTTCTGAGGCTATACCCTTAATAGGTTTCTCAGAAAAGCGGAGATCAACATGGCGGGCCCGCCGGGATTTGAACCCGGGACCTTCAGCTTAGAAGGCTTGCGGCAACCTTTAAGTTGATGCCGCGCTATCCGGGCTGCGCCACGGGCCCTAAAGGAGTTTGAGGTTTAGCTCTTTAATCTTTTCTTTAACTTTGTTTAAATCCTCGACTATTCCTTTCGCTATATCCCTTTTGCCTCCAGCTTTTCCGCCGGCTACTTGAACTATCTCGGAGGCTACCCTGTTGGCTTCAAAGCCTTTTTCTATGGCTTTAGGGCCGCAGGCAACTGTGAGAAGCGAGTTGTCTGCCCTCCTAGATAGGAGTAGCAGGACCGCTTCACTCATTTCTCTTACGGCTTTCTCGGCCAGCGCTATCATATCATCGTAGTCGACGTCCACCAACTCAACATCTATTATCTGCTCTCCTCTTCTGTACCTCTCCCTTATACTTGGCATCAGGCTTTCCATAACCCTGCTCTTTAACTTCTCCACCTCTTTTCTAAGCTGCTTGACTTCAAGCTTTAACTTGCTGGCAGCATAGGGTACTTGATCTACGGAGCTTTCGAGCACCTGAGCAGTGCTGTACATCTGCTTCTCGAGCTCTCTAACGTAGTCTAGTGCTGCTCTGCCAGCCTTAAATTCGAACCTCAATATGCCGTCCTGTATTCTGTCGACCTTTACAACCTTTATTAGACCTATCTCACCAGTTGATGAAACGTGCGTTCCCCCGCACGCTTGGGCGTTCCATCCCTCCACCTCGACGATCCTAACATCTTTTCCTGGCACCACGCCGCCCTGGTATATCTCTAAACCGTATGTGTCTTCAGCCTTCCTTCTCCCAAGGAAATACGTTTTAACTGGCAGGTTCTTGAAAACCACGTTGTTCGCCAGGTTTTCTATTGTTTCCAGCTCCTGCGGGCTCAATTGTTTGTAGTGCGTTATATCTATGTGCGCTCTATCCGGCCACTTCTGCGCTCCTGACTGCCATGCATGGACCCCAATGACTCTGCGTATCGCCTCTAGAAGTACGTGGGTCGCGCTGTGGTGTCTTGTTAGGCCCAGCCTTCTTTCAGCGTTCACCTCGCCTTTGACCCGCACCCCCTCTGGTATCTTACCGTTGATCACGTGAACGACGACGTCGCCAACCTTTACTGCGTCCACCACTTCAACCCTTAAATCCCCGTGCAGCAGGAGACCCCTATCAGAATCTTGTCCTCCACCTCTAGGGTAAAAGCATGTTTGGTCGAGGATCACATAGCCCTCTCCGCTTTTCAGGACTTTGGCCTCGAAGACGAGTTGATGCTGATCTTCGTAGTATAGAGCTTTGGTGGGCGGTAGCCCACGAACATCGTATTCGGGCTGTGCCTTCGAAGCCCTTGTTTGTTGATGTAGCCGCGCCACGAGGCCATAGAAGTTTCCCGGTACTTGGAGTTTGACCCCGAGATTTTCGGCCTCTTCTTTAACGAGCTCAGGGGGTAAGCCGTGCGAATCGTAAAGCTGCAGAAGCGAGTCTAATGGGAGGCTCTTTCCCTTCAATTCTTTGAGGGCTTTCAGTATGAAGCTCCTCCCGCGGGAAACCAAAAGCTTGAACTTTTCTTCTTCTAGGTCGAGGATCTCATCTATCGCCTTCTTGGCTTCAAGCAGCTTTGGGTAGAAGTCACTCCACAAGTTCAGCTGTATATTAACAAGCCGCTTCAAGTAGCCTTCTTCTAGGCGTAAAAGGTTACAGAGCCTCAAGCCTCTCCTTATGACGAGCCTCGCAAGGTATCCCTCGCCGACGTTGGACGGCACAACCCCATCCGACAGCATGAAGGCAATGCACTTGGAGTGGTCGACAAGCGCGGAGACCATCTCGAAGGGCGCAACCTCCCTTTCAAGGACCTCTAAAGGTATCTTCGTGACGCTTGAAAGCTCTCTTCTAAGCTCCTCGAGGGTCTTCCCCCTTTCAACCCTCATGAGGGCTGAAGCCCTTGCAACCCTGCTTAAGAGTTCTTCGTCGGGCACTTCCAAACCAGCATTAACGGCAACGTCGTTTATCAGGTTGCCGTATATCGCATGAAAAGCCGTGGGCTTACCCGTCAAAAACCACGTGAACCTTTCGATGCCGTAGCCCGTATCGACAACCTTCACGGGCATTGGAACGTACTTTTCTTCGTCTACAACTTTAAGGCACATGAAGACAAGGGTCGCGAGCTCTAAGCCGTCGACGCACACTTCAACGTCCGGCCCGGCATTTCCTCCACCAACCCAGAAGTCTTCCTTGTAGGTTATGGATTTCTCGTCTATGCCGACGAGGTTGGTTAAGAACTCGTGACAGTACTCAACGGTCTCCTCCTTCCAGTAAACCTCCTCCCCCGGGTAGTTGAAGGCGTGGTGTCCACCCATCTCGAATATCGTTAAATGCCTGCCAGCCGTTAAACCCACGTTATCTATGTCCACGAGCCGGATGCAGGGCTGCGAGATTACGAGGGGGTTTGCGGGGGGCGGCACGATGCCCTCAGTGACGAAAGGCTGGAACACCGCTATGCTAGCTATGGTCAAGTAGATGTCGTCGCGCCACCTCGCAACGACTGGATACGGCTTCAGGATTCTATGATCTTTACCCTCAAAAAAGCCCAGGAAAAGCCTCCTAATAGAGGATACGTCCACGTTAGCTTTCAGCTCCCTGCCTATGAACTCGTATTCTTGGCAGGGCGAGTCTCCGCATACCTCTCTACTCTCGTCCAGGGTCCAGAAAGCAGCGTTGCAAACCCTACACTTCTTTCTGACGAAGCCCTTATCGACAAAGAACTTCAACTTGTACTCTTCCTCTGAGACCGCCATCCTACTCAACCCTGACTTCAGGGACATTAAATAGCTTCACGAGTGAATAGAAAAGAGGAGTAAACTGCTATGAAACGTTTTCCCCTCTTAACCGAAGAGGGAGCTAAGTCCTTCTGCAATGGTTTCCTCTGAGGCCTCTTCTTTCTTCTCTTCTTTCTTCTCTTCTTTCTTCTCCGATGGCGTTTGGGCAGGAGCCGCCTGTGCGGGTGCAGTTGCAGGGGCGACCGCAGGAACCATGGCTCCTTTAATCGCATCGCTGATGTTTATCTCCTTCAGCGCCGCGCAGAGCGCTTTAACCCTAACCTCGTCCACGTCGATGCCTGCAGCCTTCATTATGGACTTAATTGCCTCTTCGGTTACGTCCTTACCAGCTTGATGAAGCAGCAGTGCTGCGTAAACGTACTCCAACTTCACGAAACCCCCTTATTATTTTGACTGGTTAGCTCCTACTAGAGCCTTTATAAATTTTTAGTTGCTCGAGAGCTTGCTTAGGATGTTGTTGAGGGCCATGGCCTTGGCATGTGCCTCAGCCACCATGTAGCTAAGTGCCTCTCCCGCTGGATACCTTGCTTTAATTGCAAGAAGCGTCGCCTCAACAACGGCTTTAGCAAGTATGTGTGGGCTGCTCTCCCTACTGAAGAAGGCTGAATTGATGGCAAGTGAAAGCGCCTTAGATGCGGCATCCACAATGCTTTCCCTGAAGTGGCCCACATCTATTTTGAGGTTGTCAGCCTTGTAGACGAGACCTTCGGAGTATGCAGCCTTAATTTTAAGGCCTACTTCCATGGGTTCTATGCCCAGCTTGCTTAGGAGATCGGCCACTTCAGCTGGTATGACTTCGCCGGTCCTTATAACGATGGTGTCCTTGGTTACGTGAATGGAACCCTCCTCTATCTTTATGGGTACCTTGAACTTCTTAAACAAGCTTAGGACTGGCCCCGGGGTTAAACCGGTGTTGCCGGCTGGTAGCACTATATCCTTTATGGCCACATCTCCAGGCTTGGCTTTTGCCGGAACCTTGAACTTCTCGAGGATGTTGTAGATCTCGAAGGGGTTCAGGTCGGATACGACAATGGCTGTCTGTCCCTCTAAAACTCCGTTCAACGCGGTTGCATCTATACCCCTCTGCTCCTTAAGCTCCTCCACGGCCTTCCTTATGAGGCTGTTCTTGGCTACCTTGACGTTCAGCCGCCCCCTGATTCCCTTCTTGAGCCTTTGGAACTGCACCGCTCTGAGCCCTGTGATGTCAGCAACCGCGATGGTCTTGTACCTACTCATCATTTCCACTATTTCCTGGAGCACCTTCCTTTTCTTATCTGCAGCTTTTAGTATCTGGAACGACATCCCTCTTCAACCTCCACGTCCCGTTGAGATTTTAACGGGAGGCCCCATTGTCAGCTTGACATATGCCCCGCTTATCTTGGCTGGGTGTTTTACTTTTTCCTGTAAAAAGTCAATTATGGCTTTCGCGTTTTCAGCTACCTTCTCGTCTTCCATGTGTTCAACGCCTATCCTACATTGGACAACTGGGTTATTCCTTATCTTCACCCGAACCGAGTTCCTGTACCTATTGATGAGCCCTGCGATGTCCGAGTTAAGGGCTATCGGCGTAGGCATCTTACCCCTCGGTCCCAAGTAAGGGCCGAGGACCCTACCTATAACCGGCATCAGGTCTGTTTGAGCTAGAAAGAAGTCGTATTCCTTTGCTAGGGCCTTCGCGTACTTCTTGTCTGACTGGCATCTTTGGATCTCGGCTTTGCCTACAACGAGGTCTGCCCGAGCATCCTTAGCCTTTAAGGCCAAGTCACCCTCGGCGAAGACGCATACCTTGGCCTCTTTGCCTTTAATCGGGTTAGGTAGGGTCAACACTTCGTTTATCCTGCTGGCGGGATCCTTCAGGTTCAAGCCCTCGTAGGCCACTATGAGTTCGAACGCCTGCTCAAAGTTTCTCTTCCCCGCCCCTGTGCGGGCCTTCCTCACTGCCTCTAGAATGCTATTAACGTGGATGCTCATGCCACTCGCCCTCATACCTTTTTAGCAAATCATCGTAAGAGCCCTCATCCAACGCCTTCTGCAATTCTTTGGGGCTTCTTCCTTCCACTGTTATGCCCAAGCTTAAGCATGTGCCTAGGATCTCCTTTACAGCAGCTTTTAGGGTTTTCGACAGTAGGTCCGGCTTCTTGACTAGTGCAACCTTAACAACCTGTTCTAGGCTTATGTCGCCTATCTTCTGCTTCGCAGGGGATGAGGAACCCTTCTCAGCCTTCAACTCCCTCAGCAGAAGGGCAGCTGTCGTCGGTATGCCGACATTCACTTCAAAGTCCTTAGTTTCAACATCGTAAGCCACGTCGACTGGAACCCTCATACCCGCAAACTCCTTTGTGAGCTCGTTGATCTTGTTCACCACTGCCATAACGTTTAGCCCCGTAGGGCCGAGGGCTGGACCTATTGGTGGACCGGCAGTCGCTCGACCACCTTCGACTATGAACCTAACGGTTTTCCTCTGAGTCAAGGCTAACTCACCTTCTTAGCCTTCTCGATGACTTTTACGTAGTCGCCGTGAACGGTTATTGGTAGAGGATAGCTCGTTTCGTGGAGCTCCAAGGTGACCTCCTCCTTGCCCTTGTCTATCCTTGTTATGCTTCCCTTAAGTCCCTTTAAGGGTCCTGCCACTATTTCAACGACATCGCCCACATCCATGCCCTCTATGGAGGGTTTAGGTACGAGGTAGCCTTCAACCTCTTCAACGTTCACCTTCCTGTGCACAACGCCCTTCACGTGCTTGATGCCGTAAAACGCCCTGTCAATAGTGTCCATCCTCTCGGTTTCGACGAGGACGTAGCCCCGCAAACCCTCAATGACTGCGATGGATCTTATGGGGATGTTCGCGTGCAGTATCCTGTCCTCAGCCATCATGGCCACGCTTTTTTCTTGGCCTATGGTTGTCCGGACTAAATAGAGGCTAGGCTTATTGGATGACGACATTTCCTCCACCTTTACTAAACTCCGTAGAGGAACACGAATGACAAGTATAGAATTATGAAGCCGTAAACGCCGAGTATCGCAAGGCCTAGACTGCAGACCTTCAACATCAACATGAACTCCCTTCTACTGGGCTTCCTGACGACCCTGAGCATTCTCAGCACTTCTGTCAACGCCTGCCTCACTACCAAGATTAAAACCCCTTAAACTTGATTGACTTCACTAGAAGAAACCCTGTATTAGAACTTTTCTTTTTACGCTTATAGAGCATAGCGCCTATTCATTGTCCAATAGCATTGGCTAACGAATCACGCATGAATATGCTTACAGCCTCTTCACCTGCAACCCTGCACCGCTGCAGGCCTCAACAACTAGCCTTCTATCTTCGGTTTTAAGCCCCTTCCAGTCCATCAACGCAATTAATGGTGGAACGGTGTTTCTCTCAATGGCAAGCATTACTTCCCTCTTGCTAAGCTTTGGGAAAGCGTACTTCGGTATTATATGCGACACGGCTATGCCCTCCTTTAAAACAATCTTGGTGAAGTTAGGTGCATAATGAGGCCCCCCGAAGCCCACCGCAACCACTCCATCCTCCTTATCTTCTCTGACCTCCAGTAAGCCTAGGATTGCTTGAGCGACCACCTCGGCGGCCCTCACATTACTCCACTCCTTAATTGTGCTGCCGAGCTCCACGAAGATGGCTGGGGTATTCTCAAGGTATGGACCGTGATGGGTAACCTCTAAACCGCACCTCCATTCGCTCAACTGGTTCTCCGCTTTCAGCTTCTCAAGCGCGGTTACGGCCTCCCTTAGATGAAACGGCATCGCGATGCACACTTTTCTGGGCTTACCTCCATATAGCGCCTCTTCAGTCCAATTGCCCGGCGTGTGAGTTAGAAAGGCCGGTGCACCGGACTCCGATGCGTGTCGCGACGCAAATATCACTCCACGTGTCTTAACATGCTCTTCGAGTTCATCGAGGTATAGGAGCTCTGAGCTGACTGTTAAAAGCAACACGTCATCGATTGCGTGAACGTCTTCGCCGAATAGCTTCTCATCAACCCTCCTGAAGGCGCCCCTCTCTAATAGAGCCCTCTTTATGTTCAAGCTTGCTGGATCAGCCTTCGAGCACACTATCGCAAGGCGCGACTCCAACAAGCCTATCGCCCAAGTACAGTTGTTAGGAGCGCCCTAGCAACGTGAAGCTTGTTCTCCGACTGCACCCACACAGCTGAGTGTTCAGGGTCATCCATAACATCATCCGTCACCTCTTCACCCCTCCTAGCTGGGAGGCAGTGCATGAACACGTAGTCCTCGGGAGCCTCCTCCACGAGCCTCTTGTTCACCTGAAACTTCGGCAGAAACTTTCTCAGCCTCAGCTCCCTCTCGCCCTCGAAACCCATGCTCACGAATACATCCACGTAAATGAAGTCGGCGTCCCTAACCGCTTGGGTGGGATCCTCCAATATCCTGATCTGTGAGCCGCTCTTCTTCGAGTTCTCGTCGGCTAGGCTTAGCACCTCGGCTTTCGGCCTGAAGCCTTGAGGGCACGCAACGTCCACGTCTAAGCCGAGCTTGCTACAGCATATTAGTAGGCTGTGGCACGTGTTAGCCCCTCCATCCCCAATGAAGGCAACCTTAAACTTCTTCTTGCCTTTGACCTCGAACATGGTGAAGACATCGGTCAATGCCTGCGTGGGGTGGTGTAGGTCACTTAACCCGTTTATCACCGGGATTGAAGAGCAGCTCGCCAGCTCTTCGATCGTGGAGTGTGCTTTAACTCTGGCCACAACGCAATCTACAAGCCTGGAAAGCACCTTGGCGGTGTCTGGGATGGCTTCGCCCCGCGCGAGCTGCAGCTCGGAGGATGACGCGTACACGGGATATGCGCCTAAGCTCGCGGCGGCCACCTCGAAGGCCAGCCTCGTCCTAGTTGACGGCTTCTCGAAGAGGAGGCATAGGTACTTGCCTTCGAGGTCGCTCCTCCTCCTCAACCCTCTCCTCCACTCGTCTTTAAGCTCAAAGCATTTATCCATCACTGCGAGGATATCGCTTGGAGACATCTCTTGAAGCGTTAAAACGTCCCTTTTCTCCTTCATGGTTAAAGCCACCTTCAAATCCACTATATGAATGAAGACATCAATGCTTATAAGCAGTTCTGCATTACTCTTCTAGAGGAAGAGGTTGGTTACCAATGGAGAGGCTAGAGGATCTCAGAGAGTTCTTTTACGGTCTACTGGAGGCGAGGGACAGGCTGAGGGACGCGTACTCGCGTAGGGAAGCCCCCTCAGAGCTCAGGGTACCCCTCCGAGGGACTGTCGTAGTGAAGAGGGGCTTTGCGAGGATGCAGAAGGGCGGGGTGTGCATGGATGTCACGAACGTGGAGCAAGCACAGATAGCCGAGGAGGCGGGGGCGGTGTCGGTGATGGTGCTTGACAAGCTGCCCTACGACGTGAGGAAGGCCGGTGGCGTTGCGAGGATGGCAGACGTCAAGGTAATAGAGGACGTCATGGATCACGTGACCATCCCTGTCATGGCCAAGTGCAGGATAGGCCACTACATGGAAGCCAAGGTGCTTGAAAGCGTTGGGGTCGACATGATAGACGAAAGCGAGGTGCTGACGCCGGCAGACGAGAAACACCACATAAACAAGTGGCTGTTCAGAACTCCATTTGTCAACGGTGCCAGAAGCCTTGGCGAAGCGCTCAGGAGAATATACGAGGGTGCATCAATGATCAGGACCAAAGGTGAGGCTGGAACGGGAAATGTGTCCGAAGCCGTGAAGCACATGAAGCTCATAATGGGCGAGATAAGAACTTTGAGGGCCATGAACGACGAGGAGCTGCTGGACGCAGCCAAGAACCACGATGTGCCCTACGAGCTCATGAAGGAGACGGCGAGGCTGGGGAGGCTTCCAGTCGTCAACTTTGCAGCAGGCGGAATAGCTACTCCTGCGGACGCGGCATTAATGATGCTATTAGGAGCTGACGGAGTCTTCGTGGGCTCAGGGATATTCAAGTCTGCGGATCCCGAGTCTAGGGCTAAGGCGATAGTGCTGGCGACTACGTACTGGGACGACCCGGAGGTCGTGGTTGAGGCCTGCAGGATGACCTCCGAGAAGAGCTCAATGATGGGGATAGACGTTAAAACCCTGAAGCCCGAGGAAATGCTTCAGCTTAGAGGTGCATGAATTGCTTGTTCTCGGCGTCCTAGCGATGCAAGGTGCCGTCTCAGAGCACGTTGTCTCCCTGAAGGAGGCGTTAGCGAAGCTTAAGGCGGCTGGGGAGGTCCGTCCAGTGAAGAAGCCTGCCGACCTCGAGAAGGTGCACGGCATAGTGATACCTGGAGGGGAGAGCACCGTTATAGGTAGGGTTGCCGAGAGAACTGGACTGCTGAGCAGCTTGAAGGAGAGGATAAGGGAAGGCCTGCCCGTCCTCGGCACATGTGCTGGGACAGTCCTGCTGGCTAGGGAGGTGCTCGACGCAAGGGTGGGAAAGGTCGAGCAGCCGCTCATAGGCCTCATGGACATGAAGGTAGTGAGGAACTACTATGGTAGGCAGAGGGAGTCATTCGAGGTCGACATAAACATACCTGCCCTCGGTGAGAGGCCTTTCAGAGGTGTATTCATAAGGGCGCCAGTGATAGAATCGGTGGGGCCGTCGGTTAAGGTCTTGGCAACCTATGATGGCTTCCCCGTGCTTGCACGGCAGGGGGACATGATCGCTTCAACTTTCCATCCGGAGCTAACGGACGACACCCGGATCCACGAGCTCTTTGTAGAGCTAGCGCTGAAGCGCGATTGATGCAGTTTTTCCAGTTGCCATATAAGCTGCTGCTCAACCGGCGATGTAAGTCCACGGGCGACGTCTTTTTCATGTGGGCGGAGCCTTGTGGACCTCTACACTTTCCCGATTCACGCTGCCTTTCAATTCCACATAGACGATCCCCGCGAATAGATGCGTTCAGCTGACTGTCGGGCGATTGAGTCCTTTTAGGATTAAAGGAATTTACACCCTTAACTTATCCGGTCGAGAAGGCCGAACAGCTCCTAGCTGCAGCCGTTTGGGCAGCCAGCAATGAAGCGAGGCAACCCTGGCAGCCCTAAGAGCCGTTTAAGGGGGGCCCGCGTGGATGGATTAAAGCTCAGCTCAATAAAGGGCAGCCATGAAGCTTGGGGTTGAGCTCCCAAGTGTGCAGGGCTGTCGCCATCCTTTAAGCCTCCTCGAAATGCCGAGGGGCTAAGCGGAAATCAGCGTGCTTCTACTTCAAGCTTGAAAGCATTCCCGCAAACCTTTAAGTGGGATCCATTCCTAATAGAACTTCATTCAAAGCCTAAGGCGATGCTGATGAAATATGAAAACCACCGCGAGAGGCTCTTCTACTTTCTCGTGCTGTGCTTGGCTACGTCGTTCTTGTTCTTCTCATACATGGCTAGGTTCGGGTATGGAGTGACGTTGCCCAGAATAATCGATGAATTGGGAATTACAAGGGCTGAGGCTGGATTGGCCTACTCGCTATTCATCTTGACGTACTCTGCGTTCTCGGTTGCCTCGGGAAGGCTGTTTGACAGGCTTGGAACCAGGGTGGTCGTGGTGTTGAGCTGCGTCCAGGGCTTGGGCATGGTCCTTGTGGGCCTTTCACCCAGCTATCAGCTTCTAGTCCTCTCGATGATAATAGCTGGCTTGGGATGTGCCTCCTCGTGGACGCCTATGGTTGCTATGGTGTCATCAAACTTGCCTGCCTCGTGGAGGGGCAGGAGCGTTGGGATCTTGGAGTCTGGGATAAGGACCTCTCAGGGCGCGGTGGGCCTCCTTGTCCCCGTGCTTGTGTTGGCTGGCGGCTGGAGGTATGCTTGGCTGGTTCTATCGGTGCCCCTATTCGCGTATGGGCTTCTCTTTTACTTGTTGTCGAGGGGCAGGCTGGGGCAAACGAAGCTTAAGGGCAGGAGGCTAACAGGGTACAGGCATGTGCTGGCTTCAGGCCGCTTTTGGTTTGTTGGCTTGTCGTATTCGTTCATGGCCTTCGCGAGCTACATAATCCTCACGTTCCTCGCGGACTACCTGGAACGCGAAGTTGGGTTGCCATACGTCCAGGCGTCGAACACCGTCAGCGTGATGGGCTTCGTAGGCATACTGGGGGCCGTTGCGCTCACCTGGCTTTCCGATAAGGTTGGCAGAAGGCTCATTTTAGCGGTGAGCAACGTGGCCTCGGCTGTATGCCTATTCGTGCTCTCCAAGCTTCCGGGCGACGCTTTTCTAGTCGGAGCGGTAGTTGTGATAGTTGCGTTCTACGGAGTATTCTTCGGAGCGCTGTGGCCGGGCTACGCTGCGTGCGCAGGCGACATATTCCCAGGCTCTGAGGGGACCGTGCTCGGCCTGTGGACCCTCATGCTTGGCGTAGGCTCCTTGGCATCCCCCATAGTTGGGGGCCTGACGGCTGACCTCACCGGAAGCTATGGGTGGTCATTGGTCATTGGGTCCCTCGCGCATCTAGTAGCAATGGCGCTTTTGATCTTGGGCCTGAGAAGGCAGACCAATCTAGGCAGCCAAGCTGAAAGGGCTGCGCTTCGTTGAAGCCATGCCCACCCACACTCAAGGCGTTGCACCGATACCTTAAACCGTTGGGAAGCCCCTGAGGCAGCTTGTCACGTTAGGGCAGGCTGCCGTGCACGTACAAGACCGCTAGGGATCTCTTCAGCTTGACTTCCTGAAGACTTGAAGGCGTGCCATTCGTGGAGCCGCATCGCACGGTGTAATCGTCAACGTGGGAAACGTGAAGGAGACCCCGAGAGAAGCGCGTGCAGCGACGGGAAGCCTTAAAGGGGAAGAAGTCTTGCTGTGAGCGTAGCTTGCTGTGTCTGCCCTTAGCGGCCGCACGGCTTCTTCAGCCCAACCACGCGATGGGCTATTTTGTAGATTAGCGTAACGTTCCATACAGCGCTGTCAATGCCGTGTTCACCTTTATCTGCAATAAGGAAGTCCCCCATTCCTTGCGGGCTTCACGCCCTCAGGAGCCAGCATGAATGGCAAGTTCACGAAGCTGAGAAGCGTGAAGATCGATAGGAGGGCGGCAACCGTGAGGTTAATATGAGGCCCCATAAAGTAGAACATCACCTCTGAAGCATAAGCATGATAGGGTAGGCGACCACCACCCCTGCGGGGCCGTAAGCTGCTCGGTAGACCAAGTAAAGGTAGACGGTTCCACTCGTCGTTGGAGGACACCTCAACCGGATGTAGCTTCCGACGCCTGCGACCTCCACTTCGCTTACCTCATCGGGTATAACCGATCCATCCACTATGCGGAGGGGTTGCAGCTCGCTGCCCAGCGAGCTCGCGATGGATAGGTTGAGGCTTGGGGAACCCTCTAAATATGCTAGCATTAGGCTGGCGTAGTAGGTATAGCCGTCCGCTACGCTGATGTTTAGCACGTTGCAGTCGTATGTACCAGCTAACCCGGAGAGGTCCACGGTGATGTTGGCGCTGCACATTCTTGGGCCACAAACGATGTTTAAGCGGTCATATGCGGTTCCATACACCTCGTAGAGGTCGCCGCCGATTATCGAACTGAAGGTCCTATTTATGCTGAGCTCTGGGCTATATAATCTTCCGTTCCACCCCCTTCCAACAACGATGTCGGTTAAGACCGGCAGCTCTGCAACTCCCCCCTCCGCGGCTGAGCTCGCCACCAGTGTGCCCAGGTCATCGTATACGCTGAAGGAGGCGCCGGATGGCGCGCCGATAACCCTGATCACGCGCGGATCGCCCATCGAAAACGCGAAGTCGTCGAAGATCACAGTCTCTTCATCGACCAGGACCCCAGCATAGTATGGCTGAAACTTGGAGTCACTTGCCCTCAACGTTTTTAGCTCGGTTCCCGAGGAGTCGTAGACCTTCAACGTGAAGGTGTTGTGGCCCTCGGCCCTTACGTACTCCAACAACAAGATGTACCACTTGCCTACAGCTAGGCTAACCGAGGTGCTGTTCAACAAGGTGAAGGTCTCCGGGTGGTCAAACCTGGAGATGAACATGCTGCTCGCGCTAACCGAAGCCTCATAGAAGTTGTTAGCCGCAGAATTCAGGAGCGATATCCCGCAGTCGCCTGCGCCATCAACCAGTTTAACCTTCACCGCAACGTAATATCGCGTGTACCCGGATATGGGGGCTGTCAAGTAGTAGTGGGAGGCCTCGCCCCTGATGCCACCCCTATTGGTGTCGTAGCCCCGCAGCCCGTAACCCTTATATCCGCTGTCCAGGCTCCAGCTTCCACCCCTCGAGCTCCATCCTGGGAGGGGGTAGGCCTCAAAGTCCGTGAAGACGAGCGCCAGCCTATCCGCTAAGTCAACGTCGTAGCCGCCCCCGACCGATGGGGGATGCGAGAATACGATTGGTGGTGGAAGAAATGCTACGTCTTGGGTTTCAGGGTAGTACACGTAGACCGACGAGGAGACGCCGCGTAGGGCCACCGCCGAGACTGCGATGGCTGCGAGCATGAAAGACATAAACCACAAAAGGAAGGGCTTACAGGTCAAGCCAACGCTCACGGTGGCTCCTCTCCGCTGGGCGTGTAAATCAGAATTAAGCGTGCCCTGGAAAGCGTTGTTGGCAGCTCAGCCCCAATAGGCGAGTAAACGTGGAGGTCCACCTCAATCGTTTCTCTAGGTCCAAGAAGTATTGGGCCAGCCGTCCCCTCATCAGTCAAGCTCAGCTCATCCAAGTAGCCTTCTGGCGCCGGCGCAGGCCACCCAGCGAAGACCCTCTCAGCGCCCTCACCGTAAAGGTAGATGCACCCGCAGGCGGGAAGCCCTCTCAGCGCCTCAACAACCCTCAGGTACACGTTGTAACCGGCATTACCTCTGTTGAAAACCCTCAACACATCCACGTAGTAAGACGCCCTCGCAGCCGCGTGGACGGTGACGTTAGCCGAGGCACCGCCACAACCGATGTAAACCTGCACGAGCTGCCCGCTCAGGCCAGAAGCGTTTGCGTTGTTCCCGCCATAAAAAACAATCGGGGGCTCGACGACCTCAACAGCAACCCGCACAGGGCAGTAAGCGAAAAACCCACCGCAGACCAAGCCCACAGCCACGAGCAGTACGACGCAGAGAACACTAAATCGCATAAATCCCAATAAGACCACCAAAAAAGGAAGTTATTCTAAAGCTACGAGGGTGGCTCCTCGCTTGACGGCGTGTATACCAATAGAAAGTTTACGTTGTTATCGCTTGGCGGGGCAGCGTTGTGGGGAACGTAGAAGTATAAGTCCAAATCTATGGTGTCCCCGCTATCAATAAGGAATGAATCACTCAAATCTCCTCGAGTCCCGGTTAAATCGACGCAGCAGGCGCATCCATCTACGCTTGTGACCCTACCGTTGGCATCGAAGTTAAGATACCTGGTTGCATCACTATAGAACACAAGCAGACTTGCATTGTAATCGTTATTCCATGCTAGTGGATCTACGATCACTACGTAAACGTTGTAGGCTTTGCTATCGGTATTCTCAACCCTAAGGACATCTTTATAGTAGGTGGAGCCATTGGTTGGGTGGAGAGTTATTGATGCTTGGGTATAACCTATGAGCTCTACACTTATGGTTTTGCCGGAGCCTATGTCGAATTGGTTGGCGTTGCCCCCGTACGCGAATCTTATCGGGGATTTTTGCGGCTCAACCTTCATGTTGATGGGGTGGTAGAGGAATACACTTGCGCAGGTCGCCGTGGCCGCTATTACGGGTAGTAGGATTAGGAGGAGCCGGTACAGTCTTCTTCTCCTAGAGGTCTCCATACAGCGGACACCCACCATACATCGTGCGCTTTTCTTGGTAAAGTTAAGAAAAAACTTTCTAGTGCTCTCTCCTAGAGCCTACATAACCTTAGATCTGGGGGTCTCTTGAAGAAGACGCTGCATCCTAAGGCTTTCTAAGCTAATAGCTACCTTGAATGTATTTGGTGGACCGGGCGGGACTTGAACCCGCGACCTCCCGCTTGCAAAGCGGGCGATCAACCAGGCTGATCTACCGGCCCGCTGGGTGTTTGAGGGCCGAGGGCGGGACTTGAACCCGCGATCTCCGGCTCCTTGCCCCCACCGGTTTTCGAAACCTTGGTGGTACAGGCCGGCGCGTTAGCCAATCTACGCTACCTCGGCCACGCCTAGTAGGGGAGACAAGGGCCTTCTCCACTTAAACGTTTCCGGGCCAGCCTCATTCGGCCTTGTAGAGGTTTAGCGTGAACTCGAGGGCCCTCGTGACGGCTGATACTGCCGTGAAGCTTTCAAGTACTTCTCTGCATAGGGAGACTTCATCGTCTGCTACGCTCTTCACCTCCTTGCTGAAGTCCCCATGGGGGAATGCCCCCACAATTATCATTGGTCTCTCCTCGGATGCGAGCTCCTCGGCCAGCCTGAGCGGGGCCTTGAATCTCCCCTCCTCGGATAGGAGCAACTTCTTGGATGGCTTGAAATCCTCCACGGCCCTTCCTATCCCTCTCCCGATGACTTCTAGGAGCGCCTCGCCCTCTCCGGGAACTCTCCCGCGCAGCAGCAGCTGCTCCATCAACCCAACGAATCGGTTGTAGTTTTTGGGTAGCCTTACGTCGCTTCTCACCTTTACCACTAAGCTGTGAAGCGTGTGAACGTAGAGCTGCATGAACCCTCCGCTGCAGAGAAGCGACTCCAAAGCCTCAAGCATGCAGAGGTGCACTATGTCCGGCCTGCCCCTCTTCTCCTGGTTCCGCAACCTCTTCATGGCGTGGTAGTGGATGGACTTGTCCAGAAGCGTTGTGAGGGGGCTTCTACCCCTTCTCCTTGACGCCTTCCTCACTGAGGGGTGCCCGGCAAGCTCCTTGGGCACAAGCTCAAGCGATGAGTCCGCGAGCAGGAGGGCCACCCTGAATTCTGGCTTCAATTCTACTCACGCTTGCAGCTGAGCTCCCAGATCGCTTAATAACTTGCGTGCCCCCACTTCTAAACTTTGAGCGGCGATGCCTTGCAGGAGGCAGAGGGTTGAGGTCAGGAGGATCGCCCTCGAGAGGATAGACAGGCTCTTCGAGGCGGCTGACGAGGTCTTTCACGTGGACCCTGTACTCTCCCACAGGTACGTCGAGTTAGCTAGGAGGATATCGATGAGGTGCAGGGTGCGCATCCCCCGATACTTGAGGCGGAGGTTTTGCCACTACTGTTATAAGTTCCTCAGGCCCGGTGTAAACTGCAGGGTGAGGGTAGCGAAGAGGAGGGAGCCCCACGTAGCTGTGACGTGCTTGGAGTGCGGTAAGACCATGAGGCTTAATTTAAGGGGGTTGAAAGATGAGGGGAAGCGCGAAGCTTAAGGTTAAGAGGAGGATGACTGGGAGGGTAGACGTCAACGTGGGCAAGCGGGGATTGACAACCTCTGTTCTGGAGGAGATAGATAGAAGACTCAACGACAGCGAGCTCGTGAAGGTGAGGGTACTGAGGGCTGCTCTGACATCAGAAGGCGTCGACGACTGCGAAGAAATAGTGAACTGCTTGGTGGGCAAGCTCAAGCCCGACGCCGTCGAGGTGAGGGGCCACACTGTCGTGCTCTACAGGAAGCGGCGAAGGAGAGGAACACTTTAATAAGTTGGTGCGCGTATCCATTACGCCCGACAGAGATGTAGAGTGAGCATGTATGTCTGAGGTTCAGAAGGTACCGTCAGCGTTGTTGATAGATGAGCTGGCCAAGCAGCTTAAGGAATCGTTCTCAGACGTCATAAAGCCGCCTCCTTGGGCACTCATAGTTAAGACGGGTTCGGGCAGGGAGAGGCCGCCGGCTGGGGAGGACTGGTGGTATGTGAGGTGCGCGGCAATACTGAGGAAGCTCTACCTGTATGGCCCTGTGGGCGTGGGAAGCCTCAGGACGGCTTTTGGTTGTAGGCAGAGGCCTGGAGCTAGGGGGCGGGAGCACTTCAGGAAGGCAGGCGGATCCATCATAAGGAAGTTGCTGCAGCAGCTTGAGCAGGCTCAGCTTGTAGAGAAGCATAGGTCTGGCAGGACTCTCACTGCTAAGGGCAAGTCGCTTCTGGACAGATTAGCCCACAAGGTCTTCAGGGACCTGCAGAAGGACGTGCCCGAACTCAAGAAGTATGCGTAGGGGGCTGCGAATCATGGCGGAAGTTGAGGATAGGGATGCGGAGCTCGAGGAGCTTAAGCAGCGTAAGCTCGCCGAGCTCCAGAGGAGGGCTGCAGCAGCCGAGGAGCAGGAGAGGCTTAGGAGGGAGTACGAGGCTAGGAAGCAGGCGGCCTTAAGGGCCATACTGACCCCCGAAGCTAGGATGAGGCTCGCAAACATAAAGATGGTTAAGCCGGAGTTCGCCGAGCAGCTTGAGAATCAACTCATACAGCTCGCCCAGTCGGGTAGGTTGCCTGTGCCCGTAACAGATGAGCACTTGAAGAAGATACTTGAGACGGTTCAACCCCCGCGCAGGGAGATAAAGATAAGGAGGGCATAGGGAGTTGGCTAGATGCAAGCCTTTAGCTAGGAAGAAGCGGCTGGCGAGGGCCTGCAAGGAGAACAGTGCGGTGCCGCTGTGGGTGGTCATGAAGACTAGGAGGCACTTTAGATCCCACCCCAAGCTGAGGCACTGGAGAAGGGTTAAATTGAAGCTTTAGGGGGAGGTTCCTCAATGTCAACGCCGGAGAGGAAGGAAGGGGAAGCTGAAGTCGAGGCCGAGAGGCTCTACACCGTGCCCTTAAAAGTAGCGTTGAGGGTGCCCAGGTGGAGGAGGGCCGCTAGGGCTGTAAGGTTCTTGAGAAGCTTCATATCTAAGCACATGAAATCCGAGGAGGTCAAAATAGATTCCACAGCATCCGAGTACATATGGAGCCGAGGGGCGAAGAAGCCCCCTAGGAGGATTAAGGTTAAGGCGATAAAGTACAAGGATGGGACGGTCAGGGTGGAGCTGGCCTAGGGGGTTTAAGAGTGCCCATAGAGTTCGCAGCAATCTATGGCAGCGAGTTTGTAGGGGCATTCTGCTTAGCTACGGACAAGTACGCGCTGATACCTCGGGACGCCGACGAAAAGTTCAGAAGGCTAGTCGAGGAGAACCTTGAGGTTCCGGCCTACAGGCTAAGCATAGGTATGTCGCCTATAACGGGGATACTCGCAGTCGGAAACTCGCGGGGGCTTATACTCCCATTCTTGGCGCTTGAGGCGGAGGTTTCCATGATCAAGAGGGAGCTTGGAATTGAGGTTTCAACCCTCCTATCGAGTAAGACGGCTTTGGGCAACATGATACTCACAAACGATAAGGCCGCCATAGTTCACAGCGACTTCACCAAGCACGAGCTGAAGGTAATCGAAGACACATTGGACGTGGAGGTGGTTAAGGGTAGGCTGGGGGGATCATCTCTCGTGGGCTCGGTGGCCGTTGCTAACAACAAGGGGGCACTCGTCCACCCGCTCGCAACCGAGGATGAGTTGAAGTGGGTCTCCGACGTTATGAAGGTTAGGGCGGACGTCGGGACGGTTATGATGGGATCCAACCTGCTTAGGGTAGCGATGGTTTTAAATTCCAGGGGCGCACTTGTAGCGCCCACCACTAGTGGGCCTGAGTTGGCTAGGATAGAGCAGGTTTTATTCTTGTAGGTGGTGCTTGTGGTCTCCGACGTTAAGACGTACCAGGTTTCCGGAAAGATGAGGATAAAGAACAGGTGGCTGCCCTTCTCCACAACTTTAAAGGCGCTGAGGCCGGAACACGCGTTGGAGTCCGTGTACTCAAACTTGGGCAGCAGGCATAAGCTTAAGAGGTTTGACATAAAGGTTGACGAGGTAAAGGAGATGGTTGAAGTTGGCTGAGGGAGGCAAGCCTAAGGAGCGTCGAGAGGACGCGGGCAAGCTGGTGGCTGAATGGCAGTACCTCCAAAGCTTGGCTGAAGCCCTAAAGCAGAGGATTGACTTGGCCACAGCAGCCATAACCGAAATGGAGAACACCGTGCAGGCCATCGACGAGCTCGGCAAGCTGAGCCAAGAAACCGAGACCCTCTTCCTGTTGGGGGCGAACGCATACGCCAAAGGAAAAATAACGGAGACCCGCAGGATCTTGGTGAACATAGGCGCGGATCTTCTCGTCGAGAAGAGCCTTGAAGACGCGAGGAAGTTCTTCGAGTCCAGGATAGAGGGCCTAAAGAAAGTGGTTGTTGAAACTCAGCAGCAGCTGGCCAGCGTGACCGGCAGGCTCTCTAAGCTGGAACCGGAGCTGAGAAAAGTAGCCGAAAGCCAAGGTGGAGGTTAAAAAACGAGTTGTTCGAATCCCTGAAGAACAAGCTGAAGTCCATAATTCTAGAGGTATCAACGAAGGAGCTCGACGAGGAGAACTTGGCTGCTGCAGCTGAGAAGCTAACCTTAACCCTCGTGGAGAACGACGTAGCTCTACCCGTGGCCTCTGACATCGTTAGCGGCCTCGTCTCCAACTTGAAGGGGTTAAGAGTTAAGAGGACTGATGACGTGCATAGGATTGTTCTAGATAGGCTCCGGGAAACCATCTTCAACCTATTCAACGGCGTCCCGCAACTAGACATAGTAAAAGAGGCCATCAATCGGAGGAAAGAGGGGAAACTGCTAACCTTAATGTTCATAGGGCCCAACGGCCACGGGAAAACGTTGACTGTGGCTAAGGTAGCTCGCATTCTCCTCAAGAATGAGCTATCCGTCGTGTTGGCGTGCAGCGACACCTTCAGGGCGGGAGCCGAGGAGCAACTTGAAGTTCACGCAGCTAGGCTGGGCGTCAAGGCCATAAGGCACCGGTACGGAGCGGATCCGGCTGCCGTAGCGTACGACGCTGTGGCACACGCTAAGTCGAGGGGTCTGAACTGCGTGCTGATAGATACGGCTGGGCGGCTTCAGACCGACAGGGGGTTGATGGATGAGCTTAAAAAGATAGCGCGGGTAGCGAAGCCGGACTACAAGATACTTGTCGTTGACGCGCTTACGGGCAACGACGCCTACGACATGGCCGTTAAGTTTAATGAATGGGTTGGAGTGGATGCCTCAATCCTCACCAAAGTGGACGCAGACGTTAAGGGAGGAGCAGCCATATCAATAACCGCCGTTACGAAAAAGCCAATCATCTACATGGGTATAGGCCAAAACTATGATGACCTTCAGAGGTTCGACGCGGGCTGGCTTATAGATAAGATTTTACCCCTAGACTAGGCCATGTACTCGTTTTTTAAGCCTACGCCCCTACAACGGAGGGTGGTGGGCCTTCCCTCTTTAACCTCGAATTTGACCCCTCGCATCAGCTTCTTGCTGAGCTCTATGCACGTCAACGCATGCATGCTTAGCTCGCTTACCTTCACCACCGATTCCCCCTCCGCCAAAGCCATGTACACTACAAGCTGGTCGGCTGCGTGTACATCAATCGTCGCGCCCCCTTCAATTTCATTTATCAGCCTCCTAGCAGCCTCCTCGCCAACAACCTCAGCCGGTTTCCCCACCTCGCCTAGGCTATCAGCTCCCACTACGGCGCCCTTCGTGGTCTCAGCCCACAAAACGATGCCGCAACCAGGATTCAAGGCGCACTTCGGATGTTCAGGCTGCAGCACTTCAATGGCTATGTCGACGTCGTATCCGCGGTTGGCTAAAACTCTGCGTGCGCTTTCGGCCATCCTCTGAGCTACGTGGCTCGGCAGCATGGAGCTGTGCGACACGCCCTTAACGATCTTCACGATTCCTTGATCCTCAATCCTTAGAGGGCTCAGCTTGGGGACGGGCGTCATCGATGATCTGATGATCCCGCCCCCTCTGGGATAGAAGCCCCTTTTAATGGTGTTGACCTCGAACCTGTACCCCATCATGTCTATGAGCGGTCTCAACACGTTGCTCAGGTAGTCGATCGGCGGCGCCAGGGGGTTATCGGTGCCTCCTTTAACCTCCACGCGCACTGTTGACGGCGCAAACGCGGCTGCTGGCAGAAGGCTTTGAAGCACAAGCGTTGTGGAGCCAGCTGTTCCAACATCAAACCTGAATTCCCCTCCCCTAATAGCCTTGGGCTTAAATAGCAGCTCCCGCGCCCCTAGGGCTAGACCATCAACATCGGCATCGACAAGCCTCGCCACGGCCCTTATCGCTGTTGCGTGCTGCGCTTTGAGGCCTGGATCCCTCCTCTTCGCCCTTATGTTGAAGATACTCACTGGAATCTTCGTAACCGCCGAGATTGCCACGGCCATCCTCAATATCTGTCCGCCGCCCTCAAGCATGCTGCCGTCAACTTCGACCAGCACATTTCTTCACCTTCCTGAGGAGTTCTTCGACAACTTCTTTGGTGCCCTCGCACTTCAAGGTGTCGCATAGAAAAACCCTGTATCCTTCCAGGCGCTCCAGCGCCCTCTCTACGTGTTCCTTGGAGGCTATGTCCATCTTCGTCAAAGCTACTACCATGGGTTTATCCTTGAATGTTTCTGAGACGCTTTGAAGCACATTGACCTGATAGCTCAAAGGGAAACCGCACGTCTCCGTTGGGTCAATGAGAAACGCTATGCCGCCTTCAAGGTTTTTAAGGGCCACGATCGCTTGCCTCTCTATGTTATTCCGCTCTTCAAGAGGCCTGTCGAGCAGCCCGGGAGTGTCAACCACTTGAGCTAGGATCCCACGCTGTCCCATCACGTGGCCAACCTCAATTCTCTTAGTGGTGAATGGGTATTCCGCCACCTCAGGCTGGGCTGTTGATACGCATTTGACAAACGATGACTTTCCAACGTTTGGGGCTCCGCTTACAATTATGGTGGGCACCTCGAAGTCTATCGATGGAAGCCTCCTGAGCTTCTTGACCTCTGAAAGCACCTTCAAGTCACCTTCAAGCTCCCTGAGCACCGAGGCTACTCTACCGTAGAACTCTCGTCGGGCCCTAGCCGCTTCAAGCGTTGATCCAACCCTCCTAATCCTGGATCTGTACTCCCTGTAAAGATTCTCAACGATTTTCGAGGCCTTCGAGGTCCTGAACAGCGCTACCTTGAACCTATCTACGTCGACTACCAGGTAGAAGAGGTCCCTGTAGAACGGGTGTAGTGAATCTACCATGGGCATTGAATTCTTTATCCTCCTAAGCTTATCGGTTATCGTTGAGGCCACAGCTCTTACCCTCATTTCCTCCTTTAGCTTGGCTACCAACAGCTTGTCCCTCTTGGCTGGCACCTTAACCGAGATCCTTGATGACCTCCTAAACGCTGTGTCTATCAATTGGCTTGGGGTAGGCACATCAATCACCTCCCTGAAGGGCTGCTCTTGAACCATAGCTTCCCCAGGAGAGAAGGAGCCCAAGCCTCTATTAAACGTCTAGTTATAAACGTTCGGCTAGCCCCGAAAAGTGTTTAAACAAGCATCAAGCAGTTAATTAGAGGTGTATCCATGCAGAGCTTCGGGAACAACTTTATGGACTCTCAGAGGGGAGCGTACTGGGCGCTGGGCGCCACAACAGTGGGCGTGAGGGTCAGCGGGGGCGTGGTCCTAGCCTCGGAGAAGAGGGTCAGCTATGGCTTCACAGTGACAAGCAAATCGGCTAAAAAGGTATTCAAGGTAAGCGAATACCTTGGGCTGGCCTGCGCGGGCCTCATAGGCGATATGCAGGCCATAGCCCGCACCCTCAAAGCTGAGGTAAAGCTCTACGAGCTCGACTTAAACAGGAGAATGCCCATAAAGTCCGTGGCCAAGCTCCTCGCGAACATACTCTTCAATCAGCGCTACGCGCCATTGATAAGCGAAACCCTGATCGGAGGCCTTGACGACACGGGGGCCCACCTCTACGTGCTGGACCCCATAGGCTCCATAATCGAGGACGACTACGCAGCCCTCGGCAGCGGCTCAACAATAGCGATAGGCATACTCGAATCAGGCTACGGAAGGGACATAACGGTGGAGGATGCCAAGAAGCTTGCGGTGAAGGCCGTCAAGACCGCGATAGAAAGGGATGCGCTGAGCGGTGACGGCATCGACGTGCTGACGGTGACGGACAGAGGCGTCGAAGAGGAGTTCCACGCAGCCAAGTGAGTGAGCCTAGGGTCTCACCTTCACTGGGTCCCCAACCCTTGAGAGCAGGGCGACCCTTGAAGGCAAGTTCTCAGCTACAAGCTGGTAGCCAGTTGCTCTGGCCATGCTGCGGGCGAAGCGCAGTATCTCTGCGTGTTTAGGCATGTTATCCACCTTTAGCCTGAGCCTCGAGTAGCCCAAGTACATGTACCCTTTAACCTCCACGTACCATGGCTTGGCTCTCTTGATGACCTCCGCAAACCCATCCACATTAGATTGACGATCGTTAATCCCCCTGATTAGCGTCACCCTGATGACGGTGGGGCACTTGAATCCTTCAAGCATCTCTAGGCTTTCAAGAAGCCTCCGCCAGCCATCCGTCAAGCTGCTCCTAGCCAACTGCTTAAACATCTCCTCGGAAGACGCGTTGACCGACACGTACAGCTGCGAGGGCTGTCCCCCATCAACTAGCTGAGCTAATTGCTTAGGATACATGCCGTTGGTAACTAAAAACGTCGTGAACCCCTTACGCCTGCACAGATCTATAAAGTTGCCAAGCCTAGCGTAGAGCGTGGGCTCTCCCGCCAAGCTTATTGCGAAGTGCTTCGGATGCAGTGCTTCAACGTAGCGTTCTCCGACCACCTTCGGGTTGGACTTGTAACCGCTTAATATCCTGTGCTGCGCTTTGATTGCTTGCTGCAGCAGCTCTTCTTCGCGGTCCTCGCTCACCAGCGCCCCCTCATCAAGCGCTGAGACGCCCGGATCCCCCCTCTCAACCCTCCAGCAATGGAGGCAGCTGTTCGGGCACGCTAGTGTCGGGGTCATCTGAACGCACCTGTGGCTTTCGATCCCGTACCAGCTCTTGTAGCAGAAGCTGCCACCTGTGAGGGCTACGTGGAGCCAATAGCACTTTTTGACAGCTGCTGTCGCTTTTCTCCCAATCAGCTGATACTTCTGCTCCCTCAGCATTTCGGCTAGGCCTGAACCTCGAGTTGGCAACAGCATTTATGCGTCCCCGAATTCCCCTCTTCGAGGGAGGGTAAGTTTGTAGAGGCGCATAAATGTTGAGGTGTACTGGATGACGCTTAGCTTGATCGGAGTTGGCTTGACGTGGTTGGGCATAACCCTTGAAGGCCTGCGGGAAGCTAAGGAGGCTGAGCATGTATTCCTAGATTCGTACACGAGCTTGCTACCTCGGGATTCCCTTAAAGCATTGAGGGAGATCATTGGGAGGCACGTTGTACCCCTGAGAAGGGGTGACCTGGAGGGCGAAGGCATGGGAAGGATGGTTGAGCTTGCCAGAAGAGACCGCGTGGCGCTTCTCGTAGTTGGGGACCCGTTCATAGCGACAACCCACGTGGCCCTCAAGCTCGAAGCCATCAAGGCCGGCGTAACAGTCAAGTACGTGCCCTCCGCCTCCATACAATCCGTCATACCGGGCCTCACAGGCCTCTCCAGCTACAAGTTCGGCAGGTCTGCAACCGTGGTCTTTAAGCATAGGGGCCCCAGCAGCTCAGCCTACGAGGCTTTGAGGGATAACATGGCAAGAGGCCTTCACACCCTCCTATACTTAGATCTAGACGCCGAAAGCTCTAAAGCCATGTCCATAGGAGAAGCCTTAGAGCTTCTGCTGGAGTTGGAGGAGGCTAGAGGTGAAAGGGTGGTAAAAAGCGATACCCTGATAGTAGGCGTTGCAAGAGCATGCTGGGACAACTGCCTTGTAAAAGCGCTGAAGCTGGCTGATGGCTTAAGCTACGATTTCGGCCCGCCGCCGCACGTCTTGATAGTGCCGGGCTCCCTCCACTTCATGGAGCTTGAGGCCTTGAAGGCGTTTGCCGGGCTCGAGGTGGAGAACTGATGCTCATGCAATCCGACGAGGATAGGCTATCCAAGTACTTTGCCTACGCTGAGAAAACCATGAGCCGGATCTCGGTGAAGGCCTCTGGAGAGCTTAAATCGAGGGTTGAGTGGTTGATAGATAATGCGAGGCGGTACTACGAAGACGCGAAACACTACATGGCCTTAAAGGATTACTCGACAAGCTACGTGTGCATAGCTTACTGTGAGGGACTTCTCGACGCGCTCAGGCTTCTCGGCTTGGTGGAGGTGCAGAACTGATGAATCGAAGGAAGGTAATGGTTGCAGGGGTGTTTGATATAATACATCCAGGACACATTTACCTAATAACAAAGGCGTCAGAGCTTGGGGATGTAATAGTGGTTGTGGCTAGGGACTCAACCGTAAAGAGGCTGAAGGGGAGGAGGCCGGTGATACCCGAAGGTCAAAGGCTTGAGGTTGTGAGGAGTTTAAAGAAGGTGGATGAGGCCTTCTTGGGCCACGAAGGAGTGGACATGCTTAGAATAGTTGAAGAGATAAAGCCCGACGTAATACTGCTCGGTCCAGACCAAGCCTTCACCGAGGAGGATTTGAAGAGGAAGCTTGAAGCTCGAGGCTTAAACATCGAAATTAAAAGGCTTAAAGAGCCTTATCGAGCCCATAATCTTTGCAGCACCTCCAAGATAATAAAAGAGATAATTGACAGAAGCAAGGAGCTTGAAAGTTCCATTCAAAATCGAAACTCCACCGCGCAGACGAGTTGTGCGTAAATGCTCCGTGAAGTAAATCAAGCGCTCCACAACCTACCAAAGCTCAGCAATCAACATCACGTCGAAACGCATACCCTTAATCGCGCAGCATAGCGCTCAAACAATCGCGTAGTCATCTGAACTCGTCAAATCGACATCCGCCGCATGGGTGGCTTCCTCAGCACTCCTTTGGGTTTTCGCCCCTCGCGCCTACTTTACAAGTGAAAGATCCTTCCTTCAAGGTGGGAAGGAGGTCAGCTCTAGCATGGCTTCGCCGGGACACAATACCTCAAAGGCGATGTAAGGGGCGCGATCTTCCGTGAAGGCAAAGGAATAATGCTCCGCATCGCTTATTGATAGGTTGCCGCATCTAACGGGGTTTTTCTTTAAGCCCTCTTCGGTGTTCAGCGTACATTAAACTAGGCGAGGCCCACACTCTGCGAGGAGCTCCATTATATCCATTACGGCAATCCTGTTTTCCACTCCTAAAGTCTTAATGCTGTCCTCTATGGTTAGGAGGCAGAAGGGGCATGCCGTCGCGATAATTTCAGCGCCGGATTCGAGGGCATCCTTCACGCGGAGGTCGGAGAGGCGTGAACCGGGGATGTCGTGCCACATCCTTCCTCCTCCCCCCTCACAGCACATGCTCATCTTCCTGGAGCGGGACATCTCAACCAGCCTCACCCCAGGCATGCTTTCAAGCACCTTCCTAGGCTCATCGTAAATGCCGTTGTGCTTGCCCAGATAGCATGAGTCGTGAAAAGCTATCGTTTTCTCCATTTTCCTTGAAAACATGAGCCTTCCACTATCGATCAGCGCTGTTAGGTAAGTTGTATAGTGAAACACTTCAAAGCCTGCCTTCCTGTACCTGTATTTGAAGGCGTTGTAGCCGTGGGGGCAACTCGTCAAAACCTCTTTAACCTTGTATCGTTCGAATGCTTCGAGGTTTGCGTTGGCAAGCTCCTCGAAAAGCCCTTTCTCTCCAAGCGAGTAGGCCTCGCCTCCACAGCACTTTTCTTCGCCTCCAAGTATTGAAAACTCCACGTTGAGGGAGTTTAAGACGTGTACGGTGCTTCTGGCTATTCTTCGCGCGCGGAGGTCATAAGAGGAGGCGCACCCCACAAAGTAGAGCTTTTCGGCCTCTCCTCTTTCCTGCGCCAGCCTCACCCTTAATCCTTGAGCCCATGCAGCCCTATCCTCCATGCCTCCCCAAGCGTTTCCGTACATGTAGACCTTCTCCAGCATTTTACCCAAGTTTCTGGGCACTAACCCCTGTTCGAGGAGAAGCCTCCTCAGGCCTACTATAACATCCAATGGCCTTGCATCTCTTGGGCAGCGGGAGGAGCACGTCGAGCACGTCGTGCAGTCCCACACCTCGCTGTGCTCCTTCAGGCTTTCTTGAGGGTTTATGCCTCTAAGTATGTAGGCAACTTCAAGCATGAGCATTCGCGGGTTTAAAGGAGACCTCGCATTTACAAGCAGGGGACAAGAGGCACTGCAGGTGCCGCATTGTATGCAAACATTAAACTTGGTCTCCCTTAAGGTCTCATGGAGCTCGGCTGACATTATTCCATTAACCTCCAGCAAGCTTCAAGGCTCTCTTTTCCTAGCCCCGAAAGGGCAAGGCATTCGATTGTAAGGTACCTTCAGCAAGAAACTTAAAGCTTATTGAGCATCTGATGGGAGATTGGCTTTCAGGGTCTGCACCGCATGATGCTTGCTCCGCAACGCCCTTGGAGATCTGTGGGCTTCCTGCGCGCTCTGGGTGAGGCCATGAATCTAGGATTTCGATTTCGAGGATTGGTGCGGCCGCCGGGATTTGAACCCGGGTTGCAGGCTCGGGAGGCCTGTGTCCTAATCCAGGCTAGACCACGGCCGCCCGCAGGTTTTTCGCAGGCTACAGTGTTAGAGGATATGTTTAAGCTTTACTTTATGAGCATCAGCTAAGGTTTTTATCTTAGCCTAGTTGTATGTTGCTTTGGGTGTATTGTGGTGAGCGATGAGTGGTTCAGGAGGAGGAAGAAGAGTTTCTGGGATTCGTTCTTTGAGGGCTTCGGGGACTTCGAAAGGATGATTGATGAGTTCATGAAGGATTTCGAGGAGATCTCCAGGAGGGGTGGAGCTCAGTCCTTCGTTTACGGCTTCAGCGTGAGCATGGGCCCTGATGGCAAGCCCGTGGTTAGGGAGTTCGGCAACGTGAAGCCGTCACCTCGAGGGCCCATCCTGAAGGAAGAGGTTGAACCATTAGTTGATGTATTTGATGAAAAGGATGCGGTTAAGGTGTGCGCGGAGATACCGGGCGTTAACAAGGAGGACATTAGACTAAACCTCACGGACGACAATAAGCTTGTGATCTCCGTGGAGAACCCTCAGAGGAGGTACTACAAGGAAGTAGCGTTGCCCGCTAAGGTGAACCCCGACAACTCCAAGGCCACGTACAAGAACGGAGTTTTAGAAGTGGTTCTGGAGAAAGTCGAAAAAAGGGGAAAAAATATAACGGTAGAATAGAGAAGCCTACTCTAAGCTCTCGACGGATCATTATGGGTAGGGCGGTAGACCATGCTTACCAAGCGTAGGGAGAAGAAGTCTAGAGCGATGAGGGGATCCAGGGTCTGCGGGTGGGGTAGAACAGGTCAACATAGAAAACACGGTGGGAAGGGAGGCAGAAGGGGCTGCGGTCTTCATAAGCACAGGTGGAGCCGCATACTCAAGTACAAACCAGAGCATTTTGGGAGGAGGGGGTTTAAGAGGCCTAGAAGGCTGCTCGAAGAGGTTAAGCCAATTAACGTTGGGGAGCTCTGCCAAGCTGTTGACAAGCTCCTCGAAGCTGGCCTAGCCAAGGTGGAGGGCGGGCTTTACGTGGTCGACGTGAAGAGCCTAGGCTACAACAAGGTTCTAGGTGAAGGCGAGGTTACCAAGCCCATCCAGCTTATAGCTCCGGTGGTTACCGAAAAAGCAAAGGGGAAAATTGAGTCTGCCGGCGGCAAGGTCATAGCAGATTCGGTTTAGGCAGGGTAAGCTGCGATGGTTAGCATTAGAGGGGCCATAGAAGCCGCCGCCAAGGCGGTGCCCAAGGTTCAGAGGCCTATAAGGAAGGTCGGCTTCACCGAGAGGATCCTATGGACAGCCGTGGTGCTCACGATTTTTTTGGTTATGGGTCAAATACCGTTGTACGGCATTCCCCGCGAAAGCCCTTCGTTCCAGCAGACGATCTTCAATGTGATCTTCGCTGCTAGGCGTGGAACCCTCCTTGAGCTTGGAATAGGCCCAATCGTGACTGCAGGCCTCATAATGCAGATATTAGCCGGTACAGGCCTCCTGAGACTTGACATGACGAATCCAACTGATAGGGCAACGTTCACCAACGCTCAAAGGGTGTTGACGGTTGTGGTTACAGCTGTTGAAGCGGCGGCGTCAGCGCTAGCCTATAGGCTTGTCGGCCCCCAGCTAACTCCCGTAGCTGTATTTGTCCAGCTCCTCGTGGCAACCCTTGTACTGATGCTCCTTGACGAAATGGTATCTAAGGGTTGGGGGATAGGCAGCGGCGTCAGCCTATTCATAGCTGCCGGCGTTGCTCAACAGGTCTTCTGGTACTGCTTCAGCCCAATACCGGCACGCGAGGATGGTGGCCCCCTTGGAATCTTCGCGGCCATGGTCTCTTATGCTATGGGTGGAAAGGACATTGGAACGATAATAGTTGGCTCGCCCACATATCCCTGGTTGCCCACCTTCGTTGGCTTCATAGCCATGGTAGCTATGATAGTTATCGTCATATTGTTCGAAAGCATGCGAGTTGAGATCCCCATAGTCCACTCGAGGTACGGCGGCTTCAGGGCGAAGACTCCTTTGAAGTTCCTCTATCTCTCCAACATTCCGGTTATATTCTTCGGAGTCATAGCGGCTAACATAAACATGCTGGCCCAGCTGACTGGTCACCCATTCATAGTTGGGATAAGCCTCGCGTTCGTTGCGCCTCATGGCCTTATGCAGGTAGTTCAAAATCCCCTACACGCCTTAGGTTACGTTCTGCTCGTTTGCGCCACATGCGCCTTGCTCGCGCTGGCTTGGGTTGAAGCCTCGGGCATGTCAGCCAAGAGCCAGGCGGAGCAGATAATCAAATCCGGCCTTCAGATACCCGGGTTCAGGAGCGCGCCGTCAATCATAGAGCAGTACCTGGCAAGGTACATCCATACTTTGACTTGGGTTAGCGGGGTCATAGTTGCCCTCATAGCGAGCCTGGGCGACGTGCTCGGCGTTTTAGGGGGAGGCACTGGGATACTGCTTATGGTCGGCATACTCTACCAGTACTATCAGACCTTAGCTAAGGAGAGGGCCGTGGAGATGTACCCGATGCTCAAGCAGTTCCTAGGAGTTGAGTAGGAGGAGGTGTAAGCTCGTGAACTGGTTTGAGAGCTTAACGGAGTGGCTTCGAGCGGCTTTAGGCCCATTCGTGGAGCCTCCCCTAAGCACGGCCTTCGTTGTCCTGCTAGCCTTCGCAATAAGCCTCCTTGTAACCGGCCTTCAAAGACTCATACTTGACGTTAACGTCATAAGGCAGCAGGCGCTTGAGCTGAGCAAGTGGAGGAAGGAACTCCTCAAAGCGCAAAGATCCAGGGACGCGAAGGCCATCGAAAAATTGATGAGAAAGAAGCCCTACATGGATAAGCTGCAGGCCAGCTACACCTCTCAAACGATGAAGCCGGCAATAGCCTACACCGTCCCGCTCTTCGTGCTTTACTGGCTCTTCACGGGGGTGTTCACGCAG
The DNA here is from genome assembly GCA_030055465.1 of Candidatus Nezhaarchaeota archaeon. Classification (GTDB taxonomy): domain Archaea; phylum Thermoproteota; class Methanomethylicia; order Nezhaarchaeales; family WYZ-LMO8; genus JASFYF01. The sequence goes on along the minus strand of JASFYF010000001.1, from coordinate 481,249 downwards.
CCCATAGCATATCTGCCATTAATAGGGTCCCCCATACCCTTCTGGGTGTGGTACTTCATAGCTTACAGCAGCTTCTACCCGATGTTGCAGAGAGCTTTAAATGTGGATTTTCAATCCTCAGATTGAGGTGTTAAAATATGGTGAAGCCGGGTTTAAGAGGCAAGCCGCGTAAAGCTTTGAGGACGCCGGGCGGGAGAAGCATTGTGAGGTTTGTTAAGTTCAAGAGGAGCAAGGCTAGGTGCGCCTGGTGCCATGAAGAGCTGCGAGGCACTCCAAGCCCGAATAGGGGCGGCGTCAGCTCGCTGCCTAAGAGCAGCAGGAGGCCCGAGAGGCCTTTTGGAGGCTACCTCTGCCATAAGTGCTTGAGGGCCGGCCTCCTGGATGCTGTCGTTAAAGCCTCAGGTGCGGCTGCGGGTTGACAGGGATGGGCTGTGCGCCCTAGATCCTCCCCTTAACCTTCGTGGTTCCGCTGGGACAAGCTGGGGAAATACATAGCAGTAAAGAGTAGGTTATATAAGGAAGTCCAAGCCAAAGTAGGGTATGAAGCTCGTCATAGCCGTTAGCGGTAAACCTGGAGCCGGGAAAACAACCTACGCAAAGGAGCTTGCCTCATCCTTCAACTTAAGGTACGTCTCTTCTGGCAGCCTCTTCAGGCAGATGGCCCTGGAGAAGGGCATCAGCGTGGCGGAGCTACATAAAAAAGCCGAGGGGGACCACGACATAGATAGGGCGATAGATGGGAGGGCATTAGAGGAGGCTAAGATGGGCAACGTGATTGTTGAGGGTCACTTGGCCGGCTGGGTTCTCCGAGAGGTGGCCGACCTGAAGATTTTTTTTACGGCTCCACTTGAAGTTCGAGCCGCCAGGGTTGCCAGGAGGGACAACATATCCTACGAAGCTGCCATTGAGGAGCTCAAGTACAGGGAGTACAGCAACAAGCTGAGGGCTAAGGCGATATACGGATTCAACCTTGACGACCTCTCCTCATTCGACGTGATATTCAACACTGAGAGGCTCTCCAAGGAACTCATATCCGAAACGTTAAAAACACTCATCTCAGAGCTCCTAAAGTGCCAGACAACTAGGTGATTCACATGCCAGCAGTAGAGGTAGGCAGAATATGCGTTAAAAACTTGGGTAGGCTTGCTGGAAGGAAGTGCGTGATAGTTGACGTAATAGACGACAACTTCGTGCTCGTGACAGGCCCCAAAGACGTGACGGGGGTGAAAAGGAAGAGATCCAACATAAAGCACCTTGTACCCACGCCCGAGAAGGTGGACATATCGAAGGGGGCAAGCGATGAGGAGGTTAAGTCGGCGCTTGAAAGAGCAGGCAAGCTGGAGTTCATGAAGGAGAAGGTGTCTCCGACACCCCCATAAATCCCTCTGCAACCTTATTCTTTGGTGAAAGCGGTGGAGCTTCTGGTTAAGGCGGAGGACACAACGGACTGCAATCACGGTTGCCCGCCCGACAAGAGGCCTATCGAGTTGCACTTGGAGCTGGGGATTATAAACTTGGATAAGCCACCGGGCCCCACAAGCCACGAAGTGGCCTCGTGGGTGAGGAAGCTTGTCGGAGCGAGCAGGGCAGGCCATGGGGGTACCCTAGAGCCCGTTTAAAGGGCGGGGAGACCCTAAAGTAACGGGAGTGCTGCCTATAGCGCTTGGCAGGGCTAGGAACGTGCTTAACTACGTGGTGCACTCCGACAAGAGGTACGTGTGCGTCATGGCGCTTCATGGGGTCGCCCCAGAAGAGCGCGTACGGGAGGTATGCCAGGAGTTCGTGGGCCCCATATACCAGAGGCCGCCCCTGAAGGCCTCTGTGGAGAGGAGGCTGAGGGTTAGGAAGATCTTCTCAATTGACGTGCAGGAGGTGAGGGGAAGGCTCGTGTTAATGGTGGTCCACTGCGAGGCTGGAACTTACATCAGGAAGCTGTGCTATGACATAGGCGAGGTGCTGGGCGTGGGAGCCCACATGGCTGAGCTTCGAAGAGTGCAGGCAGGCCCCTTCAGCGAGGATGAGGGGTTAGTCACGATGCACGAGCTCCACGAGGCCGTCGTGGCTTGGAAGGAGCTGGGAGATGAGGAGCCCCTAAGGAGGGCGGTAATGCCCGTTGAGGTGGTGGCTCGAGGGCTACCTAAGATAACTGTGAGGGACTCAGCCGTGGACGCAGTGTGCCACGGCGCTTTTCTAACCGCGCCTGGCGTGTTAACGTTGACGAGCGACGTGAGGAAAGGGGAGACCGTTGCGATAATGACGTTGAAGGGGGAGCTCGTTGCCCTCGCCAGTGCTTTAATGGATGCTCGCGAAATCCTAGAGGCGCATAAGGGGATGGTTGCCAAACCGTTAAGGGTCGTGATGCTCCCAGGCACGTACCCGAAGCTCTGGAGGTCCAAGGAGGGTGTAGAAAAAAAGAAATAATGGAGCTTGAACCATCCTATAGCTGGAGCCGGGGTACCCTAGCGGTAGGGGGCAGGCCTGGAGAGCCGTTCCATATAGCCTGTGGCCCTTTGGGCCTCGCGGGTTCGAATCCCGCCCCCGGCGTCAATAGACATCGTTTATGTTTTGCCCTTCAGCTTCGCCTTCCAACCTCTCATCCACGAACTTTCAATCTACACCTACAAGCTGAAGCGCCTCGCCCTTCACTTCACAGTAGCAGTCGATTACGTAGGTGAAGGGCACCCTGTAAGTCCAGCCGGTTTGGTCGAATATGCTCATGAAGCCAACTCCCACTATATGTCCGCCTTTTTTCAGGGCTTTATCCACGGCCTCCACAACATCTTCAACCTTCAGGTTGGCCATCGGCATTGCTAGGCCTCCTAGAAGGACGACTACATCAGAGTTGGAGGGGTCTGCCCTCTCTCCCACCTGATATCCGTAGCCATCCACGTAGCGGAGCTTAACCGCCTTGTCCAGCGAGATTCCCGGGACGTACACAATGTTGTCGGTCAAGTCCCTCACAGCGTAGGAGAGGAGCTCTATGAATGGAAGGCACACGGCGGGCGTTCCAAAGAACGTTGCTTTGCTCCCCTTTGGCAGGCTCAGATTAGATAAAACCTCCCTGAAGCCTCTGGTCAAGCCTACTATTCCCTTACCGGAGTATACGGATTTTCGGGAGGGCATATTAAGACCTCCACGTACTTTTTAGCTTTATTAAAGAATAAAGCTTTTTGAGGAGGCGCGGCGCCGCTCGTTAACATCTTTAAGTGCGATCGCCGATTACCTCTTACACTGGTGGCTCCTCGTGGTGGAATCAGAGGTAATCGTGGTTGGCAGCGGTGCGGGGGGAGGGACCGTGGCATTCGAGCTTGCCAGCCGAGGATTTCAGGTGCTCCTCATCGAGGAGGGCGAGAGGGTGAGCGCGGGTGAATCTCGCAGGGCTTATTCTCCTCTCTCCTCGTCGGTGGAGGTTTTAAGGGCTAAGTGCCTAGGCGGCTCGGCGCTTCTCTCCTTGGGCAACATGGTTGCGGACGAGGGCATGCTCTCTAAAATTAGGGGGCTGGGCGTGGACCTTTCTGCTGAGCTGCTGAGGGTAAAGGAGCTCATGTGCGTGACCGAGACGCCCATGGAGAAGCTTCCCCCATTTGCTGTCAAGTTTTTCAGGGTTGCCGAATATATGGGGTTGAAGCCCAAGGTAATGCCAAAATCAATACTCCACGAGCTTTGCATCGGATGCGGCGAATGCGCTTACGGTTGTCGTAGAAACGCCAAGCGGACTTCGCTTGACTTGATCCTGCGCGCTGAGGCGATGGGGCTTAAGGTGACCACGGGCTTAAGGGCAGTTAAGGCTTCTAGGAGTTGCGGGGATTCCAGGATACTGGTGGAGGGAGAAGTAAGAGGCGGGAGAACATTGCTTTCGTGTAAGGCGCTGGTTTTAGCGGCCGGGGCCTTGGAAACACCTAGCTTGCTGGCGCAACTGCACGACGATGAGAATGTGGGGCGCGGGCTATTCGTCGATCCTTTTGTAACGCTGGGTGGACCTTACAACGGTGAAACCTCGAGGCTCGGGGTACAGATGGCAGTTTACGCAGACCTAGACGGCTACATGATTTCGCCTCACTACTCTGGGCTGCTGTTGCCCCAGCTGGCGGCTAAAGGCGTAAGGGCCCACGAGGGGAACATAGCCTCACTGATGGTTAAGGTGGCCGATGAGGGGGGAGGCAGGATTCTACCCAGCGGGGCCGTGGTGACGCGCATGAGCGAGAGGGATGTGGAGGCCCTTAATAATGGCATTGGACGAGCCAGGGAACTCCTCGTCGAAATGGGGGTTAAGGAAAAAGACATTGCCGTGACTCCTGTTAGGGGGGCCCACCCAGGCGGAACGGCAGCCATAGGTAGAGTTGTGGATCGTGACCTCACGATTAACGGTTGCGACGGAGTCTTCGTAGCTGATGCGAGCCTGATACCACCTCCTCTTGGTAAACCGCCCATAATGTTGATAATGGCCTTAGCCTTAAAGGCAGCTAAGAGGATTGAAGAGTACTTGAGAAGATGATGTTTCGCTCCGCCTCCACGAGTTCTTGGGGGCATGCTTGAATAATGGTAGGGCAATTGATGTTTTTGCCGTCACGGTGAAGGACAGCGGGTGGAACGCCACATCCCTTGCTCCCTTTGATGGGAAGGGTATTCGCCTCCATTCCAAGGCTTTGAGAGGGATTACCCAAAACCGTCAACCTTGATTGTTGTTGCTCTGCGGCTGGGCAGCCCTTAAAACTTCTTGATATAGCCTTCAGCCAATTGATTGGCGCCTTCAATGTGGTGTGGTTTACGTATATCAAGGTAGGCCCCGTAACTGTTGAAGTACGGGTATCCCTTCCTAGAGAAAACCGTGAGCACCCTGCCGCTCTGCGAAACCCTGTACCCCTCGTTGCATGGCTCGTGGCTTCTGATGACGGCTTTAGCCCCGATGCCCTTCAAGAAGGAGTCCGTTATGTCTGGACCGAAGAGGAAGCCAGCTCCTCTGGGCGAGGGGGCGCATCCGCATTCCTCCATCGGGTCATTCCACAGCAGCTCCTCCAGCAGCGGGCCTTCAGCCTTGGAAAGGTCGTCAAGCCCCCTTCTAGATGTGGGGACCCCGCCGTGAACCAGGAATAATGCTCCTTCCAGCAGCGCGCACGCGTAAAGGCGGCTGAAGCAGCCAGTTACGGCCTCGTACAGGTTAAGCCACCTGTCTCCGTAGGCCTTCTGGAGGCGCGTGGGGAAATCGTGTGGATACACGGGTAGCTGTGGGGGTCCTTCATGATTCCCCCTTAAAAGCACGGTTGAACCGCTGTTTTCCAGCTTAAGCTTGAAGACGGTGTAAACCACTTGGAGCGACGCCTCCCCCCTATCCACGTAGTCGCCTAGGAAAACCAGCAGGCACCCTTCAGGCACCCCTCTCGTTAAGTCCGCCGTCGAGAGCACCTTTTCTAGGCTTTCAAGGTCTCCGTGGATGTCGCCGACCACCACCAGCCTGTCGATGCGGCCTATCCTCGCCAGAACGCCATGCGCTGAGTACCCGCCTACCTGTACCCTCCTCCTCTCCTCATCCAACCTCTCCTTCAGCCTAAAGCACAGCTCTTCGAGCTCTCCTGGGTCTGGGGCTAAATCCTCCTCTCTGCGAGCCACGAAACGGTAAAAGCTTAGCTGCCGCTATAAAATGTTTTACAGCCTGAGTCTCCGCCTTGAAAGGGCAGGGGGTAATATCACTAAAGCAAGATAGGAGGCTTGGTGCTTGTCTGCTGAAAAGCTGGACCCCTTCAGGGTTAGGAGGGAGCTCAAGGGGAAGACCCTGCACCTGTACCACCAAATCTCTAAGAGGAGGAGCGGTTACACCATTGATGAGATCAGGCTTCTAAAGGGCTTCTCGAATAGGGCCCTCATAAATCAATGCCTTGCGGAAATGAAGAAGCATGGAATCATTGAGAAGAGAGGTGACAGGTACTGCGTTCCTGCCTCAGTTGCCGAGGCCTTGGACTTCGCGTTTAAACATTACGCTAAGATAGGAGGTAAGCTGTTGCCAAGGGGCTTCGTCGCTGCGATAGGCTACGCCATGTTTCTTGCAGTGTACCTGCTATTCGTCCCGGCTGCTTTCTCCCTCATATGGATGGGGCTCATAGTGGTGGCCGCGTTTGCGGGTTTAGGAGCCTATGAAAGCTATAGGGCTAGGGGGTTGCTTAAAAGGCTCAGGAGCACTGATTAGAGCTATTCGGCCTCAGCCAGGTACCTGTTGATGGCTATCTTAGCTAGGTCAGTTGCGCACATGTTTATGTTTTTTAGGGCGCCAGCAACCTTGTATATCGCCATGAGAAGCCTGGCATCCTTAACCGACGATATGGCTACCTCGTTTATCTTGGCCTCATATTTTCCTATCTCCTCGCTTTCGTTCAGGGCCTCGTTGGCCAGCTGGGGATCACGCTTTAAGTACGCTTCTAGGGCTTTGTTGTGTATTGCGCTGACGGCGTTGCTGAACTCCCTTATCAGCTTCGATACCGATTCGTCGATCTTCAAGCTTGCATCCATTATGTTGAGGCATATCTTGGCTATCTCCTCGGATTGATCGGCTATCGATTCGAGGCTCTTCGCCACAACCCTTAAGCCTTGTTGGTGCTTTACATCCCTTATCCCTATGTCCTTCGCCGCAGATCTATCCTCAGCGGCGATGACCAGTTGTCTGAGCATAAGCCAGTAGATCATGTCGGCCTCGGCCTCCCTTTGAATTACGCTGAGGGCCAACTCCTTGTTCGCGTTTATTACGGCTTCAACGCTGTCAGAGTGCATCATTGACGTGAGCGCGTGAAGCCTTTTTACAAGCCTCTCAATGGGGAACTTCACCGGCTCTATGAAGCATTGCAGCACTATGCGGTTCTGCGCCTCCTCAACTATGCTTAGGCCTGTGAGCTTCCTTAGCGCTTTTCTGACTTCGAGGACGTGCTCGGGCTTCATTGTTTCTCCTTCGGAGGTTAGCTCTATGGTTTCTCTCCCGAGTATGTAGTTGCCAACCAGAAGCCTTTCGAGCATCCTCGGCTGCTCGCACTTATCCACGTTTATCTTGTAAGTTGCTAGCGGCCTGCCCTCAACCTTAGTTTCGGGGGCAACCCTTAGAGAACCGTCTTCCTCCTCCATTATGAGGATTTTGTCGCCCTTCTTAAGGCTCCACTTCTGAACCCAATCCTTCGGGAGCGATAAAGTAAAGGTGTACTTCCCTACAAGTTGGACATTTCTAACCTTCATTATTTTCACTACCTCTATAGGCTTACGAGAATGAGCGCACTAAAATATATACTTTTCTCTAGTCTCCTCAATTCTAACATGTTGGGTATCTCTGCTTGTAAAACACGGAATTCAAGCGACAGGCGCTGGTTAAAATAGGCTAACTCCCCAGTAGGGCTACACCCTCAAACACAAGTCGCCTGCAAGACCTCGGAACTTGAAATGCCGGTTGGATACAACCGAAAAAATTTAAGGGAGGGCATCGCTGGAAGCTCTCGCTGTTGAGGGGCCCCGGTAGCTCAGCCTGGTTGGAGCACTGCCTTGGTATAAACCGAAGAGGCAGGGGCCGCGGGTTCAAATCCCGCCCGGGGCTTAACCTAGCCCCGCAGAGCTTGGGGGGTTGCCACGCCATGAACTTTGAGGAGAGCAAGGTTCGGGCTGCGAAAGCTGCTTTGTCCGAGGTGCATGATGGATTCGTGGTGGGTCTGGGCACCGGTTCAACAGTGAAGCACTTTGCGCGCATGCTTGGCGATGAAGTTAGAAGGGGCTTAAGGGTCAAAGTTGTCCCAACGTCCTACCACTCGGTGGAGATGGCTGTTGACAACGCCCTCGACCTCCTACCATTAGAAGCCGTGGAGGCAATCGACGTTGTGGTCGACGGGGCCGACGAAGTGGATCGCGACTTAAACATGATTAAGGGTAGGGGCGCTGCCTTAGCCAGGGAGAAGGTCGTGGCCTCGATGGCTAGGCGGAGGGTGTACATAGTGGGTGAGGACAAGCTCGTCGAGAAGCTCTGCTCCACCAAGCCCATACCAATAGAGGTGCTACCATTCGCCTACAGGTACGTGATGAAGAAAGTTGAGGAGATGGGCGGCTCGCCTAAGCTGAGGAGGGCTGGAGAGCTGAAGGATGGACCCATCGTTACTGACAACGGAAACTTCATAGTCGATGCGTTCTTTAAGCCCCTCGACAACCCGAGGAGCCTCGAAGCGGAGATAAAGGCGCTGCCAGGAGTAGTTGAAGTAGGCTTGTTCTGCGGCGTAGCCGATGTAGTATACGTGGGGAGGTCTAGCGGTGTGGTGCCGCTCGCCAAGCATAAATGAACCGGCTGGAAACCCGAGATGAGGGGCGCCTTAAACCTCGATGGTAAATTTTTAAAGCCTGGAGAGGAGCAAGAAGGAGTGGGTGGAAGCCGGGGTCGCCTAGGGGCCTAGGGCGCCGGACTCATAATCTCCAAGGTGAGGTCTGAGGTGGCCTCCGGTTATCGCGGGTTCGAATCCCGCCCCCGGCACCATGAATGGGCCTTTAAGTATCTTTGAAGTGGTTTTCGAGGAGGCTTGACGTTGCTATCTTTTCTCTGCCTGCATGCTTCGAGCTTTTGTCTTTATCGATTCCGCGCTTTTTAAGATAGCTTGGATCGGAACGCTAGATACCCTAGCTGGAGAAGCTGCTGCTTAGGCCGTCTAGGATTCGAGAGCTAGTGTGCTGAAGGAACGGCATTTGTAGGTGTACCCCTAACATAAAGTTAGCTCTTTTTCAGGTCCATGGGCACTATTAAGGAGCCCGTTATGGCATCATACTCCACGTTTAGCCATGCTCAATGTGTAATCCCGCATCCTTTCCTTAGAGCTTGTTGAAGCTGTAGCAAATCGTTATATAGTGGCTTCTATTAAAAAGACTTATAATTTTTGAGCAAAAAGTGAAAATCATCAACTTTATGACGTCACGTCTTTGAAATGAAACCTCATGTGTTTTGGAATAAAGTTTTATATATTATTTCTCTAAAACCAGATAGAAAACTTAATGGAGGAGTGGAGATGTCTCGTGCAGCAATGTGGGTGGCCATAGTCGTTGTGGTTGTGGCGGTGGCCGGTATTGCTGCTTACCTCCTTACACAACCGGCCCAGCCCACTCAACCGACAACTCCAACTCAGCCTACCACGCCCGTCAAAGATAAGATAGTGATTGGTACTTGGCAGTCCATGACTGGAATTTTCTCAGCTCAAGGTCAGGAAATAGCCTGGACCATCGAGAAAGCCGTGGAAGACATCAACAAGGCTGGAGGGGTGTACGTTGCCTAGTACGGCAAGAGGCTTCCACTGGAGGTAAAAATCCTAGACGATGAAAGCGACCCCTCCAAAGCGGCGGAGGTCGTGGAGAAACTCATTAAGGTCTACAACGTCGACTTCCTGATTTCAGGCCACGGCGCGACCTTGGTCCTGCCGGGTATGGTTACGGCTGAGAAGTACCAGGTTCCATGCGTTGGCACGTTCTGTTTCATAGAGCCTTTCCTGGAGCAGAACTTCAAGTGGAGCACCCTCTACTTCTTCGATACCGCTCAGGGTGGGGAGGTCCCGTTTATCCTGCTTGAGCGCGTGAACGCGCCGAAGACCATAGGCTTCGTTATGGAGGACTCCTTTGACGGCAGGGCCTTCGTGGGGGTGTTGAAGGGCAACGTGGAGAAGCACGGCTTCACCCTTGTAGCTGAGGAGTACTTTACGCCGGGAGCCACCGACGTGTCCTCCATAATCCTTAAGCTGAAGGCGGCAAACGTTGAGCACTTGATTCACTTCGGCAGCCCCGCCGACCTCGTCGTGTTCATCAGGCAGTGCAAGGAGCTGGGCTACAACTGGAAGTTCCTTATGACTTATAAGAGCGGCTGGCCAATAGAGACTTGGGCCGCCCTAGGCAAGGATGCCGAGTACATATGCACCGACGGCTTCTTCTACCCGACCATGCCTTACAGCGGCGTCGAGGAGCTGTGGAATGCGTTTTACGATCACTTTAAGAAGTTCTCGGTTGGTGGCCCAGGGCCCCACTACGCCTGCGTCCAGATGCTTTGCCAAGCTATTGAGAAGGCCGGCACGCTGAAGAAAGACGTTGTGTTGAAGACGCTGCTCGAAGAGGGCCCGTGGAACACGGTTATGGGACCTGCGGACTTCGACGAACGCCACGTCGCCATCTTCAGCTGCTTCGGCTTCCAGTGGAGGCAGCCGGGTAAGCTGGAGTGCTTGTACCCGTTCGAGTGGGCTTCGGCGCAGATGGTCTACCCAGCCCCTCCGTGGAGCCAGAGGCAGTAGGCGCACCAATAAGTTTCAGGGAGGCTTCCCCCTTGTCTTCCCCCCTTCTTTTTGGTAGGGAGATAACCATGAGGTTCGGAGGGCTTGTTGCCCTCGACAACGTGGACTTCTATGTTGGGGAACAAGAAATAGTGGGCCTCATAGGCCCTAACGGGGCCGGCAAGACCACGCTCTTTAACGTTATTGCCGGCGTGTACAAGCCCCAGAATGGGGCCGTGATGTTTAGGGGTAGAAACATAATCGGCTTGAAGCCCCATAAGATATGCAGGCTCGGCATCGCCAGGACCTTCCAGATCGTGAGGGTTTTCCCCTCTTTAACCGTGTTTGAAAACGTGAAGGTAGCTGCCTCCAACTCCCCGAGGCACGGCAAGGAATCCATAAATGAGGAGGTTGTAAGGCTCGTGGACTTCGTGGGGTTGAGCGGGAAGATCAGCTTTCCGGCTCGGGAGTTAACCCTGGTTGAACAGAAGCTCGTCGAGGTTGCCAGGGCCCTGGCCACCAGGCCCCAAGTGCTGCTGCTCGACGAGCCCCTAGCAGGCCTCACCCCAGCTGAATCCGCCGTGTACACCGATAAGATGCGTCGGCTTAGGGATGAGTTTGGGGTCAGCATCTTCTGGATTGAGCACGACGTGAAGTCGATATCGAGGACCTGCGACAGGGTGATAGTCTTGAACCACGGGAAGAAGATAGGTGAAGGCGAGTGCAAGGAGGTTCTCGAAACCGAGGAGGTTGTAAGGGCTTACCTGGGTGAGAAGATTGCTTAGCGTTAAGAAGCTTAGCGTCTCCTATGGAAGCATAAGGGTTCTATGGGACGTCTCGATGGACGTACGTGAAGGCGAGATTGTGAGCCTCATAGGCGTCAACGGCTCCGGCAAGACCACCACCATAAGGACGATCTCCGGGCTCCTTAAGCCCCTGAGCGGAGAGATAGAGTTTAATGGCGTCAAGATAACCCGCATGCCGCCGCACAAGAGGGTTGAGATGGGGATGGCCCATGTCCCGGAGGGAAGGAGGATCTTCGCTGGGCTTACGGTGCTCGAGAACCTATACTTAGGCGCCTACCTGAAGAAGGCTAGGGAGAAGTTCCAGGAGACCCTTGAATGGGTGTACCAGCTCTTCCCCAGGCTGAAGGAGAGGCAAAACCAGGTTGCCGGCTCGCTGAGCGGGGGTGAGCAGCAGATGCTCGCCATTGGAAGGGCCCTCATGACAAGGCCCAGGCTTCTCATGTTGGATGAGCCCTCGCTGGGCCTCGCGCCCACCGTGGTGAAGTCGCTCATGAAAACCATAGAGGACCTGAACAAGGAGGGCGTCACGGTGCTCCTCGTCGAGCAGAACGTCTACTATAGCTTAAAGATTTCTCATAGAGCATACGTGTTGGAGAAGGGTAGCGTTGTGATGAGCGATAGGGGCGAGAACCTCCTAAACAACCCCGTGGTCAAATCCTCATATCTCGGGGTAGGGTAGCCTGGAGGGATGCCGCTTGGACCCAACGCTGATACCGATACTGCTCCTATACGGGTTTGCGCGTGGATGCGTGTACGCCGTGATAGCCATAGGCTTAAACCTCATATTTGGAACCATGAAGATAGTTAACCTAGCCCACGGATCCATATGTCTCCTCAGCGCCTACATGTCGTACACTTTGTTTCAAACGCTGGGCTTAGACCCCTACGCGTCGCTGCTGCTGACCCTCCCGGTGTTCTTCGCTATGGGCTTGGGCCTGTACTTCGGGATATTCAAGGTTACGAGGGAGCCGAACTCCTCCACGATATCTTCCTTCGGGTTGCTGATAGCCCTGCAAATGATCATGGTGCTGGCCTGGACAGCCAACCCTAAGGCCATTCCATCCCAGTACGCTGGAATCATGATCCCAATAGGGATAGCCAGCATATCGCTGGCGCGGATACTACTCATGGTCACCTGCTTGGCCGCCTCGTTTCTCATGCTCCTCGTCCTCAAGAGGACCGTGTTCGGCAGGGCTGTTAGGGCCATCAGCGAGGACCCTGAAACCCCCTACTTAATGGGGATTAACGTCGTGAAGGTTAACTCGCTGGCCTTCTCGCTTGGAGTGGCGTTGGCGTGCCTCGCCGGCATGGTTTATGGCATTAACTACTCGTTTGACCCCTACATAGGCTTGATGCTTACGCTGAAGGGCTTCGTCTCGGTTACCCTGGGAGGTCTCGGAAACATGATTGGCTCCGTGGTGGGCGGCGTAATACTGGGCGTCGCCGAGAACGTCGTGGCCTACACCATCGGAGCCCAGTGGTCAGACGTAGCATCCTACTTCATCTTCATACTTATATTGCTCGTCAAGCCAACCGGGATACTTGGAAGGAGTAGGTGATGACGTTGAGCTTGCTCAGATCCTTTGATGCGCGCCTCCTCATCAAGAGCAAGGGTGCTCTGGCGGGCTTAGCCTTGCTGGTTGTTTTAGCTTTAGCTCCAATATTCATCGACGTCGAGAGGTCCTACGCCTTCTTCTACATCTATAACATTCTCATATACGTGGCGTTGGCGACGAGCTGGAACATAGTTTCAGGAGTCACCGGGCAGTTCTCGCTGGGCCACAACGCGTTCTTCGGCATAGGGGCCTACGTCACCGCCATAGCTTGGCGCGACGGCTTGGTGGGCTACTTAGACATCCGGGCCTTCCTGCTGAGCGCCCTCTTCAGCGCCACGGTGGCCGCCGGAGTGGGCTACCCGTTCCTCGGTAGGCTTAGAGGCTTCTACTTCGCGCTGGGAACGCTGGGCCTAAGCGAGGTGCTCAGGCTAATAGCTGTGAACGGCGGCCAATATACTGGAGGGGCCGTCGGCATCCAGCTGCCGTCGCGCTGCTACGCCGGCTTCCTCCCGTACTACTATGCGGCCCTCATACTCGTATTGGCAGCGGTGGCCTTGGCGGCCGCCATGTTAAAGGTGAGGATAGGGCTGAACTGGAGGGCTATAAGGGACGACGAGGTGGCGGCCGAGAGCATAGGGATACCAACCCTCAACTACAAGATACTGGCCTTCGTGCTGAGCGCCGTGGTCCCAGCGATGTGCGGGAGCCTTTGGGCGTACTACATCTTCCACGTGCAGCCCAGCAGCGCATTCGGCATCACGTGGGGCCTCTACCCCGTGCTGATGGGCATAATAGGCGGGATCGGAACCCTGCTGGGCCCGGTCATAGGCGCCATAGTTATAGGATCCATAGTGCAGCTGACGAGCATGTACATCGCGACGCTGCATCCGTTGATATCGGGCATATTGATGATAATCGCGATAGTCTTCCTGCCCCAAGGCATCATAGGAAAGGTCGAGAAGGTGCGCGCGGCCCGCAGGCGGTGAAAGGCCCCCGGGATCTAGGGGCCCCTTTAAAGGGAGGCGCTCCGAGCACGGAGTACCCTTAAGCTGCAGTCGTCCGCGGCTGCACCCCCCACAACGACGAGGAAGCTAAGCTGCGCGCAACGCTGGTGGCGAGCGGAAGAACATCCTTCAACCAATTTAAAAGTCGGGGCGGCTTCGCCGGATGTCGCCTAAAAGCACGGGGATCTCCGGCTTCGAGCGGCATCGATGAAGTCGTGCTTCTGGTGCTGCGGTTTAATGAGTTCACGGCGGCGTTGTTGGGCTGCTTAGGCAAAGGTGACTTCGGCGCATCTTAGTTTTTGCATCCATAGTTTTTCGGGGAAAGCTATAAAAAACTCGGCACGTAAAAGCCTACCCATGAGGGTTCTCGTAACTGGAGGTTGCGGCTTCATAGGCAGCCACCTTGTCGGTGAGCTTGCGGGGAGGGGCTTCACCGTCACCGTCTTGGATGACTTGTCCCTAGGTTCCCCGCTTAACGTTGAAGGCCTAGACGTCGAGCTTGTGAAGGGCGACTCGGAGCTCGTCTCATCTATGGATGGGCGATTCGACGTGGTTTTTCACAACGGGATTCCGTCGAGCAGCCCCATGTACAAGGGAGACCCGCAGCTGGTCTCGAAGGCTGTGAGAGGGGTGATAAGCGTCTTGGAGTACGCTAGGAGGAGGGGGGCTAAGGTGGTGCTGGCTTCAACTTCAAGCCTCTACAACGGAAATCCAACCCCGTGGAGGGAGGGCATGGAGGTTAAGGTAACCGACCTGTACACAGAGGCTAGGCTCTACTGTGAGAGGCTGTGCGAGCTGTACTCTCGACTCTACGGTGTTGAGTGCGTGGCTTTAAGGTACTTCAGCGTTTTCGGGGAGAGGGAGGAGCATAAGGGAAGCTACGCTAACGTGCTCACCCAGATGCTCTGGTCCGCTTTGAGGGGCCAGGAGTTCGCGGTCTACGGTGATGGCAGGCAGAGCCGCGACCTCATCTACGTGGGGGACGTTGTCGAGGCGAACTTGAAGGCCGCCGACTTCAACGATTACTCGGCCGGAGTCAAGTTCGAGGTTTTTAATGTGGGGTCCGGCAGGGCGTACTCGTTCAACGAGATGGCCGGCCTGCTGAGGGGGCAGGGCTTAAACGTGAAGGTGATCTACAGGGAGAACCCGGTGTCGAACTACGTTTGGCATACGCTTGCGGACATGAAGAAGTCAGCGGAGCTGTTGGAGTTCAGGCCAAGGCGCAGGGTTGAGGAGGTTCTGCCAAGGATCGTCAGCTACTACGCGAGGGCCCTGAAGGTAACTTAAAGTGCTAGGCACCTGGCAGGCTCATCCGTGGGGCTTCGTGGAAGGACGCTAACTTTATAAGGCTTATGAAGCCCCTAGCTGGCATGGCTAGGAAGCTCGCGCTCCATGAGCTTGAAGAAATAGTCGAGTTGGTGTTCGAGCACTTCAAGAAGCCATGGGTGCTCGAAAGCGAGTTCAGCTCTTACCTGAAGTCTAGGGGCTGCAGCGACGGCGAGGCCAGCGAGATATGGTTTCAGGCGCTCGGCGACGGGTTGATCGAGGTCAAGGGGGTTATGCTCGGCAACTCATATGAGCTCGCCGCCTGCAGGGCGGCAAGCCGGGGATGCTGCTGGTAGGCGGCTGAGGCCTTCAAGGCGTCGGGGGCTTAGGGTGCCAAGGCCGCCACCACCGCTAGGAAGAGGGTTAGCGGTATCCACTCGCCGTCGACCACGAGGTCGAGGAGCAGGGGCTTCTCGATGTTCTCCCGGCAGAAGGCCCCCGTCACGAGGATGTTGTAAAGCGCGCCGAAGGCTAGGGCGAGGTGGAACCTTGAGGGAGCCCCATAGTAACTTAACAGGCTGACTGGGAGGAGCAGGAGGAGGTTCGCCGCGTAGAGGAGCCTCCTAGTCTTCGCTAAGCCCAACGCTATGGGTATCGTCTTCACGCCGGCCACCGCGTCTCCCCTCACGTCCCTCACGTCGAAGAGCACTGTGTTTACGAAGATCATTGTGAAGATTAAGGTGAAGGATGCCAGCGCCAGGGGCCATGGTGTTACCTCAAGCGTTAAGGGAAGCAGCGAGCCCGTGAGCGCCCAGCTCAACGCCACGCTCAAGCTTTTGACTCCCGGTATGTCCTTCAGCCTTGGCGCGCGGGGCAGCGGCTTGAAGCTGTAGAGCGAGGCAACTATGAATGGGGAGAGGAGGACGAGCACTGTGAACGGGCTCTTCAGGGCCCCTAACGCTACGGAGAGGGCTGCGGCCGCCAGCGACAGGGCAGCCCAAGCCTTCCTGCGCTTTCCGATGAGCTTAAGCCTGCCTGGGTTGTTCACCTTGTCCTCCACGTAGTCGCTCAGCTTGTTCAGCGAGTAAACCGAGAAGGTGATGAGGAAGGCTGAGAGGAGCGCCGCCGGGTCCACCGGGGCGCCGTACAGCATGAATGAGGCTAAAACGGCGAGGGAGGAGTTTAGGGCTATGAATATCGAGCTTGAGGCGAGGAGCTCAAATGCCCCTTCAATCATCTTAGGGCAGAGCGACAGCTTAAGGCGGGCAGGCCTAAACCCTAAGGTCTCGCGCCTCAACGGGTTTACTCCTCCTCGCATAATAGTCGAAGAGGTCGCGACCCCATTTGAGGGCTGCCTCGCCTCCTCCTATAAGGTCGGTGCTGTAATCGTACTCGCCGTTAGGCTTGAAGAGCCCGAGAGATAGGAACTTGTCCGTAACCACGGAAGCCACCTTCAGTTCGTCCACGCAGAAGATTCTCAGCAGGCCGGCTTCGACGGCTGCGCTCAGGTTGTCTTTGTCCGCGCAGGCTACGACGTTGCTCAGGACCTCGCCGGTAAACACCATTGTTACCGGGACGCCCCCGCCCACGAGTGCTTGAACAACATCGACGAAGTCCCTGTGGAATATCGGCGAAACCCCCAAGACCTCCTTTGCCTCGCTGAGCAGCTTTAAGAACTCCTTGTGGACTCTGTCCAAGCTCTCCGGGGTGCTCCTCACCACTTGGCAACCCTTCAGCTCGCCTATCCTCACGAGGAGCTCCCGAGGTATGCCCGATATGTCGTGGCTTAACAGGAAGTCTCCGGCTAGCTCGAACACGCTGTCTGCGCCTTCAAAGGCCTGAAGGAGAAGGGCGCTGATGAATCCCTTGTTGGTGAGGGCGTAGTGCTTATTGCTCTTATCCACAAGTTTGTGCTCTTCAAGCTCGTAGAGGGCATGCACTATGCTTGAGGCCCTCACCTTCAGCCCCTCTTCAAGCTCCTTGAGCCTCTTCGGCCCCTGGAAGAGGCTTAACACTATGCTCCTACGCAGGTCTGAACACAAAACTTTAAGGGACAAAGCCAACTACTCTAAATTCTAGACAATTATAGTATAAAAACCTTGTTTTTAGGGATCCGGCGAAAACTTTGCTTACAGTGAGCAATTTTTTCCTGAGAATAGAAAATTTTAAATAGCCTACAAGGTTAATAAATTAATGTCCCTTATGTACCTTAACTCCCTCAAGCTCGAAGATCGAATCTCTAAGGATAAGGTTTACAGGCTTTACGGGGAGCTGTTGAAGGGCAACCTCAAAGTCGTTGAGCCCGCTGTTAGCTTCAACGAGGGCGTCAGGTACCCGAAAATTGAGGAGCTCCTCGGAGTCAAGGTTGAGGCGCAGGCGCTCTTGGATGAGCTCTGCGAAGAGCAGATCTTCAAGGTGGAAATCGACGGCAACGTGGTGGTGTGCCCCCGCTGCGGCTCCCATAGGCTAATGCTCAGCCTGCTCTGCCCCCGCTGCGGCTCCAAGAAGGTTGTCAAGGCCGTTATGCTTCAGCACCTGAGCTGCGGCCACGTGGACTTCGAGGCGAACTTCAAGGTTGAGGGCGGCCTACGCTGCCCCCGCTGCCGAGGCCAGCTCAACGCTCTGGGATCTGACTACAAGGTGCACTCAACGCTCTACTCCTGTGACAGCTGCGGCGCGGCGTTCTCGGATCCCCGGCACGGCTACACGTGCGACTTGGGCCACAGCTTCAACGGCGAGGAGGCCGCCATGCGCGTGGTCAAGTTGTACAGGTTCAACGAGGAGAAGAGGAGCCTCATCGAGAGGTTGGCCCTAAACCTCGAGGAGATGCTGAAGCCCCTAGCTGATGAGGGATGGAGGATAGAGTCCCCGGCAAGGATACCGGGGCTTTCAGGAGTCCTACACGACTTCGAGCTTGCAGTAACAAGCGGCAACGGGAAGCCGCCGAGCCTGGTAGCCTCGCTTGTAAGCCCCGACGAGGCTGCAAGCGCCAATGAAATCCTGGCGCTGTGGGCTAAGGCCAAGGACGTCAACGCTGAGAGAACCCTTATCCTAGCGGTCCCAGGACTGCAGGAGGAGAACAGGAAGCTGGCGGAGAACCTCGGCATAACGGTGGTTGAAGGCAGAAACTCGGGCGAGCTGAAGCTTAAGCTTCAGGAGCTCGCGGAGAACCTGAAGGACAGGAAAACCTGAGGGGCCCAGGGCCCAGCGCCGACCGCTCGGCCCCTTCAAGCGGGAAGCGGCCGCCCCCATACGGTTTGAGGCGTGCCCCTCAGCGGAGGCTTCAAGCCCCTCCTGCACGAAATCAAGGGGGAGTGGATCCCCCTAGAGCCGTGAACCCCTAAACTTAAACTGGGAGGCGTTAACTCCTCCCATGCCAGGTGGGCAGCGGCCTCCTCTGCCTGGGAGCCTAGGAAAGGCTATGAGGAAACATTAAAATAGGGAATACTACAGTAAACCACTTAGTACCTGAAAGGGGGCACTTAAAATGAGAGGAACGCCTTTAAGGGACGAGAAAGCCGTCAGCCCGGTGATAGCCACCATAATCATAGTCGCCGTGGCCATAGTAATGTCAATCGCGGTAGCCTACTGGATGCTCGGCCTAGCAGGAACATTCACAAGATACGAGAAAATAGAGTTCGTAGCAGCATACGTAAACAGAACAATAAATAATAATGAGTATTATGAAGTAGTTGTAAAGGTTAGGAACACGGGTTCATCAGATGCAACTATAAACCTGCTACTGGTAAACGGAAAAATCGATACGGGGGTTAACGTTAGTAAGAGTGCTTCCGACAATATCAACGAACCCCTTAAAGTCGGCGAATCCAAAATTTTGGTAATCACACTTCCTACAGAAACCTACAGGGCGGGCACTACTGTTGAGCTTATGTTTCAGACGGCTGCGGGCAACCAGTACCCGAAGACTATTGTTCTACCATAGGCTTTTTTACTCTTTTATGGGTGGGGTGGTTGGCGGCTGTTGATGGTGCTGGTAAGTCTGGGTCTAAAGGTCTTGGCTTTAAGGGTTTGTTTAAGGGGTTCATCCGCCGGAGGCCTGTTTCCCCTAAGCCCGTGGCGGTGTTCTCGAGGCTTCCGGGGGATGCTGAGGTTGTTGATTCTTACCCCGTTAATCCTCCCTTCGCATCAGTGACCATAGCCTCCGTTCCGGAGCTGGGCGGGTGCAAGGCCTACTTCATAGAGGAGGTTGAGCTCTCGGTTGAGGAGAGGCTAGTCCTTGAAAGGCTTATGGACATCATGACCGTTGAGGTTGAGCCCCCCGAGGGGGAGGTTGACGTTAAGTCCTACTTGGAGTCGGAGGCGCGCAGGCTCGCCAGGAAGTACGGAGTCGCTAAGCACCTCGGGGAGGAGTCCTGGTCGAAGGTCCTCTACTACCTGAGAAGGGACATGATCGGCTACGGGCCCATAGATGTGATAATGAACGACAGGATGATAGAGGACGTCTCGGTTAACGGCGTTAACATACCGGTTTACGTGTGGCATAGGCGCTACGAGAGCATGCCGACAAACCTGACGATAATCGACGAGGCGACGCTCGACGACGTCTTGATAAAGCTCACCCACGTGGCCCAGAAGCACATTTCAACCGCCTTTCCCATACTCGACGCGATGCTCCCCACTAAGGATAGGGTTGCCGCCACGTTTAGGAGGGAGGTTTCCCCGAAGGGCAGCACGTTCTGCATAAGGAGGTTCAGGGAGGAGCCCTTCTCCGTGGTCGACCTGGTCGAGCTCGGAACCCTCGACGAGCTCCTGGCGGCCTACTTCTGGTTTATGATAGAGAGCAGGATGACCCTGGCGGTTATAGGGGGCACAGGAGCCGGGAAGACCAGCACCCTCAACGCCCTCGCGGCGCTCGTCAAGCCAAACATGAAGATAGTAACCGTCGAGGAGATACCCGAGATATTCCTCCCCCACGACAACTGGGTTCAGCTCGTGGCCAGGCAGAGCTACGGTCTTGGAGTCGCGAAGATAGGCGAGATAGCGCTCTTCGACCTGGTCAAGGTCTCCCTCAGGTACAGGCCCGACTACATAATAGTCGGCGAGATAAGGGGCGAGGAGGCCTTCGTGCTCTTCCAGGCGGTCGCAACGGGGCACGGAGGCTTAACGACGCTCCACGCCGAAACCATAGACCACGCCGTGAAGAGGCTTACAAGCCCCCCCATGAACGTCGCCGAATCCTACATTCCGCTCTTGAACATCTTCGTGCTCCAGGAGAGGGTTCAGCTGCCCAGGCCGGCTGGTGGCACCGCCTTCGGCAGGAGGATCAGGAGCGTCGCCGAGGTGGTGGACTACGGCGAGTACAGGAAGATAGCCTCGTGGAACCCGGTGAGCGACAGGTTGGAGTGCAGCTTCGGGGACAGCGAGATGCTGCGGAGGATAGCCGTCAAGCTAGGCGTGGGGAGGGACCACGTGCTCGACGAGCTGTACAGGAGGGCCCTCTTCTTCAGGAACCTCCGCTTAAGGGGTGTGCGGGGCAACGCGGCCGTGAGGAGGGAGATGGCCAAGTACCTGCTGCTCAACCCGTTCCCCAAGGCCGTCGGCAGGGTGGAGGTGGCCTAGCCACGTCCCTTGTGGGTTTGGCCTACGAGAAGTTCGGGTGGCTTGGGAGGGCCCTTATGCGCCTCCTCTACGGGGAGAAGCCGTCGAGGCTTAGGGACAGCCTCGAGGCCGCCGGCATGAGGATCTACCCGGAGGCCTATATGGCCTCGGTCGGCCTATCAATGCTGGTGGCACTTGCAGTAGCCGTTGTGGCGGCTATGCTGCTCCGCCTCCCCCACCTGCTTGTAGCCCCGGTCCTCGTGCTCCTCATCGGCTACGTGCTTCCGGGGGTGAAGGCGCGGGACAGGGCGGCGAAGCTGGACATGGAGGCCCCGTTCGCTGCCGCCTACATAAGCGTGATGGCTACGGGCGGCCTCTCGCCCTACGCGAGCTTCAGGAGGCTGAAGGGCTGCGACCTCCTGCCTCACACGGCGAGGGCCGCCAAGCAGATAGAGGTTGACGCCCACCTGAAGGGGATGGACCCGGTGGCGGCCATAGAGAGGTCCGCCTCCCAAACCCCATCGAAGGAGTACAGGGAGTTCCTGATGGGCTACATCTACACCTTGAAGGCCGGCGGAGACGTCGTACACTACCTGACGGCCAGGACCGAGATGATGTTCAGGGACTTGGCGGCCAAGCTGAGGGCCTTCGGCGAGAGGGCGGCTATGCTGCTCGAGTCTTACATAGCCATAACGATACTCTCAACCCTCGGCATAGTGATAGTCTACCTGGTCTCCATAGCGTTCAGGAGCTACTGGCAGGGCGGCTTCAGCTCGGAGAGCTTCATCCTCTACGCCTACGTGCTGATACCGGCGATGACGATGCTATTCATATACCTCTCAGACCTCTCCAGCTTCAGCGAGCCCATATACGAGACGGCCCCCCACAAGGTTTTCGCGGCCTCGACGCCGCTCCTCCTCTTCCTGGTCACGACAATGTTCATTCCATACCTCGCGCCGGAGATGAAGCTTCTACCATTCGTTAAGCCCTTCACCGACTTCCTCACGTGGATTAGGGTTGCCCTCAACCTACAGATGGGGTTTGAGCCGGCCATAGGCCTGGGCATAGCGCTCATAGCGGCCTCGATTCCAGCCGCTGTGGCCCACGAGCACTACACCGCCAGGAGGGGTAGAAGCGTGGCGAACGAGGTGACCAACTTCCTGAGGGACATGACCGAGGCCAGGAAGACCGGGGCTTCGCCGGAGGCGTGCATAATACAGCTGTCGTCGAGGCCCTACGGCAGCTTCAGCAGGTACCTAAAGCTGGTGGCGAGGCAGATCAAGTGGGGGAGGCCGTTCAGGGTAGTCTACGAGGCGCTCAAAAAGAAGATAACGTCCTGGTTCGCCCTCATAAACCTCTACATACTCGTGGACGCAACCGACGTTGGTGGGGGAAGCCCCGAAACCCTGGAGACCATGGCGAGGTACGGGGAGATGCAGGCATCCCTCGAAAAGGAGAAGATGGCCGCGCTGAGGCCCCTCATGCTAATGCCCTACGTCGGCGCCGCCCTAATGGTTTTCTCGACGATACTCTGCGTGAACTTCATGGCCTCCGCGGCGCTCTCAATAGGCAGGCAGGCGATACCGCAAACCCAGCTGATAACGCTGATAATGCCCGCGCTGGTGTTCCAGTCCTACCTTACGGGGATACTTACAGGAAAGATAAGCTCGGGAAGCATCTCAGCCGGCTTCAAGCACGCGATAGCGCTCACGGCGATAGCGCTCGCAATACTCATAGCCATGCACGGGGTACAGATACTGATGGGATAAGGATGACCATGAACAGGGCTGGAGCCTCACCGGTAATATCAACAGTGATAGTCACCGCAACCCTACTCGTCATGTTGATGGTGGCCTCGTTCCTCGCCGCGAACCTCCTCGCAGTCCAAGTGGAGAGCGCCGAGTTCGAGCAGGCAAAGACCGGCATGCTGCTCCTCAACGAGCTCGTAGCCGACGTAGCCATGAGGCCCGGGGCGGCGAGCTCCCTCAGGGTGGGGCAGAGGAGCGGGGGAATAGGCATATACGAGGCGCCCCAGCTCACCATTATGAATGGGTCGGAGACTCTATACCCAACAAACCAATCCACGCGATTCTACGTCGTCAAGTACAGGGGTGGAAGCATGACCCCGACGGCCGACGCGGTGCTCCACCCGCCGAACGGCGAAGCGCTCGGCTACCCAGCTAGGCTCGTGGTGGACTCAACGGGCTCCATCGGCTGCGTCCGGGTTGAAGCTCGGGACGGAGCCTGGATAGTCCTGGACTACATGAGGGTTAAGGTAACATCGAACACCAGGCTCATCCTGGGCAACACCACGTACAACGTCACCGACATAACCGTGATACGCCTGGTGCCGGGAACCCTAGAGGGCTCCGGGGGCACAGTAACGGTTAGGAATACCGGCTACTCCACCCACCCGCTCACCGTGAAGCCGGGAAGCACCCTCACAGTTCAGGTGGGCGGAGCGAGCGAGCAGATCTACATATCCGGGTCGGGGGGCACGCCCCTGGTCAGGCTCATCGAGGTGGCGATAGAGGTGTCAATAGGCTAGGGTGGCCCAGATGCACGTACCCATAACGCACGTGATAGGGACCGCCGCCCTTATACTCCTCACGGTATCAGTCGCCCTCGCCTACCAGGTAATCGTCGGCTACGTTGAGGCCAACGTGCTGCAGTCCCAGCTAAGCCAGGTGGCTGAGTACGCCTCCGCCAGCGTGGCTGACCTGGTAGGCCTAACTGAGTTCACCTACGGCGTGCTCTCAACGGGCACCGTAACCAAGGCTTTAAGGCTGCCAGAAGACCTCTCCGGGAAGGCCTACATCGTGAGGCTCGTGGAGGACCAGGGTGTATGGTACGTGGAGGCCAAGCTTGTCATTAGGGGAGACCTCAGCGCAAGGGCCCCGTTGCCGTTGAGCTCGGCCTCAACGCCTGTATATGTTGTGACGGACCCATCCGAGGTTCAGCTCTCAAACGTGGACGTCGAGGTTAGAGGCGAGGTGCACGGCGGAGACCCAAACGCGGTGGTGTGGTGCGAGAAGGTTTATCGAGACGGAGTGGAGAGGCTATATGCGGGCTTGGGCAGGCTGGGTGGTTGATGGTGCAGACCTACGAGTACGTGTTCACAGCCGCAGTGATCGTCTCGCTGCTGGTGGCGGCGGTAATGCTAATCGGTATGGCCCCCCAGCTGGCCCTGAACGCGTCTCAGGTGGACCAGCTGAAGATGGCCGCCCAGAAGATCATGACCCAGCTGATCCTGAACCCCGGGAGCCCGCCGGACTGGGGCGGCAACACGAACGTGAAGGCCAGCAACCTCACCTCCTTCGGCCTCGCCGTCTACGCATCGTTCACAAGGGACGCGTACGTACTAGACGTAGACAAGGTTCAGAGGCTGAGGAGCGACGTGCCTGAGCCGCTCCGCGTAAGCCCGCAAAGGGCCTTGGAGCTCCTAGGCCTCGGAGGCCGCACCGCCCAGGGAACCTTCACGGTGGACTACGGCTTCAAGCTCGAGTTCAAGCCGGCGGTCAACGTAACCGTTCAAGTAAGCTCCAGCGAGATCACCGTGAGCGCCTTCTCCGAGTACCATCAACCAATCCCGGGCGTAACGATAACCGCAAGGATATTCTACGCGGAGGGCGAAACCATAGTTAAAGCCCCCCCAGAAGGATGCTACACGTGTAAGACCAACGCCTCCGGCTTTTGCACGCTTCCCAGGGTTGGGTCGCCGTTCCTCCTGGTTGTGGTCGCTGAGTACCACGGAGTCCAAGTCGTGAAGACCCACGTTGAAGGAGGCTCGGGGGGCTTCCTGCTTGGGGACACCGTTCTAAGCAGAGGATCCCTTGGAGGCAACGCGTACCAGGTGTTCGTTGCCAGGGTGTCCAACGGCTCGCACCTGATAGAGGCTGTGAAGACGCCGTTGACCTCTAGCGGCACAATCGACGGCTACCAAGCGTACAGGATGGGCTTCTTGGAGCCCAACGCCGTGGCCGTGGCCTCCGCAAACCCATTTACCGCGATCCGCAGGGAGGTGCCCGACAGCTACGGCTCCAGCGACGCGTATCCGCCCCTCTCCTACTCGCTGGAGAGGGCGGTGAGGATAGGGCCCTCAATGTACACCTTAAGGCTGCAGGTTTGGAGGACCTCGTGGTGAAAGCCTCCGAAGCCGTTAACTGTAGGGGGCAGGCCAGGATAATAGAGGCCGTGATAGCCCTAATTCTTATACTCACCGTGTTCTCCGCGTCCTTCTTCATGATCTTCTCATCCCAAAGCACCTTCAGGCAGGAGGCCGTCGACCTCAACAGGCTGGCCTACAACACGTTGCACCGCCTAGCAGAGTCCAAAGCAATCGAGGAAACAGTCGAAAATGGGAGGTTGGAGCAGCTTGGAGGCATCCTCCAGGAGATCCTACCTCGGGGGGTGAGCTTCCAGCTGGCGATCTACAACGTCAGCGGCAACAAGAAACTACTCGGTATAGTAGGGAGAGTGCAGGGCTCAGGCGAGGTGGCCTCCGCAACCGTAACTTACACCTCTAGGAGCGGCAACATCTACAGCCTCACCCTGCAGCTGGCCCGGACAGGCCAAGGAACCTGACCCTATAAACCCTTAAATAATGGCGCGACTATAATACTTCCAGTGCCCTCAGATGAGGAAGAAACAACATGCAAACCGCCGGAGGGGCCAGTTCGCAGTTATATCGGCCCTAGTCATAGCTGGCTTCACCCTATCCCTAGTTCTATCCATAAGTCAGGTTGGCCTCAACAGACAAACGTTGGACTATAAGCCCGTGCAGGAGACAATCCTGAGCATAACAAGCGACTTCGAGAGGTGCCTCGCAAACGCCCTGGCCGCAGCCACCAAAACTTACAGTGAAACTGGGAACAAAACCCTCTCGGAGGAGGCAGGAGAGAAGGTAATCGAGGGCTGGATAAACGCAATGCTGGCAACCCACGGGGAGCTCGGCTTGGAGATGCGCCTCCAAGTTAAAGGCAAGGGGCCCAGAAGCGTGAGCTTGGAGCTCGAGTGGGGTGAAATGCAAGGCCTGAGCCAGGGCCTGAGCAGTATATTCGCAACCCTCACCGTAAGCGCCCCGGGCTACGGCCTAAACGACCTGGCACTTCTCTTAACGAAGAGCGTGCAACTTAGGATTCCCGATGGCATGTCCAAGATCACCATTGAGGGTGCAACCCATCTGGTGGACATACTCTTCGTAGTTGGAGAAGCGAGAAGCGGGGTTACAGCACCGATAGCTGGCATAACCCTAAGCGACCTGACAGTCAAGGTTGATGAAACTCCAATCACCCAAGGCATGAAGCTCGAGTACCTCGGCGGAGGGGCCTACAGGCTGAGCTTCAATGTTAATGAATCGTTCAGCTCGGTAACCTTGATTGTTTCAACCCCCGGCGACCGCATACTCGTGGGCGCAAAATTAAAGACATGCCTGGTAACCCTGCTCAGCAACGATACGAGCAAAGTTGGGATTGTAAACGAAGGCACATTCATGGTTAACGGAACCTCCTACAATCCCCCTAGCAGCTTATGCTTGTTGCCGGGCAATGTAGTGAACGTGGGCTTCAACGCGCCTGAAGGGGGCAGCTTCATTAGCTTTAGCACGAGCGGGCCCCTACAGCCACTGGTAGGTCTCGAAGAAAATCCCAACACCTTCCAGGCTACCGGCTACGGCTCGGCAAGCATAACAGCGCTTTACAATTCGAGCAAACTGAACTACGGCGAATGTTACATAAACTTCAGGAGCAGGGATGAAAACGGGGCCCAGCAGGATCAAGGCATCATCACGATAAACGGGGTAAACCACTCTTTACCGGTGTTGGGCTACAAAGCCGAATATAACGGAATACTGGAATTAAAGTATACGCCAAACCTAGGTTACGAGTTCTACTATTGGTACCTGACAATTCACGACGGCACTGTTATCGTAACTAACCCCAGCAGCGCAGCTACAAACCTTAAAGTATGTGGAAGCGCGACGGTTACGGCGGTCTACAGGCCTTCAAGGGACGCCGATTGGCAGTACCTATACCTGAACGTGACTGGTAGCAGATTTACCATATCACCTGGTATAGGTGGGAAAGAAAAGGAGATTCAGCCGATAAGTCACGGCCACCCAAGCGAAAGCGGAACGTCAAGCACCACGCCCAGCAAGTATCTTAATCTGGGGGACATATCGATAAGAATGTATGCTAGAGCCTCTTCGAAGGACGTGGTCCTTAAGATAACCTTGGGCTTTTACACCCCGAGCGGCTCTTTGACGACCATATTTACTTCGACGTTTAACGTTAAAAAGGACAATAACTACAGCCTTTACAGCCAGACGGTTCAGCCTCAAGTTAACGTCATCCCTCCGGGGAGCGTGTTGGTTTTAATTTTTGAACGCGGCTCCACAGATCCAGGCGGCGGCACCCTCCACGTACTGGCCGGATCCGACGGCTTCCGAATACAGCTCTGGCAGTGAAAAACACTTTGAGATTGCACACCTATCCATATGCGCAAACAAGCTTGGACCGTGCATTTAAAAGCCTACCCCCCTTTCAGGGACTTCGCAGGGGCTCGTCACCGCGATTGACTTGCATCAGAGAGCATAAAACATTAAAGGCGAGCATAAAGATCAATGGACTCAAAGCATTAATGCCAAAGGGCCGGGCCCGCGCCAGGAAGCCTTAGCTCGCAGGGGCCATGCTACTCTCCAAGGCCAAAGCAACATTCAGCCCAGCTTTATGCCCCCGCCGGGATTTGAACCCGGGTCTGCGGCTCGAGAGGCCGCTATACTTGGCCGGACTATACTACGGGGGCTAACTTTCACTTCAGTTGGAAGTATAAAAGCGTTTTTGAGGCTTATTGGTGGCGGGGATCTTGATGTGGTTCCGCGGGCTGGGGCTTGACCCCTCACATGAGGTTTAAAGGCCCGTTGAAAACTTGAAGGGGTTCCGCTAGGCCGTCGGCTGTGTTGAGGCGGTCCACGCGGGGGATGAGGCCTCCAAGGCGCTTTAGGCGGCGCCTTGCTCTTTAGGGTATTACTATTATTAATTGTTGTGGTTATTATGGAAGTTGCGGCCAAGGTAGCCGGCATGGACTTCGAGGACGTCTGGTCCCTGATATCGGCTCTATTCTCCAAGCCCGTGGAGCTGTCTTCGCCTGCCGGGCGCTCGAACTTCACGGCCTGGGTTGAAGGGGACGCGGTCTTCGTTAAGCTGGTATCGACGGGAAGCATAAGGGTCATAACCAGGAAGGTTCTTGAGAAGTGCTGGAGGACCTCGGTGGAGATGGCTAAGAAGGGCGAAGACCCCTTCCAGCCCGCCTGGTTCTACAGGACGACGAACGGCACCTACATAGCGAGGATATTCAAGTACGTTGTTGAAGGTGTTTAACGCCTAAACCCAGCTTGCCCCTGAGGGGCTTGGAGGGCCTTCGCGAAGCAGGTGGGTAGCGGTTAAGAGAGGATGGTCAGCCATACATCAAGGTTTTGATGTTGTGAGCATCGCTTTCTCAACTAACCCTCTGGGCAAGCCGTTGAGGGCCTTCACGAACCTCTACTTCTCCCTCCACCTCATCCTTGAGGTTGAGAGCAGCATGAACCCCAGCACGTAGCATACAACCGAAGCTGCCGAGACTGCTAGGACGTGTGCCTCCAGGTTTATCAGCCCGGCTGCGTGGTGGAGCATCATCGCTGCTGCCCCGGTTGGCGCCAGGGCCCCGATCCACCTGTAGTCCTGGGGGAGCAGGGTAGCCGGGTAGTATACTGGGGGAAGCACTGCGAGGAGCATCGACATTATCGTGGTGAGCGGCCACACGTGTCTAAGGTGCCTGAATAAGGTTGATATCGCGAAGCCGATGAAGGATGATGACGCCCATGTTGAGGCCACGCACAGCGCCAGGGCCGCCGAGAAGGGCGGCGTAAGCAGTCCGCGGAGCCACATCAGGCACACGAACACCGCCAAGCCGGGAGCCGAGAAGACGAGCATTGAGAGGGCAAGCCCGAGCACGTAGCTGACGGGCCTCGTGGGCGTCGCCACGAGGAGGTCCTGGTACTTCGCGTATATCCTGTAGAAGGCGGCGTCCCCCATCACCGACACCCCGTTGCTCGCGGCCACCATCACCGCCCCTCCAACCATGGCGTAGTCCACGGCCTCTCCGTACCCGTACACCGCCAAGAAGAAGAGCAGGCTTAACGGCGTCAGCAGGTACGAGGCCACCCATAAGGGCATTCTCCTGAGGGCGAGCAGCCCGTTCATCCACGTTATGGTCAGCACCGCCGAAAGCTGCCTGCTAATCCCCCTCTTCAATTCCCCCACCCACAACCCTCATGAAGAGGTCCTCCAGGCTCGCCGGCTTAACCGCCACCTCGAAGCCCCTCTTAATGGCCCTCCCAGCCACCTCCTCAGCCTCGCCCCCCTCAACGTAGAATATTGTTGCGCCGCCAACCTTTAGGCACTCGTACCCCGACGGGTCCACGTCGCCGTACACCTCAACCCTCACCTTCCCCTTAAGCCCCTCCCTAACCTGGCTCATGGAGCCCGAGAAGACAACCCTGCCCTCGTGGATCACCACGACGTCGTCGGCTAGGCTCTCAGCCTCATCCATGTAGTGCGTAGTCAATATTATCGTTCCGCCAGCCCCCTTAGCCTTTTTAAGGGCACTCCAAACCCCCCTCCTCGCCACCGGGTCAAGCCCGGTTGTGGGCTCGTCCAGGAAGAGCACCTCGGCCCCAGAGGCCATCACCGCCGCAACCATAACCCTCCGCTTAAGCCCGCCGGACAGCTCGTCAATCATCGTGTCCGCGTAGGGCTCAAGCTCCAGCAACCCCAAGTACTCGCGGGCCCTGCCCCTAGCCTCACTCCTTCCGTAGCCCCTCACCATAAGGTAGGAGTACACGTACTCGAAGGGCGTGAGCATCTCAAGCGGGAAGCCCTCCTGGGGAACCATCGCGATCAGCTCCCTAATCATCCAAGGCTCAGAGACAACGTCGAGCCCGAGCACCTCAACAGTCCCCCTCGTGGGGAGAAGCTGGGTTGAGGCAACCCTAACCCACGTTGTCTTGCCGGCGCCGTTCCTCCCCAGAAGCGCGACGAGCCTGCCGCGCTCAACGTTGAAGGAGACGCCCTTCAACGCAACCACGCCGCTTCCATAAACCTTCCACAGGCCCCTCGAAACGACAGCCTCCAACCGGGAACACCAGTACAACAACGCTAAAAACAAAAATAAATACCAAACTCACATAAAAACCGGAGGGGCGGGGGTGGCCGAGTCAGGTCAAAGGCGCAGGGCTTAGGAAGCCGGCCAAGCCCGCTTAAGACACCCTGTGGCGTAGGCCTGCGTGGGTTCGAATCCCACCCCCCGCATCAGAACCTCTAGTTTTGGTGCGGCTTCCATAGACTCAATTTTAAAGTCTACATGCTCTTGTACTCCTAGGATCGCTAAATTGCATGATCATAAGCGGAGGCTGAAAAGCGCTAAGAGGAGGATTAGGCGTCTGGCGAACGGAGACTTTTTCCATCCTTATATTAACCATTTGGAGGCTTTAGGGCTTTCGGCCGAGAGGTTTGCGAAATACGCAAACCACATATGTGTATTGAAGAGGAATTATCCCTTGACCATTAGAACGCTACTAAGAGGGATGTTGATGGCATCGTTGCGTGGGTAAACAGCCTTAACAGGAGCGAGAAGGACTCCAGGGTTAAAGCCCGACCCGCTGACCTCGCTGGATGATGTCAAGGCTATGGTGAACACGGCTGAAAATGAGAGGGATAAAGCCCTAATATCAGTGTCTTTTGAGGAGGCCCTGCGCCCAGGCGAAATATCAGTAATGAATTTTGGAAGCGTCACGTTTAAGGATGACTACTGCCTCATAACGGTTAATGGTAAAACTGGCGTGAGAAGGATACTCATAGTGTCAAGTTTTAGGCTTTTACTTGAATGGTTGATGAAGCTCTCAGGGGGAGATGACCCCGACGCCCTCTTATGGATTTCTTTCAGCAAAAACTACAAGCTTTAGGGCAATGAGGACGTAGTGAAGCCAAATGAAGGGAGCATTGGTGTTCCTCGCGGTCTTCGCGTGTTCCTTTCGGCGACCTTAGCATGCCCAAACTTGCCTCTCGACGAGAGCCTGTACCAGTTTCTGGGTGTCCCCAGAACGGAGTATCCTGTGCTCGGCATATCAGCGACCCTGCTCGTCTAATAAATATTCAACGGGGTTGCGTACGGGACCGTCGCGTGGCTCCTTTTCAGCCTAGCCGGGCTAGCAAGAAAACGGCAAATAGGAAGGAAAACCCAACGATAATCAAATCATCGATGCCAATGGCAACCTTGTGGGGAGTAGATGTGAGACGCGCTTGGTCCCGTTAAAACCGCCAACACTAAGACGCAGCATAGCTCCACGAGCCCCACGCCTAACCCTTCAAAATACATGCGGAAACTCAACCTCCATTCTGCCCCGCCAACGTTGAGAACCAGCTCCATCAGCTTCTCCCAACCTCTCCGGACTCACCTCAACATTTGCCGTCCTTTACCCTGAAGGCGCTGCCTCGAGTTTAAGGCGGGAAGTCCATGCAGACTGAACGGTCACCTCGCCTTCCATCAGCTTAACGATGCTTTTAACATCTTCTCGAATGATTCTTCATTTCGCCGCCATTTTAAGGTGCCCGACCACATGGTCATGTCCCCGTGCAGCCGGCCCAACTTCATCGAATTGTAAGCGCAACGGCGCCTAGGGCGGTTCCGTCTTCTCTGAGGTGGTGTTCCGGGGAACTAAAAGCCATCTTTAACCAGCACGTGTAGGACGAAAACTCAACATGCGACTTTGGTGAGCATGAGAATTTGATGGAAACTCCAAATGGCGCGTGGGTTTTCCAATCCCCTCATATTGGGATTATCGCAATTATAGGTCGGTTTCCGGTTAACCTCCGAGATGTAGCGGTCGCTTCAGCGCCATCCAGCGTTTTAAGCCCCTACCTCCAGGCGTCCAGGTTTTTTCAAAATCCCTACGGCTCGGAGAAAAGCAAACGGTATCCTAAGAGCATCGGGAGCCGAAGGCAGCAGAAGCCAAAGCAAGTTTAAGGGACAACGGAAGCAGGAAAGGAAGCAGAAGATAAAGCCCACGCGAATGGATGAAAGCTCCATGAAGCTGTTGCGGGAGCACACCTCGATTAGGCTCCATCTTTGAGGGGTAGGTTGAAACGGTCAAAGGCGAGACCCCCAAGCGAGTAACCTTAAACTGCGGGAGTGGCTGCTGCGCATAGGTCACCGCTGGCTTATCCTCTTCAGTTCCCCCTCCGCCCTCTCAACGGTATCCTGGGCCCTCCTCAAGCTTCTGGAGGGCTTCAACTTCGCTCCTGATGCGCCTAGCCTCCTCAAGCTTCCCGCCTCTCTCCTTCCACAGCCTCTCCAAGGCCTTCTTGTCCTTCACCTTCTCCATCCTTACACTGATGGTGTTGGCCTCGGCTTCCAGCCTTTCAGCCTGCCCCTGAAGCTCCCTCACCCTCTTTTCTAGGGTGTCCTCATCTCCGCACCTCCTGCGAAGCTCCTCAAGCCGCCTCCTAGCCTCGGCGAGGACCCTCTCCAAGCTCCTCTTAACTGATCTTTCATCGCACAGCCTCCTCGCCTTCAGGTATTCGTTAACCTTAGCGCATTGCTCGCCGCTCAGCTCGGAGCCGCCGCACACCGGGTGCATGACGTTGTCCTGCTCTTCGTGGTGGCCCAAGCTCAGGATGTGGCCGACCTCGTGGGCCAGCGTGGAGAAGCGGTTTTCCAAAACGACTTCCTCGTCGAGGAAAACCGTCCTTCCCCCAAGGACTGCGGCCCCCGCCTCCTTCTCCCTCGCCTGCTTCGTCCTTAAAGTCGCCAAACACGAATACATTGACGCATTCTCCGGGGAGACGCGCATCCACGGCCTTGCCGAACAAGTCTAGAAGATCCATCTCCACCCTTTTACTTCCGGGCAGCGCATCTCTACACCACTCCAATGCTTGCCTCATCGCCCTCTCAATGTCCTCCTTGGACCTCCCGCGCCCTCCAGACCTCCTGATGGTCTCCTCAAAGGCCCCCTTGACTGATAGCCCATCCTTGAATAGGTCCTCGAACCCTTCCATGGTTGTTCCCTTGAGCTGGGCGGGATCCACCCCCCTCCACGTGAACCTATTCAACGTCTTCTCGCCAACCCTCTTGAAGTTCCTCGCCGCAAGCTCCCTGCCGCTCAGGAACTGGCACAGCCTCGTGGAGTAAGAGGCCTCAGTGCCGAGAAACGTTATACCTCCATCCAGCTTCTCCACGGGCACGCTTACTACGCCCTCCACGGGCTCCTCGTAGCGGCAGCTCGTAGGGGTCGAGGGCCTTGAAGAGGTACCTGCCCCCTTCATCAATGCACGGCACAAGCTTAACGCAGCACTGCATCCACATTCTGTTAGCCCCGTCGATGAGCCTCAATATCTTTTCGACGGCATCTTCCGACAGAGCCCCCAACGCCCCCTCGCGCGGGTACCTAGCCCCTCGGAGAAGCCCCCTCTTCTCGCTGGAAGGCTTAGCCTTTCCCCTGCACTCGTCCACAACGAGGAACCTTAAACACACGTAGCTCCACTCGGTGCACCCCCCGCCCTTCTCCTAGAGGCTCCTGCTGGAAAACCTCTTCGACAAGCCGGGTTGAGAATGGGGCTCTACTGCTCAGCGCTGCGACGGCCGCCACGGTGAACGCGGCTGCAAGCGCTCCGAGGGCTGAAGCTATAACGCTCGCGTTTTCCCTCAAAAACACCGCGATGCTCAAAAGATAGTGCTCCTCGACAATCACGGGCGCGGAGACCTCAACGTCGGATAGAATAGTCCAAGGATAGTCCTCGTACCTTAACTCCTCAACGCTATCCAGGACGAAGCGGATTCTCAAGCTCTCTCCGGGCTTAAGGGGGTTGCCGGATAGAACCCAGTAGTCCGGGTATCCGTCAGCTCCACCTGAGCCGGGAGCTGCGGTCCACTCTCCCTTAGGGCTGGAGGCGCTCAGCCGCGACACCTTAAATATGTTCTCGCCCGTCTCAGAGACGAGCACGTAAACCACGAGGCGCTCAACGGGTTCGCCCGGAGATCCTAGTGTAGATGAGGCTTCCCTCGGCGTGAACGGGGAAGAACGCTGAAAGCGCTACGGCGGCCAAGGCGACAACTGATGAAATCGCGAAAGCGCAGAGAATCCTAAACAAGCTCAAAAGTTGAACCTCACAGAGAAACGCTTAATTTCAAAAATTTAAGCTTTCCACCGCATTCAGCACTATGCAAAGCATAAAATGGCGTTTAAACCAATACGTTGATTCAAGGAGATCGTAAAGAGAGAATCATAAATGCAAGGGAATTGAACGTTCACGCCTTTTGAAAGATAAAGCAGTCCATCCAGAAGCCCGGGAAAACCGTGGGGACCTCGCCTCCGAAAATGGGGTTGCAGTTGATGCTCAAAGGCGATGCAAGAAACAGCTTTGGTGGCTTTCATGGCCTCGCACGTTCAAGATAAAGAAGGAGACTGCAGGGTTTAACGGGCGACGCTTGGAGCTGGGCCTAGGCGATGAACGTAAGTTCACGTGTGTGCTGCTAAACCCATTGCCTCATGGAGCTTAAGGCCAGTAGCGCATCCAAGAGCTTCTGGAAGAGCCCGGTCTGGGTCACCCTGCCCAGTATCTTTCCGCCTTCAACCACGTACACTCGCCTCACGTTTTTCTCCACCAGCAGCTTCCAGGCCGCCCCCAACGGAGCCTCGGGATCTATGGTGAGGAGCGGGCTTGTCATTATCTCCTTCAGCGTGACCTTATCGGGGTCGTAGTGCTTTGCTATGACCCTTTGCAGTATGTCCCTCTCCGTGACGACTCCAACCGGCAGCCCCTTATCGCTCACCACCACCGACCAGACGCCGCTCTCAATCATCTTTTTCAAGCCCTCTCTCACGGTGAGCTCTCCGTCGACTACTACCACGCCGCCCTCCATCACGTCCTTTACCTTCAAGGTTAAAGGCATAGGCCCCCTCAGCTATAGGTAGGGTTCATCGAGAATATAAATTTATCATTGCATAGCGGATTTACCTGTTTTTCTTAGTGATCTAGGATTTATTCGAAAACAAGCTTAGCGTATTGCAGCCACAGTCGTCGGGCGGGGTTAAGGATAAAAGCA
Source organism: Candidatus Nezhaarchaeota archaeon (assembly GCA_030055465.1). Taxonomy (GTDB): domain Archaea; phylum Thermoproteota; class Methanomethylicia; order Nezhaarchaeales; family WYZ-LMO8; genus JASFYF01. The sequence goes on along the minus strand of JASFYF010000001.1, from coordinate 446,669 downwards.
AGAGCCCACCTCATTCGATAAAATGAAGAAGCAGGAGAGAAGCAATTCTCGAAGACCCAGAGCAGCCAACTCAACCATGGCGACAATCATCATCGTCGCTGTGGCCGTGGTGCTGGCAATCACAGCAGCTTACTGGATAATGGACCTAGCAGGCACCTCCACGAGGTACGAGAAGCTCCAGTTCGTGAACGCCTACGCAGTTAAAAACAGCAGCACGTTCATAGTTCACCTAGAGCTGAGAAACGCAGGTCCCTCTCCTGCAACGATAGTTGCAATACTGTTCAACGGGGTTCCGATGCCCCCAAGCGTGAAGGTGGAGGAACACAGCTTCGAAGAGCCGGTCACGGTGAATCCGGGCGAAACCAAGAGGTTCACCGTGATAATACCGGAGAACACGTCCATTGGCGGCGGGAAGGCCGTCTCGGGCGTAGCACTGGAGATAAGTTTTCAAACAGCCCTCGGCAACCAATACCCCAGGACCGCCGTTCTGCCCTAAAGCCGGCCTGAAATTGTGGAAAAACGCCGTGGAATGCCAATCGTACAAACTCGGGCAAAGCGGATTGGACATTCAATCGTAGTGGTTTAGGAGCGCACCAAGAGCTGGCCCCAGCCCTCCATGATGGCTTCACCCTCAAGAAAGGTCCTAAGCCACTCGAGCGCCACCTGCGGGCTTGGAGCCTGCTTGGGTGGGTGCTTGAAGTAGTAGGCGCATGCCTCGGGCACGGGGCCGCTGATGCCTCTATCCATAGATATCTTGGCGAGCCTGATGGCATCTATGACTGCCCCAGCGAACATCGACTTGTCGTCCACCTTGAGCTTTACGTCGAGCTCAACCGTGAAGTCGGCGAAGCTCAGCCCCTTCACGTATATGTAGCACACCTTCGTGTTTCCGAGGAATGGAACGTAGTCGCTTGGCCCTATCCTAACCCTGCCGGCGCCCTCCAGGTCTCTCCCTTCGGGGATTATGCTTGTAACGGCCCGCGTCTTGCTGATCCTCTTGCTTTCAAGCCTGTCCTCCACGGTCATGTTGAGGAAGTCGGTGTTGCCCCCTATGTTGAGCTGGTAGGTTTCAAGGACCTTCACGCCCCTGTCCCTGAGCAGCGACGCGAGGGCTGTGTGCAGTATCGTTGCACCAAGCTGCCCCTTGACGTCGTCTCCGAGCAGCGGGACGCCCGCCTCTCGGAACCTCTTGGGCCAGTAGCCCTTGGGATCGCTCGCTATGAAAACCGGTATCCCGTTAACGAAGGAGGCTTTAGCTGAAGCCGCAGCCTCAGCGTAGAACCTCGTAGCCTCCTCGCTCCCCACGGGCAGCAGGTTTACGACTACTTCGGCGCCCGAGCCCTTCAGCTCGTCGACGACGTCTCCCATTCCCACACTCCCTTCGTGGGGCCTGAAAACGTCAACCATGTGCGATGCAACCCCGTCGAGGACCGGTCCAGCCCTCACCTCCACCCCGAGCTTGGGAACGTCGGCAAACCTCCTCGTTATGTTCGGGTAGGCGAAGATCGCCTCGCTCAAGTCGCCCCCCACCTTCTCCTTCGAGACGTCGAATGCCGCCACGAACTCTATGTCGCCTATGTGGTAGCCTCCAAGCTTCGGGTGAAGCACACCGGGCACCTCCCTGTCCTCGTCCGCGTGCTTGTAGTAGTAGACTCCCTGAACTATTGCTGAAGCACAGTTGCCCACCCCTATGAGCGCGACCCTTATCTTGCCCACTACGCTCCCCCCATATTCACGGCTGCGAATATTCATACAACTTTTATATTTATGAGTATAAATATATTGTCCTCGAACGCCTTGCAGGACTCAAAAGCCCTTCAGAGGCTGAGGGAGAAGCTGACCAAGGAGAACCTCTGGCTCTACATAGTGAAGGAGCTGGCTGAAAAGCCAACCTACGCCTACCAAGTTAAAGTCGCCTTGAAGGAGAAGTACGGGATAGATGCCGCAACCGTGACAGTGTACACGGTCCTGTACAGGATGGAGAGGGAGGGCCTGATAGCCAAGGTTAAGTCGGGCGAAGACACATTCTACAAGCCTACCGAGAAGGGGCTGCAGCAGCTGCAGAAGGGGATCGAGCTTATAGTTGAGGTCGCCGAGAGGCTGAGAGGGTAGCCCCATGAGCCTTACACGTCTATAAAGCCCAAGAAGGCCAGCAAGCCCCAAGTGCTTGAGCCAAGCAATGGTGTTTGCCCCGCTCACGAGTCCACGTAGCCGCGACCAAGCGGCAGACGCAAGTTTTTTAAACCATGTAAAAAGTGAAAGGGTGAGGCCAACGTTTTTTATGTGGAGGATGTAAAGTGATGTGTGTCGGAAAACCCGTAAAGGCCCAAGAACCCGATGATGTTAAGGTCTGCTATGTAAGCCACGGCCTCGGAGGAGTCGCCAGCTCAGCGGAGCCGCTGGAAGTGCACGTCAAGAACGGCAAAATAATAAGGGTTAGGCCAGCCTACTTCAAGGGTGTAAGGCTCTACGAGATAAAGGCTAGGGGAAAAACGTTCACCCAGCCGCCCAAGAGCCTGCCATACTGGGTTAGCTTGGCCTACAAGAAGCGAGCCCTATCGCCCAACAGGGTCCTGTACCCACTTAAGAGGGTTGACTGGAGCCCCGAAAACAGGAACCCCCAGAACAGGGGCAAAAGCGGCTTCGTCAGGATAACGTGGGATGAAGCCATAGACATAATCGTCAAGGAGCTTAACAGGATAAAGGAGAAGTACGGCCTCACATCAGTTCTGGTCCAAGATGACGGGCACGGCCAAGGAGGCCACGTGCAGACACCCCACGGCGTGCACCACGAGCTTTTCCGCCTGCTCGGGGGATGGACGATGCAGGTGAGGAACCCCGACAGCTGGGAGGGCTACTACTGGGGCGCAAAGCACGTGTGGGGCATGGAGGGCACCCAAGCGGGCCTCGCACACCAAGACGCCATATTCGACGACATCCTCGAGAACTCCGAAGTTCTGATATTCACCGGCTGCGACCCGGAGACGACGGTCGCCGGCTTCGCTGGACAGATAGGGGGAGTGATGTGCGATTGGTTTAAGGAGGCGGGCATAAAGATAATTGCGATCTCCCCCGACTGCAACTTCGCGGCCGCGATTCACGCCAACAAGTGGATACCGATAAGGCCAAACACCGACGCAGCCCTGTACTTGGCGATAGCGTACCTCTGGATCAAGGCCGGGACGTACGACGAGAAATTCATGAAGACCCACGCTGTGGGTTTCGACGAGTTCAAGAAGTACGTGATGGGCGAGTCGGACGGCGTCCCCAAGACGCCTGAGTGGGCTGAAAGGATAACTGGGGTGCCCGCCAGGACCATAAAGGCCTTGGCAAAGGTGTGGGCCAAGAAGAGGACCTCACTAGCCGTATTCTTCGGTGGACCCAAGATTCGGGGACCCTACTCTCATGAGGTTGCAAGAATAGAGATCATAGTCCTAGCCATGCAGGGCCTCGGCAAACCTGGAAGGCAGTTCCTGAGGGGCTTCTACCCAGCCGGCACCGGTAAGAAGCTGCCGCCCGTCCCGCAATACCCGGACATATCGGCGACGTACGTTGGCAACCCCTTGGCTAGGTACACCGTAACCTGCGCGGATGCCCCGGTAATAGTCCCCAAGGTCCTCGTGCCTGAAGCCATACTTAACCCACCGATAACCTGGTACGGCACGGGAGCCATAGGCGACACCAGGGAGAACCAGTTCAAGAAGTACGTGTTCCCGCCTCCCGGCCATCCAGGCATAAAGATGATATGGAACGCTAACTGCTGCTACATAACCTGCTGGAACAAGAAGATAATAGACGCCTACAGGAGCCCCAACGTGGAGTTCATAGTTGCGATATCCCCATGGCTCGAGAACGAAACAATCTTCGCCGACATAATACTCCCGGCGCAGACCATATTCGAGCACAACGACATGGTTGTGTGCACGAGAGCAGCTATAAACGCGATAGCCTACCAGGATCAGTGCATGGAGCCGGTAGGGGAATCGAAGAGCGACTACGAGATATGCAGGCTCATAGCTGAGAGAATGGGGATAGGGGACAAGTTCCCGCCGCCAGAGGAGCTGATGAAGCAGCTCTACGAGAAATCCTGGGCTAAAAAGAAGTACGGGATAGGCTGGGAGGAGTTCAAGAAGAGAAAGCTGATAATAGCCGACCACCCCACATGGGAGGAGTGGAAGAGGATACAGAGGGAGATAGAGGAGAGGGAAGGACCAACATGGGGATCCAAGCCTGGCATGACGTGGTACTACGAGTTGCCTGAAGGCAGAGGCCTCGACACCCCCACGGGGAAGCTTGAGGTGGTCTCAACAGGGTTGGCCAAGCACTTCCCAGACGACGAGGAGAGGCCGCCTCTGCCCCGCTGGATACCCTACGGCGAGACGCACCAGGAAAGCCTCTTCCACCCTAGGGCGAAGAAGTACCCGCTCCTGTTGATGTCGAACCACCCGAGATGGAGATTCCACGCCCAGGGAGATGACATAACTTGGATAAGGGAGATACCCACGGCGAAGATCAAGGGCCCGGACGGCTACTACTACGAGCCAGTTTGGATCCACCCCACCGATGCAGCTAAGAGGGGCATAAAGCACGGGGACATTGTGAAGGTTTACAATGAGAGGGGAGCCGTGCTCTGCGGCGCCTACGTGACCGAGAGGATTATGCCTGGATGCGTGCACGTGCACCATGGTTCTCGAGCCGACATAATATCGATCAACCCACTCATAGATCGCGGGGGAGCCGTGGACTTAATAGTTCCCCACAAGCCGATCTCCAAGAACACCGTTGGGCAAGTGTGCACCGGCATACTTGTGGAGGTGGAGAAGGTGGACGTATTCGAGCTTATGAGGCAGTACCCCGAAGCGTTTAAGAGGATGACCCACCCCGACGTGGGTCCATGCCACGAGTCTTGGGTTAAGGGGGTGGCATAGATGGGCAAAGTGATGGTTATAGACATAGCTAAATGCCATGGATGCTACGACTGCCAGATCGCCTGCAAGGACGAGCACGTGGACAACGACTGGAGCCCCTACGCTAAGCCTCAACCCGACACGGGGCACTTCTGGCTGAAGCTGGAGGAGATGGAGAGGGGCACAACCCCGAAGGTCAAGGTCACCTACATACCGGTGCTCTGCATGCACTGCGACAACGCTTCCTGCATGTCGGCCTGCAAGGTTAAAGCCATTTACAAGAGGCCTGACGGCCTCGTCATAATAGACCCGGAGAAGTGCAACGGATGCAGGGAATGCGTTGCCGCATGCCCCTACCACGCGATATACTTCAACGACAAGCTCAACATCGCCCAGAAGTGCACGGGGTGCGCACACCTTTTGGACGGCAAAGACCCTCTAATCTCGACGCCCCGATGCGTTGACGTGTGCCCCTTCGACGCGATAATCTTCGGAGACGAGAAAGACCTCAAATCCATGATCGAGAAAGCCGAAGTGCTTAAACCGGAGTGCGGAGCCAAACCGAGGGTTTACTACTTAAACCTGCCAAAGCCCTTCATCGCTGGGGCGGTCTACGATCCTGACGTTGACGAATGCGTGGAGGGCGCTAAAGTAACAGTCACAGACCCCGAAACCGGGGAGACCTATGAAACCGTGACCGACGAGTTCGGGGACTTCTGGCTTAACAACTTGAGGTGGAACCGCAAGTACACAGTTAAGGTGGAGAAGGAAGGCTACTACACTTGGACCCTCGACGATGTAAGGACGGAAAAGGACGTGAACCTGGGCGACATACCGTTGCTGAGGAAAACATAAACCCACCCAACCTTATTTTTCACGTCCAGCCGGCATGGGAAATCAAAACCACAAGCCGCCTTGGGCGGCGGTCCAATCAGCGGATCGAAATAAACGTTTCGCCTCCTCTTTGAGGTTCTGAAGGTCCTCTCCGCCAAAACCCCCTATATGGGGGCCGAGCTTAACGATCTCGTTTAAACATTAAGATCGTTAAAAAGGAACCGTCCGCAGCATCTTTACAACTTCGATTAAAAGAACTCTTAATTCTTTAAGCGAGGATTCTCTCACGGTGAAGTGCGTTTGGCAGGCGTGGGGTTAGAGCACGTCCTAGCAAACTTCGTTTTCTGGTCCATAATTTTCGCCGTGATAGCCCTCCTCGTAAAGAGGAGGTGGGGTTGCCTTGGCCTCACGATAAGCTTGGGTGGAGTTATGTTCTCGGCAATCGTAACGTTGATAGGGCTACTCCCATGGGTTGAACCCACTCCCTTCTCCTCGGTGCCCTTCCCCGCACTGATAGAATTGCCAAGCATACCAACCCCAGCAACAACCTGTTTGATAGCGGCCGCCAGCTGCTTTACGGCAGCCTACTTCGTGGAGAGAAAGATCAACCACAGGAAGGAGCTCTAAAAGCATCGGAGAACGAGGTGGGGGCAAGGAACCCTCCAGGACTCCGGGGAAAACCGGAGTTACGGAGCAAAATGCTAAGCAGTTTTCAGGGTGATCTTTAGGCCCCGTTTCTAAGGCGGAGAAGCTAAAAAAGATTTTGTAACGACCGAGAGATGACGGATCACATGGTGTTGCGCGCAGGCTTCTCTGATTTTTAAACTGCATTTTCAACGAACCTTTTTATCGGCCCTCTTCCACAAAGGGAAAATTGGAAGGGAGGGCTAATCTTGTCGGGAATTGGTAGGTTCGCCAAGAAGTGGGATGAACAACCTAAGGAGCCAACAAGATCAAGGGTGAAATCCCTCATAATGCCTGAAGCTCCACTTAAGAGAAAAATAGATCTAGCCATGAACAAGCTTAAGCTGCAGCTCAACAGGCTCGACCAGGTCACCGCTAGGCTGATGGAGCGGGACAAGACGATCTTCGAGAGGGTTGTCGACGCCTACCTGAAGCACGAGGCCGACAGGGCCACGCTCTACGCCAACGAGCTCGCCGAGCTCAGGAAGATGAGCAAGATAATACTCTACAGCAAGCTCTCCCTCGAGAAGGTCCTGCTGAGGCTTGGAACGATAAAGGAGGTTGGCGACCTCGTGGTGGCCGTGGCCCCGGCCGTCGCAGTCATAAAGGGCGTTCGAAATAACCTTACTGGACTGCTACCCGAAGCCGAGCAAGAGTTAAACGAGCTGACCGGTCTACTCGACGGCGTAATGATGGAGGCCGGTCAGATTACAGGTGAATCACTCACGATTGAGGCCAGCGAGGAGGCGCAGAAGATACTTGAGGAGGCCATGACTGTAGCGGAGCAGAAAGTAAGGAGCAGCCTACCTGAAATCCCGGCATCAAAGGCGTTGGCGCTTGATGGCAAAACGCAACAAGAAAGGTGAGACTAGAAGGTTTTTTTGGCTCCTAACTTTTAAACTTCTCCACGGTTAACTTCTAAAGTGAAGCTCGCTAAGCGACGAGCGCTTTACGCTCTTCTACGAGATTGATTCCATGAAAAACGACGCGAAATCGAGCACCCGCGCACGCGATGTAGTCTGCAAGGAGTTTAGGTGCCATGAACGCTGACCTCCTCCTTGCCCTGAGGGGGGCTTTCAGTTATAAAGAATAGCAATGCCAACATTCGCGCCTTCAGGTTACGCTCTTCAACCTCGTTGCGTTCGCCTTCGACGCGGCCTCTCTCAGCTTGAGGCTCGGCCTCCTCAAATCCCGTGCGGCAAGGCCCCCCGCTTCGTTGCCCCTCTCGGCATTCCATCACTATTTCGACGAGTGACTTCGCGTCCAACAATGACATGCGGGGGCTACGCTTCATAGCCCTCCTTCAATGTGACAGCAATGTCTTCCTAAAACTAAAAAAAATGCTCTTCAAAAAAGCTATAGGGGGATGCAAGCACGTCTCTGATGGTTATAGGCGGCACAGGTCATGTTGGGTCTCACATAGTTAGAAGGCTCGTGGCCGAGGGCCTAGACGTCGTCGTCCTCAGCCGTTTTGGCGATACGTCTCGAATAGGCGACGTCGCCGATAAGGTGAAAAACGTTAAAGGATCTACAACCGAGCTCGGCGATTTGCTGTCGGCGTTGAAGGAACACGGCGTAAGATGCGTGGTTTACTCGGCTGCCGAGCACCCGTGGGCTTGGACCCCTCACAACGTCGTTAACACGATGATAAGGGGCTTCCTCAACGTGCTGGAGGCCGCCAGGCTTATGGATTTGGAGAAGCTCGTCTGGACGAGCTCTTACGCTCAGCTGGGTCCACCTCACCTGTACGGCAAGGCAAGGCTGAGCGAGGACGACCCCGTGAAGCCAATGGTAATACACGGCACAACCTATGTGGTTAACGAGTTCATGTCGAGTTATTACGCGGAGAAGTACGGGATGGACGTGCTGGCGCTTAGGTTAGGCTTGGTTTTCGGTCCGGGAAGGGAGCGGAGGGGCTTCGGAGATATTCTTGTGGATCTATTCGAGAACCCTGTGCTCGGCAAGCCGGTTAAGGTTTCCAAGGCCGACACCCTCATAACGCCTCAGTACGTGAAGGAGGCAGCCAACGTAGTGCATTTAGCGCTCAAGGCCAAGGGCTACAGACATAGAGTTTTCAACACGTGCGATGAGGTGGTGTCGCTTCGCCAGCTAGCCGAGTGGGTGTTGGAGCTGGTGCCCCACGCTCAAATAGCGCTGGAGCCAGGAGATGAGACCCCCAGAGCGCTTGTCGACGCAAGCAGGATAAGGGAGGAGTTGGGCTACAAGCCCGTGTACACGGTGAGAGAGGGAGTAGTAGATTATATTAACATCTTGATGTCGAAATCTTCACGTAAAACACAAGAAAGTTGAGGTTCGAGAGATCATGTCGACCATTTCCGCGAACGAAAAGATAAAGGCTCTAAAGGACTTGCTTGGTCCTGAAAAGGTAGTGGACAGCAAGCCCGCGCTCCTCATATATTCCAGGGATGCCAGCCCCATGAAAGGGAAGGTACCAATGGCGGTTGTCAGGCCATCAACCACGGAGGACGTCCAGAAAATAGTCTCGTGGGCTAACGAGACCAAGACGCCCCTCTACCCTAGGAGCGGCGGTACGAGCCTTTGGGGTGCGGTTCCCGTTGTGGAGGGGAGCATCATAGTCGATTTGGCGGCGATGAAGAGGGTTCTAGAGATCAATGAGAGAGCGCTCACCTGCGTCGTCGAACCGGGGATAACCTTCGGCGAGCTCGAAGCAACATTGGCGAGGCGGAACCTTAGGTTCATAATGAGCCCCGAGAACGGCATGGGCGGAACCGTGGGAGGCAACTTCGCAAGCCATGGAACTGGGTGGGGTGCAGGCCCCAACTTCTCTAACCAAGGCGACTGCGTCCTCGGCTGCAAGGTCGTCCTGCCCACGGGCGAGGTGTTAACCACCGGCAGCATGGCTAACCCAAACGCCCACGGCCACTTCTACCGTTACGCCATTGGAAATGACCTGACAGGCCTCTTCTGCGGATCTGAGGGCACTCTGGGTATAATAACTGAGCTGGCCCTCAAGATAGAGGAGATGTCTGGAGCCATGGGGTTTGCCACCTTCGGGTACGACACCCTTGAGGCGGCCGGCGAAGCAATATACAGGGTTAGGAGGATGAGAATACCCACAATCTACGCATACTTGTCGCCTAGTTGGACTCTTAACATGCTGTTCCCCGAGAAAGCCCCTTGGCAGCATACGATAAAGTTCGTGGTTGAGGCGAACACAAAGGAGATACTGGAAATCGAGCTCAACCGCCTCATGGAGTCGGCTGGGAAAGGCGGAACATACCTTGGATCTGAACTGGCTGAAGAAACCTGGAGGGAGAGGTACAGGTGGGTTGGCTTATTCGGCTACAAGCTTGGCATGAGGGCGGCGCTGCCAATGCACGTCCCCATAGGAGAGGTAGGATCATACATGAGGAGGATAGAAGAGGTGGCCAACGACGTTAAGGCGAGGTATGGGTTAAGGGTGGGCGCGGGGAGCTTCGTTTGCGATCGAAGCGTTATTGTAATAGTCGTCACGTACTTTGATCCTAGCAGCCCCCAGGAGAGCGACCTAGCAATCAAGGCGTGGCACGAAATAAAGAACAGGCTCTTCGACATGGGCGTATGCCCCTACCGTATGGGTGCTCTGTGGGCTGATCAGATGCACAAGCTGGGCATGTACTACGAGCTGTTGAAGAGGTTGAAGAGGCTTCTCGACCCCAACAACATAATGGCCCCCGGCATAATGGGTCTATGAGGTGGTGAGAATGGTGCTTGAGAAGTACGCTAAGCAGGTATACCGGTGCGCCAGGTGCGGGTGGTGTAGGACCTCGGTTTTCCTAGAGCGCGGAATAAACAAGGTGTGCCCGATATACGAGTACCATCCATCAGGACCATGGGAATTCTTCACGGCTAAGGGCAGGCTGGCCATGGCCCAAGCCCTCCTGGAAGGGAGCATAGATGTGACCAAGGATCTAGTTGACTTGGTTTACAGCTGCACCACGTGCGGGGCATGCCATGAAGTGTGCGTCATACACTTTCCAGTGGTTATGGGGGTTTCAAGCGTTGACGAGCTCGATCAAGTAAGGGTCTTTGAGGCCATGCGAGCGGAGATATACAAGAGAAGACCAGACCTACTCGTGGAACCCCACCGACGCGTCGCTGAGAGGACCAGAGCCCAGAAGAACCCTTACGGCGAACCCCATGCCAAGCGGTTCGCCTGGCTTCCAAGCGGCTACAATCTTTCCGGGCGAGGCGAAGTAGCTTACTTTGCTGGCTGCACTTCGCCTTACAGGCACCCGGAGATATGCGAGAGCACGATCAAGGTCTTAAGCAGAGCTGGCCTTTCACCGGCCATAATAGACGAGTGGTGTTGCGGCTCCGTGCTCCTGAGGACAGGTCAGTGGGACTACGTGGAGGAGTTGGCCAAACACAACCTAGAGGAGCTTAGGAAGTCAAAAGCAAAGAAGGTGGTCGCCTCTTGTGCTGGATGCTACAGAACATTGAAGCTGGATTACCCTGAAATACTTGGAAGCAGGTGGGACTTCGAGGTGCTCCACGCAACCGAGCTAATGTGGGAGCTCGTAAGCAGGGGCAAGCTGAAGATTCCTGGGCGACTTGAAGAGAAGGTCGCATACCACGATCCATGCCACCTAGGCAGGCACGCCGGAGTTTATGATCCCCCTAGAGAAATAATAAAGGACATCCCAGGCATAGAGCTCGTGGAGATGAGCCCTACAAGGCAGTATGCAATGTGCTGCGGCGGGGGTGGAGGCATAAAATCCGGCTTCAGCGAGCTTGCCCTGAAGATAGGCTTGGGCGTTGTCAGGAGGGCTGAAGAGGCTGGAGCGAACCTCCTGATATCAGCGTGTCCATTCTGCAAGCGAAACATAGTTGACGCTATACATGCAGCGGGGTCAGAGCTCAAGTTCTACGATATAACCGAGGTTCTGGCGAAGCTCGTCTAGAGCTCATTGAAATCCCTTTCTTCCAGTCGCTTATTCAACAACGCTCAAGCGTTGCGATCAGCTGCGCAGCCACGCCTTCTCGAGTTGAGAAGCAAACGTTTTATCGGGTTGGCAAGGTAGCATTATCTTGAACGTCCCCCTAAGGCTAGGGTGTAGCCTCTTGGATTCTCAAATTCATTTTGAGGTCAACACCATTAAAGGCCTGTTAAGGGCTGCCGACATAGTTTCCCTCGTCCTGGGGATAATGTTCATCGCCGTCGGCGTACTGACATTCATCGCGTTTATAGGCCTCGTATTCGGCGTGTTCGGCGTAATGAACCTGGTGCTTCGAGCGAAGGTTAAACGCATAGCCTTAATGGTTGACTTCGGCAATTACATGGAAGCCAGGTCGGAATGCATAGCTTGGATGGTAGTAGCGTTCATCCTAGCGGGGGTTATCGTGGGCCTCCTCTTGCTGGTAGCATACTTAAAGCTTGAAGACATTTTAAGAATCACACATAAGCGAGAGGCAGGCGTTTAAGGCGTTAAGGATCGGCGCATTGCATTTCTTCAAGTGCTTCGAGATTCAGCCTTGATCCCGGCGGTAAAGTCCATTTGTACCGCTAAAGGTGGGGTACACCTCTCCACCATGATGAATTATGCCCACCTTGGCGTCTCTACCATGCTTATTAAAAGCCATTCGAAGCGCTTGAATGAGGTCATCCGCGCTTTCGAATTTTAAAACCTCTTTATCTTCATCCTTTAAATTTCGAGATACGCATATGCAGTCGCTGCGGGCTAGACACTTCTTGTGCATGCATAGCCCGCTCAAGCCTACAAGGTCTTCTTCAGCTTCTTCTTTTAGCAACCTTTCAACCTCCTTGACGCTTGCCTCGCTGTACTTCTCGAATACTTCGCGATGAGTGGGGGAGATCCCGTCGGGGCAGTCGGTGTAGAGGATTACGGTGCCGCCCCTTCTAAGGCCTAATTGAGCATGCACAAGACCCTTCATTGCCTGCCAGTAATCTATTAGCGCAGGGTGAGAATTGACAATAACTATATCAGCTAAAGCTGGGACCTCTCTTCTATATATGAACTCCGCGGTCTTCACACCATCCCTAAAGGCCCTCTTCATGTCGCCGGCAACTACCTTGACAACCTTCCCTCTGCCGTTAAAGACCACGTTCACTATGAAGTCTAACCCCACGACTTCAGCGACGCTTTCCATCTCACTTCTAACAACGTTATCTGGTTTCCCCAGAAGTTCTAAGGGGCCGATCAATGCGGCCAGTGCATGCGTACGTGCGGTTGTTAACTCCCCGCAGACCCCCGGCTGAATTATCTTAGCCCCTCCCCCGTAGCCCGCGCATAGATGTGGAATTATGCTGCCCACCCCTATGATTAGGTCCGACTCGTACACCAGCCTGTTAACGTGCACGGGAATGCCGCTCTTTGTGTCGCCAATGTAAACCAGTTTTTCCGCGTCCATCCATTCATGGTTGAACACTTCAACTCTCTCAACCACTTCCTTGCTCAGGCAGCTGGTAACCTCCTCATCGGTCAGGTATCTATGGGTCCCCAACGCTATTACCACCCTGATGTTCGCATCTGGAATTCCAACAACATTCAACTCGTTGAGCAGCACCGGGACTATCTTCTCCCTAGGCGTGGCCCTAGATATGTCGTCAACTACTATGGCTACTTTCATGTCTGGCTTAGCGATCTCCCTGAGGGGTCTTGAAGACGTAGGGTTCCTAATAGTGTTTCTCACAGCCTCTATTTCGCTGTTCACCGGTTGAAGGGGTCTGGGTGCCACCTCGTATATCACGTTACCACCATAAGCCTGCTTAACCGCTTCTACCTCCGCCAGCCACCCCTCAAGGAAATATGAGGACATGCATCAGATCCCCGCCTTTCGTTAAGTGAACGGGCGGGCCTCAGCTTATACGAGTATCGTTCCCCTCTAAACTCAGCGGCTTTAGGCGGATAACCTTTAACCAGAAAAAGCTTATTAAGGAGGGTTCCGATATCTTCAGAATCTTGAGAATTGAAATGCCTAGGCTATCCCTCTTAGGTTTAAGACTTGCCATGATAGGGACCTTCGCCGTTGTTACCGCAGTTGCTACGCTCGTCCTGACGGCAGTGTTGACATGGCTTCAGATACCGTTCTTCGGCATTTACGGCATTCTTGGATTTGTCGTGCTTCTCCACGTTGTGCAGTGGCTTATAGGACCGTATATCATTGAGGCCGCATACAAGGTTAGGTCAATTGACCCGGCTGAGTACCCATGGTTGGTCAGGGCCTTTGAAAACGTTGTTAGGAGAAGCGGATTAAAGAAGCCGCCTAAGCTTGGCATAGCCGAAATAGACCTGCCAAACGCATTCGCTTACGGAAACCCTTTGAAGGGTAACGGCGTAGCAGTCACGAGGGGTTTGCTCAGGAGCCTTCCACCAAGCGAGGTTGAGGCGGTTTTAGGTCACGAAGTTGGGCACTTGAAGCACAAAGATGTGGCCTTAATGATGATGATAAGCATATTGCCCGCCTTGATTTACTACATCGGCTACTCGCTCTACATATCAGGATGGCTTGGCGGGAGCTCTAGGGATAGGGGCGGTGGACCATTGCTTCTGCTTGTAGGCGGAGCCCTCATGGTGCTAAGCTTCATATTCAACCTTTTCGTGTTCTACTTCAGTAGGTTGAGGGAGTACTACGCGGATGCCCACGCCGCCTTGAGCGTTGATAACGGAGCTAGGAACCTGCAGCGGGGGCTTGTGAGGATAATGAGCAATACCAGGAAGTTTCACAGGCTTGGAGGGTCAAGGCAGCTTGAAAGGATAAGCGAGTTCAAGGCATTCTTCATAAGTGATCCCAGCTTGGGGGTGGAGGGCTACGGCGACGTTGACAAGATGGTTGAAGAGATAAAGAGGATGAAGCCCAGCTTGCTGTCAGACCTCTTCAGCACACATCCGCATCCAGCTAAGAGGCTGCGAAGCCTTGACAGGTTCGCTTAGTTGCTTTACTTACCTCTCAACAAGCCGTAGGCTAGATCTCTCAAAGCTTCCTCCTGGTTTTTAGCCTTCACAACCCCTGAAGCCACCAGAACCCCTTCGGTCCCAAGCTTCAACGCCGCCTCAACATCGCCGCCGTTTGTTATCCCAGCTCCGCATATCACTGGGATCTTCGGGTTAATGGATTTGATGAGCTTCACGGAGTCCGTGACCGCCTCCGGTTTAGCCCTTGACACGGCCATTCCGGTCCCTATGAGCTCTGGGGGCTCTATAGCTATGAAGTTTGGGTTAAGAGTTGAAATTGAAGCTGCAACCCTTGGAGTATTAGCGCATGCTACAACTTGGATTCCGAGGTTCAAAGCCCTTTCTACGATCACCTCTATCTCATCTATTCTCAGCTTTTTCTCGGAGTGGTTAACTATGGTCCCCACAGCGCCAGCCTCTTTAACAGCCTCCATGGATGTGCTGCCCGTGTACGCTCCCGGAATGTTCGGGTCGACATGTTGAGCTAATACAGGTATCGAGACCGATTGGGCTATCAGCCGTATATCAGATGTTTGAGGGGCTACGGCGATGTTTACGCCTAGATCTTGAGACACTTTATCGCACTTCTTCGCCAACTCCAAAGCCCTTAAACCCGTAGCTTCAAGGTACGCCTTGAAGTTGACTATTATCAAGGGTTTTTCGAGGCGACCCATAGTAGTTGGCAAGTGGAATAGCCTTAAAAGGTTGTTGGGTTAAGTTGTCGATCGGAGGATGCTTGGAGGATGTCTTCGCTCTACCACCCAGTAGACGAGATAAGGCGTTTAAGGGGTGAAGAGCTTAACGGGGCTAACATTGCTTTATGCGTTACCGGAAGCGCTGCGGCGTATAAAGCTGTAGACTTAGCTCGCGAACTAATAAAGCGCGGAGCCAACGTCGTATTCGTAGCCACGCCTCGAGCCCTTCAGTTCGTTACGCCAACGCTGTTGCACTGGGCCTCAGGCATAGAACCCGTGACTAGCGGTGGAGGCAAGACTGAGCACGTAACGCTCGCCAGCAAAGGCGGCTGGGCCCACGCAGTGGTTGTCGCTCCAGCGACAGCCAACACCATATGTAAACTGGCTTGCGGAATATCCGACAACGTGGTCATGGACGTGTTGACTACAGCTATGGGATCCGGGAAGCCGATAGTAGTTGCCCCGGCAATGCATGCTGACATGTACAGGGCTCCTACTGTGCAGAGAAGTCTACAAGAGCTTCGCGGCCTCGGCGTCATGGTCGTCGATCCAGAGGTTGACGGCGAGAGGCTTCGAATGGCCTCTACGGATGAGGTGGCCGACGTAGTTGAGGATTCCCTTGATCCCATAGACGGGTTGAAGGGCCTAAGCGTGCTGGTTACCGCGGGGCCAACGCGAGAACACTTGGATCCCGTCAGGTTCATAAGCAACGCGAGCTCGGGCAAGATGGGCTATGCCGTGGCCTCAGTCTGCGCAAACAACGGAGCCAAGGTCCAGCTCGTCTCCGGGCCCACGGAGCTTAGGCATCCAAGGAACGTTGCCGTTAAAAGCGTCGTCTCTACCCATGAGATGCTTGAAGCATGCATAAGCTCGGTGGAGGAGAAGGAGCCAGACATCATAGTTTTAGCTGCCGCCCCGGCTGACTTCTCCTTTAGTGATGTGTTCGCTGATAAGGTAAGCTCGGATAGGAGCATAGAGGTGACCCTGAGACCCACGGGAAAAATAGCCTTGGAGCTGAGGAAGAGAGCTCCAAGAGCTGTGATTGTGGGATTTAAGGCCGAATACGGTGTCCCCGACGATGAACTGCTGAGAAGGGCGAGGGAGAGGATGAGTAAATACGGCTTCGACTTAGTGTTGGCGAACAACGTTGCGAGGTCAGGTGTAGGCTTCGGCTCCGAGTTCAATGAAGGTTACTTGCTCTCCAAGAGGGGGGAAAGGATTATCAGGAAGGCTAGGAAGAGGCTTATAGCAAGGATAATAGTTAGAGAGGCACTCAACGTCCTGAGGGATAGGCAACTTCGGGCTACTCCCTGAACCTTTTAACCCTTTCAAAGACCTCAAGCCACGTCAGTATGCATCGGCCTAGCTCGTAGAGCCTTTCGGAGTCGCTTTCGTGTTTAGCCATAGTAGTTAGCTCCATTATCTTCTGGCTTACAGTTGAAGACAACTCGCTTATGGCTTGCAGCTGGGAAAGCTTGGAGGCGTCCTCCCCCTCTTTTACGAATATAACCCTCTTGCTGCAGCCAGGACAGTATACGTCTCCGCTTCTAAGCCTAAATAAGGGTGAGCTGCATAAAGGGCACACATCAGCGAGCATAGCAGCTCCGCTTCTAAGCAGGTCGACCATTCTCTTCATCTTGGTGGAGTCTCCCTCGCCTCCGCTCAAGCCTTATACACCGCGATTCCCTTAATCCTTTACTTGTTCAAGTATGCTTACGGCCTGCCATATGGCCGTCCTCGCGAACAGCGGCATGTTTGGATCTTGGCTGCACTCGTCAAGTATACCTATGGCATTGGAGGCCCTAACACCGGGGGTGTACTTCTTGGCCCTCAAGATCTTTATGCACTCGCTGCAGGCCCTCCTAATGTTTCTGGGCACACCGAGATCGTCGGCGATCCTCTGCAACACCGCGATGGCCTGCTCAATTTTCTGGTCTACATCGATTTGAGTGGACACTAACATACACCTCCATGATGGAGTCAAAAGGGCAGATGAGGTACAGCTTCTACCAGAAAAAGGCTTATACCGCTTCTTTAAAAACTTTCAGATCTAAATTAGACAGCAGCTAGGATTCAATGCGCATTCAGGTGGTGGCAACGGGGGTGGAGAAGCCGGCAGTTATGGTTAGGGGAATATACAGCACAGCCCTCGCCAAGCTCTTGTTGGACAATGGCTTCAGGATATCAATGCCATCGCGTACACTAGCGGTTAGGCTTAACCTTAAAGATTTTAGCGCCCAGCACGACGCGGTGATAAGGGATCACGACGAGAAGGAGGGAGCAGTAGCCCTCGAAGGTCAGAGGGCCGGGGAAATTGCAGATTTCTTGAGGGAGAAGCTTCCCGATGCCATCACCACCGTCGAGAGGCTGGGGTCGGAAATACGTAAAGGGGTTGTTCAGAAGGTTGAAGGAGGCGCTAGCTACGTTGACCTAGGCGATGAAGTCGGAGTCTTACAGGAGAAGCTGCTTGAAGGACAAGAGGTTATGGTGTCTCCCTTCAAGTCAACCGCGAGTTCGGAAGGTTACGTTCAACTAACCAGCAAGGTCAGGATTGTGGGGCGCTACGCCGACCTCGTAAAGGGCGGTTGGGTTTCAGTCCCTAAAGGGATTCCACAAGCCGTCGCCCGTGAGCTAATGGACTTGGGCCACCTCTTAAAGCCGTCAGACTGGGGGATACAGTGGAAAAGGGAGGCGGCTCGCGCAGGAGCAAACGAGCTGCTGGATGAGGTGCAGAAGTTAAAAGAGGTAGCGGCTAAGGTAATGCAGAAGTACAGGGAATCCAAGGCCCCCTGCACAATACTTGAGCCCCCCATCCGCTTTGTGGTCCTGCTCCCTTACGGAAGCAAAAGAGTCCTTGACGGCGTCAGAGGCCTTGTGACAGCAACCATGCCAGGCCATCATATGATAAAGAGCTGGGGAAGAAAATACGCCTACGCCGTCGACGTGGTTGAGGGAATCATGGGAATCTTAGGCGTTGAAGTGGGGGTTACGGCCTCCAAAATCATGATATGCGACGCCTTCAAGCTAGGCTCGAGAGTAGCCATAAACCACATTAAGCCCGCCGGAACCGCGTACACGCTGACTCCGGGCACGGTAAAGGAATTCGACAAAGAAAACATGGTTGTGGTCTTGAAAAGGGAGTTTAAGGGTGGCGGCGTTTTCGATGGACTTCAGGTACCCAAAGAAAGCGGCGACTACGGAATATCAACCTACAGGTTAGGTTCATCAATATCCAAAACCGAGTACTTCAATGAGAAAGGCGAATTGAAGGGAGTATACGTGAACATATCGACGCCAGTTGAGTTCGCCCCGAAGAAGATAAACTACGTTGACTTGGAGGTGGACGTGATCGCCAAACCCAACGGCGAAGTCAACGTTGTCGATGTAGACAGGGCCGAAAGGCTTGTGAAGGAAGGCATCATAAGTGAGGCGTTGTTCAAATCGGTCGTCAAATTAGCTGAAGACGTCGCGGCTTTGCTCGAGAATAAGGGCGATCTAACGTTGAACTTCAAGCCTTCCTCAGCTTAACTAACAATAGGCCACGCTTAAACTCGATCCTAAGGGATGCAGGGTCAACGGGCTCCGGGAATCTTATCGTCTTCCTGAAGCGCTTAAACTCTCTAACCCCTTGAACCACTCCTAGACGTTTAAAGCTCACCCTCTCCTTCATCTCGGCATCTATCTTCAGCACATCGTTCCCTTCAACGTAAACCTTTATGCTCCCCTCATTCACTAAGGGGAGGTCTACGGTTACCTCGTACTCACCTCCTAGGTCCCGTATCTTCGACAGCGGTGTTAAGCAGCATTCTACAGGGTCCCACATCGGGGAATCCAGGTCCTCCAAAAGGGAGGAGAGCCTCTCAACTTCCTCCCTGAGCTCCTCCATCATTTCAGAGAAAGACTCGAATAGACCTTTCCGCCTAAACATCAATGCCACCTCAAGTGTACATCAATGGAACCTCGTATTCATGTGCTTTCTTCATCTGTCTCATAGCCTCAGTTGTGCGCCTCATGAGTTCGCGAGTTCTAACCCTTATAATCTCGGCCTCATCCAGGAGTGGCTTCACGTCGACGTTGAGGGCTAGCATCTTGTTCAATGCTACCACTGCTTGCGCAGCGGCTCCGGGGTCCGGATACTCGAGAAAGCTTTGAGCTAAAATCATAACTGAGGGGAGCCCCCTCTTCATGCATTCCCTCATCATTATCGCGGTGGGCCCCACAACGAAGCCTTCCTCAAAAACCTTTATGTTCGCCTTCTCCAATATTTCGCGTACCTCGGAGGAGCTTGAGATCCCGTAGACCTCCGGAACCTCTATGTCGAGCCTGTTAGAGACGGCGATGCCGGTTATTGCTATGATGCCTTTAACCCCCTCCTCCGCAGCCCACTCAACAACGGCCCTGCCTAGAGGGTAGACTAACGGCGAGCCTATTGGAACTTCGCTGCTCAGAACCATTATATCGTTTTTTCCGAAAAACCTCACTGGATCGTAGACTTTCGAGTTGTGAACCACAATTAACGGTGGAAGAAGATCGCTTTCAATGTGCCCTATGGCCTCCATGTTTAACATCCTAATTATGTGGGCAGTTGCTATGGCGCCTACGAGGCCGGCGTCAGGGAGGCCGGCGATAAGCCACCCGTTCTTGATGCCCTTGCCAAGTATCTTCACGTCCAACTCCCGCACCCAAAAGTATACAGCTAAATAAGGAATAAAAGCTATCTCTTAGCTAAGAGCCGAATCCAACACGTGCTCTCTTCTCTCTAGTAAGCGTCAGGCAGCTTTCCGGCAAACACGAAATATTTGTGGACAAACCAGCATTAAAAGTCCCTAACATTTAAGAGGGGGGAAGGCAGAAACCCAGAAGTGCTGGGCCCGGTCGTATAGGGGGTTACCCTGCGTGGGGGACCGTACACTCCGGCCAAGTATCCCGGCCTTTCGAGCCGGTGACCCGGGTTCAAATCCCGGCCGGGCCATCAAATTTTAATGCTTGACGCGCGCCCAGCTACTGCAAGCTGATGACCCCATTGTTTCTACGCCTTATTGAGCAACGTTGACTTGAATTTTTCTAGTAGGAGCCTCGAGCCAGCATGGACAAGTGGGACCCCATAACATGCGGGTTCGACGCCTTTGGGAATGCTTTCTAAACATATAATGGTATACCTACAATTGGACGGCCATGCATATTTTAATTACTTGGTTGGAATAATAACTTCTTGGTGCCTTAGTTTGAGTTTACGAGTATACCTAGAGATGATTGAGAAGGCTAAACATTTCTATAGGGTTAGCGAATATGATGTTTCCATGGGCAGATTTGATATTGCTTTATTTCACTTAGAGCAAGCTGTTCAACTGGCTTTGAAGGCGTCGCTCTTCAAGTCCATTGGCGACTTCCCAAGAACCCACTCTATCTGGGAATTAATTGAGGTCTCCAATGATGAGCGTCTTAAGAGGTTAGCTGACGAAAAGTGGTTTGTAATAGACATTCTGGAGGATGCATACATAGGCGCAAGGTACTTTATTAGGAGGTACACTGAAAAAGAGTATGTCGAAGCGAAGAAGTTCGTAGACGAGGTCTTCAAATGCATCAATATATAAATTACCTGAGGAATGCTGGGAGGGACATCGAAAAAAACTTGGCTAAGTACCTGCAAGTGCTCAGCGAGTTGGCTAGAAACCACAACGGCAAGGCTTACCTTTTCGGATCGTACAGCAAAGGCGAAAGCATTGGGGCAAGCGACATAGATGTCCTAATTGAAGTTCCAGACACTGTTGACCGGCTACAAGTTTTACATGAAGCACGCCGTCTAGTTCCAAATAGAAGGATAGAGCTACACGTGCTAAACATATCCGACGCTAAGATATTCAAAAAAATGGTAAAGGAGTACAGGGTTCTTGACTGAACCGCCAATCACGTGGAGATTTAC
Organism: Candidatus Nezhaarchaeota archaeon; assembly: GCA_030055465.1. Taxonomy (GTDB): domain Archaea; phylum Thermoproteota; class Methanomethylicia; order Nezhaarchaeales; family WYZ-LMO8; genus JASFYF01. The sequence goes on along the minus strand of JASFYF010000001.1, from coordinate 425,689 downwards.
CCCAAACCACACTTTCTGGGCTTCTCTTTGCAGGTAGAAGTCTGCTTCAAGGTTTCTGGGCCTCTTTTTTCTTTCTAGTTTAAGCCAACAACGCATAATGCTTATTGTCATAGTTTGGTAGCTTTTCAAAAGTGTTATTCAAGCCAAGGTTCTATAAAGCACTTCTTGGATTATGTGAGGCAGGATAGGATTTTGTAAGAAGACCTATGAGGTGGTATTACAAAAACACGGATTGGAGAGCGCTCTGGGTGCGCTGACCTCTGTAAATCAAGATAATATTAGGGAAGACGTTGCTACATTCATGCCCCTCATCCTCCAAGGCTGCTTGGAATTACGAAAGAATAGATGAAAGCCCCCTCCACCATGAGGAGGGTACCTTAAGTTACAAAAAATGTTGGAGGGGAGCTATACCTTTATGTTGAATATCTTCGCTGCGTTTTTGCTCAGAATCATTTCAAGTTCCTCCTCAGTGAAGACGTCAGTCAAAAGCAACTGAAGGAGACCAAAAGAAACCCGCGATATACCCCCTATGTCCCCACCGTAGAGGATGTGGTCCGCTCCCAACGCCTTCGCCGTCAACCACGTTTCATCCTCCGGAATCCAAAGAGCGGTGTCAACGTATAGGTTCTTCAACCTCCTGCAGAAGGGGATGTGCTGGCCTAGCTGTCCAATGCCCACGCAGGGATGCGCGCTTATGAATTTTAAGCTTGGAAACATCTCGGCAAGCTCGCCCAGCCTCCACGGCTCGCCAGGTATTCCGCTGGACGTGTGTGCCATGACGACAGCTCCCGGATATTTTGACAGCTCTCTAAGTATCCTAACCATCAATGGATTATTGAGGTATGTACCTTGGAAGGTCATGTAAAACAACAATCCTCTAAGACCCAGATCTCTCATTATCCTGTGGACCTCTTCAATCGACTTATCACCCTCGTAAGGATCTACTATCCCCAGACCGCACGGAAACTTGTCAGGGTATTTCTCTACGGCTTTAGCTATCTCATCGTTTTGCCTCATGGTGTCTTTTATGCCGTGGGGCCTCGGGTAGCCAACTAGGGGTGATATCACCGCTTTATCTGTGCCGTTGAGCTTCATGCTCCTGAGCAGGTCTTCGGCTCTAACCCTTATGTACTCCGGGAGGTAAACGCCTACTCCGACTGTTTCGCCTATATGGGCGTGCACATCTATTATGTAGAAGTCCTTCTTCAGCTTCTTAACGATTTCATCACTTATGGTTCCCATATCGCGGGCCACCTTGCAGTGTAGTTCGATTAACGTGTGGGCTTATAAAGCGGATGTGTAGCTTCATCCTTTCTAGCCAATATCTCGTCTATGCTCGGCTCTCTGCTCATCGCTCTTTTAAGGGCGAGCTTCGTGGCTTCGTAGTTGTACCTGAAGACTTTGTCTGGGTCCTTCGCCTTCGGATGAATGAATACACCGCATATTATTACAACGTCTTCAACTAAGTCCTTTGGTATTATTCCTTCGGCGACGGCGTCGGCAACAGCTTTGGCAACTGCATACTGCGCCGATCCGAACGCCAGTCCAGCTTGGTTGAGGTTTTTGATCGTTACCTTGGGCACGAGGAGCGTTACAGGCTTTACTAGCAGGTTTGGCGTTAAGACGGCGAATAGCTTGGTGTGGCCATAGGTCTGGTGCGACAAGCCGAAGGCAAAACCCGTGCCCGCTGGGCCATCCTTGTCCCCTATTATCAGATCTATATGAGCTATCTCGGGCTCTTCGCCGATTAATGCCTCTCCAAACCTCATGCCTATTTTGGCCATACGCGACACAAAACATTATCTAATAATTACCCGTTTTTTAAGCTTTCTAGTCTAAGAAATAGATAGATAATAAAATATATTCTGCTTGTGGCTTGAGCATAAATAGGCGCCCAAAACACAGAGATCTTCTACAGCGCTACAACTACTTTTATCTGCCCCTAGCAAAGCTGGTTTAAGCGGGTGGTCTCAGTGAAGATTGCTTTGCTTGGCGGAACCGGAGACATGGGTGAGGGCTTGGCGCTGAGGTGGTCTAAAAGTCACGAAGTGATAATAGGTTCAAGGGAGGCTAGTAAAGGAGCTAAAGCCGCCGCTGACTACCTAGCTAAAGCCAAAGCATTTTACGGAGACTCCATGGCGGGATCCATTAGTGGGACATCAAACCCTGAGGCCGCAGCTGAAGCCGAAATAGTGGTGCTGACGATACCACACGAGTTCGCAGCCTCAACTATTATGAGCATAAAGGATAGGTTGAACCCCAAGCAGGTGCTGGTTTCGCCCGTAGTGCCCATGATTAAAATAGAAAAAGGCATGGTTTACTCCCCAATAATTAAGGATGGCAGAGCAATATCCTACGCCGAGAGCTTAGCTCAAGAACTTCAAGGCATCCCCGTTGTAGCTGCCTACCACGCGATTTCAGCTAAAAAGCTCGCAAACCCGGCAACCATACTAAATTACGATGTTCCCATAGCTGGAGATGATCCCGGAGCAGTGGAGTTGGTGACTAAGCTAACCAAGGAGATACCTAACCTTCGCCCGGTGTACGTAGGGCCTCTCAGGGCCTCGTTGATGATAGAATCCTTGACTCCGATGATAATAAACGCCGCAATTTTCAGCAAGATAAAAGATGCGTCAATAGCCTTCGTCCAGTAGCCTTCAACCACATTTTTATTTTTGGAAAAACTATAACGTGAGAGAAAAATGCCCTACGCAAGGCCCTTCAAGCTTTTCGAGGATGAGTGCGCGAATCTCATAAAATCCTCGGTAAGCGAAGCGATGCGCGGCGCCGTGGAGGACGCCTTGAATAGGGGTCTTGAAACGCCCCCCTATAGAAGTATGGGTGAGCTGGCCTACCCCTGCTTCGAGGTAGCTAAGGTTGCGGGGTTGAATCCCAGGAAGTTGGCCGAAGAGATATCCTTCGTGATATCGTCTTCCGGGGAAAGGCGATTTGTCGAGAAGGCTGAAGCAGCAGGGGAAGGTTACGTAAACCTCTACGTTAACCACCGCGAGCTAGCGAAAGAGCTTTTCTCCTCGATAATCGCGTTCTCCTCGGAATATGGACTTGTCAAAACCGAGAGGCCGCTTAAAGTGATAGTGGAGCACACAAGCGGGAACCCGGTTCATCCCTTAACCATAGGTACCGGTAGAAACGCCATAATCGGCGACTCGCTCGTCTCGCTTCTAAAAGCGAGGGGGCACATGGTTAAAGCTCACTTCTACGTGAACGACGTTGGACTCCAAGTCATGATTGCTGCCTACGGTTACTCAAAAGTCAAGCACAGGATTATGGGAGGTAAACCAGATCACATGATAGGTCTCGTTTATCCCATGACTAACGCCATCGTGGAGATAAAGGGGCTTAAGGAGAGGTTGAAAGCAGCCTCAAACGATGAGGAAAGGGCCAATTTAACAAAGGAAATAGATGAATGGGTTAGCATAACCTACGACTTGAGGAGCAGGGATCCAGAACTATTCGATGAACTTCTCGAGAAGATAAGCAAGGATGAAGACCCTAGAAGGGCCATCTCTAGGCTTAACAGAGAGTACGAAGAGGGTGTCCGGGATGCTGTAGAGCTTGTGAGAGAGCTCTGCAACAGGGTGATAGAGGGCTTCAAGGAGACGCTGTCTCGATTGGGTGTGCGCTTTGACCAATGGGATTGGGAAAGCGAGATCGCTGTCTGGAGCGGTGCAGCCGACACGATAATAAACAAGATCTCGACGCTGGCCCCGTGGGCTCTTGAAACCCAGGAAGGCGCCCTAATACTAGATGTAGACAAGGTTTCTTCAAACCTCGGAGTAAAGGATGAATGGGGTTTGCCTGGAAAGCAGATACCCAAGTTGACCTTGAAGAGAGCTGATGGAACTACGCTTTACACGACGAGGGACATAGCGTATGCTCTATGGAAGCTCGAAAGAGCCAACAAGGTCATAAACGTCATAGGGGTTGAACAGAGCCTCGCCCAATTGCAGCTCAAGATTATCCTAAAACTCCTTCAAGTTGAGGACATCCAAAATCGATACGTTCACTACGCCTATGAACTTGTGCGTCTACCCGGGGCAAAAATGTCGAGTAGGCGAGGTAGATACATAGCGCTAGACGACCTGTTAAACGAAGCCGTAGCTAGGGTTCATCGTGAAGTTGAGAAGAGGGGTCCAAGCTTAACCGAGGAAGAAAAAAGGGAGATAGCCGAAGTCGTTGGTACCGGCGCTGTGAGGTTTGCCCTTGTAAACGTGACGCCCTCAAAAACCATGACTTTCGATTGGGATCAAGTGATAAACTTCGAGAGGAACAGCTTTCCATTCATAAACTACACCTATGTAAGGGCTCTAGGCATACTAAGGAAAAGCGGCTTTGCACCTACGCTCAACGTTGACGTTGCAAAGCTTATCCACGACTACGAGCGCGAACTAGTCATACAGATGGCTAGGTACCCTGAGCTCTTCGTACAAGCTGCGGAGGAGCTTAGACCGGAAATCTTAACGTTGTTTCTGAACCGTTTAAGCGAGCTCTTCAACTCCTACTACGAAAAAGTTAACGTGATAAGGGAGAGAGACGAGGAAACACGGAAGGCAAGGCTAATGCTGGTTTACTCCATTAAAACGGTCCTGGAGAGCTGCACAAAAGCGATAAACCTAAAAATGGTAAAGAAAATGTAGCTCAACGCTCCAAGTTTACCTCACAGCCCTCTTATGGATGAGGGAACCCGTGGTTGTTTAACCCCAAACGATTTCAATCCTCATCCACTTCTCAATCTCCTGGTTGCCATAACTCCAAAGTGCTGGAGGACGACTGCATTGAGAAATGTATACCTAAGAAAGGCTGTGCGTCCCTTAAAGCCAAGGGTTCACGCCGTCATTAGTGGACCCATTCTGCATCCGTCTGAAATGAAGATGTTATCAGACCTCACTGAAAAGGCGCAATGTATATCATAATATTTTGATGCATCTATTAGCGCAGCGCTTTGATGAACCTTCCTATCAAGTTACCTCGATATGCTGTCCCTACGAGTGGCCGTACGCCTACCTTCCACCCTACCTTTATTGCATCGCCTCTCGGTGGACCACACGCCTTCAAAGTCATTCAATGCGATTACGAGATCTATTTTGCTCACCTTAAGCCAAGTTCTCTTGGCACAATTTCCGAGCATGCATGCCTATCTATCCCCCCACTTCCTTAACCCTTGAATTAGCCTCTTCAGTCACCTTAACAATGCGTCCTGAGTATACTCTTCATGGCAATGTGAGCTAAGTTATACGTCCCTTTTCCTCCACATAATAAACCGCTTTAAAAACTTGTAGAGCTCAGTCATCGCGTGAAGATGCGGCCCCCTCTACGAGTTGAAGAAAATAATGCCTTCACGCTGCTTGCTTTAGAGAATGCGGCTTTGAACAGCGCTTGCTGCATCAATTTTAAAAGCTCTCAAGTTCATCACGTAACCCATAAGAGCCACGTCAATGACCTTTTAACATCATATTCCTCGGCGCCAAACATGAAAGCTTGGGTTCAAACCTCATACATTTTATACGGCTGAGCCCCTCTCGGGGGTGGCGGGCCCGCGGGGACTTGAACCCCGGACTTCCAGCTTTCCACAGGTACCGCAGGCTGGCGTCCTATCCATGCTAGACGACGGGCCCAATTCTGACACGTTTAGGTGTTACATATATAACCTCTTTATTCGGCTTAAGAACTGCGCGTGCATGTGCACCTTGTAGCCTCGCTTTCCCCGACGAATTCCAACTCATTAAATATGGGGGTAATGAATTTTTAGTCATGAAGGCGTAGTTGAGCTAGCGGTGCTCGTAAGTTATGAGAAGTTCTGGTGACGTCAGCCTGGCTCATGCCTTTTATTAAACGTTTCAAAAAGGATACAAACTCACTTCGTTTTTATCTTGGCTTGCATATTATCTCCTTTATTTTTCTTCGCTTCTCCTTTCCGCCGTACAGTGGTTCAAGCTCAAGGAAATCGCCGCTCCTCATGGCTTCAATAATTACGGCTGTGTCCAGCCCTCCCCCCTCCTTGTATCCAAGCCTTCCAGTCCCTCCTACGGCAATGACCTCCTCACCAGGCTTAACGTATCCCGCCTCCGCGGCTATGAGCGCGATTTCCACGCATACCTTGAGGCCCTCGCTAAACCTCCTTAGGGTTGCCTGCACAATTTCGGGGAACTCGTATTTCACTTCTGACGCATAACAGAAGTTGTGTCCTAAGCGCCTTATCTCCTCCTTTAAGCTCTCCGGGAACTCGGGCAGCTCCCCGCTGAGTCCTTTCAAGCTAACAACGGTTAGCTTGACATCGATGTCCTTAAAGGCTTCTAAGGCCTTTTCGGCTGAAAATCCGCTGATTGAAGCTAAAACGATATTCTTAATATTCCTCTCCTTGGCCCTCTCCTTAACTAACTTAAGCGTAGCCTCGGTGTTGTGTCTGCCTCCACTTTCAAAATAGGTTATCTTGGCTTCCACGGAATGCCACCCCGATTACAGATTACAACCTCTTATTACCATCTAAGTGTATTTAAACGGTTTTCGCCTTTTTCCTTAAACTTGATTTTGGTAGGGGAGATTGAAATGTGAGGAGGCCTTTTAAACTTGATGTTACTGGAAGGCCCTGATTTTGTAGCAACCTTAAAATCTCCTCTTCGCCTCCATGTCTAGTGGCTTGGGGGTTTACACTATTGGGTAGGGTATCTAAAGGCGAGAAATGCTCCTTCTGCAGCGGGCAGGCATTTAAATCCATATCAGCTGTTGAGGCGTCAAAGTACTTCAACATTAAGGCTGAAACGAGGAAAAGGGTTTACCTGTGTAGGGATCATTACAAGGAGTATAAGAGGAAGAGTAAAGGGGATCGCGACCTTGAGAGGTCGAGATGGTGAGCAACGCCTTGGAGCGTCTCGAAGCAGAAGCGCCCGAACACGATGAAGAGTGGTATGAAGAGGAGGAGCCTGAAGAAGAGCTATACATATCGGGTAAGCTAGAAGTTAAGCCGTCGCGGAACACTGGTTCCTGTATCCTTCTATCCGTTTCGTACAGTGGAGAAGCGAAAAAGGCGCTTTTAAAGCTCTACGACGTTGAGAGGGGGGTTATGTGCTTTTGGTATGACGACACCGGGCACAAGCCATACTGCCTAACGGATATAAACGCGGAGGAATTTAAACGCAGCAAGGCCGCGTCGCATCCAGCCCTCGTGGGCTTCGAGAGGATTAAAAAGTTCGACGTTCTCAAGGAGAGAGAGGTGGAGCTAACTAAAGTTGTGGCCTCTGACCCTTTAGCTATAGGCGGTAAGAAAGGCGCCATAAGGGATCTTCTCCCTAAAGCTTGGGAGGCCGACATAAAGTACCACAACTGCTACATTTTCGATATCGGTTTAGTGCCCGGAATGTTCTACAAGGTGGAGGATGGTAGGCTTAAGAGACTTAACTTAGGGCTCGCCAACAGTGAAGCTGAAGAAGTACTAAAGCTCTTCGAAGACCAACAGGCAGCTAGAGAGCTCGTAAAGGACTGGTTGCCTCTCTTCCTCACGCCCATCCCGGATATAAGGAGAGCTGCTATAGACATTGAGGTCTACTCGCCCGACCCCGATAAGCTTCCCAATCCCAGGGAAGCCCTATATCCAATAATAGCGTTTAGCTTGTGCAGCTCAGATGGAAGGAAGCTTGTCTTTCTACTTAAGAGAAATAACGGTGAAGACGACCGGCTAGAAGCGCCTGAGGACTTAGAAGTCAAGTTATTTTACGACGAGTACAAGATGCTTGAAGAAATATTCAAGCTACTGGATGATTACCCCATCATTTTGACGTTCAACGGGGACAACTTCGATCTAAACTACATGCTGCACAGAGCGATGAAGTTAGGCTTTGCAAGAGATGAAATTCCAATATCTATGACGAGGGGTGAAAATCCCTCGGCCCTACTGGCAAAGTCAGTCCACGTGGACCTCTATAAGTTCTTTCACAATAGATCCATTCAAGGCTACGCCTTTGGAAACAAGTACAGAGATGTGACGCTCGACGCGGTTGCAGAGGCCCTCCTCTCCTTTAGGAAAATTCAGCTTAAAACCTCTATTTCTGAGCTCAGCCCTTCCGAGCTCGCGGCCTATTGTGTGCGAGACTCTCAATTGACTCTTAGCCTTACCAAGTTCAATGACAACTTGGTTTTGAAACTCGTAGTGCTCTTTATGCGTATAGCCAAGATGAGCATGGAGGACATAACTAGGCAGGGGATTTCTAATTGGATCAGGAACATGCTCTACTTCGAACATAGAAGGAGGAACTACCTGATACCTAGGAGGGACGAGATACTGGCCCTGAAGGGTCAGGCCGTTACCGAAGCTAAAATCAAGGGCAAAAAGTACCTAGGCGCCATAGTTCTGAAGCCGCCAGCCGGAACATATTTCAGGGTTGCAGTCCTCGACTTCACATCTCTGTACCCAAGCATAGTTAAAACCCGGAACCTCTCTTATGAGGTCATAAACTGCGGTCACCCCGACTGCAGGTCAAACCTCATACCTTCGACGCCGCACTGGGTCTGCACGAAGAGGGAGGGCTTAACATCGGCGTTGATAGGGATGTTACGCGACATCAGAGCCTTATGGTTCAAGCCTATGTCAAAGAAGGAGCGTGACCCCTCTAAGAAGAGCCTTTACGAAGTCGTTGAGAAGAGCTTGAAGGTTGTGCTGAACGCCTCATATGGCGTAATGGGTTCCTCTAATTTCTCGCTGTACTGCCCGCCCGTTGCTGAAAGCACGACGGCGATAGGTCGATATATAATCACCAAAACTATTGAGAAGGCGAGCAGCCTAGGCTTGAAGGTGCTCTACGGCGACACCGATAGCATATTCATTCATAACCCCGAAGAATCTAAAATTAAGGAGCTGGTTGAGTGGGCTGAAAAGGAGCTTAAGGTTGATCTCGACTACGACAAGAGCTATAGGTTCGTTGCCTTCTCCGGTTTAAAAAAGAACTACGTAGGGGTCCTAACTAACGGTGATGTGGACATAAAGGGCCTCGTCGGAAAGAAGAGGAATACACCGCCCTTCCTTAAGGAGGCGTTTTTGAACCTGACAGCAATTCTGAGCAAGGTGAACAACGTTGAAGACTTCGAGAGGGCCCGTGAAACCATGAGGAAGCTTGTTAAGTCGGTTTATGATAATCTTAGGCAGAGAAAGTACAGCTTAGACGAAATGGCGTTTACCGTCATGCTTTCAAAGCCCCTAGAGGGCTACGCTGTATCATCACAGCACGTTAAGGCAGCGAAGCAGCTCATGGCCTACAAGAAGAACCTCGATGCTGGCTCAATTATAAGGTTCGTTAAGGTCAGAGGCGGATTGGGTGTAAAACCTGTACAGCTCGCAAGGGTGGACGAAATTGACGTGGAGAAATACGTGGAGCACATGCGCACGACGTTCGAACAAGTGCTTATGGCGTTAGGCCTTGACTTCGGCGAGATCCTTGGGGCAAAGAGCCTCACGTCCTTCTTCAAGTGAGCTACTCTTCCTCCTCTTCCTCTTCGTCCAACTCCTCTAGGTCCTCCTCTAGGCCGCCGAGGTTGCCTATCTCCAATTGCTCCTCAGAGGTGGCGGTCATTGCTCTCTTCTTCAGCTCCTCTAGGTCTTCGTCTGGAAGCTTAGGAGCAACAATGAATATTTCGTTGTCGTAGTAGTCAGCCTCCTTCCACTCGTTGTTAAATGAAGTTATGTAAATCGGTATGACGACTTCAGCCTCCTTAGAACCCCTTCTGAGCTCAAACTTGGAATACGCCTCGTACTCTTCCTTCTTTAAGGGAAGCTTAAGGGTCTTGGTGTAGCTGTCCTTCATCACCACGAAATCCGAGCGCTCAGGATCCCACAGCTGCAAGGCCTCCAACGCTGTCCTCTTAACAGCCTCAAGTAAAGGGGCATCTACCTCTACGACCCTCTTTATTGTTCCTCTATCCGAATGTATCATCACTGACTTATCCACGGAGCTTCCCTCCTAAGCTTGAACCATCCCAGAAAATCGCCCCCACGCGTTTGCATCGGAGAGGAAACATAAGCATGCAGCCTCAATTAAGGAGGCCAGCAACCAATCTTTAAAGGTTTCTATGGGGCTCACCATGTAGTCGGCCTCTTCACGTAATCAGCGCTTTGAACCCTCGATCACCGCCCCGAAGGATAAGCAAGGGAACGAGAGATATAAAGTTGGGTGCATTACTTGAAGTTAAGCATTAGGTGTGTAACCTCCTCTACCATGAGGGTCAGGGACCCATTCGGGGTTTACGGCTGCGCGCCCCAGATGGTTATGCCGAGACCTTGCTGGCGATCCGATAACATTTTGATGCGAAACATTAAAGTCTCTATCCCAGTAAGATTTTGCGGGGGGGCAATGAGCTGTAACCCGGGTTCTGATGCATTGGGTGATGTCGACAGGCTTGACGAGCCTCCTCTTGAGCTTCTACCTCGAGCCGGCATCTACACTATAGTTATCCTGGTTGAATCAGATCTTGAGTTCCGAAGCGCCTCTTTAGGCGCTGTGACCATAAAGAAGGGATGTTATGCATATACGGGCTCGGCCCTAGGTCAAGGGCCTCTAAGCCTTAGAGGTAGGCTCTCCAGACATCTTAGAAGAACCAAGAAATTGAAGTGGCATATAGACTACTTGACCTCAAACAGCTCTGTAAGGGTGGAGGGGGTGGTAGCCTCCGTAGCTGGCAAGGCTTTTGAATGCATGGTAGCCTCGCACCTCAACGGCCTCGCCTCCTACGTTGAGGGTTTTGGATGCAGCGACTGCAGGTGTCCCTCGCATTTAGCTCTTCTACCGTTCCCTCATGCTGACGCCTGTTTAAGGCTCGTCGAAGCTGTGTACAGGGAGCTCGGTTTAACCCCTATATCCCTGGTTGTTGGGCGCTGACTTAGCCTTAACACTCATGTAATTCATCAATTCGACGATTGAGGCCGTAACTTCCACCGGGACGCCGTCAACCATCATTTCTTCCCTGCCAGTCATGGCGTCGATGGCGCCAGCCTCTATTAAAGCCCTTATCAGCTTAACCTCAAGATCCCCCCTGTAGAACCATGAGCCTCCCTTTAAAGCTGAGAGGGCACATGAAACAGCGTAGCAACCGATGTTTGAGGTTGAAGATGTTACAACTAGGTCTGCCTTGGAGCATGCCGCTATGCCTCCACGACATGGGCAACCGCAGTCTTTGCCCTTGGAGACGTGCCTCTCAACGGCGTCTTTAATTAAGCCGAAGCCCACCTCATTTCCACCATCGCCTATTGAGATCACGCAGCACCCTCTAAGTCGACCCTCATTGAGTAGTGCTTCAGCTCTGGCGTGGTACCTGGTAACGTCGACCCCGAGCATGTTGTGGTATACACCGTTGTTGTTGGAGCCGGCCTTCTCAACGAATATCAAAAGGTCAATGCCCTTCTCTTCGAATGCCCTACGGGATAAGGCGCTTAGGTCGACGTTGGAGGGTAGGGGGATAATGGGGCACTTGATGTTAAGCACCTCAAGGCCAGCCTCTAAAATGGAAACGCTCTCTTCTTCTATGCCCAGCGATACGTCGACTCCAAGGCATCTCAAAGTTTTGGCTAACACCAGCGCCCCTGGAGGGCCGTCCGTTTCCTGCACCATTGTCGGCAGAACCTTGAAGCCCGTCACTATCATGACGTGCTCGGGATCCCTGCTGACGATAGCTTCAGATGCGGCTTCGCTGAGCGGCTTGCCTGCGTGGAGCCTTGCAGCCTCATAGAGCTTTCCAATCACGCCCCTAAAGGCTAGGTCCACGCTCATTAGCTTATCCAGTTCTTCACATAAATCCCGATATTTCAAGCTAAGAGCACCCAATACTCGGCCTAAAAATAGGGTCTTTTAAATTGCTTCTGCTTCGTGGTCGCCGACTCATCGGTGAGCCAGGAAGATACATATAAGACCTTACCTCCTAAACCCGGAGGGGGTCGAACTCTTGGGATATAGGATTGCGCTGCTGCGAGGTGACGGGATAGGACCTGAAGTCATAAACGCCGCGTTGGAAGTTCTCAACCAAGTGGGTTTCAAGGCTGAATTCATCGAGATAAAGGCTGGCTACGATTACTGGAAGCAGGCCGGGAAACCAATTGAGGATGGAGCCTTGGAGGTTATTAGGAAGTGCCACTGTACCCTTAAAGGACCTTTGCTAACACCACCCGGTCCAGGAACGTACAAGTCGGTCGTCGTCGCCTTAAGAAGAGAATTGAACCTCTACGCTAACATCCGGCCTTTCAAGTCTTACGGCGAAAGCGCTAGGCCCGTGGACATGGTTATTGTCAGGGAGAACACCGAAGACCTGTACTCGGGGTTGGAGTTTAAAGTCGGTTCGACCGCTCTCTCAATAAGAGTGATAAGCGAAAAGGCCTCAAAAAGAATTTCAAGGTTCGCCTTCGAGCTTGCCAGAAAGCAAAAGAGAAGAAAAGTCACGGTGGTTCATAAAGCGAATGTTATGAAGGAATCCTGCGGTCTCTTTCGCTCAACCTTCTTTGACGTTGCTAAACAGTATCCGGAAATACAGGCTGACGAACTAGTAGTTGACGCTGCTGGTTACAGAATTGTGACTGCGCCCGAAACGATCGACGTCCTAGTTGCCTCCAACATGTTCGGAGACATACTTTCAGATGTAGCCGCAGCCGTTGTTGGAAGTTTAGGCTTAGCGCCCTCGGCAAACGTAGGTGATGACCACGCGCTTTTCGAGCCGGTGCACGGGGTGGCATTGGACATAGCCGGCAAGGGCATAGCGAACCCGTTGGCGACCATACTTTCATCGGCCATGATGCTCAACCACCTAGGGGAATACGATAGAGCCAAAGCCATAGAACTAGCAGTTGACAGGCTAATAAGGGAAAAGAAAGTTCTAACCCCGGACATGGGGGGAAATGCTAAAACCGTTGACGTGGCTCACGAGGTGGCAAGGCTCGCCAATGAGATAATGGCAAGGCTTTAAAGCCATTACAGCGGCTACTCACTCAAAAGGTTTTCGTGGTAGCCTAGGAAAGCTCTTTAGCCGTTTAGAACCCAACGAGCAGTCTAACCGCAAGCAATACCAGGTCCCCGTAAAGTAGGGCAATAAGAAAGCCGAGGGAGATGTTTAATATCAACGGTATGGCCGGTGAAACCCATATTTCATCATTTTTATTAACTACGCCCATGTTTACGAGCCTTTCGAGTTCCCTGTAAGGGTCATCCTCGGTGAGCCTCGCTGAAATCTTAAAGTTCCTTTGGAGGACTCCACCTTGAAAGACGAAAACTTCAAGTGGAAAGTAGAAGTCCCTCTTGGCTAACACATCAGAAACGCTGATCTTGTAGCCCAACATAAGTGCTAAAAACCTTTTCAACGGATTTTTCTCCTCCCCCGAGAAAAGGGGCCTCCTAGTCTTTATCCTCCTAGCACCATTGAAGCACAGGACCCCTAAGGCCGTGAAGGCCGCTGTCAGTATGGAATTGTTGAAAATCGCCAACGAGAAGACTGCGTTTACGCTTTCTACAAGCTTCAACCCTAAGGACTCCAGGGGGTTGTAGGGCAGCGTCACACCGAGGCACCACAGGCACTTCGCATCAGCCCCCCCAAAGAGGCCTAAGTAGTACAGGCCGATGCCCAAAGCGAAGCAGAGGGATGCTGAGAGAGCCACCACAATCAATTTATGGAGCGAAAAGCTCATGTACAGCTCAATCGCGGTCAGCATTCCCCCAACTATGCCCATAAATAGCCATACAGCATCGTCCACCTCCCTCCTCCTCCAATCTTGGATCGAGGCGATGCTAAGCGTTAAACAGCACACCGCAATCTTAGCTAACGCTGACAATTGCAACCAGTGCAATTTTATCTGCCTGCTGCGTATTTTCTGGGTGAAACCTTTAAAGGCCTTTTCAGTGGGGTATTGCTGAGGAGGAGAGCAAAAAATGAAGATTAGGGCAAGTTCAAAGACCATTAGATGCCCTAAATGTGGCCACGAATTTGATTTAACCTACGCTAGGACCTTTGCGTGCGGCACATGCCCATCGGCAGCTATGGGTTGCAGCTACGCTAAATGCCCAAACTGCGGGCACGAATGGCCCCTCTAGCCGTAGCGCCCTACCCTACCGGGATAAGCCGCTTCACCGCAATCCTGCCCTTAATCCATGAAGCTCTTCTCTCAACTTCATGTGTTCTAAGTGAGAAGTGGCCGGCGAGATTCTCAACTTTGATTGACGCTATAGCTGAAGCATAAGCAGCCGCGTCTTTCAGGCTTAACCCCATATGAAGATAGTATACTAGTGAGCCCAGGTAAACGTCCCCAGCGCCTGTTGGATCCACGAGGTACGTGGGATACGCTGGCACTATTATCGCTTCGTTGTTGTTGACTATTATTGAGCCCTTCTCCGCTAAAGTCAGAGCGGTTACGGCTCCGCTGGCTCTATGGATTTTTATCGCGGCCTTTAACGGTTCGTCAACTCCTGAAAGCAATTTCGCCTCAAGCTCGTTTGGCTTAACTACATGGCTCTCGCAGCAAGCCTCCAAAGCTTCAGGATTGCTGTAATGCTCAACAACGCCTTTTTTAACTCTCCTCAGAAGGCCTTGAGGATCCAAAAAGACCTTGGCTCCCCTTCTCTTGAAGGCCGCCGGTACATCCGGCCCCACTTCTCCTATAACCGGCCCGATAATGGCCACGGGAGTGCTCAGCAAATCTTGAGGCAGATCCCCTGACGCTATGCCATCGCTTACGCCTAGAACTTTAAGCTTCCTGTTACCGCTGAAATCCAAGTACGTAAGCTTAAACCCTGTGGTATCCCGACTCTTCTTAACTATTATGGGCGTTACACTCTTCTTCTCCATTTCTTTAAGGTATTGCTCCTCGTAGTCGTGCCCGATGCAGCCGATAATGGCAATACCTTTCATTCCTAGCCTGCTCATTGTTAAGGCGGCATTGACGCTGCACCCAGACAAGACCCTGCCCAAACTTTCAATGAAGGGCGTTTTAATGATGTCGTATACGGGATTCCCTACAGCCACAGCGGTAAACATGTTCAACCACCACGTGTCTGCCTATACGTGTAAAGCAGCCTTTGCCCCACAGTTATATGGGATAGCGTTCCGCACACGGCCGCTGCAACGTTAAGCGCTTCTTCAAACCACGCGACTAACAGGCCTCCAACAATGAGCAGCACAAACTTCTCTTGTCTTTCCATTAATCCCACGCTACAGCTTTTCAGGCCTCCTAGCGATTCCGCCTTTGCCCTTGTGTAGCTTGCCATAACCATGCCAAATAAAGTATAGACAGCTAATGAAGAGCTTATATAACCTCCTAGTGACATGCCCAACAGTATGGCGAACTCAGAATACCTGTCCAAGACGTGATCTAGAACTCCTCCAAACTTCGTAACCCTGTGAGTTGCCCTTGCAACGGCGCCATCCAGCATGTCTGTTATTCCAACCAGTATTATCGCCACCACGCCCAATAAAGGCTCTTTAAGATAGAATAGGAGGCCGGCTAAGCCCCCCATCAATGCGCTTGTGACCGTAATGGAGTTAGGGCTGACGCCTATTTTTCCGAGGCTTCTACCGATAGGATCCACAAGTTCCTCGTATCTTCTTCTCAGCTTGCCAAGCAAGGAAATCACTGGCGTTCAGCTTAGGCTGAACGCTTCCAACCTTCGCCTCTAATTATTTTAAGCTTTGTCT
Source organism: Candidatus Nezhaarchaeota archaeon (assembly GCA_030055465.1). Lineage (GTDB taxonomy): Archaea > Thermoproteota > Methanomethylicia > Nezhaarchaeales > WYZ-LMO8 > JASFYF01. Next base: position 410,020 of record JASFYF010000001.1, on the reverse strand, counting down.
GACCTATTGTTCCCTTTTCCTCTCCTTTCCTCTCCCCTTCAGACCTAACCTTCCTCACGCCTTGAAATACAGCGCAGCTTACGCATAGGTACCTTGTTACCATGGTTTTGCTTATTAGTGTACCTTTGCTCTCCAACTCTTTTCTTAGCTGAGGATCTAAAAAGCTTACATATCTGGTGACCTTTATGGCTTTACCTCGGGGTATTGGTCTTCCACAACCATCACATGAAACCATGGAGTCCCTTCCTTTGTCCCCCTTTGACCTTCCCCTATTCTTCCTCTTTTTAGGCAAATTGTACCATCCCTTGGATTCTTGGGCTAAGTTAAGCGTGGTCCCTCTTCTTATAAGGATTTTGGGATAATTATCCTAGTACGTCTTAGCGAGCCTCAGGGAGTTGCTGGCCTCTCTGTCGCATGATATGCACTTTCCCTTTTCTGCGGCCGCCCCTAAGGGAGACCCTAAAACCCTGGCTTCGGTGTTGTCTTCGAGCGTGGAGCCGCATTCATCGCGGCCACACCACGGTACTTCCACTATTCCTCTCCTAGCTTTAATGAGCTCTCCAGCTTCGTCGAGGCTCTTTACCTTGTAAAACCTCTCATCCAAGTACTTCCAAGCGGCACTCCTCATGTCGTTGCTCAACACATCAAGTAAGGCCGTGAATGATGTGAGCAGTTCGCTGCGTGCAACAGATTTCCTTTCTAGCGTATCTCTTCGAACGAGGGTGACAACTCCTCTATCAATATCGCGTGGCCCTATTTCAACCCTCACGGGCACGCCTTTAAGCTCCCACTTGAAGAACTTGGATCCGGGCGTTTCCTCATCGTCCTCATCTATGATAGCCCTTATACCCGTTGAGGTAAGCTCACTATAGACCTTTTTAGCTTCCTCGTAGACCTCGCCCTCCCTACCCTTATAGGGTATTGGTATCACGACAGCCTGTATCGGAGCTACCTTAGGCGGTATGACAAGGCCGCGATCATCTCCATGTAGTGCTATTAAGGCCGCTATTACGCGCTCTGAGATTCCGTAGCTGGTAGTCCACACGTACTCATGGGTTCCATCGGGTTTCAAGTACTTAACGTCGAAGGGCTTCGAGAAGTTTTGGCCTAGATGGTGCACTGTGCCTATCTGTAGTGCTCTACCGTCAGGCATTATTGTGTCGAAAGCTATACTGCAGATAGCCCCGGCAAACTTGTCCCAGTTGGGTCTCTTGGAGACAATGTATGGTATGCACAGTTCTTCGTAGAACTTTTTATAGAGCCCTACCATCTCCCCCACGTGTTTCTCAGCGTCTTCATATGTTGCGTGTGCAGAGTGCCCTTCTTTAAATGTGGTCACTTCCCTTACCCTTATCATAGGGTGCGTCGCCTTGGTTTCATATCTGAATACGCTGACAACCTGGTATAGTTTGATCGGGAGGTCCTTGTAGTCCCTAATCCAGAGCTTCAGCATAGGCATTATGGCCGTCTCGCTGGTGGGCCTTAGAGCAAGCTTCTCTCCAAGCTCGCTGGAGCCGCCCATTGTAACCCAGAACACTTCTTCCTGAAAGCTCCTCACGTGCTCGGCTTCCTTCTCCAACAGGCCTCTGGGTATGAGGAGAGGGAAAAGGCATTCTTCGTGTCCACTATTGTCAAGCAGGCTCCGCATTACTTCAAGCACGTTTCTCCTAAGCTTAAAGCCGTAGCCAGGCCACACACCGCACCCTTTAACAGGAAATCGATAATCGTAGATCATCGCGTGGAGCGTCGTCTGCTCAAACCACTCTGCAAAATTCTCTACCTTCAACTTTTTTTGCAACTCCATATGCTGAGGCACCATGCCCCGCCTCTTCGTCTTCCTATCTCAGCGCAAACAAAGAATTTATATTTTAAGCGTTGTGCAGAGAAAAGCTGGGTTGCTGACCGAGGGTTGCACTATGGATTCAGCCATCACAATTCCCATAGTATCTTTTGTAATAGCCCTCATTATATCTGCCTTGGTTTACGGGTGGGGCGCAAAGATAGCTCCTAAATCCAAACTCCTTCCAGGAAAGGCCAAGCCTTATGCGTGCGGTGAGGAGGTTCCGGCCGAAATTGTCCCGTTAACACTGCACTTAATAAACTTTGCCACGCTCTTTTTGGTATTCGACATAGTGGCTATGGTGATAGCTTTCGCGTTGCTCTCCCCCAAATTATTGGCTGATAGCGCTCTCCTGATCGCGGTGTACTCACTAGTAGTGCTTGAAGCAATCCTATTGTTGGCGAGGAGGAGATGGTAGGTGGGGCTTGTAGATTGGGCGAGGATTAGGAGCCCTTGGGTTATACACTTCAACACTGGTGCCTGCAATGGTTGCGATATAGAAATAGTAGCCGCGCTCACACCTCGCTATGATGTCGAGCGCTTCGGCATCAAGCTGGTGGGATCACCTAGGCACGCAGACGTCCTAGTAGTTACAGGACCCATAACAAAGCAGGTCGAGAAGAGGATCATCAGGATATACGAGCAGATGCCTGAACCGAAGTTCGTGATGGCTGTTGGAAACTGCTGTGCTAGCAGCGGGGCCTTCAGGAACTGCTACAACGTTTATCCTGGCCTTGACTCATTAATACCCGTCGACGTCTACGTAATGGGATGCCCCCCAAAGCCCGAAGCCATAATCAACGGTGTTGTTAAGCTTATAGAAAAGCTGCGTGGTGGAGGATCTTGACTCTCGAAGAAGACGTAGTAAACACGTTGAAGTCTAAGCTTGGAGATAAGATACTTGAAGCTAGGATTCAGAGGCCTCGAAGGCTCTTCATAACCGTAAACGGCGAAGCCTACAAGGAAGTCGTTAAAATCTTAAAAAACGAGCTTGGAGTGACGCACTTATCAACGATAACCGGCGTCGACGCTCGGGATAGGTTTGAGGTAATACCGTTGTTCTCCTATAAAGGGATCGTGATAGCGATAAAGGGGATTATTCCCAGGGATTCCCCGAGCATCGACTCAATAGTCGACGTTATTCCTGGAGCTTTCTTCTACGAGAAAGAGGTGCATGAGATGTTCGGCATAGACGTTAAGGGTCATCCGGATATGACCCACCTCGAGCTCCCCGACGATTGGCCTGAAGGCTTGTATCCCTTGAGGAAGGACGTTGACTTTCAAGATTTAATGAAGCGAATAACCAAGGAGAGGGATTGATATGAGCACGGCAATCGACATACCAATAGGTCCCCAGCACCCGGCCCTCAAGGAGCCCATAAACATAACGTGCTACGTTGATGGGGAACAAGTAGTAGGAGCCAAGCTGAGGATGGGTTACAACCATAGAGGAATAGAAAAGGCTGGCGAGTATCAATCTTATATCCAGAACCTATACTTGGCTGAGAGGATATGCGGAATATGCGGAATAGTTCACAGCTTCAGCTTAGCCCAAGCGACTGAGGATATAATAGGTAAAGAGCTGCCCCGGAGAGCTGATTACATAAGGACAATAGGCCTTGAGCTTAACAGGGTGCACAGCCACCTCTTGTGGCTTGGCGTCGCAGCCCATGAGGTTGGATTCGACACGTTGTTCATGTACGTGTGGAGGGATAGGGAAGCAGTAATGGATCTAATAGAGGAAGTGACGGGCAACAGGGTGACCTACGCTCTGGTGACGATAGGAGGGGTTAGGAGAGACCTGCCGCAGGAGAGAGCCGAGAAGGTACTGAGAGTCATGGATTTGCTCGAGGAGAAGGTCAAGAAGTACAAGAAAATGTGTATTGATGAGAAGACCCTAAGAATGCGCTGCGATGGTGTTGGTCTCTTGAGAAAGGAGGATGCTATAGCGCTGTGCGCGGTGGGTCCAACCGCTAGGGCCTCGGGGGTGCCATATGATGTGAGGGCTGACGATCCCCACGCCGCCTACGACGAGATACCGTTCAAGGTTGTAACATACGACACCTGTGATGTTACGGCTAGGGTCCTCGTCAGGATTGATGAGACCCTTGAATCCATAAACATAATCAGGGAAGCCATTAAGAAAATGCCAAGTGGCCCCATCAGGGTGAGGTTGCCTAGGGTTGTGCCCGCAGGTGAAGGCGTGGGAAGAACCGAGGCTCCTAGAGGCGAAGTGATACACTACGTTAGATCTAACAACAGCGATAAACCATTCAGGTGGAAGGTTAGGGCGCCCACCCTCGCGAACTTCCTTTCGATACCCGTGATGCTCACTTCAAAGGGGGATTATGTCGTGAACATAGCTGATATTCCGATAGCTTTTGCAAGCATAGATCCATGCATGAGCTGCACGGATAGAGCCATAAAGTTCGTTGATGTTAACGACGGCAAAAGTTGGGTTTGGAGTCTAAGCCAGATAAAGCGAGTGAGCCATGGAGGTGGTCGATGATGCTGCAAGAAGTCATCGACATAGTGAAGGTCCTAGTGTTTCCGGGCTTCCTCTTCTTCTCTATTCTGGGCCTCCTCTATGAGTGGATTGACAGGAAGTTTTACGCTCGCCTTCAAAATAGGGTAGGCCCGCTCTACACCGGTCCAAGCGGATTCTTGCAGCCCTTCGCGGATTTCGTGAAGCTAATGGCTAAAGAGGACGTAGTACCCGAAGGAGCTGAAAAGCCCATATTTTCGGCTGTCCCAGTCTTTGCTTTGGCTTTAAGCCTCTTTGCCGTGCTTTTCCTGCCAGTTTACGGCACGCGAGGGATAATATCCTTCGAGGGCGACATCGTAGTCTTAATGGTTATAATGACGCTATTTGTAGTTCTAATCTTCCTAGGAGGCATATCCTCAGCCAGCAGGTACTCCGAGATAGGCTCAGAGAGAGCGATACTCCAGCTGTTGGGATACGAAATACCGCTTGTGGCGTCGGTGATAGGGGCTGCAGCGGTAACAGTGAAAGCTAATCCATCTCTATCCATAAGGGGAATAGTGGAGGCTCAAAGCGGCTTGTGGAGCATATTCGGGATTCAGGCATTGGGTTTCGCAATATTCTTGTTGGCTGCTCAAGCTGAGCTCGAAAGAACCCCCTTCGACATACCGGAGGCTGAGACTGAAATAGTCGCTGGATGGATGACTGAGTACTCGGGCAAAAAGCTAGCGCTCCTAAGGCTTGCTCGAGATGTGGAGTTAGCATTCCTATGTGGGCTTGGCGCAACCCTCTTTCTGGGTGGGCCGCAGCCTGTATTTCCAGGCGCAGCTGGCACCGTCATTTCAACCGTGCTTTTCGTGGTTAAATCGATAGTTGTTCTACTTATACTAACGCTGCTTAGAGCAGCCATGTCGAGGTTGAGGATAGACCAAATGGTCAACTTCGCTTGGAAATACCTCATGCCGCTCTCCATACTTCAATTGTCTCTGGCGGTCCTAATCCCGAACCTTCTTGCGTTTTGAGGTGAGTTTCCATGCCGATATTTGGTGAAGCCCTGAGAAACGCCCTCCAGAAGAGGGCTACGCTGCTTTATCCGTTCGAGAAAAGGGCAGTTGCCGAGGACTATAGGGGAAAGGTCGAGATAGACTACAACCTTTGCATTGGATGCGGCTTATGTGCCAAGGACTGTCCCTCAAGCGCCATTGAACTTGTGCTCACGTCGGACAATAAGAAGAAGCCGAAGTACTACATATCTAGGTGCACGTTTTGCGCGCAATGCGCCGAGTCCTGCCCCCGAAAAGCTATTAAAATGACTCCTTTCTACGAGTTAGCGACTTACAACAGGAAAGCCGAGGTTGTTGATCCATGTGGGATATCGCAATAATATTCTTGGCAATACTTTCAGCGCTCTTCGCAGTTGAATCCGAGGACTTGTTCAAGAGCATAATAGCTTTCTCAGCCATGAGCGTGTTTGTTGGCATCCTTTACTATGTCATGGGCGCTTTCTATGCATCAGTGTTTCAACTGTTGGTATATGCGGGCGCTGTCACCGTGCTGTTTGCCGTGACAATTCACATGATTAAAAGGAGGCGAACCGCATGAGTAAGGGACTCGCCGCCGCTGGGGCGTTGCTCGCATTAGCAGTATTAGCTTTGCTCTGTTTTGTACCCATACCATCGCCTTACTTGGACAGCTCAGCCTTAACCCAAGGCCTCAAGGATCTAGGTGTAGACTGGTTTGACAGGGCCTCTCAAGAACTGTACAATCCAGACTTCCTGAGCAACCTTATGCTGGGTACATCCCTTTGGGGTTATAGGGCGATCGATATGCTAGCCCAAGCATTTATGGTGTTGGGGGCAACGTGCGGTGTAACTGCCCTTTTCAGGGTCGAGCCTCCCAAGGAAATAATCGAAGAGGAGGAGACGGTGGTGGAGGCCCCACTTGAAGAAGCCACTGAGGAGGTGTAACTGAATGGTTGAGACGCTGGCTCCTCAGGCGTATTTCGTAACCTCCGTGATCCTCATAGCCATAGGGCTCTACTGCGTAGTCTCCAAGAGAAACATGATAAAGACTGTGATAGGGATAGAAATGATAACCATAGCTGTTAACATGGTCTTCCTATCCCTCGGCTGGATGAGGACTTACCCACTCGGAATAGTGGATCCTCTTGCCCAAGCCTTCGTGGTGATATCTATAGTGATTGGTGGTGCGATAGCGGCGCTTGCATTATCGCTTGTAGTTAACGCTTATCGCCACTACAAGACTTTAGACCTGAAGAAACTTAGGAGGTTAAGGTGGTAGCCATGGACTCGTTCCTCTACGTGTTGGGGCCAACATTAGTGCTGTCGGCATTCTCGGCATTGACCCCCATCGTGGGCTACCTTGAAGGTCGCAAGAAGTACAAGCATTTGTCGGGGGCCTTCGCAACTCTGGGCTTCTTAATAGCCTTCATAATTGCCATACAGATGTACGTGAACTTGCCGGCTGATGGCTTCAGGGCGTACTTACCCGGGTTTAGTCCACCCATAGGCGTGGAGGTTATAGTGGATACCCTTAGCATGTTTATGGTTCTACTCTTCTGCGGTTTAGGGATGCTAGTGTCCATATACTCAATTAGGTACATGGATCACGACACCGGATTAGACCGCTACTATACCATGTTGTTGCTGCTAGTAGCTGGTATGGCAGGGGTAGCAGTGTCAGGAGACCTCTTCACGCTTTTCGTCTTCTGGGAGTTGATGAGCATAGCATCATATTCGCTTGTTTCTTTCAGAAAGTATAGATGGGAACCCATAGAGGCTGGCTTCAAGTATTTGGTTATGAGCACTGTGGGCTCACTCATAGCCCTTTTAGGCATAGCACTGCTTTACGGGTACGCTGGCACCGTGAACCTCTCAGCGCTTTCTGTTGCTTTCTCAAGCTCAGCCGTAGACCCAGCGTATTGCTACCTAGTGATAACGCTAATATTGGTCGGCTTCGGCGTAACTGCCTCGATCGTGCCCTTCCACACATGGCTGCCGGATGCGCATCCAGCAGCCCCAAGCTCTATAAGCGCCATGCTCTCAGGCTTAGTGATAAAGGTAGCAGTCTACGCTATCAGCAGAACGGCCTTTACGGTGTTTGCACCTTCAACCTTCAACTATGGTCTCGTGTTAGTAGTGTTCGCCGTGGTAACCGCTACCGTTGCGAATATGCAGGCTCTACTTCAAAGAGATGTGAAGAGATTGCTCGCTTTCTCGAGCACGGCAAACATAGGCTTCATAATATTCGGTTTGGGAGTGGCGGCCTACAGCGTGCACATTTGGGCAACTGTAGGCTCCAGCAGCTTCTTGGCGGCAGCCGTTACAGGGTTTATGGGTGCTTTGATGCACTTACTTTCACATGCGATAGGTAAAGGCCTCCTCTTCCTTGCCGCGGGATCATTTGTGACCAGAGCAAAGACAAGAAACATCTACGAACTTGAAGGGGTTGGGAGAGCAATGCCATGGACTGGAGCATCCTTCTCGATAGGTCTATTGTCGCTGGCTGGAGCTCCTCCTCTAGCAGGTTTTGTGAGCAAGCTCTTACTGTTAATGGCTGGCTATAGCGTTGGCGACTTATTCATGAATGTGGCAACCTCCCTAATGCTCCTGAACAGCATATTCGCAGTGGCCTATTACCTACGCCTTCTTCAGGTGTGCGTTATAAGGCCTAGAGGCGACAAAGTTAAGATAGTGAAGGAGGCATCGCCGATCATGGTGTTGCCGCTCGTATTGCTGATGATAGCCCTAATAATCATAGGGTGCTATCCTTGGCCCTTTGTCGAGGTAGCGCGGAACGCAACTTTGAACCTCTTGTTGGCGCCCTAAATTGAATTACCCCGCGCTCCATTTTTTATGTTCTTCCTCTAAACCGCAGGGTCCTCAGGTAGTCTAACATGATAGTCTATGCCGACCTCCACATACATTCAAGGTATAGCGGGGCAACATCGGATAAAATGAGTATCCGAGAACTATCGACTTACGCTCCCATCAAGGGCGTGGACCTTCTAGGTACCGGCGACGCCCTTCATCCCTTATGGTTAAGGGAGCTCAAAGAGAACCTCGAAGAGGTTCCGGGGACAGGTCTCTATAAGGTTAAAGGCTCCTCATTTAAGCCCCTATTTGTTGTCCAAGCAGAGGTGGGCACAATCCATTGGGTTGAGGGGAAAGCGAGGAAGATACACCATGTAATCTTGATGCCGAGCCTAGAGGTAGCGGAACAGGCAGCCCACATTTTAAGTGAAAGGGGCGATTTGGAGTCAGATGGAAGGCCCGTGTTCTCCATGGAGCCCGCGGAACTAGTTGAAATACTTCTAAGCGTAGATAAAAGCGTGATGGTTTTCCCAGCTCACGCTTGGACGCCTTGGTGGTCCATATTCGGATCGGTCAGCGGGGTTGATAGCTTGGAGGACTGTTATGGAGATAAAAGCTGCGAAGTAAAGGCGTTGGAGACCGGTCTAAGCTCAGACCCGGAAATGAATTGGCGTGTTTCCTTCCTTGATAGGTTAACCTTGCTGAGCAATAGCGACAGCCACAGTCCCTATCCACATAGGCTCGGCAGAGAGGCAAACGTGTTTAACTTGGGTGAGCTTTCTTACAGCGAAGTTACACGGGCCATAACTGAGAGGGATTCGGGCCGTTTCTTGATGACCATTGAAGTTGATCCTGCTTACGGTAAGTATCACTGGACAGGCCATAGGAAGTGTGGCGTTTCAATGCCTCCAAGCGAAGCAATAAAGAGGGGCAATAAGTGTCCCGTGTGTGGAAAGCCGTTAACTAAAGGTGTTGAACAAAGAGTTGAGGAACTCGCTGATAGGCCCAAGGGCTTCAGGCCACCACTAGCCATCGACTTTAAGAGGCTTATACCGTTAGCAGAGATTGTGGCCTCATGCTTAGGTGTGAGGGGAGAAATGAGGCTTTACTCAGGCCGTGTGTGGGAGTTGTGCACGAGCCTTACAAGGAGGTTTGGCAATGAATTCAAAGTACTACTCGAGGCACCATTCAACGAACTTATGGGGGTCGTCCCTGAGAAGATCGCGGAGTGCATAGTGAAGGCGAGGAAAGGGGAAATCAGGGTTAAGCCAGGTTATGATGGGGTTTATGGCCAATTGATCATCGACTATGCACCACGCGAAGAATCGAAGCCTGAACGCGGTCAAACAACTATTACTGATTTCCTTTAAGCTCATTTTTGCATTAGAGTTATTGGAACTTTGAGCCAAAGAATTAAGTCCCCTGGAGACTTTAAGTCCTCCAAGTTTCTGGAGAGCCTAGACTTGTAGATTCTCATCAATCTAGTAATGGATGGCGGGCCCCGCCTCAGATTATTTGGTTTTCACGTGAAGAACCACTTCACACCTTCATCCTTTAAGCCTTGGATCACTCCGTTTAAACCCTTTAGGGCTATGGTCGAAGCTATTTTAACCCAATTAACTTTCAATACAATATAGGTGCCCACCGCTGTTACGGCTATTGAGATGCCGGCTGTAAGCCAAGAGTTGAAGCCGAGCTCTTCGGAGATAGCTGATGTTACAACACCAAAGTAGCAGACAAGCAAGGCCAGGAAAGTTTTACCTATAGTGGTAGCAGCCCAGAATTTCCAGAGGCTGTACCTGAGAAGACCCATGGGCACCAAGACGATGTCGTCTGGCAACGGTGTAGCTGAGACTATCAAGACAGCTATTAGGCCTCCTTTGCTCAACATCTTAGCGAGAGCATCAAGCCTCTCTGCCCTAGTGCCCTTACCGATGACCTTTCTACCGCTGTAGCCAACGAAATACGCAAACAACTTGCCTATACCTGATCCCAAGCCGCTGGCTATAGCTGTAAGAACCGGGTCCATTTTTGTAACCGTTACTATGATCAGTAAGGCCGCTAAGTAAGGCACCGGAAAGAACAGCACTAGGTTTGAAAGTGCTGAGACTATGAAGACCCCTAAGTAAGAGTACTTTAAAGCTAGGTCAACCATTGCGGATATTATATCAAACATTAGCATCATTCCGTTCCTTGCTTTTTACCTTCAGCACCTTTCTTGAATGGTGGCGGCATTCACATGTAAATCAAGAGTAAGCGTTAAATATCTTTTCCATAAAACTCGTTAAAACGCTGCAGAAAAGGTGTTGTCTATGTCGATTCACTACATGGGTGCATGGCTCTGCTGGATACTACCAATGGTCGGTGCCGTCTTAACACCTGCCCTTGCAAAGATAAGTTCTCGAGTTAGGGATTATGGCGCAGTTGTTTTCTCCCTTTTAGCGGCTGTTTTCACCGCAACCCTTATCCCCCACTTGTTGAGCAAGCCTCCTTCCCTATACAACTCGGAGAGCTTTAGATGGATAGAGCCCATGAATGTTGGTATGGGCGTCATTGTTGATCCGCTTAGCATAATAATGGCTAACATAGTTGCTTGGATAAGCTTTCTAATAATGGTTTACTCACTCCGCTACATGCATGAAGAACCTGGGTTAACTAGGTATTGGTTCTTCATGAACTTCTTCATAGGCAGCATGCTACTCCTAGTTATGGCCGATAACCTTCTGCTCATGTTTTTTGGATGGGAGGGAGTCGGCATATGCAGTTATGCCTTGATAGGCTTCTGGTATCGTGACTCCAAGGATGATTGGCTTAAGTGCTGGGTCGGAGAGGGTGATGAAGCATACCCGCCATCACATGCAGGCATGAAAGCCTTTGTAACCACGAGGATAGGCGACGTGTGCCTTCTAGCAGCCATATTCATGATATACGCCTATGCTGGAACATTCAGTTACTCGGAGCTAATACGTACAGCAAGCCATTGGGCTACCGCCCTAAGCGGCGCCGGTCTCCTCCTTCCAGCTTCACTTCTCTTTCTAATGGGACCTATAGGTAAGTCAGCGCAGTTCCCGCTTCACGAGTGGCTTCCAGACGCCATGGCAGGTCCAACTTCCGTCAGCGCCTTAATACACGCGGCAACAATGGTAAAGGCCGGGGTATACCTGATTGCGAGGGTTTTGCCCATATTCTGGTTCGCCTATCACGTTGTGGGCGTAACCGAACTTTCAACGTTCTTCACGGTAACCGCTTGGATAGGTGCGTTCACGGCATTCCTAGCTGCGACTCAGGCTATGGTATCAACTGAGATAAAGAAGGTTTTAGCTTACTCGACAGTTAGCCAGATAGGCTACATGTTTCTTGCCCTAGGGGCCGGCGGGTTATTGGCTAACGGATTAGTGGAGGGGCTAACCTCAGGTATGTTTCACTTGATGAGCCACGCAGCGTTTAAGGCATCTTTATTCCTAGCTGCGGGGTCCGTGATCCACGCTGTGGAGTCGAGGTTCATGTACCATATGGGCGGTTTAAAGAAGTTCATGCCGTTAACGTGTTTATTCATGTGGCTTGCCGCCCTATCGCTGGCTGGCGTACCTCCCTTCAGCGGTTTTTGGAGCAAAGAGTCCGTTCTGACCGTAAGCTTGGAGTCAGGTCTAGTTGGTCCATTTGTGCTTGGACTTGTTACAGCAGCATTGACGGCATTTTACACTATTAGGATGATGGGTTTGACATTCTATGGAGAAAAAGGCCGCAGGAAAACCGAGCATGAGCATGGAGAACACGAAATCAAAGAAGCCAGCCCAATAATGTATGTACCCTACGGCATACTTGCCGTTGCCTCCCTGGGCATAGGTTTCATAGGACTATGGATGGAGGACGCCTTGCACCATGTGTTCTCGGTTGCGGCTCCCTACTATTCGCTTCACTCGAGCATGGCAGATGTTGCCGTTGAAGCCGTCGCTGCACCGCCATTGACGCTGCCCTTAGCTTTAGCGATGCTGGTCATCGGGGGTGTACCTGCTTACCTTATCTACGTAAGGAAGAAGTTAGACACGTCCGCCTTCCTAGCCAAAAGCATGTTGCTGCGGGCTCTATCAACCTTCTTCTATAATCGGTGGTACATAAACAAAATGTACTACAACGCGTTCGTTTATCCGTTAATGGCCTCAGCCTCAGGCCTGTACAAGTGGGTTGAAATGAAAGGCTTTGAAAGTGCGATCAGAGGTCTAGCCTTTAGCTTTGCAGGCTTCGCCTCAAGGCTTAGAAGGCTACAAACGGGCTTCCTTAACTACAATTTAATTGGCATACTCATCGGTTTGCTCGTGATAGCTTTAATGTTACTCAAGGTAGGGGGGTTATGGTGAGATGATAGGAGATCTATTACCGTACACGATAGTGGTGCCAGTTGTGGCCTCTCTAATAACGTTAGCCCTCAACAATGCGTTGAGGCAGTGGAACGGGGTTGTGGCATTCTTAACCTCGTTATTTTCGGTAATGGTTTTCGGAGCCGCTGTGCTAAACATATTTAGCGGCGCCGCAGGCTTCTACGAGCAAATCCATGACTGGATGATGCTAGACGTAGTAAGCCTAAGGTTCGGCTTGAGGGCTGATGGCTTGAGCTCGCCGATAGCATTGACAGTAGCAGTGGTATCGGCGTTAACAGCCCTCTATACCGTGAGGATTATGAGGGACTCGAACAACATGGGTATGTTCTTCAGCCTGTACCAGATTTTCTTCGCCGGTATGATAGGTATTGCACTCGCCACAAACCTCGTGGAGTTCTTTGTCTTCTTCGAGCTATCGGTGGTGGCCTCGTGGGCTTTGGTTAACGGGTGGGGCTCGGGAGAGAAGGAGAAAGCCGCGTTGAAGTACTTCCTGTTTACGGAGGCTGGAGCCCTCTGCTTTCTAGCCGGGATAGTTGCTACCAATGGCTACCTCCAGACGCTTGAGATATCCGAGATCCCGCTTAGGATCGCCAAGCTACAACCGGATGTAGGAGTTTTGGCAGCCATAGCATCAGCCATGCTAATAGGGTTTTTCGTTAAGATGGCGATAATACCCCTGCACAGCTGGCTTCCCGACACTTATGTTGAAGCGCCAACCCCCATAACGGCCCTACTATCCTCTGCCATGAGTGGCTTAGCCGCTTATGCCATAGTTAGAATAGTCTTCTTGTACTTCCCAGTGCTTCGCTACATAGCAATTGCGATGGTAGTTTTGGCTGTTATAACGATGATATATGGAGCAGTCAACGCGCTAGGGCAAGATGATTTTAAGCGACTTTTGGCTTACTCTAGTATAAGCCAAATGGGCTATATAATGCTAGGGCTTGGTGCAGCAGCGCTAGCGTTGAGCATGGGCTCCTACGATCTTGCAGCTATAGGGGCTACGGGCTCAATGTTTCATTACATAGCCCACGCCATGGGTAAAGCTATACTCTTCTTGCTCGTCGGCGTGTTTACACTTCACGTTGGCTCGAGGAACATAAGCCAGATGGGCGGTTTAGCTGGCAGAATGCCCCTAACTGCAGTCATGATGTTTATAGGGTTCTTAACGCTGATGGGAGTGCCGTTTACAAGCGGCTTTATAAGTGAGTGGATGATATTCACCGGTGCCATAGGTGCAGCATCGCTGTCGGGAGAAGCCATCAAGGTATTGCTGGTTGTAGTAGCAATAGTGGCCACAGCACTTACCTTTGCATATGCCTTATGGTCTGTGAGGAGAACCCTCTTCGGCTCAACACCGCAACACCTCAACGGCATCAGAGAGGCGAAGCTGAGCCTCCTCGCTCCATTAGTGGTTATGGCCGTCCTATCGCTATTACTCGGCCTCTACCCAACGATACTTACGGAGGAGATCAACTCAGCCATTCTTGCAGCAGTTAAGTCCGTCCTTCCATAAACTCGAAGAGGCTCACACTCCTCTTCTCTTTTAGTACCCTCCCACATTTTTCAGGGGATAATGCTTTAAACTCAAGCCTCAATTGCTCGAGAAGCGCTTGCCCTCTTTTCCTAAGTGAAGGAGCAACGAGTATACCTCTAACAACCCTATTAACTCTTTGCTTGGCCTCACCAACATATTTTGCAAGTTGCAAAACTTCTTCAGGGCCAGCCGGCACCCTTTTAACTTCCACCACCACGAAATTGCCTTTAGAGTCTTCGCCAACAAAATCTGCGTAGCCCGCAGGGTCGAAGTTCCTCTCTGAGGAGTATATCTTCAATCCCTCTTCGATAAGTGAAGGGTTTAACGCAATAACCCTTTTCATGTCATCTTCGCTTGCATACATGGAGAAAGAGCCCTCATCCATTAGCTTTAAGGTCACTAAAACGTGTATCTTCTGAAACAGAAGCGTTAAAATTTCGTAGGGCTTTTTCCTCCAAGCCGTTATTTTAAGTTTATCACTAGATGCGGTAACCCTACAGGAACAGCCTGGGGGCTGCCAGTTGATCGGCTCACAATTTTCAGGCCTATGAACTAGGATGGATCTATCCTGCTTTATTATGACTATTCTCTCGCCGGCTGCCAGCTTCGAGCTTGCCCTTCCATCATATTCAACTTCGACATCACCAACCAAAATAATGGTTTCGCCGTTAGCTACGCCCTCTTTTATGACTAGGCGAGCTTCATTGAAGTCTGGCTTCTCCAAGATCTTCATTCTTCATCCCGACTCTTAGTTTTTAGGTTTGAGCAAAATATAAATCGTAGAGACGGGTGTGGGCGTTGCAATCCAAGATCTTCGTTACGGGGAGACCTGGAATAGGCAAAACTACCCTGACGATGGGCGTTGTGGATCAGCTAAGGAGAAGGGGCTTCAGGGTTGGCGGGATGGTAACCCTGGAGTTGCGTGAGGGAGGCGTGAGAAGGGGCTTCAAAATAGTGGATGTGGGGAGCGGTTCAGAAGCACCTTTAGCCTCGCTAAGTTCAGCTCCAGGCCCCCGCGTTGGCAAATATCTGGTCCACGTGAAGAATTTGGACTTAGTTGCGGTGAGAGCTATAGAAACCTCTTTGAGGCAAGATGAATTGGTAGTAATAGACGAAATAGGCCCCATGGAGCTTAAATCTCAACGCTTCGTTAACATAGTAGAGGAATCGTTGAGCTCGCGTAAACCGATTTTAGCAACGCTTCACTACAGGTTAAGGCATCCGATCATTGACTTTATAAGATCAAGATTTGAAGTGGTGACAATTGATGAATCTAATAGGGGACTTCTTCTAAGCGTAATATCAGAGAGAATAGCAGCGTGCTTGACGCGCCTGCGGGTGGGCGATTCCGGACCTACTTGGAGCTGATCGTTGAAGGCTGGTTGAGGCACCCGCTTCATAACTCCTTAAGCATTGTTTGGATGTGCTCTGAAGCTTGCTTTTTCCCGTTGTAGCCAGCTTACAGGCCCCTTAACCTTCACTTTAAGGTGATAGTTGTTAGGATAGGGGCTTGTAGACTATTCCTAACACATCAGCTATGGTGTATGCCTTTCTCATTTCATTTGCGCTGGACCTCCTATCTATATCGGCATAGAGATGCGGCTTCTTGGCAACGATGTGTTCGGGTCTGTATTGTTCCATTATATTGACCATGCATCTAGGGCAATTCTCCGCAAGCCACCTTAAAACGGGTTCGGTGCAACAATCTACGTGGTTGGGAAGCACTAAGTGCCTAACGATCACGTCGCCATGGTCGTGCATTACCTTTATGTTTCTAGTGACCACCTCGAAGTATCGCGGTGCAGAGGACAACCTCTCGGCACATTTATTGTTACCATACTTGAAGTCTGGAAGCCATATATCAACCAAGTCTTTTAAGATATCCATAACTTCAACGCTTGCATATGCGTTGCTATTCCAAAGTATCGGAACATTTACATCCATATATTTAAGGGATTCAACTATTACATGCAGTGACTGATCAGGATTTCCACCCACGTAGTTTATGTTTCTACAGCCACCCTTTCTAAGCTCAACAGCTATAGATGCAAGTTGTTTAGGGGTGACTTCAACTCCGTTGAGGGGATCGGTCGATATATCCCAGTTCTGGCAGAACACACACCTGAAGTTGCAGCCTGTGAAAAATATGGTGCCACTTGGAACCAGTGGAGCCTCTTCCCCGTAGTGGTGGAAGAAGCTTGAAATCCTCACCTTAGAATTGAGATTGCAGAATCCTCTTTCGCCCTTTACTCTATCCACTCCGCACCTTCTCTCACATAAAATGCAGAACCTAGTCATCCTCTTCGCAAGTTCTATTTTGGCGTCTAGCAGGCTTGTTCTTGGTGGCTTGAGATCCTCTAGTTTCATCTCTTTGTTGGCTATGCTCCTCCAAACGCCTGTAAACTCTTGGGAAGCCCTTCTATGCAGTCCCCATAACTCTTCGCTGCTAAGTGAGGGCAAGTCGACGTCAACTTCAATTCTCTTGCAAATCCTATACTTGGCTGGTTTAACGTCGTTCATTACGTCGTAATACCAGGCAAGCCTACTCCTCACTTCTGGATCTCTCCAGACCGCTAGGGAGTCAGGCCTGAGCAGGAACCAATTGGACATTCACTATCTCTCTAAATGAGATGGCGAAGCTATCTATTAACTCTTAACTGGTCATTAAAAGCTGCCAACAACGGATTTTCGCAGTTTGGGAGACGTGAGCCTCCACCACAAAACGTTTAAGAGCTAGAAGCCTTCTTTAAGCCTGTCAAGAGGGGGCAAACGTGAAGTCTCTCTATCACTATATAGCTGAAGCTTGGAAAAGCCCCTACAGGGGAGAGATGAGGGAAGTAGTCAGGCAACGCCTAATCGTATGGAGGAAGGAACCAGCAGTTGTTAGGACAGAGCGACCTACGAGGCTTAACAGAGCTAGGGCTCTAGGCTACAAGGCAAAACAGGGATTTGTAATTGTGAGGGTCAGGGTGAGGAAGGGTGGCCAAAGAAAACCGAGGCCGGACTCTGGCAGGAGACCGAAGAGAATGGGCGTCTATGGTTACGCTACGTGGAAGAGCCTACGGCTAATAGCCGAAGAGAGGGCTATGAGGAAGTACTCCAACTTGGAGGTATTAAACAGCTACTACGTAGGGGAAGATGGACGCTACAAGTGGTATGAAATAATCATGGTTGACCCAAGCCACCCGGCCGTTAAAAACGATCCGGAAGTAAACTGGGTTTGCAACCCTGCAAACAGGGGTAGGGCTTTTAGGGGATTAACCTCTGCTGGCAAGAAGATGAGGGGATTGAGGAAGTCGAGAGGGCTCAGGGGCACGCATAGTTATAAATGGAAGAGGAAGCTCAAAGAAAGAGCGTTGAGGAAAGGTAAAGAAGCAGGATGGATAGAGCGAGAATCGTGAAACAGCTGTAAGTAACTAGAGATTTAGACTGGATGGATCAACGCGTATATTTCTGGAAGCGATGATTTGCCCTCTATGTTGCATTGTCCTACCCAACAAGTTGCTATAGCTACGTTTTTTCCGCCTGCTTCACTTTGCTTTTAGCTTCCTTCACCTTTTTGTGTTCGAATATTTCCAGTAGCGTAGTTCTCTGTCTTCCGCCCATGGGGAATTTTCTGTTATGCTTCTCCCAATAAATTTATTGGTGGGGAAGGCACCGTCTTCGATTATTCTTTAAAGCAAGTTATCATTTAACTAAGCAATATTCAAGATCTTCTCGCGCCTCTTTTTTAATCGTTTATTTCAACTTCTCAAAGCTCGGTATAAACTGTTTAACCGTCACAACCATTAATGCTTGCATTGTCTAAAAGCGATTTGTGGACAGATAAAAATAAAAATACTCCAAAAACATAGAGTATTACGCAATGCTTATATAGTTTAAATATCTCTGGGGGTTAGAGATACGAGGAAACGGGAGGCTAGTCTCAGGTTCAGATTTATGGTTATAGAGAGGCTGCGCCTCCTAAAGAAGTTTTACTCTTATAGCGAGCTTTGCCGGAGAACAGGAATCCCCGAAACAGTTCTTTGCAGGTACGTTAAAGGAGACGTTCTCCCTGGAGAAGACACCGCTAGAAGACTTTGGGAGGCTTTAGACAAGATAGAGCAGTTTCAACAGGTAATATACGAGAGGATATCAATCGATCCTTATGGCTATATTGATACAACAAGCCTAATTAATGATCCTCTAATTTTAATGCGGATTTCACATCACGTAATGATCAGGTTCGCGGGCAAGAGAATAACAAAAATATTGACGCCTGCTGTTAACGGCGTTCCAATAGCAACTTCCATCGCCACATTACTTGAAGTACCATTAATAATAGCCAAAAGACATAAAGAAATGGGTATACGAGACTACATTGAGGAATCTTATCCATCTGGCCCGTATATGGCTTCTTTATACGTTCCGAAAAACTCTCTGAGCAGCAGAGACGATGTGTTAATAGTTGATGATCTTATAAGGACCGGAAGCACCATTCAAGCACTCATAAACATCGCTAAAAAGTTTAAAGCTAGCGTGGCCGGTGTATTTGCGTTGGCAAGCATAAACGAGGACAACGTTCAAAACCTCAGGATGGAGCATCACTTCCCGATAGAAGTCGTGGCCTCCTTGCAGCTGCTGTACCAGCGAAGTGAGGCGCGCGCTTAATCCTCATCCATCTGCTTTTATTTACTCGAAAACTTTGATCCCCTCAGCCGGGCTCTCTTTAAGTTCCCTGAACTTTTCCATGAGCTTCCTAGTGATGACTCCGGGCTTTCCATCACCTATTGTTCTTCCAGCGATCTTGACTACTGGGACTATGCTGGCTGCAGTGCCTGTCAAGAAAACTTCGTCAGCCGTTAGGAGCTCAGCCGGCGTTATGTCTTTTTCTACAACATGGTATCCAAGCTCCTCAGCCAACATCATGATCCTCCTTCTAGTTATGCCAGGAAGTATGCCGCTTGATCTTTGAGGGGTGTATATGACGCCGCCCTTAACTATGAAGATGTTATCCGTTGCGCCTTCGGATACAAAACCCCTTTCATCAAGCATTATCGCTTCATCCGCTCCCACAGCGTTCGCCTCAAGTTTAGCTAAAATGCTATTCAAATAGTTCATGGACTTTATCTCGTGAGTTGTGGCGTCGACTCTATCTCTCCTGACGGAGGAGATTATCGCTGTAACACCTTGAGACCAAGCTTCATCCTTGAAGAGCTTTATCTTGTCAACTATGATTATCAAGGTAGGCTTGCGGCATTTGCGTGGATCCAATCCCAGATCTCCTACCCCCCTTGTCACGAGCACCCTTATGTACGCGTCCCTCAACCCATTAACGCGCACAGCATTGATTATAGCCTTAAGCATTTCCTCCTTAGTTAACGGAATCTCCAAGCATAGTGCTTTGGCAGAATCATAGAGTCTATCCACGTGCTCCTTAATTTGGAAGGCAACCCCATTAAATACCATTATGCTCTCGAAGACACCATCACCGTACAGGAAGCCATGGTCGAAAACCGAAATCTTCGCTTGGCTTTTGGGTACAAGGCTTCCATCGATATAGACTAGGGGCTCTTTCTCCAACGGCTCCACCACCCTTATATGCCTAAAGCCAGGTATATGCTGGTCCAATGCTTTTTAAGTTTTGTTTTCAGCAAAATTTCGTGGGTCTAGACGGGTAAATAAAAAGAAAAGCTATGAATATGAGGACGTCCTTTAGTGGAGCGGTTCCAACGTTTCGGGCGGCGGCTTCTCCGTGAGTAAGCTGACTATGAAGAACGTTGGAATTGAGACGGCTAGCGCAGGTATCACGGGGGACGTCCAAGCTAAGATTGGGGGGGCCCACTTTGCCTTGTATAGGCAGAGGTACCATAGTAGGCCAGTAAGGAGCCCAGAAATCATGGACGCTACAGATCCAGCCTTTGTAGCCCCTTTCCAGTACAAGCCTATCGTTACTGGGCCCACGAAGCAGGCGAAGATCGTCCCGAAGGCGGCTCCTACAATTTCAACTATTATGCCGCTCTGAATGAGCGTCAGAAATGCTGCTATCATGGCGAATGCTGCCGGCGCTATCCTAGCTGTTAACACCAACTTTCTTTCATCTAGGTTTGGCTTGACGGTGTACACAACGTCTTTGACTAAGGCTGCTGAGAGCACTAGAAACGTCACGGCAAGCGTCGACATGGAGGCAGCAACTGGCGCAGCAAGTATGAGGCCTCTTATGCCCGTTGGCACAATGAGCTCCACGGTTTTTGGTATAACCCAATCCGAGTCTTTGATGAGAGCTAAGACCCCTTCGCTTCCAATCTTCGCATCTAATATCAGGTGACAAAATGCTCCTAAGGAGAAAGTCAAGAGCGCGTAGAGTCCAACGACTATTGGTCCTATGATTTTTCCGCCGTTTATTGCTTTAATGTTTCTGGCTGCGTGGAACTGCATTAATAGTGTGGGAAGCGCTAATTGAGCCATGCTTATGGAGAACGTAGTGCTCATTATTAATGTAGGGACCATACCTACATTTATGGCCGGAGGAGGTCCCATGCCGTCAAGCTTAAGCCATAGTGCTCCGGGTATATCATTTGCAACCTTCATTCGCCCAAGCATTTCCATGCCGTTTAACGGTCCCCCAACGCTAACCATTATATAGCTGAAGGTTAAAATGGATGCTGACAGCATCAATATGCCTAGCACAAGGTTGTTGAGTGCTGTAGCCTTTAAACCACCTACTCCAACGTAGACTAGGATTGGCAAGGTCAGTAAAAGTAGGCCGGTCTCGAAGCTCGTATTTAGGACCGTCGCCATAATTATGGCGCCGCCCTTGTAGACGCTTGTAAGGTATAACGTGAACAGGAACATTATGACTGTAGCTGCTAGGATCTTAGCACTTTTACTCTGATACCTGCGTTCTATAAAGTCCGGCACGCTCACCACACCTGTCTTAGAAGCATACTTGAAGAGCCTTTCAGCCACTAGAATCCACGTGAGCACCACACCTATAACGTGCCAGGCTGTTAACCACGCCCCGAAACCTAAGTTGTAAAGGTAAGTAGCTCCTCCCCCGCCCAGAAACGACGCTGCACTGAAATATGTGGCCATAATCGAAAACGCCAGCACCCATGCTCCTAAGCTTCTGCTGGCCAAGAAGAATCCGTTTAGCGATGCGCTTACTCCATAACCTTTGACTCCTAGCAATACCACGACGACTATTATAGCCGCTAGCACCGAAGCGTCGAGGACCTCAAACATTATTTTTGCTCCCCCTCTTTTTGCTTGTAGTTTTCATGTATTCCGTAAACAACTCCAAGCAGCAGAGCTGCCAATGCTACTAGGTAGCCACTAAGTATTGCATAGTCTAGCTCCATTTTGAGCCACCATGGCTAAAATAGCTCTTTTAAGAGCTTTTTAAAACATTCGTGTACAAAATTGCACGTTTATAAGAGAAGCCATGCTTTGGGGCTCATCCTAGGAATTGAAGTTGGCGGGCCCGGCGGGATTTGAACCCGCGACCTACGGCTTAGGAGGCTTACGGCAACTTTTGAGTTGTCGCCGCGCTATCCTGCTGCGCCACGGGCCCCCTCTAAAAGACCAGGGGGATGCTTTATAACCTTAATGCTTTTTCACGCTGATCGTTGATCTAGCGAAAAATATATAAGCTCTCTAGACAAGTAGAGAAAAGCTTAAATACGCCTACCCGGCGCCCTTTGGTGCTAGGCTTACTTGTTCGGGCTCCACCCCTACAAGATAGGAAAGGCGTGAATCTAGCTTTAGGAGGTTAAGACATGATAGTTGAAGACAACCTCTCCAAGAGAGGAGGAGAAAGCAAAGCTGAGCGCTGCCCTGAATGTGGCAGCCCTAACATTATCAGGAGTTATGATCGTGGTGAGCTAACCTGTGTTGATTGTGGCTTGGTTATAGATGAAAGGCTTATAGATCAAGGTCCTGAGTGGAGGGCCTTTACCCCTGAAGAGAAGGAAAAGAGGGGGAGAGCTGGCCCGCCTCTATCGGCTACATCGGTTGAAGGTGTCTCGTCTACAGTCATTCAGTGGTCTGGTAGAGACGCGACCGGCCACAAGCTCAGCCCACAGAAAGCATTTGAAATCTCCAGGTGGAGAAGGTGGCAGATAAGAAGTAGAATCCAAACATCGCAGGACAGAAACATTCAGCAAGCCGCTAACCACCTTGAACGCATAGCTTTTAGGTTAAACCTTCCCCAAAATGTTAAGGAAGAAGCGCTTAAGATTTACCGATCTGCTGTCAAAGTAGGGTTGGTAAGAGGCCGATCCATAGAGTCCGTTATGGCCGCCTCTATATACGCAGCTTGCAGGATTCTTAAGGTGCCCAGAACCCTCGACGAAATAGCGGACTACACGAAAGCTGGTAGAAAGGATGTAGCTAGGTGCTACAGGCTACTGTTGAGGCATGTGAAACTAAACATACCCATAGCGGATCCGATAGACTTCGTACCCAGGATAGTCAGTGCTTTAGGTTTAAGCGGCGTCCTCCAGAGGAAGGCTCTCGAGATAATACAATATGCTAGGAAGGCAGGATTAACGGCTGGAAAGGACCCTGCAGGTCTAGCTGCCGCCGCCATATACATAGCCTCCCTTCAAACTGGGGAGAGGAAAACCCAAAAAGAGATAGCTAGAGCAGCTCAGGTGACCGAGGTTACCGTGAGGAACAGGTACAAGGAACTCATAAGAAGGCTTAAGATACCCATAACTTCGTAAGCTAAATGTTCTCTGCTAATGAGAGATGATGTCCCAAACCCCAAACTTTTTTGTTTTCACCTACAAGCAAGACCCTAAGAGGCCAGCATCGCAGGTCGGTGGTCATAGTTGACGTTAATATTGGACATCAGGGACATAAGAAATTCATGTAGGGTGAGGGAAGCCCTTAAGCCAGCCATCGAAATCCTTAAGGAAGGAGGTATAGCCATCTATCCAACCGACACCGTGTACGGCATCGGTTGCAATCCACTGGATGAAGATGCCATTAAAAGGTTGTTAAAGCTTAAAGGAAGATCGGATAAGCCTCTTCCACTTCTAGCGTCAAGCGTTGAGATCGTGGAGAGAATAGCAGTGGTTACACGCGAGGCCAAGAAGCTCATCGAGCGATTCTGGCCTGGACCATTAACGCTGGTTCTGCCCCTTAAGACGGGTTTTTCGCATCAGATAACCCTTAGTAGACCTAAGATTGGAGTCAGGGTGCCGAGAAGCGAGGTTGCAAGGATTTTGGCTGAAGGCTTAGGTGGACTCATAATTGGCACGAGCGCTAATAGGTCAGGGGAGCGGGCGCCCAGAAACTTCGAGGAAGCTTACTCTTGGGTTGAGGGTAAAGTGGAGGTAGCCATAAATGGCGGTTACTGCGTACTCGGAGTATCCTCAAGCGTTGTTGAAATCAACGGTGAGGTTAAGGTGTTAAGGGAAGAAGCATTGAAAGCTAACGAAATACTCGGCGTTATTGGTGGTGAAAGGTGAAGAGGCCATTGGCGCTCTTGGTTAATGACGACGGCATCTTCTCTACAGGTATACGCGTCCTATACGAGCATTTACGAGAAGAATTCGACTGCGTAATCACGGGGCCCAATAAGGAGAAGAGCGGGATAGGCAAAGCCCTAACAGTAAATGAAGTAGTAAAGGTAGAAGAAGCAAAGCTGTACGAGAACAAAGCGTACATTGTATACGGTACACCCGCTGATGCTGTTCTACTCGCGCTAAACAAGCTGCTTTATGAAAAGCCAGACATAGTTGTTGCTGGTGTAAACTTGGGACCAAACCTGGGGATTGACGATATATTGAACTCCGGGACTGTCGGGGCCGCCATTGAGGCAGCCGTGCACGGCATCCCTTCCATAGCTGTGTCGTACTGCATATCTAGGCGCTTCGATGATAACGTTGATGAGGCCTTGCAGGGTGATGTAGGCCTTAAGCTATCCGCAAAGATAGCGCTTGTCTTGGCAAAGGCCGTAGTCGACGGCGGCCTACCGAAGGATGTAGACTTGCTTTCAGTCAACGTTCCGGATCACCGGGCGGGTATAAAGGGAGTTAAAGTAACAAAGCCATCGAAGAAGGGTTATCCTGACATTCATTTAGAGGGTTCAGGTGGCTACCGGATAGCCAAGTGGGATCTCAGCTTGTATCCAAAGGACAACGAAGATACGGATGTAGAGGCGGTGAGGTCTGGGTACGTTTCGCTGTCTCCTCTTAATATAAGTCTAACATCATCACTTGGTGATGTATGCCTGAAAAGGTGCATTGAAATTGTAGAAGAAGTTGTAAAGAGAATCGTCGCTTGAGAATGGCAGGCATCGAATCGGTGCTTCTATGAACATAGCGATTCTGATTTCGGATTCATCAGTCTAAGAGTAAGAGTTAATAAGCCTACTGTGGTGAGGAGTTGAAGAGTCGAAACGGAGGAGGAATTGAAGGGGATGGGTGTAGCACTTGAAGAAAACGTTGAGGTAAAAAGGGCGGCTTGCTGGTTCTGCTATCAGAACTGCGGCATGCTCATCTACGTTAAAAATGGCGAGATAGTGAAGGTTGAAGGAGATACTGATCACCCCATAAACAAGGGGGGGATGTGTCCGAGACCACACACGTGGAAGGAGTTCTTGTACCATCCTAAAAGGCTCAACTACCCCCTCAAGAGGGTTGGTGAGAGGGGAGAGGGGAAGTTCAAGCGAGTGCCTTGGAGCGAAGCCCTTGATGAGATCGCCTCAAAGCTTAGGGAGCTTAAAGATAAGTATGGTGCAGAGTGCGTGGCGTCAATTGGCGGAACTAACAGGACAGACGACTGGGCTCGAAGGAGGTTTTTCAACCTTTTCGGAAGCCCGAACATATGCCACATCGCACACGTTTGTTGGCTGCCCACATTCATGTCGGAGGCTGCAACGTATGGTTGGTATGCTGTGCCGGATACCGTCAACACCAAACTGATAGTCGCTTGGGGTAGGAACTCCGGCTCCAACAACCTCCCAGAGATGAGAAGCATACTAGATGCCAAGGAAAATAACAACGCTAAGCTTATAGTTGTGGATCCAAGGTTAAGCGAGCTGGCCTCGAAGGCTGATATATGGCTCAGAATAAGGCCGGCGACAGACGGAGCTTTGGCTCTTGCATGGATTAACGTGATAATAAATGAAGGGCTCTACGATAAGGATTACGTTGAAAACTACTGCTATGGCTTTGAGAGGCTTAGGGAGCACGTACAGCAATATACCCCAGAATGGGCTGAAAAGGTTACGTGGATACCGAGGGACGATATAATAGAGACGGCTAGGATGTACGCTACAATAAAGCCCGCCACCATGCTCTGGGGCTCCAAGAATGAGCATATGGGATGGGCATCTCCATGCCTTCTGAGGGCTAGAGCAATACTGAAAGCCATAACCGGGAACCTGAACAGACCGGGGGGCAACCTGGTGTTAGGGCCGGACACCGAAATATACATAGACTCGGACTTGGAGCTAAACGATGTTCTACCGGTGGAGCAGAGGGCCAAGCAGCTGGGCTCAGACAGGTTTAAGATGATGTCGTGGCCAGGCTACGAAGTGGTGTGCAGGCACGCGAAGGCCTTCTGGGGCAAGACTCCACCAGCTGAATGGTGCTGCGAAGCCCATCCATCCTACATATGGAGGGCCGCTGCAACCAATAAGCCTTACCCGATAAAGGCCATATTAGTAGTGGCATCAAATCCCCTTGTAGCATATGGAAACTCGAAGCTAGTATATGATGCACTTAAATCGGTGGAGCTGCTGGTAACAATGGACTTGTGGATGACCCCTACTGCAATGCTCTCTGACTACGTTCTACCCGCTGCGAGCTGGCTTGAGAGGCCCGTTGCAACAAGCTCATTCGGAACCTCGAACTTCATGATACTTTCCGAGCGACCCATACAGCCACTTCACGAGAGAAGAACTGACTTTGAGCTTTGGAGGGAGCTGGGATTAAGATTAGGTCAAGAGGAATATTGGCCGTGGAAGACCTTGGAGGAGGCCTACGAATACAGGCTTGAGCCGCTTGGCCTTGGCCTATCGCTATCCGACTTCGTCCAGTACATAAGGATGCACTCCACTACACCTCAAATAACCAATAAATTTGCGACCCCTACCGGTAAGGTAGAGCTCTACTCTACAATACTAGAGCAGATGGGCTACGACCCCCTACCCGTGTACAGGGAGCCACCCATGACGCCGTACAGCAACCCCGAGCTGGCTAAAGAATATCCATTGATATTGGTGACGGGAGTGAAGTTCATGCCTTTCCATCATTCTGAACAAAGGCAAATAGATGTCCTCAGAAGGATGCACCCAGACCCATTATGTCACATACATCCAGACACCGCGGGCTCCCTCGGTATAAGAAATGGTGACTGGATATGGATAGAGACGCCTAAGGGCAAGATAAAGCAAAAGGCGTTCTACAATGTGAGCTTACATCCACAAGTCGTGTGCGCTGAGGCAAGCTGGTGGTTCCCCGAGAAGCCTGGATCAGAGCCATCGCTTTTCGGAGTTTTCGAATCCAACGCTAATCTCTTGACAGAAGATGACCCTGAAGTGCTAGATCAAACCTTCGGATGCTACTATTATACAGGCCTACTATGCAAAGTCTACAAGGTAGAATGATAGGTGGACAAATAAAAACCCATGTATGTTCTTTTCTTACTTTACCTTCTCGGAGGGATCCACAACTACTTCAAGACCCCTCTGAGGACCTCTAAGCGACCTGAACTCTAAATGCATTTGGCCTCCGACCTTTTTAATGTGAAAGTGCCCAAGGTACCTCTCGTCACTTCTCGGATAATCCGCCCTAGTGAATACTCCTCGACTCTCCCTTCGGAGAAGAGAAGACCTCACTATCATCTCCGCCACGATAACCATGTTGTAGGTTTCTAGGGCCTCTACCCACTCCTTGTTAAACAACTTGCTCTTATCTCTCACAATCATTTTTGGAAGCAGAATCTTTGTGTCCTCTAGGATCCTTAAAGCGTTGGTTAAGCTGTTCTCGTCTTTTCTTAAGCCCACTTCCTCCCAGAGGCTTCTAGTTAACCTCTTCCTTAGAACGTGCGGTGGTACACCATCATTCGGCGCGTTGTTCAATATTGAGATGACGCGGTTAACCTCCTTCTTAACCTCCTTTTCTGGCATCCCCTCGCCTGCCTTTTCGATTGCAGCGGCTTCCCCAGCACGTCTACCGAAAACTAGGCAACCAATAAACTGGTCCGTGGCTTTCAAGTGTAAACCCCCAGAAACCTCCCCGCATGCGTAGAGGCTGGGCACGGTTGTTCTACCGTTCTCGTCTATTAGAACCCCCCCTAAGAAGTGGTGAACGGAGGGCGTCTCCTGAAACGTCGTAGCCGACCTTAAAGTCCTAGCTAACGCTAAAGCCGTGCTTGAATAAGTCTGCCCTCTAGAAGCGGAGTACTGTGGTTCAAGTGCTATTTGGTTAAACTCCATGTCGATGAGCTCAGCGCCTACATCATATGCTAGGGCGTAGCCGTCGCCCGTAAGCTCGATGGGATTTGTTGATTGCCAAAGCCTCGTGTCCATGCCGAATAGGTGCCCCGCACCGCCAGTGGCGAGAACTGTAGCCTTAGCTTCAACCGCTAGGATACTGCCCTCCTTAAGGTTGAAGGCAACTGCACCTGAGACC
The DNA here is from genome assembly GCA_030055465.1 of Candidatus Nezhaarchaeota archaeon. GTDB lineage: Archaea > Thermoproteota > Methanomethylicia > Nezhaarchaeales > WYZ-LMO8 > JASFYF01. The sequence continues at coordinate 382,321 of JASFYF010000001.1, read as the reverse complement.
CTATCGTTGGACTTGATGAGTCTTGTAGCGAAGGTCTCATCGTAAACTACAATCCCTCGCTTTAGCACTTGCATGGACATGATCCACGAGTATGCAGGAGTGAAAATCCTAGCTTTAGAGTGACTATCAGCATGGGCTGGCGATACTTCGCCTGCAGAGTCCCTGATGAATATGTTCCCGTACTCTTCCAGCTCGAGAACCCTGTCTTTTCCCTCTGAGACTAAAATCTTGATCAGCTTTGGATCTGCCAAGCCATGGGAACCATTCATCAGATCTTCGAAGTATCCATCCCTATCCTCGGGGAACGGCGGGGCGGGAACGTTCCAGTAAGGGAGAGTACCAGACATTCCGCTCCTGCCAAAGAGGCCCTTGTCAATTAAGACGACTTGGGCCCCCATATCGCTGGCGGCAATAGCAGCCCTCATACCGGCTGCACCGCCGCCTATCACCAGCACATCAGTGCTTATTCTCTTTACCTCGATCAATTGCCCTCAGCTCCTTTGTAAGCATCGGCGATGAGTTCAATCAGGTAGAGGACCTTGACTTTGCCACCGTGGAACTGCTGGAGCACATCACGTATCTGTATGTAACAGAAAGGACACTCCATTATGACACCATCCACTTCGGCAGCCACTATGTTATCCACTTTTCTTTTACCTATCTCCACCGAGACGGCCCTTCTCCCAGCCCTCACTCCTCCACCCGAGCCGCAGCATACATCATGTTCGTTCATTTCCCTGAATTTTAGCCCAGGAATAATGCTAATTAGTTCTCGCGGCTCTTTCCATATTCCGCAGCCTCTCCTCAAGTGACATGAGTCGTGATATGTTACGCGCATGTCTACGCTGCTGAAGTTCTTGTTTATTTTATCTAAGCCCAATATTTTGACGAGGTACTCCGTTATCTCGTAGACTTCTAGTCTCGGCAGGTTCTTTCTTTCTTCATAAATGAACTTGGGGTAGTTGGTCTTCCACGTAAGGAGGCATCCTGGACAGCCCATAACTACTTTGCTTACGCCGTAACGCTCGAAAACTTCAACGTTCTTCATTGCTTGGGCTTTGCCGACGCCAAAGAGCCCAGATCTTATAGCCGGTGATCCACAGCATTGTTGATCTTTAGGCACTATTACCCTAACGTTGTTTCTCTTGAGCACATCTATTATTCCAAGGCCTACCCTTTGAAGCCTGAAATCAATTAGGCAGCCTGTGAAGAAAAGCACCTCGTCAATCGGGTTCGCGACATCTATTAGCTCGGGCACCTGCTCTACGAGGGGTGTAGCCTGCCTGTCAACAGCCCTGCCCGTCTTCTTAATGAAATCAGCGAAGACCATATGTCCTTCCAAGGGTCCTAAACCTACATTGGCGATGTGACTTCTAAGCTCCTCCATAACCTCCGGCACCTCGAACTCTCTTGGGCAAACCTCCCAGCACTTCTTGCATGTGGTGCAGGCGTACGCGTCTATATCCTCCTTTAGCTTTACAGCCCTTGTATGTTTGCCCTCGTCTCTTGGGTCGAGAAGCCTAGTGGCTAGATCTCTAACGTAGAATTTCGCTCCAGGATACTTGGTTACCTCCGGCTTCCTGAAGCCCACCTCAGCGGCGGGGCATGCCGCCCTGCAAAGGTAGCACTCCCTACACGACGCAAGGAGGTAGAACTTATCCTTACTTTCGAGAGACCACTCCACCTTCTCAAAATCGACTGCAGCCTTGTGCCCTCTGAGGAGCCAAGGCTCCAACTTGATGGTCTGTTCCAGCATTGGCCTTCTATCAACCACTAGGTCCTTTATCACATTGAAGTTCTTCAACGGCTCAATCACGAGCTCTCCTGGGCCTTCCACGTAGGTCCTGCAGGCTAGAACAGGCCTCCCATTAACCATAACACCGCAAGCGCCGCAGACGCCGGATCTACAGTGATACCGGAAAGCTATTGGCTCATGATTTTCGTATATGGACCTGAGAACTTCCAGCACCGTCATTCCTTCATGCCATGGAACCTCATAGCTCCTATAGTGAGGCTTCTCGCCGACCTCGGGGTTGCACCTATACACCTTTACCATTAGCCTTTGTTCTCCTTCCATTTCTATTTGGAACCTCCATTTCAGGCCGGCGTCATAATTCCCGGTATCTTGAACATTGCCGCTTTCCTAGCAGCTTTTGTCTTAGCAAGCTCGGACAACTGGTCTAAGGTGCCGAACTTAAGCGCCTTTACGTGGCAGCCCTTCACGCAGGCCGGATCAAGCCCCTTCTCAACCCTTTGGACGCATAGCCGACATTTCTGCATCCTACCAAGTTGAGCGTTGAACTGCGGCGCCCCAAAGGGGCATACCCACATGCAGTACTTGCAGCCTATACATTTAGTTTCATCCAGCAGCACTATTCCATCGGGCCGCTTCTTGATTGCACGAGCTGGGCAAACCTCAGAGCAGGGTGCTCGACCGCAATGCATACAGGGCAGCGATACGAAGTACATGGCTATCTTGCCATTCATGATTTCTGGGCCTATTCTAATGTTCCTTATGAAGCTCATCGTCTCGGGCAGCTGGTTCTCGTTCCTACATGCAAGCTCGCAAGCCCTGCAGCCAACGCATCTATCTAAGTCCGCCATAATGCCGTATTCTGGCATAAGCTTATCAACCTCAGAGAGGCTCTTCTATATAGAAGATAAGCCTTTCTCTTAGAATATCATCGATTCCAGCCTTACCGAGGCAAAGCGTCCAGGAGCGTTAAAGCCTTCATCTTTAGCATTTCGCCCTTCTTAACTTCGGTTTTTGGCGGCAGCACGGCGAAGTAGTTCGACCTCAGAAGAGTCACCATTACGTTGGCCCCACCATGCATGGGTTTAGCCACAAACCTTCCATTTATATCCTTCACGTTGGCCCTTAGAAACCTGCAGGCGCCCCCCGTTTCTTCGTGGTCTTCCATTTCCGCGTACACATGTGGTGAAAGCTCTTCAGCATTTCTACCAGTCATGGCCCCTATCAAGGGAAGGCATAAAACGTAGAACGCCGCCACGGCTGAGACTATGTGTCCCGGAAGCATTATGACGGGCTTTCCCCACACTATGCCGAAGCCGGCTGGCTTCCCCGGATTCAATGCTAAGCCGTGAACTAGGACCCCCGGTTTGCCAAGCTCGTTCACCGCATCGGGCACCGCGTCGTTGATCCCGATGCTACAGCTGCCCATGGTGAAAACAGCGTCATAAGCCTCTAAAGCTCGTAAGAGCACCCCTTTAACCAACTCGACATCATCTGGAAACACGCCCAGCACATCAGCTGACCCGCCAAAGCACTCGACCAAGCCCTTAACCACGTAAGCATAATTGTTGGGTGGTGGATCCCTGCACTCTAAGCTTTTAAGGTAGAGCTCCCTTCCTACGGATATTATGGCTATACGGGGTTTCGCGTATACCTTCACCTTTGAAAACCCTAGACCCATTAATAACCCCACGTCGATGGGCCTAATCACGCGTCCCGCTTTCAGCAGCGTCTCCCCAGACCTCACGTCTTCACCCTTTAAAGCAACATTTTCAAACTTCGAGAAGCTCCTGAAGACAAGGATGCGGTCGCCTTCAAGCCTTGCCTCCTCCACCTTGACTAGGCAGTCGGCGCCCTGAGGGATTGGAGCGCCAGTCACGAGGAATACTGCTTCCCCTCTTCTAACGGTTGGTATGTTCTTGGTTTCCGGGAGGACCCTGCCCACCACTCTCAGGTCGGCTGGGTTATCCCTCGTGGCCTTCGCCGTGTCATCAGAGTTGATTGCATAACCCTCAAAACATGCACAATTATATGGCGGTATGTCTTGCGAGGAAACCACATCCTCAGCTAGCACCCTACCAAGGCAATCAGCTACGCTGACTTCCTCAATCCTTGGCTTGACCTTCAAGTACTCGAGCAACCTCTCAGCAGCCTCCTGCGGCGAGGTAAGCCTCAAAACCCTTTTCCAGTCTTCCCTAACCCTCCCCTGGGGCAATAGCGATCACCTTAAATCCTCAGCACTTCTTTAAGTAAGCATAAGAGATAAACCTTGTGAGGGGAACATCCTTGAATGAAGGTTGCTGCGGCCGTGAAGTCGCAGAACAATCGGTGGATTGCGTGATCAAAAAGATGAGTTCAATGTTTTACGAGGCCGCCTTATCCGACTCCACGACTCAAGAAGCTATGAGGCCTGGAGGTTTAAGGCTCACAGAAGACTCGTTAAAGCTCGTTAACCTCCAACCAGGTTGGAGCGTGCTTGATGTTGCGTGTGGAGCGGGCGCAACGCTACATCTATTAACTAGGCGCTTCAAGTGCCATGCCTATGGCATTGACCTATCAGCTAGGATCCTTAAAAAGGCAAGGGCTAAGCTTTCGGGAAGAAGCCATGAAAACCTCGCTGAGCTTATACGCGCAGACTCGGAATTCCTCCCTCTGAGGGAAGGCCTCTTCGATGCCGTGATATGTGAGTGCTCCCTCTCCCTCTTTCCTAATAAGCTTAGGGCATTGAATAAAATGGTTGAAGTGCTCAAGGTTGGCGGCAAGGCGTTGATAACAGACGTCACGTTGAAGGATCCAACGCTAAAGAATGCTGAAAGCATTGCCAATTGGTGCCTGTGCGTAGCTGGGGCGGAAACCATAGAAGGCTACATAAATCTCTTAGAGAGATCGGGGATGAAGGTGCTTTACTGGAAGGATGCATCGGACGCATATGATTGGGGATCGGCAGATCCGGAACAGATAAGGCCATTACTGGGAAGAATAGGGTACGCCGTTATAATTGGGGCTAAGCCATAAAGCTTCAACTAACAAACCTTAGCTTTTCCGTGCGCCTGTGCATTGCAGGCACCCTTGAAGTAGGGTTCCCTCAACTCAACCGCCTTCATAAATATTTTGATAAGCTCGGAGTCATCCAGCCCGATCCTTAAGGCCCTCAGCACGTCGACTAAGTTATCGTTCCTCATGATGCAAGGCTTCAGCTTCCCGTCGGCCGTCACTCTAAGCCTAGTACAGTGCATGCAGAACTCTGGGTTGTTGACTGGCCTTACAACTTCAACCTTCACATCGCCGAGATCGTATTGCCGCCTGTTATGCATCAGCTTTCTTTCTTCAATTCTTACAGCTCTTTGCTGGAGCCACAGCTCTACTTCCTCTAGGCTCACGTGGTGTATCCTGTAAAACTCGTCATTGATGTTTATGGGCTCGAGCTCTATTAGCTGAACTATAAATTCGTGTTTCCTAGCAAAATCAACTATGTTCCACAACTCGTCGTCGTTTAAACCCCTCAGCACCACGACGTTAAGCTTTATTGGTTCTAATCCACAGGCCTTTGCCTCTAATAATCCTTCCATTACCTTCCCTAGAACCTGGACCCCTGTTATTCTTTCAAACACCCCTTCCCTTAGAGAGGGTAGGCTGACGTTTACTCTACTCAGACCGGCTTTAGCTAGATGATGAGCAATACCTTTGAGTAGCGATCCATTAGTGGTCATGGCAACTTCAGAAAGACCTATCTCGTTTATGGCTTCTATCATATCAATAAGGTCGCTTCGGGTGAGCGGTTCGCCTCCAGTCAGCTTGACTTTATCCATTCCGAGCTTCTTGCCCACTTTTACAAGCCTAACAACATCTTCCACGGTTAGGGCATCGGAACAGTCTTCTCCCTCTCGGTGGCAGTAGAAACACCTGTAATTGCACTTATGAGTAATGGTTATTCTTAGGTTTGTTATTGGTCTACCGTACTTATCGAATATCAATGATAGTTCACCCTCTAAGGCTTAGAGTTTTCGTCTTCTGGCGGTGTATGTTGCCATTTCATCGGTAACCTCCTTATTATACTGTCCTACTCAATTTAAAAGAGTTAGTAAAAGAACGTGATGAGGTGGTTGGATGCTCAGTAGATTGAAAAGTTATTTTTCCAGGTTTCCAATGTTTTATGTTGAGCGTGATTTGTACGAAGAAGATTGCGATAATTGGAAGCAAAAAGTCCGGTAAGACTACAGTAGCTGAACTTGTGACGAAGTACTTAACGGGCGTCGGGTTTGTTGTAGCTTCGCTTAAGCACATCCATCATGAGAACTTCACAATTGACAGGGAGGGAACAGATACAAGCCGATTCGTTAAAGCTGGAGCCAGAGTGGTGGGCTACATATCGCCTCGTGAAGCCGGTAAGCTCGTAAAGCTGAATGGAGAACCGAAAACCCTTGAAGAGGCTCTGCGGATAGTCGACGCGGGCAACGTCGACGTAATATTAATTGAGGGTTTCCACAGGCTTGTAGCTGAAAGGGCGGACGTAGCTAAAATTGTAGCCTTCAAAGATATTAAAGACCTAGAAGAAAGGCTTCATGGGACAAAGCCACCGCTTCTGGCGGCTTGCACATTCATGGTTCAGAACATGGAACCTACCTACCGTGGGATTCCCTGCGTGTTCCTTCCTAGGGATGAGGCAGAGCTATTAAAGATTATAAAAATGTTCATGGACTCTCCATTGTTTCAGCTATAAGAAGATCCCTCGGGGTATTGACGTTGAAGAACGTTAAGAGGTTATAGTCTATCAGCTTGAGCTCCTCTACCGGGACGAAAACAACGTCCTTCAGCATGTTCACCATGTGAATCATGGATCGCGACCCCTTCTTAAGCAGCTCGTCGGCCACCCCTATTATCACCTCCCTGCGGTACACAGAGTGGAGCGGCTCTATGTACCCATTGGGCCAGCGAGGGATGGCAGCGTCATGCCCTTCAGCCCTCTTAAAGAGCTCCATCAACACCCTGGGATTAATGAACGGTGCATCACAAGGTATTACCGCAACGTATTCGGCGCGCGACTTTCTACAGCCCGACAGTATTCCCATTAACGGGCCCCACCCCTTCTCCTCGTCCTCAGCTATCGTTACTTCTCCACCTACGACATTGCTCAACTTCTTGAGCACCCTCTTCCCACCCACAACTATAATGACTTCATGGGAAACGCTTAATGCTGAGTTGGCGACCCTTTTTATCATCGGAACCCCCTTGACTGTCAGGAACGTCTTGTCTCTGCCCATTCGTTTACTCATGCCTCCCGCCAGTATGATGATCCCCCTCTTACTCTGGGCGGTGCCCAAATGCAATGAGGCGGGAACGGCCTCAAGCCAGATGTAGTTGAAGTGCTCCCGTGTTGGCTTTGCGCCCATCTCATCAGCTATGAATATTCCCTTTGGTCTATCAGGCTTACCGGAGATCAGCAGTGACCCGACATCTGTTATCGCGTAATAGCTTTCTAAACCGTCTTTCACCCTGACCTCAGATACCTCCATTATGTCCTCTATGTGCTTGCTCTTCGTAGAGGTCAAAACCCTGACGTTAACACCGCTTTTCCTCGCAGCGTTCAGGTCGAGCAACAAAGCCTTAACTCCAATAGCCTCTAAGTCTGGTGCGGAGATCAATATCTCAATCTTCGCTTGGGAAAGCAGCTCCCTCAACTTTGCGAGGACGCTTCTTCTACCTTCAACTATGAAGCTTTTACCCTCCTTCAAGCTCGAAGCACCATAAACAGCGGATAACATTTTAACCGCCTGCTCGCCAGCTCCCCTCAGCTCCGCTATCCTCTCTTCAATGAAGTTCCAGACAGCTCTAACCGGATCAATGGCCGTGAAGCTCCTAGGCCTTTCAAGCCTCTCCTCAACAAACCCCTTCTTCTTTAGCTCTGCTAAAACGCTGTATATCTTTGGATAAGCTATGGAGGTGACGTCGCTTACCTCCTTTGCTCTCGCCTCTCCCAAGTTTATGAGGGCCACGTACACCTTGCTTTCATACTCTGTCAAACCTATTGCTCTAAGGAGCGATATTATGCCTCCTTCCTTCACGAACCCCGTCTCCATGGTCCCAGCAACTTTATAATGCTTAGCTAGCCTTTTCTATTGTCACTTGCTCCACGTAGGGCTTCAAAGCCTTTGTCCCGCCGCCTTCGCTGACAACCCTCATAACCATTGATGGGTTAAGGACCCTTATGCAGCCTATCATAGTTGCACCCATCCCCAGGAGCACTTGGGGGTAGGCTCCGGCCGAGGGCCCTATGAGGGCTACACACCTTGCATTTCTGGAGGCCCTTAAAACTCGGTCAATGGTGCCGTTGGCCAAGCTTGTGCCCGAGGCTAGGACAACATCAGCCTTTTCCATAGCTTCATCAACTAGCGTGTCGGGTAGGGTCTCTTCATCTCTGAAGAGGGGATTTCTATCAAAGACTAGGAGCCTACAGCCTCTTGCTTTAAGGGCCTGCTTTAGAGGCCTCATGTTCCCAGCCATGACTACCACGTCATCTTTCTTCACCTCAAGCCTCTCCAATATGTTTCCCTTCGTAACCCTCAGGCCCCCTCCTCCTTCGATGTGTTGAGCTGAAAGCGCATTTATGGTGGCCATACCGACAACCCTCTCGCCTAGATCCCAGGAGTTTGCCATCTCCAAAAGGTCCGCAACGCGGGAGCCTGCCATTGAGCCTGCTTTTTCAGCTATCTTGCAGCAAGAAATGTTTAGCTCTCCGAGAAGGGTATGGCATAAGCCCACATGGCCCGTGGAGACCTGAACGCATGTGTAGCTGAGCCCTATGATAACATTTTCTACCTTTATTTTCTCGATATGGGGATGCAAGCTAGTTAAGGCTTTTACAAGCTCACCCACCACTCCCATCTTTAACCTCCTCCAGCAGGGCACTGGCCAAAGCCATGGCATCACTCATCGCGGCGCCCGAATCTATAGCTTCACCTGTCAACGCTGAGCGCGCGATTTTAGGGTCTTGTCGTATGACCCCTATGATCCTAACACCCAAAGCTGAAAGCTTACTGGACAATATGTTGGCGGCCTCATCGTCTACCTTGTTTAGCACCGCGGCGAATCTTTTAATTCCTAGTTCGGCCGCCATTTTACTGGCCCTCTCGGCCAGGACCACTGAATCATAAGTCGGGTCTACCACGAACAGCAAAACGTCCACCGCCTTGTCCACACCTCTGCCTAAATGCTCTATTCCCGCATCCATGTCCACTATGATTAAATCCCCTTCATCCCTCACGTTGCTGAGGACCTCCTTAGCCAAGATCCCCATAAGGCATGCACACCCTTCCCCTCCCCTCTCTATCTTACCAACCTTAACTAGCCTTACGCGGTCTCGCGTAGTTGCTGCGTGGTTTAGGCTCGGTATATCCGGTAAGCCCTTGTTTAGGGCTCTCCTGAATTCTTCTCTACCACCCAACAGCTCCATTAGCGACTTTCCGCCTTCCTCAAGGCCCAGCATCTTGCTAAGGCCTACATTGGATTCATCGACGTCGACTACGGTAACGTTAAATCCCATTTTGGAGAATGCTTTGGAGAGGAGCACCGTTAAAGTGCTCTTTCCGCAACCTCCCTTGCCCGAAATGGCTATTTTCAACGCCTTCTCCCCCCAAGCTCTAATGCGATATCGACTCACAGGATGGGGTACACGTTAATAACGGTTCCCTCATCTATGCGTTCAAACCCCTCATTGAAGACGGAATAGCCGTGGGCTCTGACCGGAATGCTGAGGAGAGCTGATTCCCCCTTTAAAGGCCAAGCGAGGTGGCGGCTTCCATCATCCTCCAACCTCATGAAGACAAGGCGCTTAAAGCCCCTGGGCTGCGGCAAATCGAGGTCGGAGGCGAGAACAGCTTTTAAAGGCCTCTCCCCTGCCTCTAAACCCATGAGTCTATACATGGCCCTTTTAGCTACGAGGTGGTATCCAGTAATGGTTGAGTGAACGAGCCCAGGTAGCATGACCACTGGCTTTCCCTCAACGAGACCTAGGCCTGTCTGCCTTCCGGGCCTTATCATTATACCGTGAAATAGTATCTCGCCTTTGCATATATCTTTGAGTGCCCGCGGAACAAAGTCCCTCTCACCCTTCGAGACGCCGCTTATCGTTATGATGATATCACACGTACGGGCAGCCTCAACGAGGTTTTTTGCTATCATATTAACGTTATCTGGGACAACCCTAAAACGAATCGGTATCCCGCCGTCTCTCAACACAAAACTGCTTATCATCAAGGCATGTCCGCAAGGAGTTTTACCGGGTTTGACCTCTCCAAAATTATCGGTCAGTTCGTCGCCTACAGGTATCACCGCCACCCTTGGTTTCGAGAGCACTTTCAGGTTTCCGTAACCCATGAAGGCGAGCAGCGTCAGGTCCTGTCCTCGAAGCCTATGCCCTCTTCTCAGCACTTCTTCCCCGGACTTTACGTCGCTACCGGCCTTGACAACGTGTTCGAAGGGTTTAACGGCATATTTGACTTCTAGCTCATCGCCCTTAACTATGGAGGCCTCTACGGGTAAAACGCAATCAGCATTTAGGGGCATTAAAGAACCCGTTGAAACGTAGATCGCCTCACCTGGGCTTAAGGTTCCTCGATTACTAGTCGAAGGGTAAGCCCTCCCCCTTATCTTCAACTTAACAGGGGTTTTAGGCGAAGCTGATGCAACGTCGATGCTTCTGATGGCGTAGCCGTCAAAGTGGGCTACGTCCGAAAGCGGTAAACTAAGCTTTGAGACCACATCTTCAGCTAAGAGGCGATCATAAGCGTCTTGGAGAGGCACAACATCTATAACTCCCTTGGGTTCCAAGAACTTATTGATGATATCGTAAGCATCTTCAAGCTTTATATACCTTATGTTATTTGTTTGGATCATCATCGTTCAAGACAACTATATTACAGAGCGGGGTTATATCGCTTACGTGGAGGTGAAAGCATGGTTATAGCTCAAGTCTCAACTTCCCCCTTGGGAACCTCATCGACAAGTCTCAGCGGCTACGTAGCTGAGGCTGTAAAGATCATCAGGTCGTCGCGCCTCAATTTCACGATAACGCCAATGGGCACGGTAATCGAAGCTGGAAGCTTAAAGGATTTATTTGAAGTTATCGAAAAATGCCATGAATCGTTGTTCCGAGCCGGCGCCAAGAGGGTGTACACAGTGCTCCTGATAGACGACAGGAGAGATGTTGAGAGAACCATGTATGATAAGGTAAAGAGCCTTGAAGAGAAGCTGAAGTCTCAGGGGTCAGAGCCGCCTAAAGAGGAGAATGCCTGCGATAGCCGACGCCAAGCTTATCAAGAACATATAAGGGCTTAAAAAGCATATAAAATGGGCGGCCCCAACCATAAGAGTTGAGCCGCGAACAACTCCGTGCTGTAGCAAGACCTTCGCTGCTAATACTAGGAGTCGGGCAGCCCCCCTGTAGGGCTCAAGCCAGAAAGGCATAGCATCCAAGGCCCTCTCTACATACAATATCGAGGGAACTTTTAAGGCCCCATCCCTGAAGCCCCATTTATTGAACATGGAGATGACTTCTGAGGTGTTGCCGGCGGCAACTCCGAAAGCCTCAATCACTTGGGTGTTGTTGCTCCAATCTACGCTTTTAAAGGCTGTGAAAAGCGATTCAAGGTAACGCGTTTCCCCATATTTCTCGCAGAGCGTCTTAAACACGTAGTAGGAGGCGGCATAGCACCTTTGCAATCCTTGAGGCGGAGTATTAAAGGGAGTCCACTGCTGGATGAACTCCAAGCTTTCAAGCCCTCCAAGTGCTTGAGTCAGTGTGTTTTCGCGGAGAGCAGCAGCCTTAGCGTAGCCGAGCCTTCTCCCAACGTATAAGCTAAGGTATTCGGAAGCACCTTCGTGGATCCACAGCTTTGACTGTGGCACGCCTATGTGCCATAGGAAATGATGTGCCAATTCGTGTAATGCTATGAGGCTCGCGAACCCTTCAATGCCCCTTATGTACAACAGGTTTAGATGTATGGCGCCTAGCTTGCCAGCCTCAAAGGGCACATAGCCTTGCAGTCCGCTCAGGATGTCGTTTATTGAGGGAACGAAGAACCGAACCTTTACGTTCTCTAACCCTGTGCCGAACACGTTTGCGTACAGTCTATATCCTTCGTTGAGCGCATTGAGCACATCATACGCAAAGTCCAAGTACCTGTAAGGCACCTCAAACACGACGTTCTCCGAGGCGACAGTGGTCACGTTACATGGGGAAGGCACCTCGTACTCAACCACTAACCTATCGCTTGAGCTCACTGAGGCCTCCACAACAACGTGGTCCACCTGTCGAAGTACTTTAACGTCTTTAATTGTTCCGGAGATGGCCGCCACTTTCTTCTCATTGATTGTCGCATATGCAGGTAGAAAGGTTAACGTCTTGGTATATCCAGCATCCTCATGCATGATCCTAGGCGAAACAAAGATGGCCTTCGGCTCTATTATGAGCCCCCCATTCCTCATCACATACTCAACGGAAAAATTAGCTGAGCCATGAGCCACGTATGTGAAATTCATCACGACATAAAAGGGATCCTCTTCTTCGCCTTCGAATAAGCTATTGTAGTAGACGTCGGTTACGTTGCCTTCGTAGACAATCAACCTTACGCAATTCATCTGATCCTTAGGGATGAGGAGCCACGATCCGCCGCTCTCATCATCGTAGAAGAAAATGGCCACCCTCGTAAACCCGTCCTTATCAACGTGAAACTTGAAGCTAAAGTTCTTCTCGGCAGCTGCAGGGGCACAAAGCAGAAGAGTAATGGCTAAGGCGAAGATCACAGTGAGTACTACAAGTTGAAGCTTATCCCTCAATATGCTCTTCACCCTCAATTAGCACTGAGCTCTTGTACATGTACGTTGCAACGGGGCAAACATTAATGCACGTTCTACACCCTGCACACACGTCGCTTATTTTAACATGGTCGCTCACCGTTACGGCCTTTGATGGGCACCAGTTTATACAGGATCCGCATAGGCTGCAGTGCTTGGCTCTCAACACGCTTTTCACGAGGAGCTTCAACGCCCTCCTTAAGTCCTCTCCACTCTCTGACCTTACCGAAATATTATTGTTTGTGCTGATGCTCATAAATCCTTCATCGATTCTAACGGCCAAAAGCCCCAGCCTCTCGTTTAGCGAGATCTTGCCTCCGGTGCAACGAAGCAGATTGGCCAACCTTTTAACATCAAGGGACCCCTTCACTACACCCTGAGCTTCGTAGATGTTCTCGCAAGGCTTTACAAACAGAGTGACTTCAACTTCTTTGTTGCTATCGAAGCACTTCTCGATGGCGGCTAAATCTGCCTTAGCTCTTAAAGCGAACTTCTTGATGTCGCCTGGAAACCTTCTCCACCGCCACAAGCCGAGCTCAAACCACTCCTGTGGGATTGCTTTTTCCTCGCACCAGGCGAGGACCTTCCCCCTCCACTTAGACCAGAGGTGAGGGTAAACCTCCTCCACTCTCTTAAGCTCAGCCAGCTCGCAGGCTGGGCAAAGCCAGCAACCAATCCTGTCAAACCCCTCATTGTAGAGGGGGTTGCCCTCAACGCGTTCCTTCATTAAGTACAGCCAAACGTGAAGTGCAGACCAATTCCTTATGGGGCTTAGGCTCACGAGGTTTGGTATCCACCTGCTCTTATCCACGGCCGGAGCCCTCAAACGCGCAAAGGATTCGTATTTTCTCTGGCCGAGAATAGCGTAGACGTCTCCCCGAAACCTCTCTCTAACTGTTTTCGCTATCGGTATGAGCTTGCACACCTTGCAACACCACCTGTAGTCCCTTGCGGGGGGGCCGTAAACTGGAAGGCTATTCCAAAAGGATTCTCCGGCGCCAGCAAGTATTAGCTCTAAGCCGAATTTGCTAGCTACACTCCAAACGTGTTCAACCGTTGCAGGAGCCTCTATTCCGGTATCGTTGAACAGCATTGGTTTATCACCCAAAGCCTTGAGGCTTAGGATAAGCGTCGCAAGGCTGTCTTTGCCTCCTGAAAAAGATATGAAGGCCTCAGGCGACTTTACGACATTGGATATGATTGCCGTGGCCCTCCTCTCCTCGGCTTCTATATGGGGTTCGTTTGCCTTGACTACCTTGTCCCACGTAGTCCTCTTTTCGAGGAGGTGAGGCTTATGTGGCTCCCACCTTTTAATAACCTTAACCCTACCATCGTTTAACGTCACTGCAACTCCTATAGCCATGCCTCTTTGATTTGCCACAACGACGTACTTGCCACCTTCATGTGGCACACAGCCTCGGGCGCCGCTAATCGATAATGTATCCCACAGCCTAACCTCACTTCCTTCAACCTCTATGTAAGGAGTGGCGCCACTAATCAAAAGCCTTGCAGCACCCTCGTAGGATGGCCTAAATCTCCACCTGCCCACTTCGGGGTTGTAGTAAAGGGTGCCCATAACCCATCCGTCAACAATCACTTCGTTTGCCTGATCTACGTAGGGCACCTTGTTGAGCAGGACGACCCCATATCCAAGTATGGCCCTCCAAGCATTGAATCCAAACTCCTCTCGAAGCACTTCTTCTAGGAGCTTCAGATCGTATTTGAAGGCTGGCCTCAGGTCTTTGGGCGGTGAGGCATGAACTTTGACCGCGTGGGATCCACACATGTAACATCTAGGAGCTATAAGCGGCAGATTACAGCTTAGACACCAATATATGTCAGCTGAAACCCTCCACATGTGAGGCACGTATCGCACCTTACCGTTCTGAGTCAAAACTTATTGATAGCAACGTATATACATTTATCTGGAGGGCCCGGAAGATGAATCGCTACTTGCTTCCCCGAATCTTCGGCAGGAAATTCAAGGTTCCAGTCTACGTCAACTTTGGGAGAGGCAGGATAGAGGTTAAGGAAGTCAAAATAGGAGAAGGCGAGTGCACAGTCTTTGATGCTACTCGCGGGGCCTATGAAGTTGAATTCTTCCCATCCGATGAGGCCTCTGGCCATAGGGGCGCGGTGATCATAGCAATAGAAGGCGTGAGGGCAAATCTACATCACAGCTGGGTCTTCTACCTATATGATGAGAGCATTGGGGGCTGGACATTTCCGGATACCACATGCGACAAAGTTAAGCTGCGCAAAGGCAACGCGGTTTGCTGGAGGTACTACAACCACGTTGAAGAGGGCTTCCCGCCTAGGAGGCCGCCTTTAAGTAGAGGGTGCGCGAGGCTTGGAATGGACAATTAGTGAATTGGCCAGCAAACGAGCGGCGAGGCCTTCATCGCTTTTCAATCTGCACAACTATGAGCTGAGGTGCAGCGCCCACAATATGCAATTGATACGTCATCCACACTACTGGGTCATGTTGCGAGGATTTTCGGTGTTTCCTATGTTGCCGTTAAGAAGTGGGCTTACTCCGGGAAGATCATGTTCATTAAGACGCCTAGCAGGAAGTACGAGTTTTCCTGAGAGCGAGGTGAGGCGGCTTCTTGGCGAGCAAGCTCCGAGGGATAAGTTGTGGTTTATGCTAGGGCAAAGCTCAACTGACCAGAAGGAGGATTGGAGGGACTAGCTGTATTAAACCCCTTCCCAAGATATTATGTAGTTAGGTAGAGGTACTCGCTTCATCGGGTTCAGGGCTAAAGCCCTCCCATGAATGGGGAAGGGAAGGAATGAAAGTTAGAGCTAGGCCGAAACGGAAAGGGGAGATGCCCTTACATGCTCAATTCCTCCTTTGAGGTTAAATGCGAGCTTTGCGGTAAGAGGTCTAAGCATCTTTCGAGCGCTTTAAGGATCTGCGCCGAATGCATAAAAAGTAGATTCGACGAGGCCCTTCCCTTCATTGAAAGGGCCCATAGAGCTTCTAGGAGCCCTTACGGTCTACCCTCCAAGCCACCTAGGAGCCCTAGCGGGGTTAAGTGTGCGTTGTGTTCAAACGAGTGCTCAATGGCTGAAGGGGAGATAGGCTATTGCGGCCTGAGGAGAAACGTGAACGGAAAATTAATGTCAAAGACCTCAACCGGTATGGCACTCTTATACGGGTACTACGACCCTCACGTAACAAATTGTTGTGCAAGTTGGTTCTGTCCGGCTGCTACAGGTGCGGGTTACCCTCGCTATGCTGTTAGCTCATTTTGCGAGGTTGGCTACCTGAACTACGCCGTCTTCTTCTATGGTTGCAACTTCAACTGCCTCTTTTGCCAAAACGCTTCTCATAAACGCCTCTCAGAGGCTCCTCAAACGTCTTCAGCCCAGCTCTTAGGCAACGTCTTAGGGAATGAGAGGTGCACATGTGTATGCTTTTTTGGTGGTTCACCTGAGCCCCAGCTGCCCTTCGCCATAAGCGTTTCTAGGATTATGCTTGAGGAAAAGCCGAGCAACAGGGTTTTAAGGATTTGTTTTGAGTGGAACGGTTGCGGAAACAGCGCTTTAGTCAAGAAAGCCGCTGAACTAGCTCTGGTCAGCGGAGGCAACATAAAATTCGACTTGAAATGCTTCAGCGAAGAGCTCAGCTACGCATTAAGCGGGGTCCCCAACAAGAGGGCTTACGAGAACTTTGAAATAATAGTTGAGGCCTTTCATGGCGAAAGGCGTGGTTTGCCTTTATTGAGCGCCACAACGCCGCTTATAACCGGCTACGTGACACCTGATGAAATTGAGAAGATAGCGGGATTCATCGCTAACTTGGACCCCGAAATCCCGTATTCACTCCTAGTGTTCCACCCGGATCACTATATGAGTGATATGACAATAACCCCTAGAAGGCAGGTGGAGGAGTGCCTAGCTGCAGCGAGGAGACACCTGAAGAGGGTCACAGTAGGTAACCTACACCTGCTGAACTCTTTTTAGGGAGCGGAGACTTGCGGAGGCGCGAACTCTATGATTATGGGAAAGGGCGTAGACCCTACGCTTTAGCTGTTCACAAAAACGACATGTGGGAAGGCTTCTCGGATATTAGTCCCTTTACGTACTCCACAAGCCTCTCCAACGTTACGTGCTCTTCTTCTTGGAAGGCAGCATCGCTAGCCGCCTCCTGCACTATGTTTTTGATGTCTCTGGGTGTAATCCAATACTCATCGAAAACCTTGATGTTTCGGGGCTGTATGCTGACTTCGTAGATAAGCCTTCTACTTCTAATGAGCTTCCAGAGCTCCTCGAAGGCATCCATGGTCATCTTTCCATCCTTCCATATGTTGGGATCCACTGAAACTTTGGATAGATAAAAATCAAATAGTTTTTTAACATCTTCTTTGCTCCTCGGCGGAGGCACGTAGATGACTTTCCTGATTCTGTCGAGAAGCGCTGGATCGATAACTGAAGGTAGGTTTGTGGCAAAAATTATAGCCATGTCCTTGTTGGCGTGGAATCCTTCACCGATCTCCGTTAATAGCTGATTAAGCATTCCTTGAACATCCCTTCCTGCATCTGATGTTATTTCGGTCCTAGCCCTTGCTATAGCATCCACCTCATCGATGAAGAGTATGCACGGTGCCTCTCCCCTCGCCAGCCTGAAGAGTTCCCTCACGTTTCGAGCTGACTCTCCAAGCCATTTAGAGACGAGCTCGTAAGCTTCAACCTTTATGAATGCCGTTCTCTGACCATATTTGTTTAGTGAACCCGCAACGGCCTTAGCCATGTAAGTCTTACCTGTGCCCGGAGGGCCAAACAATAGCACGGTTCCAGCCTCCTCTAACAGCCTTGAATCTCTAACTATGCTCTCTCTTTTGTGCCTGATAGCCGGGCTTAGAACCCATTCTACTGCTTTCCTTAATTCTTTAAGCTCTTTATCGAGGCCAACAACATCTTCGTAGAATACGTTTATGTTCTTCTCGATCTTTAAGCTCCACAGATCTTTCTCCGTGAGCCTTCTCTCAACGACGTTTAAGACAGCCCCTTTATTAGGGGTTAAAACTACAAGCAAGCCTGGCTGCACTTTATCCTTCAAATTTGGGGGTATGGTTACCTCGTACAGCTGCCCAGCCTCAAGCCTCACGTAGGCATTGGACTCCACAACATCTTGGACTAGGCCCACAGGCCTCATGCCCTGCCTGAGCTCTTCTATTGCTGTCTGATACCTTTTAAGTTCAAGTTGAAGGTACTCTATCTGCCTCTCCTTTCTTATAAGCTCTCTTTCCAGCTCTAGAACCTTGGCGTAATCGTACATCTTAGCTCTCAACGGTATTCCTAGGAAACCCAATTAAATAGCTTACCTAGCACTGGAAACTTGCTTTTCGCCCTTTTACCGAAATTCATGTTGGCATCAACTTAAACCTCAGGCGTCAGCACGATTACAAACTGCTATTCTACACGGTTTAAAACTGCAACTTTCATCTGCTCAAGCCCCCTTGAGCCTCTAAGCCCGTTAACAAGCCCCCTTAACCTCTCGGCATCACCGTGGACGACCATTATTTCGAGGCACTTCTTGTTATCTATATGAGCGTGGAAATAGGCGTTTATGATGTCGCCATGTTCGTGTTGAATTCTATGGACCTTGGTTTTCTGCGAGTCCCTTCTGTAAACCACGGCTATTATCGCTAAAACCTTGCCTTTAAGGCTTTCAAGGACCATGAGCTCTGAGGCCAGCAATCTAAGGGCATGCCTGATTGCCTCGGATCTGTTGAGGAAGCCCATGCATTTCACGATGTCGTTCAGGTTTTTTTCAAGGTCTTGGGGGAGCGAAAACGTAACTATTGTCAAGCTTAACACCATATATTATTTTTACGTAAAAAATTTTTAAATTTTTTTGATAAAATTTTATGGTAAATTTAATATATTAGTCCTCCGAGGTTATCCTTGGGTTTGGAGGCCCAGAAGATGAGGAAGCTCTTAGTTC
The DNA here is from genome assembly GCA_030055465.1 of Candidatus Nezhaarchaeota archaeon. Taxonomy (GTDB): domain Archaea; phylum Thermoproteota; class Methanomethylicia; order Nezhaarchaeales; family WYZ-LMO8; genus JASFYF01. The sequence goes on along the minus strand of JASFYF010000001.1, from coordinate 363,764 downwards.
TCGCTATTTTACTCCTAATCGTGGTGGCTTCAGCAGGAATCCCGCCAGTCAATGTTGAGGCATCGTCCAATGACGGGCTTGACGTTGTTGTGACAATAAGTCCTCTCTACATGATTGTCAGGGAAGTTGCTGGCTCACGTGCGAGGATACATGTCCTGGCACCGGCTGGCGTAGATCCCCATTCTTACGCTCCAACCCCATCTGATGCGTTAAAGGTTATTTCATGCGACCTATTCGTTTGCTCTGGCAAAGAGGAATTCCTAGGTCAACTTCCAAGTCCAGAGCATGGATTAGTGCTGGGGTGGGACTCTTGGATTGGTTGTGGCATCTACGTTAGGAACGACAATCCACATTACCTATGGTTATACCCCCCTAACGCTAAAAATGTGGCATGGCTCGTGGCGGAAGCGATGTCTAACCTAGATCCAAGCAACGCCATATACTATAGAAGTCGATGCGAAGCTTTCTGCGATGTTATAGAAAACATGGAAGCTTGGCTTCACGAGACAACTAGGACTCTGCAACGCAAGAACATCCTCCTAGCGGGGGATCACTTTGAACCACTTGTTGAATGGATGGGTCTTAACGTATCTTACGTGATAATGGTGGGTCATGAAAGCCTTCCCGGCCCCCAGAGGATCAAGGATGCCATAATGGCGGCGCGCACCTCGGACATAATGATAGTCTCGGCAACCCAAAGCAAAGGGTACGAGGCATCCTACGCTAAGCAGGTCTCCGATGCTTCGGGGATACCCATGGCGTATGTATATGGGGTACCTCCTTCAATGGTCGACAGCTACTCGGAGTATATAAAGTACAACACAATGATAATCTTGTCTCACCTTATAGGTGAGAGGAAGATGAGCTTGGCGAGCTCAAGCGAAGAAATCTGCCGATACCTGTTGGTAGCCCTTCTTTCAGCAACGGTTATTGAAGGGATAATTATAGTGAGGTTGAGACGCAGATGAGGCCGACAATAATCGTGGAGGATCTCTCAGTAGCCTACGGGGACAAGTTAGCGTTAGAAGATGTGAGCTTCAAAATGCTGGAGCCTGGATTCCTCTCGGTTGTTGGACCTAACGGGTCGGGTAAAACAACACTTCTCAAGGCATTGCTAGGCATAATCAAGCCCATTGCGGGTTACGTGGAGGTTCTAGGTTACAAGGTGCCAACTGAGAGGTATAAACTTAGAAAACACGTAGGCTACGTCCCTCAAAGGGAAAGGGTGGATCCATCGAAGCCTGTCCTAGTTAAAGATGTAGTCCTCATGGGGAGGATAGCCTTAAGGGGATGGGGTCATCCATTGCTTGAGGCAGACTACAGGGCAGCTATGGATGCATTAAAAGCGGTTCAAATGGAGGACTTCTGGGACGAGCCCTACGCGCACTTGTCTGGTGGCCAGCAGCAACGAGTATTGATTGCTAGAGCTCTAGCAGTAAACCCTCAGCTGCTTCTACTCGATGAACCCCTCTCAGGAGTTGATGCTGTAACCCAGGAAGTAATCTTAAGGGCTTTAAAAGCTAAGGCAGATGAGGGCGTATTGTTGATAATGGTCGTCCACGATTTGAACCCGGTTGTAGAGCTGTCCAACTACGTTATGTTGCTTAACAGGAGAGTCGTGGCCTTTGGAAAGGTCTGGGAAGTTTTGAGCGAACAGCTATTGAGCGATGCGTTTAACAGGAGGGTCTCCATCGCGAAAACCGATGGAAAGCTCATAATATCGGGGTTCGATCATCATGCTTGACGTGATTCTTCACTCATTTATATGGAGGGCAATTATAGCAATAGCCATAGCAGCCGCCGTTTCAAGCACTGTGGGAACCTTTGCGGTGCTCCGAGGCTTCTCCACTCTGAGCGCGGCTATAACGCATTCATCTTTTGCTGGAGCATCAATGGCGATAATATGCGGCGTGAATCCGTTGCTCGGGGCTCTGGCGCTGAGTTTAGGTTTTTCGGGCTTGACGGCCTACGCTAGCTCCGCCAACGAACGCAAAGCCGATGTGATGGTGGGGATGATATTCGGCTTTTCCACAGCGCTTGCCGTGTTTTTCCTGTCCATGGCCGGTAGCTATGCGTCAGCCGCTTGGTCCTTCATAGTTGGGGACGTGCTTGGAGTTTCGTGGAGCGACCTACTCACTCTTTTAACCGTTTCAATAATCAGCGTGGGGAGTACATGCCTCTTCTACAAGGAGTTCAAGTTTATAACGTTTGACCCCGAAGCTGCTGAAGCCATGGGTTTAAGGGTTTCAGCCTATCATTACCTTATGACAACACTTGTGGCGCTGTTCTCCGTTGTGGCGGTGAAAGTTGTTGGCGTGATACTGGCCACGGTGTTACTCATAGCTCCTGCAGCCGCTGCTTATGAGTTTTCGCACAACTTGGAAGGCATGATACTTCTATCGCTTGCAATATCAATGGTATCTGGCTTCTTCGGCTTCTTCCTGTCGTTGGCCGTTAACTTAGCCCCAAGCCCCCTCATAGGCATAGCCGTCTCAGCAGCCTACCTGCTAGCTCTAGTAGCATCTCCAAAGAGGAGAAGATGCGGGGACTTAGCTCGACATAGAGTTGTCAAGGGAGCTTAGTGTTGCTGAAGATGCTGGTTAAAATTGTTCACCTCAAACCAATGATGCACCTCATCTTATGCGTAGGAGGTGCCGACCCACCATCCTGTAATTCAACGAGACTCTAGGGTAGAGCAGCATTAAGCTGCTTTCCCTCAGATCTTCGTGCAAGCCACGAACCTTCAGGTGAACCATCCTCCAAAGCCTAGGCATGAAGAGTATCAGCACTGGGATGAGCTCAAGCCTGCCAATCCACATGCACGTTATTAGGACTACTTTTGATGTTGGGCTAAGCTGCAACGGAGACATGTAGAATGGACCCACAGTGGCCATGGCTGAAAACACGCCTGACGTGCTTCCCAAGAGATCGCCCTCAAGCGAAGTCATGATCAAGCTGGCTGTAAACCCTATGGCTATGTACATGAAAAAGAACGTCGTGATCTTTAAGGCTACCTCTTCCTTTAGGACCCTTCCATCTATTTTAAGGCTTTTCACGGCCTCAGGTGGCATTAAAGTTTTTTCGATTTCGCTTTTAGCTGCCTCTAAAACAGCGAGAAAGCGCCACACCTTGATCCCTCCAGCTGTTGAATTCATGCAGCCACCTACAACCATTAATGAGAGCAGGATGCCTTTACTTAAGGGCGGCATGAACTTCAAATCCAACGTGGTGAAGCCAGTAGTCGTCCCGACCGAGATCGTGTGAAAAAATCCTACGCGAAGGGACTCAGGGATCCCCATGCCGTAAGCGCGGGTTAGGTCTAATGAAACTATCAGCGAAGATGCGGTAATCAGGAGCAAGAAAAACCTGAGCTCAGGATCCTTTATGAAGCCCTTAACGTTTCCTGTAAGCAGCTTGTGATGCAGTGAGAACCTGGTGGCCCCCATAACCATAAATATCATGAGGGTGACCTCGACGGCGAGGTTGTTGAATGCGCCTACATTGCTGGTTCTCGTTGAGTACCCCCCTGTCGAGAGGCATGCAAGAGCATGACAAATCGCGTCAAACGGTTCGAGTCCCGATAACATTAGCACTAAAGCGCAAATGGTGGTATAGGCTACGTATATTGACCACAAGTTTCTTATGGTTCCCCTCATTGTTGGGGAGACCCTCTCTTCCCTAGCCTCCGCAACGTAGAGTCGCCATGCCACTATTCCACCATGGCTCAACAGGAGGAGGGTCGTGAAAAGCATGATACCTGCACCGCCTATCCACTCGCCTAGCGCTCTCCAGAAAAGTATGGCTCGAGGAGCCCCCTCCAACATTGGTATCAAAGTCATCCCTGTTGTCGTTAAGCTCGAGAACGCCTCAAAGTATGCATCGACGATTCCCATGCCCAGAATCCCCATGTAAGGGATGGAACTTAAAGCGGCGGTCAACAACCAACCTATGCTCGATATCACCATAGCCTCAACTAGGGTAAGCTTGTTTGGAGCTCCAAGTTTTCGATAAAGTGGGACGCCGACGCCAAGCCCCAAAAACATGGAGGTTAAAAAGTAAGTTAATGAGCGAAGCTCTTGGTATACCAAGGCAATAACTATAGGCGCTATCAGTATTAGCCCTAAGCTGAGCAATACTATTGATAAGCCGCTGATGACGTTTCTGGGCTGAAGGTGAATAAGCTCCACCTCTGGCTTTAACTTTTATATGTTGAGGAAATAGTTTTCTTTTCTAGCGCCTGGAGGCTGAAGCTGCTTGCGAATCATCGTTGCAGGTGGGGGAAGGGTTGGGTCGCTGCTTTCAAGAAAGCTGATAGAAGCTGGACATGAAGTCATAATAATAGAGATCAATGAGACGAGGTGCAGGGAGCTTTCAGAGGAACTTGACGCCACAGTCATCAAAGGCGATGTTGCAAACATCAATACTTTAGAAAGCGCTGGCATTGACAAGGCTGATGCTGTTGCAGCCGTTACAAAACACGACGAGGTCAACGTGCTTATGGGGCTTATAGCCCGGGAGTACGGGATCCAGAACATAATAGTCAGGGTTAGCGATAAGAAGCTAGCAGAGATCGCGGAAAGGCTTGGAATAACAAGGGCGGTAGCACCCGAAGAGATAGCAGCCGAGCACATAGCCTCAATCATAATGAGGGAGCCCCTACTTTCAGAGTTTGTGAAGGCTACTACTCCCAGCGGTTCGTTCTCTCTTTTAGAGATTACCATAACCTCAAACTCTCTCGTTGTCGATAGAAAACTAAGCGAGCTCCCCATGGATGGCGACTGGTTGGTTGTTGCCTTGTTAGAAGATGGGAAGCTAAAGGCCCCTGAAGGTGACTTAAAGCTTCGTGAAGGCGATAGAGTCCTAGTCCTCGCTAGGACAGAGGTGCTGGACGATGTCCAGAGGCTTTTTAGAGGGTAATTTAGGTGGGTGGCCTTCTGGCACCCCGGAAACCGTGATAAGCCTAATTATGGTATTTGTCGTCCTGGGTCTAGCTTACACCATTTACAGGCTAGTAGTGGCCCGAATAATGGATAACATTTTCAGGAGGTTTAGCGTTGAAAGCAGCGTAGCGGTATTCTGGAGGTACGTTGCATTAGTCGTAATAATGCTGATGGCTACCATCATGTCAATATCATTCTTCGGCGAGCTTAGGGCAACGATTTACGTGATTTTAGGCATAATCCTTGGGGCTATAGTGTTCATGTTGATATTGGGCTCAAAGGATGTGATAATGAATGCCCTTTCCGGATATGCCTTAATGCTCTATAAGCCATTTAAAAGGGGCGAAATGATACTAGTTGATGGTAAGCTAGGGTACGTAAGAGATGTATCGACGATATATACTGAAATAGTTAGGGAAGATGGCGTACATTACATTCCAAACGCTGAACTTGTTAAGCGCTCTTTTGTGGTTAAGCCGATGGACTCTTTGTCGAAGATGACCTTGCACTTCAACGTAGAAGTCGATGCAGATGTAGAGCTGGTTGAACAAATAGTAAAGGAAGCTGTAAAGCAATGCAGAGAAGTCGCTCCGCAGCCGGAGCCCGAGGTTTACCTAGTCGACATTAATGGTCAATGCTCTAAGATAAAAGTAGTCGTCAAAGTTGTTAACCCTAAGAAAAGGCTTCAAGCAAAGTCAACGTTGTTGAGGGCGATAAAGGAAGCCCTCATGCGCGCCGGGATACGAGTAGTTTGAGCGCTACGCCAAAGCGCCACTAAGGTGCGGGTATTCCCAGCTTGGACGCGCAAAATCCATAGCACCAAGAACTTAGGGGTAGCATCCCAAACGGCTGTTGCACAACGCGCAACGCGGAGGTTATGTAGTTAAAGCCCCTCTTTAAGGAGGGTGATAATCCCTTTAAGCTCGGGTTAACCCAGCCCGAGCGCCAAGCTTCGCGTGTTTCAGGACGGCTGCCCACCATGTCATTGCAACCAATGAATCTTGCAGCAGAAAGGAAAGAGTGGTTGACCTCTTCTTTCTAGGGGACTCTTTAACTTTAAAGGCGGAATCAACATGTAGTAACCCGAGACCGGCTACGTCCAACTTGTTCAAAGCTAAACCCGCACCGCGTTGCCCCTATGCTCCTAGGCTGTAGGAACTCAAGACCAAATTTACCTTCAGCCTCAAACAATCGCCATCAATCAAATGGAGTGGTCAATAAAGCATGAACTCTATCCTCTCGTATCCGCCTACTACCTCTCCCCTACGAGCCCAAACGAAAAGCACGTTTCTGCCAACGAGCTGGCTTTCTGAGGACACTTGAGCGTTAATTATTTTGCTCCTCGCAGGGAATTGCCAAACTATCTCGAAGTTATATTCTGCTTTTTCCCGTTCGCTAATGTTCTCGAAGAGGTTGAGTCCTTTCTTGAACTTACCATTGAATTTTATGATCCAAGCTATATAAGGCGAATCCATGAACCCTCTATGACCTAGATAAGCGGTTACCACTCGAGGGTAAACCCTCATCTTGTTGACCTTGACTTCCTCTTGGTCTAGAAAGTATTGCATGTTCACGCATAGTTTTTTAAGCTCAGCCCTGCATTTTCTAGGCTTGCCAAGCAAATTGCTGTAATACCCTTCGGGGTCGTAATAGTCGTAGGCTAGGTACTGGCAAAATTCACCCTTTCTTGAGACGCTGAAAAAGGAAGACGCTGAAACCGGGATTATCTCTCCGCTCATACGGAGACCAGCCTTACAAGTTGAAGGGGAAAGATAATATCTTTCTGCCCGTTCACCTAGCTTTCACTGCTTGTTCCAGCATTTGAATAGCGCTTTGCATCTCTTCTTCTTAACCGGATGGAGCTTCCACCAAATAAGGTGGTAGCCCGGGGGAGATTCGAACTCCCGTCGACGGGGCCAGAGCCCGTCATGCTTGGCCGCTACACCACCGGGCTTCACTACAGCTTAAGTTTCTCCTTCACTTAAACTTTAATTGCTTCCTTCGTGCTTTGGCATTCATTTGCAGCTGAAGTAACTGAGCCTCAGCGGCTTGAACCCTCTATTTTTAAAAAGCTCCTACTTCAACGTCAAAAGCTTTTTAAATATTGATGACGTAGACTTTGTTGAAAGCTGCTTAAGGGGTTTAATCCTGGTGTTTAAGGAACTGAAGATAGATGATGTGCTTTTGCTCAAGGTTATGAGTAACTGGAACAAGGTTGATACAAGGTTGCTGATGTCTAGTGTGAAATTTAAAAGGACTAAATTCTATAATTGTCTACATAAGTTGATGGATCTTGGATTGATAGAGAGGGTGCTAACGGGGGAATACCAGCTAACTGATAAGGGAAGACAGCTCGCCGAGCGCCTCATGGATCCTCTTGAGGCCTTAAAGGCCCTTAAAGAGGAGGGGAAGCCCCTGAAAGTAAAGGTAAGCGAATCCGAGGTTGTTGTTAGAAACCTAGAAGGGTTACTATCAGTTATAGATAAAGCAGATGTTGAGGGTCTCTATAAACACTTGAAGTCCGGTAGCCTAGTCGAATGGCTATACGCTTTGGGCGACAAGTACCTTTCAAAGGAGCTGAGCAAAGTTAAGGGGGCGATATCGCGATGGGAGGTTAGGGATAAGTTGAAGGAGATTATTGAGGGCAGGGTGTGCTTCTTAAAGGAGTTAGCATCGCTCGCGGCGGAACCGAAACGAGGTAGACGCGCCTCCTAAGCGATCACTTAGCGATATTGAAGTCGTAAAGCTTTTGATGCTTAACTGCACGCTCCGCATCAACGAGCAAAACGTCGGCTTGTAATGCAAATTGCGGAGTGTTAAACTTAAAATAAGCAGGTTTATGTATGTTTCGGGATGAAAGTTGCAGGAGCACTATAAGAGCCTAGCGGATAGCGCATTAGAGATGTTATTGGATTTGGGCGTGGACTTTGCTGATGTTAGGCTGCTCTCCATCGAGGGGTTGAGGATTGAGGTAGCTGACGGAAAAGTTAAGGAACTAAAGTTTATGGATGAAGTTGGCCTAGCCTTTAGATGCTTGGTGGCTGGTGGGTGGGGCTTCACGTCAACTTCAGCCTTGGTAGTGGACGAGGTCAAGAGATCTTGCTTGCAAGCCTATAAGCTTGCAAAGAACATAGGTGATGGTGCTAAGGACAAGCTCAAGCTTTCCTGCAGCAACACCGCTGCCACATCTGCTGTTATCCTCAAACCTATTGAACCGCTTTCTAACATGACTGTTGCCGAAAAGCTGGCGATGTGCCGTGAAATGGAGAGGGAAATGCTCTCTTTCAGCGATAGGGTGAAGAGCACAAGCGCGATCTACTCCGAGTTCTCTGAAAATGCTTATACGGTCAACAGCTTAGGGCTCAAATCTGAGTACTTGGTTCCAGGGTTAATAGTGCAGGCATCAGCCTACGCCAGCGAGGCTGGGCTCGTGCAAAGGGGTTATGAAAGCCATGGCGGCACGGGAGGCTTAGAGCTTTTGAAGCACCGAAAGCCCCTAGACATAGCTGAAGATGCAGCTCGGAAAGCCATAGAGCTTCTAGCCGCAAAGAGCCCGCCGGCGGGTAGACACACGTGCATACTGGATCCAGAATTGGCTGGAGTATTCATTCATGAAGCCTTCGGTCACGCCTGCGAAGCAGACTTGGTGTTGAGCGGAGCAAGCATACTTGAAGGAATGACGAGCAAAATTGTGGGTTCGCCTAAAGTTACGGTAAAGGACGACCCATCACTGAAGGGACTATTTGGGCACGTGCCTGCAGATAGTGAAGGAGTAGTTGGCAGGGGCACGACCCTTGTGGATAGGGGAGTCTTGATGTCTTACATGCATTCTCTCGAAACTTCTTCTCGTATGGGTGTCCAGCCAACTGGTAACGGTAGAGCTCAAGGATATGCAAGCTTTCCCCTCGTGAGGATGACGAACACATTCATAGATAAAGGTGAGTGCAGCGTGGAAGAGCTTTTCGAGTCGATCAGAAAGGGAGTTTATGCTAAGGGTAGCAGCTATGGCTACGTTGACCCCGCGAGGGGGGAATTTGTCTTTAAATGCTCGATGCTCTACCTAATTGAGGATGGCGAGCCTATACAACTGTGCAGGGATGCAGCCTTATCAGGTCACACGCTCGAAGTCTTAATGAACGTTGAGGCCGTTGCGGACGACCTATCGTTTAGACCCGGGCTCTGCGGTAAGGAAGACCAGTTTGTGAGGGTTACTAGCGGTTCTCCTCACATAGCTGTTAGAAATGTGTTGGTGGGAGGAATGGCCTAATGAGTTTGCTGGATGCTTGCAGGAACATGATCGATGAAGCCTTAAAAGAGGGGGCCAACGCGTGCGAGGCTTACGGCGTTGATGTGAAGTCCATTAGAATCGATCTAAGGAAGGGGGAGATTAGGACAGCGAAAGTTGTGCATGATGTTGGAGTTGGCTTCAGAGCTTTAGTCCGCGGCTCGCTCGGTTACTCTTATACCACAAGCCTAAACGTAGACCTGCATGATGTAGCGAAAAAGGCGGTTAAAGCGGCTAAGGCTGGCTACCCTGATCCCGATTTCGTTGGATTAACGAATCCATCGAGCTACCAAACCCCGCGCGGAACCTACGATAAAAGAATAGCCTCGATGACCCAATATGAACTCGTAGAGCTCTGCAAGCTCTTGGCAAGGGAAGCGAACATTGCTGGCGTCTTCTCCGTTAATGTACTCGCTGAGTCCTCTGTCTTCAAATGCTTCGTTGTCAACTCGAATGGTGTGGAAGGGACAGATGAGGGAACAAGCTTCCAAGTCACCATTTACGTGACCGCTAAAGATGGAACGCGCATGTCCTCAAGCTACGAGGGCAATGCCGTTAGATCCATAGACGCTATTCGCCCGGAGGAGCTTGCAGTTAAGGCGGCGAGGGAGGCCGTTGAAGGCTTGAAGGCTCAGCACTACCGAACCTCAAGGGTTCCAGTAATACTGGCTGGAGAAGTGATGCTACCAGTAATCGTCGGGGGCATAGCTTCGGCGTTAAACGCGGACCTCGTTCAGAGGGGCAGGAGCTTCATGGCCTCTAAGCTCAACAGCAAGGTTGGCCCCGAAGAGCTGACAATAATAGATGATGGACTTATTGATGGGGGCCTTCTTACAAGGAAATTCGATGTGGAGGGGTGTCCTCGAAAGAGCACTGTGTTGGTGGATAAAGGCGTGGTTAAAAACCTCCTTCATAACTCATACACGGCCGGAAAGGCTGGGCTTGAAAGCACCGGCAACGCCTCTAGAAGTGGAGGGGAACTCGACTTCAGGGGCCAAGTTACCGTAGCCCCATCAAATGTGCTGGTGAAACCGGGCGACTGGAGCTTAGATGAGATGATAAGCGAAGTAAAGAACGGCTTGCTCATCCTTAACACCAGCGACGTTCCAAACATAGCCACCGGCGACCTCTCAGCTATGGTGACTCACGGTTATATAATTGATAAAGGGGAGATTGGAACTCAAGTTAAGGAGACGCTGTTCGCTCTAAACATTTTAGAGCTTATGGAGAAAGCGAAGGCCGTAGGTAAAGAGGTGAGCAGGCACTACAACCTGTACTCTCCGCCGCTACTTTTATCCGACGTTCAGGTGTCAAGTAAAGCTTAACAGGTATACAATACTGTCTCCAACTGTTCGTGGGGCGTTATGCGATGGAGGTTTGCTGGAAGGATATCGAGGAGAAATGGAGGAGGAAGTGGTTTACCGAAGGAGTTTTCGAGGCCGACCCAAAATCGGGAAAGCCGAAGATTTTCGTTACATTTCCATTCCCTTATGTGAATGGAAGGCTTCACGTAGGTCATGGCTTCTCGGCTACGAGGCTCGATGTTTACGCCCGCTTCAAACGCATGCAAGGCTACAACGTACTCTTCCCATTTGCGTGGCATTGGACCGGGGAGCCAATAGTTGGCGCCGCGGAAAGGATAGGCAAAGGGGATGAAAAGCTGATAAAGACGCTGAAGCTTATAGACGGAATACCTGACGAAGAGATAAAGAAGTTTACGGACCCGGTCTACATGGCCTCTTACTATATGAAGGAGAACAAGAAGACCGTCATGGACATGGGGCTCTCCATAGATTGGAGAAGAGAGTTTCACACGACTAGTCACCATCCAGCCTTCTCCAGATTTGTGACGTGGCAGTTCAACAGGCTAAGGAAGCTCGGCTACATAGTAAAGGGCACGCATCCGGTTGTATGGTGCCCGCACTGTCAAAGCCCTACAGGAGACCATGACAGGCTTGAAGGGGAAGGGGTGTCACCTGAACTTTACGTTCTACTCAAATTCAGATGCGGGGATGCCTTCTTGCCGGCGGCCACCTTCAGGCCGGAGACGATATTTGGAGCCACCAATCTGTGGGTTAACCCTGAGGCGGATTACGTCGAGGCGTTAGTCAACGGAGAGAGATGGATCGTAAGCAGGTTGGCAGTGGAAAAGCTGAAGGAGCAACTCAAAAAAGTTGAGCCCATCCGCTACATTAAGGGGAGGGAGCTTTTAGGCTTAAACTGCACGGCCCCTCTAACTAATAGATCGTTGCCCATACTGCCAGCGACGTTTGTGAGCCCCAACAATGGAACTGGGGTAGTGTTCAGCGTGCCGGCCCACGCCCCATATGACTGGCTTGCCCTGAGAGATATAACCAATAAACCCGAGACCCTCAGGGCCTTTGGCTTAAACCCCGGTTTAGTTGAGGGTTTAAAGCCCATATCCATTATAAAAGTTGAAGGCTTCGGAGACTATCCAGCTATTGAAGTTGCGGATAAGCTTGGAGTCAAAGACCAACTGGATCCGAAAGCCGATGAAGCCACGAGGCTCGTGTACAAAAAGGAGTATCATTCAGGGATATTGAAAGATAACTGCTCCAGTTATTCGGGGCTTAAAGTATCGGAGGCCAAGGAAAAGATAGCTGTAGACATGGAGAAACAGGGCCTTGCAGACCACATGTACGATCTAGTCGAGAATGTAGTGTGCAGGTGTGGGACCAGGTGCCTAGTCAAGATACTTGAGAACCAGTGGTTTTTAAGGTATTCCGACCCGGAGTGGAAGTCGAAAACGAAGAGCCTGATAATGAAGGCCAACATCTACCCGGACTCGGCTAGAAGCTTCTTTCTCGAGGTGGTGGACTGGCTTAGAGATTGGGCTTGTGCCAGAAGAACTGGCATGGGGACGCCGCTTCCATGGGACCCATCGTGGATAGTTGAAACATTAAGCGACTCCACGATTTACATGGCATTTTACACTATAGCTAAGTACGTCAATAAAGGTCTTGTAAGGCCTGAGAACTTGACTGAGGAATTCTTCAACTACGTCTTCCTAGGCGAGGGTTCCTTGGAGCTTGCTGCGAAGATGAGCAGCCTAGATCCGGGACTTGTAGAGGAGATAAGGAAGGAATTCACCTACTGGTATCCCGTGGACCTCAGGGGCTCAGGTAAAGACTTAGTTCCGAACCATCTAACGTTCTTTCTATTTCAGCATGTAGCACTGTTCCCCCAGGAGCTTTGGCCTCGAGGAGTCACGGTTAACGGTATAGTGAAGGTTGAAGGAGAGAAAATGTCGAAGTCTAAAGGCAACTTCGTGACATTGAAGCACATGATAGACCGCTACGGGGCCGATGCTGTCAGGTGCACACTAATGATAGCTGCTGAGGCAATGGATGATCCTGACTGGAGGTTCGGGTCCTGTGAAGACATGAGAGAGAAGCTGAACCAAGTGTTCAAGCTAGTGAACGACATAGTCTCAATGGAGGCTTCGAGCTCGCCCGGTCACCTCGAAGAATGGCTTGAAAGCAGGCTTCAGAGGAGGGTCAAGGCCGTGACCGATGCACTTGAAAACCTGAAAAACAGGACAGCGTTGGAAGTCGCGCTTTTCGAGGTCTGGAACGACATTCGATGGTACTTTAGAAGATCTCAAAAGCCATGCAAGCAGGTACTCTTAGAGGTGGCCAAGACATGGGTTAGGCTTCTAGCCCCGTTCGCCCCCTTCCTGTGTGAGGAGATGTGGGCAATAGTACACGGGGAAGGCTACGTCTCCAAGGCTTCTTGGCCTACGTATGATAAAAACAAGGTGAGCTACAGGGCTGAGGCCTCTGAATCCCTTATACAGCAAATCATTGAGGATTTAAGGGAAGTAATTAGAGTGATGAGGAAGACACCTTCTAAAGCTCACGTGTACGTGGCCTCTGGGTGGAAGTGGGACGTGTACTTGAAAGCACTTGAAGCATCATCCCTCAAGGAAGCAATGAAGATGGCTGCGGAACGCGCTAACCAACTTCGAGTGAAGGACTTCAAAGTCCTTCAGAAGCTGGTATTGGAATCGCTAGCGATTAGCAGTGAGGAAAAAGAGCTCAGAGTTAAAGCCGGAATTATAGATGAGCGGGCTATAGTTGAGGCTGCGAGGGACTTCTTGGAAAGAGAGCTTAAGGTTAAAGTCGAGGTGTGGGTTGAGGAAAACCCCGAAGCCTACGATCCAAAGAAGAGGCGATTCAACGCTTTACCGTACAGGCCGGCGCTCTACGTTGAATGAGCTGGAGACCCCACCTGAATAGCTAAGCTTGCTGAAGTTTCAGGGGGCCCTTGCCCTTTATAATTGACGCTAATCCCTGGGATATGCCACCGTTACACGGTCATGACTTTCAAGCTTCAAATATGATAGCAAAGACAGTAAGCTATGGTTGTGCAGTGATTATCGGTCTCCAAAGCAATGGATAAGCCTCGTCGCCGACAAGCTGGGAGAGGCGGGTCACTTTAAGATTAAATCCTCCTTACTCCATGAAGCCAGCTCAACTTCTCTTCCGCGAATTATTGCCCCTCTAGGGCAAGCATCTCCACATTGATAGCAGAAAATGCACTTGCTCAAATCTATGACCGGGAAGATACCATTGCCTAGCTGCTCCATGGTTATGGCGGATGCTGGGCACACTTCACCGCAGAGGCCGCAGCCAGTACATCTACTTCTTGCTAGGAGGTGTTTACCGCGATAGCTTTCCGGTACGCCTAGCTTTTCGTGTGGATACTTAACTGTAGCAGGCTTTTCAAAGAGGTTCTTCCACACCTCTTTGAGGAGCGAGGGCAACCTCATATCTTCCACCTTCAGATTGATGATTTGAGCCTTACAACTTTTCTTTTATGGCTTCTAATATCAATCAAGGTAAGCCTATCCGTGCATGAGAAGCATGGATCTATGCTCACAAGAGTTACAGGTATGTCAGCTATATATCCACCCTTCAGCATCTCGCAGAGAGCTGGCATGTTCGCGTATGTAGGCGTTCTAATTCTATACCGTAGCGGCCTATCTTCACCTTTCTTGACGTAGATATGGTGTAGGAGCTCGCCCCGCGGCGCCTCAACGATGGAGAAGCTCTCCGCAGTTTGAGGAGCCACTTCTGCTACCGGCACCCTGATGGGCCCCCTAGGCATCTTGTTGAGCGCCTCATCTATGATCCTTATGGACTCGTGGAGTTCGTCAATTCTGACCATGAATCTAGCCCAAGAATCACCCTCGTTGTAGGTTATGGGAGTGCATTGGATTTCGTCGAAGGCGGCGTAAGGTTCTTTGACTCTAACATCAACGTTGATTCCTGACCCCCTCGCCGTGGGTCCCACTGCTCCGAGCGAAATTCCTTTAAATGGACTGAGGCGTCCAACGTTGACGCAGCGGGCCCTTATCGTTGGGTCCTCAGCAAACGCTTTTCTGTATCGCTTAACTCCTTCGGATAGCGAAGTCAGCGCCTTCCTAATTGTCGAGACCTCATGATCGCTTATGTTCCTTCTCACACCACCTATAACGTTATATGCAGACATAACCCTGTTTCCGGTTGCAAGCTCCATAAGGTCCATTACAACCTCTCTGTCCCTCCAAAGCATCATGAACAGCGTGTCGAAGCCCATGAGCTCACATGCTACGCCTAATAGGAGGAGGTGGCTGTGCAACCTATTGAGCTCGTGGATTATGGTTCTCAAGTACTTGGCTCTTGCCGGCACATCGACTTCAAATGCACGCTCGATCGCTTGGACGCTGGCCAAGGTGTGGGCCACATTACATATGCCGCAGACCCTCTCAACTAGGTATACGGCCTGCGTGAAGGTTTTCTCACCAGCGGCTTTCTCTATACCTCTATGAACGTAACCTAACCTTGGTTCCACGTCGACGACAACCTCGCCGTCGACTTTGAACACGAACTTTTCAGGTTCGTGCAATGCGGGGTGTACTGGCCCTATATTGATGTCAACGCTCGGCAACCTAGCTCCTCCTTAGAGGGTACACTCCTTCAGGCCAGTTTTCAGGTAAAAATAAACGCTCAAGTTTCGGGTGCCCTTCAAAGACGACCCCCAACATCTCGTATACCTCCCTCTCGTATAGGATGGCAGCCGGCAACACAGTGGTGACGCTCTGTGCCCTTAAGGCATCTTTTGGCAGATTCACCTTGAGTAGTATGCGCTCTTCTTGGTCGTGTAACCAAAGAAAGTACGTGAGCTCTATACTGTCGCCTCCTAGATCGGCTCCACTTATGGTTGTAAGGTGTAGCCTTCCTTCGCTTATCTCCGCTAAACTCCTTATGGCTTCGAGCGTTGAGGATCTATCAACGCGTATGGTTAAACACATGCTTTTGACATTGACATCCCAATTTAGGAGACCACCTTTAAGTCTCCTCCTCAGTTCATCGATGATCATGTCATGCACTTCAACCACTTTTGCTCACCTTTTCGATGAGCTTTATAACTCCGTGAATTATCGCGTCGGGTCTCGGAGGGCATCCTGGAACATAAACGTCGACTGGCATGACTTTGTCGACACCGCTCAGCACACCATAACATCCTTGGAAGACTCCTCCGCTCAGTGCGCATGCACCCACCGCTATGACGAACTTGGGGTCTGGTGTCTGCTCGTAAACTCTCTTAACCCTTTCAACTGCCTGCCTTGTAAGAGCCCCCGTGACTATGAGGATGTCCGCGTGCCTAGGTGAAGGCTTCAAGATTGCTCCAAACCTCTCGACGTCAAACCTCGGGGTTAAGGCAGCTAAGACCTCGATATCGCATGAATTGCATGCCCCGGTGTTCACGTGAAGAATCCAAGGCGACTTCAACCTAGCCCACTTCGCAAGCTTTAAGAGCGACAATTGGTTAACACCCTTTACAAGTAATCTGTTTTTTGCTTCTATTTTAAGCTCTATAGTTATTCAAGTGAAGGACTTCAAACGTAAGACTTAATAACGCATCTTGGAGAAAGACTTTAAACAGCTCTTCAGGGAGCGACGACATGGTGAAACTGTTTGCCTGTGGAGGAGCTTGTGAAGACCGTAATATTGTTTTTGATACCGGTATTTGGCGTTTCGGTGATCCTCTACTCTGTTAGGGTAGCGCGAGGTCCGACAATACCGGATATGGCTCTAGCCGTGGATTGTTTGTCGTATGACGTTTGCTTCCTTATGGCCCTATTAGCCGTTTACTTCGAAGCCCCTTTTCTGGTGGTATGCGCGATATGTCTTGCTCTTTGGGCTTACATGTTCGACCTCTACATGGCCAAATACCTTGAAAAGAAAGAGCTTGGTGAGTAACCTTGTGGGATTTGATCGAGTCGGCATGCCTTTACGTGGGCTTAGCGTTGGCTGTTACAGGCGCCTTATGCGACCTGCTGGGTGCCTTGGGACTTCTAAGGTTTCCAAACTTCTTCGTCCGGCTCCACGCGGCAACCGTCGGAATTATAGGTGGAGCCGTCTACCCCCTGTTTGGGTTGACGTTGATGACCATTGGATGTGACTTCTTGGGTTATTGGAGGTGGCTTTTCGCATCCGGATCATTCATTACCGCGATAATCATAGCCATTACCGCCCCCGCGGGCTCACATGCCCTAGCTAGGGGGGCTCACCGGTCTGGTGTTGCTGTGGAACCCAAACTCTGCGATAAGCTTGCAGAAGACAGGAGAGGAGATTGATGTCGCTGCTGGTCGAGTTTCTGCTCATCTTTTCGCTCATTTTAGGGGCCTACTTCTCCTTTTTGGCTATCAAAAGCAGGGATCTAGTTAAGGCAATAGTGTTCTCCGCGGGCCAGTCATCAGCGTTCGCACTCGCGTTCTTCCTCTTAATGGCTCCTGACGTGGTTCTAGCTTACCTAGCCGTTGCCGTTGGGATCTACACCATCGTGCTGCTTTACGCGGTTAAAAAAACCGAGAGGTTTGAGGAGGATGAATAATGAGCTTGAAAGATGCTGTTTTAGGCGTGGCCATGGCTGTTTTCTTGTTGATGGTAAGCGTAGTTGTGGTCTTGGGGGGCACCGGGTGGACTCCATCCACCGAGATACGGCCATTAGCCAAGTTTTACCTTGAAAACTGCTTCAACGTGTTCAATAGAACATGGTGGGCTGCAAGCCCTGAAGCCGTAACCTCCATGCTTTGGGATTACAGAGGCATCGACACCTACTACGAAACGTCAGTTTTTTTCCTTGCCGTGATAGGTGGGGTTACAATATTTAGGGTGACTGAAGCTAAACTTCATCGCAAAATGGATGATGTGGGCTTATCACTAATAGTTAAGACAACAACTAGGATGGTCTTCCCACTAGTAGTGATAGTATCAGCTTCCGTGGCTCTGCACGGAAATTTAACTCCGGGTGGTGGCTTCCAAGCAGGAGTTATACTAGCTGTTGGACCGTTGCTCCTGATAGCAGCATTTTCAAGGAGCTTCTTAGAGGAAAACTTGAAGCTTAGCAAAGATAGGTGCCTAATCATCAGGAGCGTAGGCCTTATAGCGATAGCCTTGTTGGTGGCCTTGCCTTTAATGGCGGGCTCGTTGTCGTTGATGCAAAATCAGGCCAAACCATGGTCTCAAGCCTTGCAGCTTCCGGAGGCAGTTGGCCCGATATGGACTTCGGGCACGCTCTTATTTTTTAATGTAGCCGAGTTCTTAGCTGTTGGCGCCGGCTTCACATTGCTCTTCTTACTACTTTCGGCCCCTGAAGAAGAGTTGAAGAGGGCTATTGGGCTATGACCATCGAAAGTTTCCTTCAAATCTGCGGCTACTTGGTTCTGGCAGCAATCATGGCTATATCGTTGTATGGAATCGTCAAAGGACGTTCGTTGATAAAGAAGCTTATAGCACTAACGATACTTGGAGATGCTGCAAATGCCTTGATAGTATATATCGGGTTCAGGTTTGGGGCCAAATATCCTCCGGTACTCCCTAGCTTAACCCCAGCCCCCGAGGACATCTCGTGGTTTGTTTCGGTAGCTGTGGATCCCGTTCCTCAATGCCTAGTGATAACGGCAATAGTCATAAACATGGCCATAACCATGTTCTTGGTATTCACAGTGATACAGGTTTACAGGATCTATGGAACGACAATGGTTAAGAAAATATCGAGGCTGAGGGGGTGAACTTAACGAAAAGAGTTCTAGGCTTCGCAGCAGTTTTTCTCCTACTATTTGCGTTCTTCTTGGTGGCGTCGGCGTCAGTATCTCCTGCCGATATAGCAATGGGATTGATCGTCGCCGGCATTGTTGCAGCCTTCACATCAACCATGGTCATAAAGGAGCAACCCCACAAGGCATTTGACGTGAGAAGGTGGTTCTGGGCATTGGTTTATTTCCTCTACTTCTTCTTGGTTGTTGAACCTTTATGTCACTTCGACGTTGCTAAGAGGATACTCCACCCGAAAATGCCGATAAACCCAGGCATAGTGAGGGTGCCCTACAACTTGAAAGGCGACTACGCTGTTACAATGCTTGCATGCTCGATAACTAACACGCCGGGCACGGTGGTCGTAGACCTTGATGGAAATGGAAGAAAGTTCTACGTTCATTGGATAGATGTTAAAACCATGGAAGAAGATGAGTGTCGTAAAGCAATATCCGGAGCCTTCGAGAAGTACGCTAGGAGGATGTTCGAGTGATGGATGCGAGTTACGCAACCCTCGCAGCGGCGCTGCAGCCATTCATCGCAATAGCTGCAGCCTTCACGCTTCCCCTCACAAGCTTGATGGTAAAGAAGAAAGAAGCGTTAGATGGGTTTGCCCTAACAGTGCTTTCAGCAAACTTCGCTTTGTCCCTCTTCGTCTTCATTCACCTATACCTCGTCTGCGATAAGCCGTTGGTATACGCCTTCGGATCGTGGCCTCCACCCGTCGGCATAGTCTACGAGGTGGACCGCGCCGGTGCGCTGGTAGGATCTTTGATAAGCGGTCTGGTGTTGATTGCTGCGGTGTTCAGCGTAGGCTACTTGAAAGGTGAGGAGAGGGTTAACCTATACTACACTCTATTGCTCGGCTTCGAAGCTGGCATGCTGGGCTGCGTCTACACAGGCGACATATTCAACCTCTTCGTAATGCTGGAGGTTATGTCGGTAGCTGCATATTGTCTAGTAGCCTTCCATCGCGAAGTACCTGAGGCAATAGAAGCAGCTGTTAAGTACGCTATAGTAGGATCGATTGCTACGACAGCGTACTTTATAGCTATAGCCTTTGTCTATGGTACCTTTGGTACCTTGAACATGGCTGACTTGGCGTTGAGGCTTAGGGAATCATACATGCCGATATCCGCTCCGTTTCTCGGCAACGTTTTATTGGGCTCAGCCCTATTTTTAGCTTTGACTTTCTGGGCATTCAGCTTAAAGGCTGCTATAGCTCCAAACCACTTCTGGCTTCCCGACGCCCACCCGGCTGCACCATCACCCATCTCCGCCCTTCTATCTGGAGCAATGGTTAAGGTCTCGTTGTTCGCGTTGATGAGGTACCTGTTCACGATATTTGGGGGAGCAGTTAAGGTTGCACCGGTAGTGCAAGCCCTCAACTATGCACTGATATTGTTGGGGGGCGTCTCCGCCTTAATAGGTAGCTTGCTCATGCTTACCCAACGCGACCTCAAGAGACTAATCGCCTATGGAACCATTGTGAACGTAGGTTACATAGCCATGGGGATTGGATTAGCCAGCCCCAGCGGTTTAACAGCCGCACTCTTCCACCTAGTAAACCACGCGATAGGCAAGTCTCTGTTATTCATGGCTTCTGGAGCGTTTATTCATGTTGCGGGCGCTAGAAACCTAGATGAGCTAGCCGGAGTAGGCAAGAGGATGCCGTTGGTTAGCGCCTCCTACCTCATAGGAGCTTTAGCGCTTGCCGGGGCCCCGCCGTTGAACTGCTTTATGAGTAAGCTGCTTTTGCTTGTGGCTTACCTTGAGTCTACATGGTTAACACCAGTCGTAGTAATAGTGGTTTTGACAAGCGCTTTGACCTTGATGGGATACTTGAAGGCGTTCTACCATATTTATGCTAGGCAACCCGCAGCAGACATTACCTCTAAGAGGTTGCCCGCGTCGATGCTGGCCCCTCTACTTGTTCTTGCAAGCCTCTGCATCCTTTTAGGCTTAACAGCTCCACTCTTTGTAGAGCACGTGGTCTCTCCGGCAACATCATCGCTCTTAAGCGTTCAGGAATACGTCTCAGCGGCCCAGTCTATCATGCGCATGGTGAGTGGTGGTTGACATGTACCAAGCTTTCATTGTAGTGTTAGAAGCAGCCTTCGTTGTAGTTGTAACCTCACTTGTTCTGCTGTTGCTATATGGCCTTTCTCGAAGAGCCACAAGCTCTTTCTCGGGGAGATCCGCTGAAAGACGTAAACCATTCATGTGTGGTGAATCGGTGCATCCATCCAAGACAGGCGTCCCGGATGCCGGAGTGTACACAACGATATGGAAGAACGTCTTTAAATCCATCTACGAAGCGCTCGTGATCAAGGTCCACACGGGGATTTTGAGTGAGTGGCTTTTTTGGATGATATTATTCATGGTAATCATGACAGTCGTGCTAGTTATGGTGGTGTAATTCCATGATAGTTCCAGAACTCATAGTTGAGGCCTTCCTATATCCAGGCCTCCTCTTCTTATGGATAGTTGCATGGTTAACTCAGTGGTTTCACAGAAAGGTGTACGCACGCATGCAGAATAGGATAGGCCCCTTATACACTGGCTTCATGGGGTTGCTGCAACCGATAGCCGACTACACTAAGCTATTCTTCAAAGAGGACGTCTCCATTGAGGGCTCTAACTCTAAGCTCTCCCTAAGTTTATTGTTTATCGCCTTGGGCTCCCTTGTCGCGTTGCCAATCATGCTTCCATTAGCGCCACTCCACCCAATAGCCGCTGATTACGACGTTGTATTAGCATTGTATCTGCTGGTGTGGCCAACGATAACTGTGGCGTTGATAGGAATGTTGACCCCCAATCCATTCAGCGCCACAGGGTCTTCCAGGGTCTTCAGCATGATGGTGGCTTACGAAGTTACGTTCGCAGCCTCGCTATTAACCCCAATAACATTAGCCAGCTCGAAGTATGGAGCCAACTTCTCGCTCTACCTATCCTGTCTTAACGCTTGGAAGCTTTGGCTTAACTGGTCCACGGCACCATTGATGGCTCTGGCAGTAGCCGTGGCCCTGCTTTCCTTTCAATGCAAACTGCTGGTTAGGCCATTTGACATACCCGAAGCCGAGACCGAGATAGTAGCTGGACCCTTTACAGAATACTCAGGCTTCAAGCTTGCCTTGATAATGGGGTTACACGACCTCGAAATGGTTGTGGGCTCGCTGCTTCTGATAATGCTATTCTTTGGGGGCTTCGCACCGTTCGCATGGTTGCCGTGGCCTATAGCCCTTATGATAACGATTGTAGAGTACCTGTTGGTAATAATAGCTGTAACGTGGATTAAGGCAGTGACGGCAAGGTTAAGGGTAGATCAAGCTATCGGCATGTTTTGGAAGTACGTGGTACCAACATCTATGTTGGCTTTGGTGTTATCGTTGCTAACAACGCTTTCATAAATGCCCTGGGGTTCTTTAAATAAAGTGGGCCGAGGCGCCTTCCAGCAAGGATTCACTTATTTCTATTTGAGCTGCCAGCCCACGGTGTTGGGATATCGTAGCTGACTACATCGAACCCCAGGAACTTTACGAGCTCTTCCGTCATCTCTACAGCCTCTAGGAAGCTCCAACAGTTGTAAATCATGTATTGAGCCCTTTCCGTCTTGAGTCCCCTCACGTACTCCTCTAACTGCTCCTCCAAGTAGAAGTTTCTGGGATCAAACTTTGAGATGTCTACACCATCAACGTGCTTCGGGATTAGCACCCCAAACCATTCATCGTTTGTCCACTCCACGGTTCCTCGCAGTATCCCTCTAATTATTGAGGCTGTTTCCCATATTTGAACCCGAAGGACTTTCTGCTCTACTATGGTTTTCCGTCCCTTTTTAACTAGGATCTCACCGACCCCGCCCGTGTTGAGCAGGTAACATTGTATTTTATCCCTGTTCCTCTTTAAGAAGTCGTAAAACCATAAACCCTCCTCATTTTGGTTTCCCACGATAAACGGGTTCGTGCCCACAACCCTTACGGATTCACCTATCCTTGTAGGGTCGCTCGCCGCGGTTTCTATGGATTCCCCGAGCATGAATGCTGCGGCCGCCTGCTCCGTAGTCAACTTCGAGATTATTGGAACCACGGTATTCCTTCTCGTTATGAAGATTATCACCATGCCGTCAAGCTCGCTCAGCGAGGGTAGGTTTATTGATGGGCTTAGACATGAAGCATCCAGGTTAGATCTTGGGAAGACTCCTCTGCCGTTACCTGTTAGCGTTTCATCTAAAAAGTGGACGTTGCCCTCGAAGTCGACCATGACATTCTCGAAGACCGCCCCCTCCTTTGTTGCAGCTTTCCATATTAGAGGTTGATTTACGGGGTCTATATCGGTCTTCAGGAAGAAACCATTTTCTGTTCCAAGTGCAGATCCATCCTTCCTTAAAAAGAGGACGTCGTCTTGGACTATCTCTATGCCCTCGCCGAGGGCTGGATCCAATCCATGGCTGTGGCATATGTGGGTCGTTTTGCCGGTGGCGGATAAGCCGAAAAGAAGCATTGAATACCTGCGCAAAACACCGTCAGCCCCCCTCGCCTTAGCTATCTTAGCCCCAGCGTGGACTCCGAGCATCTCTCTCTGCTTCGCATACCACATAGCCATCCTGAGGAATCCCTTCTTCGCCTCGCCGAAGTAGTCGGAGCCAAGGACATATGTGACTCCTATCTCTGGGAAAACCACTATTTGTCTATCTTTTTCCTGCCACTCGGGGATGTAGAGTAGGTATAGTTGGGGCTTCTCCTTTCCCATGATGACTTGGTCCTTGTTGAATAGGAGAACATCAAGCATGTATGCAAGCCTGACGCAGTCCTTTTTTTGAAGCGATACGTACATGGTGCAAACCGGTGTGAAGTCCTCGTTGCTGCCCATGACTTTATCTATGCGTACAAGTGGAACCATCTTAACGTAGTTGTGAAGCCTCTCAAGGGTTTTGGGAAGCTTCTCGAGGATCTCGGCTTGCTTTTCGTTTAGTTGCTGATGATCCATAATCCTAGGGCTACCCACGTAAACCGTTAATCCTGCACTCCTATTTCTAACGTTGGTCATGAACACTAGGTTCTTGTACTTGGTCTTTATCCCATGTTCTTCAGCCATTCTGAACAATACATCGGAGGAGGGCTTAACAACGTTAGGCCGCTCTTCAAGCATCTTCACGTTTTCTAATACGCTCCTTAACATGTCATCAACGCTTATGCCGATGATGCTGGCCAACTCTTTGAACCCTCCATGCTCTCTGCTCTACGGTTTCCACCTTAACGTTAGGGAGGGCTTAAAAAGTCTTCTTTTCTCAACGAACCAATAACGGAAATAGTTTGAGGAATCCTAGCAAGGCCCATAAATGGATGAAACCCCGAGTCAACCTCGGGCTGACACGAATTTAGCTCATCAGCCTCTCCACCCTTAACGGTCGGGTTTCAGCTGTAAACACCATATGAAAGGTCTACCAGATGCGGGAGCAGGCTCGACTTCAAGAGGGCACGCTCTTAAACTTAAAACCTACATGATTATTGGCCTAAATTGGAAGAATGGCAAGGTCTTAGTGTGCTACTGCATTCAAGATGCCTGGCGGGCAAGATGATTGGAGACGCTGCACCTAAGGAACCCCGCACGAGTTTGATGGCCTAGTGAAAAGTCTGAAGCAAAAATTTTCAGATCTACGAGGTGTGAAGAAGGGAATGAACTCGTCCATGCCTTACTCTCTAAATATAAAAGCTGGAGGAAGCTAGATTATAGCGAGGGTCTTTAAGTGAGCAGGAAAAACGTGAAGAAGGGTAGAATTAAGATAGACGAGGCAAAATGCAATGGATGCGGAGCCTGCATCCCAGCGTGCCTTGAGGGGGCGCTTCGAATAGTTAACGGCAAAGCCAAGCTTGTGGACGAGTCCGCGTGCGACGGCCTCGGTGCATGCATAAAAGAATGTCCAAAAGATGCTATAGCCTTTGAGGACGAGGAATCCGAAGGGCCTGAACGTGGAGGCCTTAAACGCAAAGCTGAACTCAGCGTTATGGCTGCGAACGACTACAACCTCAACTGGCCTGTGAAGCTTGAACTCATAAACCCTAGAGCGCCCATCCTAGAGAAATGCCACTTGGTGGTGACCGCCGACTGTGTACCTTTTATTTACAAGGCCTTTCACGACGAGGTTAAAGGCGGGGTTGTGGTGTCGGGGTGCGCCATTCTGGGCGATAAGGACCTTTATAGGGACAAAGTGATGGGCATCCTGAAGCACAACGACGTGGTGACAATCAAGGTCCTCAGAGTGGAGGTCCCGTGCTGCTCCAATCTTACGAAGATAGTGGGGGAGGCGCTTAGAAAAGCCGAAAAACAAATTAAAGTTGAGGAAGCCATTGTAAATGTAGATGGGAAGCTTAAACACAGAAGTGAGGTGTAGCGCAACAGTGTCATTGAAATACTGTCCTGGAGCTAAAAGCCTAGTCGAACCCCAGATAATAACCTCCTACTGCCCAGTATGCGGTGCCGAAGTCGAGTTCTTCGAGTACGAGCTTGAAAGGAAGTGCCCAGACTGCGGCAGGACTGTCAAGAGGGAGGCGTCGCCCTCGTGTATCATGTGGTGTAAGTCAGCGGCTGAATGCTTAGCCAACTTGAAGGCCTTGGGAGCGATCTCCCCTGAGAGGGCTGAAGAACTTGAAAAAATTATGAGGGAAAAACGCAGTAAGGAGTAGCTGAGTTTAAGCCTTTGTTCCTATTTTGACAAGGCTAAGCCCCATCAGTGGCAAGCAACACCTGAATGTTAATCTCAGAAGTAAAAACCATTAAACTTTGTCGTACTGCTACGATAAGGGTACCTTTCGTGAAGCTATTCATCAAGGAGCCCTGTCGACCTTTACCCCCAGCCTTGCGCAGACAAGCTCTTCAAGGGCTTATCCTGCGCTGAGTTTAGGCCTTACATCTTGTCTTGGCTATTTGCTTCGCTTCTACTTAGCCTATGCCTTAACTTCAACTCTATTGATCAGAGTGTCTCTCATATGCATCGTGATAGAGAAAGTGCATCGTTGTTTCCTCACCCTAGAGCCGTGTTTGCAACCGACACCCAAGAATCGTCGAACTATGCAGATTAAGGCTATGCTCCAATATGGGTCTTGAGACAAGGAGATGGTGGGCGGAACTCCCTCAGTTCACGGGGATCAGCTATGTCCTCTTCACACGTTAACTCGCAAAATGAGGCTTAAACTTGAGCTAAGCTAACTAGGTTATACGGCAAGTGTAACGCCATATTCCATTAAAAAGTGGGCCGGCCCGGACTTGAACCGGGGACCACTACCTCGTAAGGGTAGCGTTCTAGCCAAGCTGAACTACCGGCCCACTCCTCTAGCTCCATTAGTTGGGAGTTTTATGCTTTATGGATTTAAAGGTAGTGAGATATCCTCTTGGAGCCCTTTCCAGGGAGCCTCCTTATTGCGTAGATCATGGCGTTCAGGTATAGAATGGCCCATTCGCTTGCATCTTCAGCTGGTATGCCGAACTCCACAGCCTTTTTGGAGAAGAGGACCTCTATGGTGTCTTCGAACTCGGGTGAGTACTTCTGCATGCAGAAGAGCATGTGGAATCCGGGTATTGGCGTGACGGCTATTGTCCATGCCGTCGCGTCGTCGATTTTGAAGTCCAACAGCCTACCTCCCACGGCTGCAGCAACAGCCTTAACGTCTTGCGGCGTAAGCCCCCTGAAGGCTTCAACCCTGAGCTGTATAGCGTTCTTCAGAAACCTGTCGTGGGCGAGGCCCCCTTCAAACTCCCTTATGCTAACCAAATCCCCCTTCCCGATTGACATGGTCGACGCCTCTTACACCTTTCAGGCTTTCAGCTAGTATAGCGCCTTCATGGTATTAAACCCTTTTTGGTCTTACAGCGTGCGTACCTGAGCTCTACGTAAGTTTTAAAACGCCTGCCGCGAATTAGTAGCGGCTGGTATATCATCTTGGAGGTTTAATTGATGAGCGAGAAGTGGCCTTTGAAGGTATCAGCCAAGGAAATAACCAGCGGCCTTCTACACGCCAAGGACGTCGAAGTTATGATAGGGAGGCTGGCAATGGAGGAGGCATGGGAACCCATCGGGCCTACACCGTTCCCCCACGTTTCAACGTTGAGGTCGTGGGATCACAAGCTTCTAGGTCGTTATAAACCGTTCTACGCTCCGTTTTGCGACTATTGTTGCCTGTGCACTTATGGTAAATGCGACTTATCCAAGGGTAAGCTGGGCGCGTGCGGCCTCGACCTGAAGGCTCAGCAAGGTAGGATAGTACTCTTAGCTTGCTGCATTGGGGCTGCGACCCATACCTCTCATGCTAGGCACATGGTGGACCACTTAATAGAGAAGTACGGTCATGACTTCCCGATAAACTTAGGTCAGGATATAGCGGTGGAAATGCCACATGCAAGGCTCATAACAGGGGTAAAACCGAAGACTCTAGGCGATCTCGCTTACCTCCTTAACTACTGTGAGCAGCAGATCACCCAATGCCTTTCAGCCACCCACACGGGTCAGGAGGGCAGCTACATCGACTTCGAATCGAAGGCCCTGCACGTGGGCATGATAGACCACCTCTCAATGGAGATAGCCGATGTAGCCCAGATAGTTGCCTTCAACTTCCCGAAGGGTGACCCCAACGCGCCGTTGACTTGGCTTGGGCTTGGCGTGCTCGACCTAAGAAAGCCTGTTGTCCTCTGCATAGGACACAACGTCTCGGCCGGCATAGAGGTTATAGAGTACTTGGAGAAGTCTGGCCTAGGAGGACCGGGCCAAACAGTCGATATAGGTGGCTTATGCTGTACAGCCCACGATATAACTAGGTACAGGGATCAAGCAAAGGTTGTCGGCCCAATATCAGACCAGCTCAGGATCATAAGGTCCGGCGCCGCGGACGCCATAATGACGGATGAGCAATGCATAAGGACCAACGTTTTGTTCGAGGCGCAGAGGGTTAAAACACCACTCATAGCCACATCAGATAAGGCATCCTATGGCTTGATGGATGTGAGCGACCTGCCGGTCGAGAAGATAGTTGAGATGCTGGTGAGCGGGAGCGTGCCGGGCGTGTACCTACCGGACCTCGAGAAGGCCGGCGCCGTTGTGGCAGTTACAGCTATAAGGATGGCCCCTATAAGGCAGAAGTTCAAGATAATACCCGACACATCTCAAATACAGTCGGCTGCCTCAAAGTGCACGCTTTGTGGAACTTGCAGGAGGAACTGCCCGATAGACCTACCCGTCGATCAGGCGGTCTTCAACGCGAAGAAGGGATCCTTCGACATGCTCGCCGCGCTTCACGATGTGTGCTTGGGATGTGCTAGGTGCGAACAGGTCTGCCCGCAGAAGATAGCGCCTTTAACACTCATAGAGGCGGCTGCCCAAGCCAAGATCAAGACTGAAAAGTATCTCATGAGGGTTGGCAGGGGTCCAATACTTGACACGGAGATCAGGGAGGTCGGTTCACCCATAGTCTTAGGTGAGATACCGGGAGTCGTAGCCTACGTTGGCTGCGCAAACTTCCCCAACGGCGGTATGGAGGTGGCCCTTATGGCTAGGGAGTTCGCCAGAAGGGGCTTCATAGTGACGCTTTCGGGATGCTCAGCAATGGTTGCATCGTACTACAGGAACGAGGAAGGCAAAACCATATACGAGGAGTTTCCAGGCTCCTTCGACAGGGGAGGAGTCGTCAACGTTGGCTCTTGCGTAGCTAACGCCCACATAACCGGGGCGGCCATAAAGATAGCCAACATATTCGCTAGGAGACCGCTACGCGCGAACTACGAGGAGATAGCAGACTACATACTGAACAGGGTTGGAGCAGTGGGAGTCGCGTGGGGTGCATACTCGCAAAAGGCTGCCTCGATCGCGACTGGCTGCAATAGGCTGGGCATACCGGTCATAGTTGGCCCGCAGGGCTCCAAGTATAGGAGGATGTATCTTGGCAAGGCTGAAGATAGGGATTCCTTCACGGTGTATGATGCTAGGACGGGAGAACAATCCTGGGTGGGGCCAGTCCCCGAGCACCTGATAATAGCACTAGAAAACATGAATGAATGCATGGTTTGGACGGCTAAGCTCTGCATAAGGCCTAACGATACAACCAAGGGCAGGATGATCAAGTTGACGCACTACGTCGACCTTTACAAGAGGATATACGGCAGGCTGCCACCGGACCTGCAGATGTTTGTGAGGACGGAAGCCGATATCCCCATCACCTTCAAGGACGAAGTGGTGCAGCACCTCAAAGAGGTTGGATGGAAACCCTGGGAGAAGCCCTCGGTAGATCCAACGCTTTTGAGGAGGCTTGTGAGAGTTTAGGAGGTGGTTTGAATGGCTATGACCGTTAAACCTTGGCAATGGGGAAATGTTCCCAGCCATGAAATGGCAACCCCAGTGAAGGGAGAAGTCGTCCCGAAGCTTATGAAGGCTGCTAAGAGGCCACTACTTATAACCGGCGGGGAAGCCCTCAAGGAAAAATGGGGCGACAAACCTCTCATCGACTTCGTGGCTGAAGTGGCCAAAATCGGGATACCCGTGATTGCCACAGCCGACTCCTACAAGGCGTTGAGGGATAGGGGAGTTGAACCAGCCGCCATAATGAGCGTGGCAGACGTGACGAATAGGCTTCAAGATCCGGCATGGAGCATAGATGGCAAGGGCTCATATGACCTAGTGATGTACGTTGGGATATCATACCAGCTTCAATCGCAGATGCTATCGACCCTGAAGAACTTTGCAACGCATCTAAAAACCATGTCACTTGACAGGTACTTCCATCCCAACGCCACCTTTTCGCTGCCAAACTTAAAGCAGGACGAATGGGAGCAAGTTTTAAATAATGTGGTTAAGGCTTTGAAGAGTTAGACTTAAAGGTGATAAATATGTCCTTTGAAGGATTTCCAGTCGAAGTAAGCCCAATATACGAAGGCGAGAGGATCAGAAAAGAGGACATGTACGTTGAGTTCGGCGGCGGCAAGGTTCCCTACAAGTTCGAGCTTGTGCTATCAGCGCCCATGGGTGAGGTTGAGGACGAATCCGTGAAGGTGGTGGGGCCCGATCTCACGGAGCTCAAAGAGGGCGAAAGCTACCCGCTGGGCATTCTGATCAAAGTTTCTGGTTCAAAGATAGAGAAGGATCTGGAGCCGGTCGTGGAGAGGAGAATCCACCTCTACACAAATTACATCGAGGGTGTAATGCACCTGAACCAGCGATACGACATATGGATCAGAATAAGCAAGAAATCCGTGAAGAAGGGAATGACGAGTTTGTCTTGGTGGGGTAAAGCGCTTGTAAGGCTCTTCAAGGCTGAAATGCCCTTCATAGAGAAAATGGAGGTCACATTCATAACGGATCCAGAAAAAGTCAAGGAATGGTATCAGAAAGCACTTGAGATCTACAATGCTAGGGATGCAAGGGCTCGAGCCATGAAGGATGAGGATGTGGATACATTTTACGGCTGCGTTCTGTGTCAATCCTTTGCGCCGCAGCACGTCTGCGTCATAGCGCCCAACAGGGTTTCGCTCTGCGGTGCACTCAACTGGTTTGACGCTAGGGCAGCCGCTAACGTGGATCCGAAGGGGCCCAACTTCCCAATACCTAAGGGCAAGTGCATAGACTCAGTTAAGGGAGAATACGAGGGAGTAAACGAGGTCGTAGCGAAACGATCCTTGGGAGCCGTTAAGAGGGTTTACATGTATTCGATGTTTGGCTACCCGCACACCTCTTGCGGATGCTTCGAATGCATAGCCTTCTACGTACCCGAGGTCGACGGCATAGGCTTCGTCCATAGGGGCTTCAGGGGGTCAGCCGTCAACGGCTTGCCGTTCTCAACTATGGCTGCGCAGACCGGTGGAGGCATACAGACAGAGGGCTTTCTAGGCATGGGCATCGAGTACTTCAGGTCTCCGAAGTTCTTCCAAGCTGACGGTGGCTGGTCGAGGGTTGTATGGATGCCTGTAGAGCTTAAAGAGAGGGTCAAAGATGCAATACCTGCTGAGCTCTACGATAAAATAGCAACGGAGAAAGAGGTCACCAACGTCGAGGAGCTCAAGAAGTTCCTCGTCGAGAAAGGACATCCCTTGGCGGCAAAGTTAAAGGAGGCTGCGGCTCCACCTCCGGAGGAGAAGCCAGAGGCTGTGCCAGCAGCTGCACCGACCCTAGAGGTGACAGGGGTACCTGTCGGGGCAATGCCGGTTACAGGCGGCGGAATAAAGGTAATACTTCAAGGGGCTAAGATATCCATCAAGAAAATGGTGATAAAAAGGGTTGAAAAGAAGTGAGCAAAGACAAGCTCTCTGAAATCTTCGATATTTTTGGTGACTGGTCCGAGCTGGAGCTCGAAGACGTTGACGTGGAGGCAGATGAGCTTACAATAGAGATCTTGCCAGCCATCGTACAAGCGGTGGCTAAGGTTGCCCCTGAAGCCGCTGCCGCCGTCAAGAAGGTGGTGGAGCTTAAGGCCGAGAAGTTAGAGCCGCCTGTGATGAAGTACCCCGGCTCGATACCTGAAGTCCAGATAGGCGCTACGAGGGCTGAAGGTGGAAGTAGAGGCAGAGTGATAAGGATAGGGGGAGAGGTGTGTCCGCCTTTCTACAGGTTTGAGAGCCCACCCAAGAACAGGCCCGTTGTAGCGCTGGACGTCTTCGATCAGCCCATAGTGCCGCTGGCCGGACCCGTCAAAAACGCCTACAAGGATGTGCTGAACGACCCAGCTGAGTGGGCTAGAAAAGCCATAGAAGTATACGGCGCAGATCTGATATCACTGCACCTTGTAAGCACAGACCCCACGTTGAAGGACACCCCTGTAGAGGAGGCCGCTAAAACCGTTAAGAAGGTTCTCGACGCCGTCGACATACCGATAGTTGTTGGAGGTTCAGGCAATCCCCAAAAAGACCTTCAACTCTTCCAGCATATAGGTGAAATGACTGCAGGGGAAAGGCTTGTATTCGCCTCAGCCACTATAGACATGGATTTAGAGGCTGTTGCAAAAGTGATCTCTAAGACAGGCCACAACCTCATCGCGCTTGCATTCATGGATATAAACCAAGCAAAGGAGCTGTCGCGGAAGCTTACGGAAGCCGGTCTCCCAAGGGACCACCTAATAATAGATCCAACGACCGGCGCACTCGGATACGGCATAGAGTATTCTTTCAGCGTTATGGAGAGGGTAAGGCTCTCCGGCTTGATGGGGGACGAAACGCTTCAAGCGCCCATATCGTGTGCGGCGACGAACGCTTGGGCGGCAAGGGAAGCTTGGATGAAGCTGGACGAATGGGGCCCCAGGGAGTACCGAGGGCCTCTTTGGGAGGCCACCACGGCTATAGTTGGCATGATGGCTGGAGCGGACATATTCATGATGATGCACCCGGTGGCGGCCAAGATAGTCAAGGGTCTGGCCGAGGTGCTATCGAAACCTAAACTCGAAACAAAACTCGAGGAAGTTAAATACGATGGATGGGTTAAGATGAAGGTGTAGGTTATGCCAAAAATCCTCAGGCCCTTAGACGTGTACAAGCTTCTGCCTCAAACCAACTGTGGTAAATGCGGGGAATCCACGTGTATGGCATTTGCTGCTAGGGTTGCTGACAGGGCAGTTGATGTGAAGTTATGCACGCCGCTTCTCGAGGATCCAAAGTTCAAAGGTAAGCTCCAATCGGTGCTTGAACTGGTAAGGCCGCCAGTTAAAGATGTGACCATAGGCGTGCCGCCAAACCATGTTGTCGTTGGGAACAAGGTTGTTATGTACAGGCATGAATTAACGTGGTACAACCCTACGGCAATAGCCATAGACGTAACCGACGAAATGGATGAGAAGGCCCTGATTGATCGGGCTAAAGCAGTGGAGGCCTTCGTATTCGAGAGGATCGGGCAGCCATTAAGGCTCAACATGATAGCTTTGAGATGCACCTCTGGCACACCTGAAAAGTTCGCTAAAGCCTCAGACCTCATATCTAAGAATGTATCCCTGCCTTTGATGTTGTGTAGCTACGACCCCAACATAATGGAGGAGGCGTTAATCATAGTCGGCAACAAGAGACCGCTCATCTACGCTGCTACAAGGGACAACTGGAGGGACATGCTAGAATTAGCGAGCAAATACAAGTGCCCAGTAGCCATCTCTGCTCCCGGAGACCTCAACTTGCTTAAGAGCCTCGCCGCCACCTTTGTGGACGCGGGTTTAGAGGACCTAATCCTAGACCCGGGAACATTCGTGAGGGGCGACTCGCTGGCGGAGACCCTCAATATGTTTACCATGCTTAGGAGAGCTGCCATAGAGAAGGAGGATAAAGCTGTCGGCTTCCCGTTGCTGGCTGTGCCAGCCGCCGTATGGATGGAGGCTGAGGGCAGCGAAGACGAGAAGAAGATGATGGAATCTTACATCGCATCCATATTGATGACTAGGTTCGCGGACCTCATGGTGATGCACAGCCTTGACTTCTGGGCGTTAATGCCTGTGCTGGTTTGGAGACAGAACGTATATACTGATCCGAGGGTGCCACCATCTGTTAAGCCTGGAGTATACGAGATAGGCAAGCCAGGTGAGATGTCGCCGGTCTTCGTAACGGGCAACTTCGCCTTGACGTACTTCCTAGTTAAAGGCGACATAGAGAACTCAAAAATAGATGCCTACCTTGTGGTGGCTGATAGCGAGGGGATAAGCGTAGAATCATCTGTCGCGGGTAGAAGGCTGACCGCGGAGAAGTTTGCCGATGCGATAAAGTCAAGCGGCTTAGACAAGAAGCTCAAGAAGAAGGTAGTGGTTTTGCCCGGTAGAGCTGCTAGGCTGAGCGGTGAACTAGAAGAGCTCCTTCCTGGATGGAAGGTTCTAGTGGGACCCCGAGACTCTTCAGGCATACCGGATTACGCTGAGAAGGTCCTGAAGAAGGAGCTGTAATAAAAAACTCACTTTCACAACGTTTTTTCATCTCATTCCCTCACCTTGAGGGGTGTGTCTCTATGCAGGCAGGAAACAAGCTTGTAATAGCGGTCTCAGGGAAAGGTGGAGTAGGTAAAACGACGACTACGGCCTTAATGGTCAAGGCGCTTTTAGGTTCGGGCCTCAGATCCATGCTGGTTGTCGACGCGAACCCCGACTCAAACCTACCCGAAGTGCTGGGGGTTAAAGTTGAGAAAACCGTTGGCGACGTAACAAGTGAGCTCAAGAAGGCTATCGACAGGGGCGAGCTTCCGCCAACCGTCTCGAAAAGGGACATGTTGGAGTTCAAGGTATTCGAGGTGCTGAAAGAGCTTCCGGAATTTGATCTCCTAGTCATGGGTAGGACTGAGGGTGAAGGTTGCTATTGCATGGTAAACGACGTGTTAACCGAGGTTGTGGACACGCTGTCGAAGAACTACGCGATAACGCTGATGGACATGGAGGCGGGGCTTGAACACCTAAGCAGAAGGACCGACAGAGACGTGGATTACATGCTAATCGTGACGGACCTAAGCAGAATGGGATTCCTGACGGCGGCTAGAATAAAGAAACTGGCGGAAGAGGTGCACATAAATTTCAAGAGGGTATTCCTGTTGGGCAACAGGTTCCCGGCCGATAAGGAGGCAATCCTTAACAGCTACGCGAAAGAAATAGGCGTGGAACCCCTCGGAATTGTGCCCTACGACGACAACGTAGCGCGATTCAACCTTGAAGGGATACCGCTTCTAAAGCTCCCGGATAATAGCCCGGCCCTAATCGCAATTAAGGGATTTGTAAAGAAGATTGGCTTGATTTGAACCCTTTCCCTTTGCTCGTAATTTGGCTTCACCTTTAACCCCTGTAAGGGGGATAAACTTCTCGTGCCCCGCTGCTACCTCTAAATATTGCCATTATGGTTGCTTTCGGGAACACGTTTAGTACTCCTAACAGGTCTCCCTCGACTATAGCCCCATCTTTGAATGCTAGAAAGTTAGCGTAGTCGAAGGTTCTTGCCTTCTCTACTTTCTGGGGGATTCCTTTACGTCCCACATTCACCACGTGTCCTAGGCAATTCCAAGAGGCAGGGCAGGGAATCATCAGTTCGTTCGGGTTTAGCCTCACGGGTCTAATAGCTACTTGATGTACGCTATTGGCCTTAATGGCTACCTTTTCAATCGCTATTATCGGCTCCCACCGAGCCCTAGTACTTATCACGTACTCGTAGATCTCTTCTTCGACTTTCACCCTCTTTAGGGTAGGTGGCCCTTCTACTTCTTCGTACACTAAGTTTATGCCGTGGATCACGACAACCACTCCACCACTACAATTACAGTTTAAGCCGCTCTTACTTTTTTCCTTAAGCTCCGTGTTCGGACTTAATTGTCTATAAGTATGCGAGATTAAACCCTTGAACGATGGGGATTAAGCTCCAATAGATCGATTGTATGGGTAAGGCCCCTTTGGAGCTGGTGCTCAGAGCACGCTATCCATGAAGCCTTTTACAAAGTTGAAATTTCGTTTCACCTCATTTTTCCCCACTACTATGGGTCCATGGCCGGGCAAAAGCATGTCTATATCAAGCTTCGAAACTAACTCTATGGATTTCTTAAGCAGTTCGCCGCTTCCGCCCAGATCTGTTCTGCCTACACCGCCCTGAAAGATTAGGTCGCCTGATATCAAGTACCCCTTATCGGGTGAGTATATCGATATGCTTCCAGGAGTGTGACCAGGAGTGTGTAAAATCAACAGGTTTGAATTGCTCACGCATTCGTCCCTTTCTCCTTTAAACCATTGGTTAACGGTGAACATCCACAGCTCCTCTCCTAGGAGTCTATGGAAGTAGCGTGCTTGGTCAACAAGGTACTCCCTTTCAGCTTCATGCATTGCCACCCTTACGTTTAGCTCATTTTGGAGCACGCGGACTGAACCACAGTGATCTACGTGTGCGTGCGTCACGATAATTAAATCAACGTCTCTCAGGGTGAAGCCGTCCTCGCTGAGCAACTCGATTAGATCTTTAATGTGTTCTTGGTGGCCTGGATCTACAAGTATTCGAACCTCATTATCGATTATGTAGGAATTGGATGTGAACCCGGTCTCGGGATAGTAGTACAACCCATCCATTATTCTCATGTAATCACCACCGGCTAAACTTCGGCACTACTACTCATTGAAAAGATTTATAAAATACACCCTACCCTAAGCTAGGGTTGACCTCCTTAAGAGGTGTGATTTAAGAGGAATGCTGAGCCCTGAAGTCTACGTGCCTGACCTCCCAGCATTAGAAGCAGAAGTAGTGAGAAGGCTTGTAGAAAGCGGCGCAGTTAGAAACAAGCTTGTAATACATAGAGCTATAGTAGGCGAATTCGAGAGAAAAGCCAAGTTCAACAACTTCTCGGGTTTAGAGGGCCTTTCTAGGCTGAGGAAGGTATGCGAGGAGAGCGGAGTAAAAATAGCGTTCGTGGGGGAATACGGCGGAAGCAAAGCGACTCCTGAAGTCATCAATGAAATGGTGAGGGAGCTCGCCTTGGACCTTAACGCCACCATCATAACTTGCGACGTGGTAATGGCTAAAACAGCCGAAGCTATGGGGATAAACGTCATTTACGTGAAGCCTGAAGGAAAGCTGAAGCTGGAGGATTTCTTTGATGATAAAACAATGTCGGTGCACCTTAAGGAGGGGGTTATCCCATACGCGAAGAGAGGACAACCAGGAAACTGGATTTTTGAACCTGTGAGGAACACGGTAGCCTCACATGAGGAAATTCAGGCGATAATAACTGAAGTTATAGAGAAAGCTAGGAGCTCACCCGACGGCTTCGTGGAAGCTGATAGAGAAACCTCCACGATAGTACAACTGGGAAACTTCAGGATTGTCATCACTCGTCCCCCATTCTCGGACGGGCTTGAGGTCACGGCTGTTAGGCCCATACTCAAGCTGCGGCTCGAGGACTACAACTTGCCGCCCAAGCTAGTCGATAGGCTGGACCTTCATGCTGAAGGTATACTGATAGCCGGGGCCCCAGGCATGGGTAAGAGCACCTTTGCTCAAGCGATCGCAGAGTATTATAGAAGAAAAAACAAGATAGTGAAGACCATTGAGGCTCCAAGGGACCTGCAGCTGCCCCACGATATCACTCAATACTCGAAAAGCGCCGCCTCCTCGGAGGAGATACACGATGTCCTATTGCTGAGTAGGCCCGACTACACTATATTCGATGAGATGAGGGATACGGAGGACTTCAAGCTTTACTCTGATCTGAGGCTAGCCGGTGTGGGGATGGTTGGGGTAGTCCACGCGACGTCGCCTATAGACGCGATACAGCGATTTGTTGGAAGAGTGGAGCTGGGAATGATACCATCAATCGTTGACACTGTAATATTCATAAGTGAGGGATTTGTAAGGAAGGTTTACTCCATTGAAACCACAATTAAGATACCTCACGGACTCAAGGAGGAGGACCTAGCAAGGCCTGTAGTGGTGGTCAAGGACTTCTTAACAGATGAGCCTGAATACGAAATGTACGTCTTCGGCGAAAGAACCTTCGTGGTCCCAGTAAAGAAGACCTTAAAGGCAGGTGATGCCGCTGTTGCAAAGGCCCTAGAACATGCATTAAGTAAAGTTACGCCGGACTTCGAAGTTGAAATTCCAGAGGAAGGTGTAGCCTTCATCTACGTACCTAGACACCACGTTCCGTTGGTTATCAAGAAATGCCGTAAGAAACTGGATAGGATAGGCAAGCGGTTTGATGTGCATATTGAAGTAAGGCCGATGGCTTAGGGCATCCTTGAAGGTGCGGAGCTAGCTGGCGTTTTTCCCTCCCTTTGTTGTTCCAGGTAGCCTAAACTTCGAAGCTAACTGCTACGGGTCTCCCTTCTCTCGCAGCCTTGAGTGCAGCCTCAGCGCATATTAAAGCCCTGTAGCCGTCGATTCCAGTTACCATAGGTGCCTCAAGCCCTTTAACTGCATTAACGAAGTTTTCGAGCTCAAGCTTCAACGGCTCTATCCATGGATCCCGTAGCCTAAACTCCTCTCCGCTGAGCTTGACAATAACTTCTTGGCTTAGGAAGTCGAGCTCAGCCGTCCCCTCGCTTCCCGTAACCTCCATTATTCTTATCTTCCTCTTAGTGCGCCAAGAAGCCTCTATGTAGACGCAAACTCCATTATCCATGTTTAACATTAAGTGGGCGCGCTCTTCGTGGCTCGAGCCTTTGAGATCAACTATTGAGTAGACGTGTAAAGGTTTTGAGCCTGCTAAAAACATTGATAGGTCTAAGTCGTGAATCGCCAGGTCGTGAATAACTCCGATGTCTGAAATCCGGGATGAGCCAAGCGAGAGCCTCTTCGATCTGATGGATAGAAGCTCCCCTAGCTTACCAGACCTTGCAATCTCGTAGAGCTTCTTAAACCCCATGTTATATCTCTCTATGTGACCTACCATAAGCAGCAGTTTTTTCTCCTCTGCCTTCCTTAAAAGCCTCAAGGCATCTTCGCTGCTGGTAGTTAGGGGCTTCTCTACGAGGATGGGCTTCCCAGCATTTATGGCCTCCATTGCCACTTCGAAGTGCGTTGAGGACGGAGTGCATATAGTGGCGGCATCGCTGTTCTCAAGGGCATCTCCAAGGCTTTCGGCAACTCGACAATTGTACTTCTCGGCCACGCCTTGGGCGGCATCGCGCTTTAAGTCGTATACTGACTCCAAGGTTACTCCGCTCATTTCGCTGAAGACCCTTGCGTGGTTTCTACCCCAGAAGCCCACACCTATCACTGATACTCGTAGAACTCCCTTCAAAGGCCTCTCCCCACAGCCCTGTACTTAAACCCGAGCCTCCTAACCGCGTCGGGATCCAGCATTCTCCAGCAATCCACTATCAACCTAGGCGCCTTAACCGCTTCCAGCACCCTCTCCAGCTTATCTTCAAGCTCTTTTTTTAGAGCAACGTGGGGTACTGCAACGACGATGCAATTGGCTCTGCGCACAGCCTCCTCGAGGCTTCCGCGAGCACTATAACCCTGCTCGCGAAGCGCCTTAAGCGGTACCAATGGATCGTAGACCTTGACCTTTGCCCCCATCATCCTCAGATCCTCGAAAAGCCCTTTCACCGGCGAGTACCTTGGGTCAGCCGAATCCGGTTTAAACGCAGCTCCAAGTATGGCTATATGGGAGCCTCTGATATCCTTGCCGCACTCGTTTAAACCATCAATTATGAGCTTCAATGTGTGTCTTGGCATGGCGTCGTTGACGTTTCGGGCTGTTACAATTAAAGAGGGCTTTAAATCCTCGGATATAGCGTAATCGACGAGGAAGTACGGATTGTGGGGAATGCAGTGTCCACCTACGCCCAGC
Source organism: Candidatus Nezhaarchaeota archaeon (assembly GCA_030055465.1). GTDB lineage: Archaea > Thermoproteota > Methanomethylicia > Nezhaarchaeales > WYZ-LMO8 > JASFYF01. Next base: position 325,184 of record JASFYF010000001.1, on the reverse strand, counting down.
CCTGGGACATGCAGGTGGCAGAATGGCTGAGTGTTTGCGGCGTGGGCTACTTCGTTGTAGTCGACGCCTAACTTTTCGCAGATGAGCGCTATCTCGTTGGCTAGGGCTATGTTGACATCCCTGTAGACGTTTTCAGCTAGCTTAGCGACTTCAGCCACCCTCACCGAGGACACCTTGACGACGCCACCGCTGGTTGTCTGACCTATTATTGTAGAGGCCGCTTCGAGGCTTCGAACGCTTAATCCAGCAACAATCCTAGGGTATGACCTTAAATCTCTAAGCACCCTACCAGACGTCGCCCTTATGGGGCTGTAAGCGAGCCCAAAATCGACTTCAGCTCTGAGCCCTGACCGCTCTTCAAGGACGCCTTTAACTATCCTCTCCGTTACAAGGGGCCCCACAGTGCTGCATAGAACTGTGAGCATGCCCCTCTTTAAGTAGCTCCCTATGTCCTTACACGCACTATAAAGGGTGCTGTAGTCAGCCCTTCGGTTTACAGCTTTAGTTGGAACGACAATGAATACAACGTCGCACTCTTTGAGAACTTCGAAACCCGTGTGTGCTCTGAGCTTCCCGCTTGAAACCCATTTTTTAACCTCATCGTTCAGGCCAGCTTCGTCTTCAAACCCCACTCCGAGGTTTACCATACTAACGAGCTCTTCATTTACATCTATGCCCGAAACGCTGAAGCCCGCCTCGGCCAACGTGCATGCTATAGGCAGACCCATGCGTCCAAGCCCAACCACGCCGGCCCTCAGCTTGCCATCTCTAAGGTGCGCCAGCAAATCCGCAGGCGAAAGCTCAAATACGGACATGAAACCACCAACATCAATGGACCCCTCTTGTAGGTTATGGGTATTAAGCTTTTTCCGTTTGAAGCTCCTTCAGCTCTGACGGCCGCTGTGGAGCTGCCGAAGGCCCGTTAGAAAGCAAAATAAAGAGAAGCTTAACGCTATAAATGGCGCAAGTAAACCTCGAAAACATGCAATGGTTAAAATGAAAATTTAAGGTGAACCTATGGTTGAGAGGGTGAGCCATGAGAATATGGGTTGAATACTTGACCCCGAAGCAGATGCTGTTCTATAAACCGTTGATAGATGAGCTCAAGGGAAGGGGGTGGAATGCATTGGTGACAACGCGCAGGTACAGGGAAACCGATGCCTTAGCTAGGATAGTCGGTGTTGAGGCTCAAGCCGTAGGGAAGCATGGTGGTGGCAGCCTTCGTGGAAAACTGGCCTGCAGCATTAACAGAATGAAAAAACTCATCCGCTTAGTTGATAGGTTCAAGCCCAAGGTTGCGTTGTCAACATCACCCGATGCCGCCCGAGTATCCTTTGGGCTTGGGATACCCCATTTGTTAGCCAACGACTCGCCGCATTCGGCAGCCGTAGCGAAGCTAACGGTCCCCCTAAGCTTTAAGCTTCTAACTCCTTGGATCATACCGGTGGAGGAATGGACTAAATATGGCATCGAGGAAAAAAACGTTGTGCGATATAGAGCATTGGACCCGGTAATGTGGCTTAAGCACATGAGCGTTGAGGATGGGACCCCATTTCGTTGGAAGATGCATTTCAAGCAACTTATCATAGTGAGGGTTGAAGAGGTTCACGCCTCCTACATGATGTTCGATAAACCAACCTTGATCGAGGACTCAATACATTCTTTGTCAGTGAGGGTTCCCGACGCTTTAATATTGGTTATGCCTAGGTATGGGTGGCAAATGAAATACCTTAATCAGAGGTTCAAAAGACTTAAAAACGTGGTCGTCCTAAGGAAACCAGTCTATGCTCCATCTATATTAAGTCGGGCAACGCTGTTTGTAGGGTCTGGAGGAACAATGACCTGTGAGGCGGCGCTTATGGGGACGCCCGCTATTTCATACTATCCAAGGGATGACCTTTACGTAGAGCGATATCTTATAAACTTTGGTCTTATCTCCAAGGCAAAGGCCGAGGAACTTGTCGACGTAGTTTTAAGCACCTTGTCTAACATAGATTACGTGAAATGCAAAAACCAAGAGCTCAGCAAAAAGCTTTGGAACTTAATGGAGGATCCAATGTCAAGGATAATCGAAGTTATTGAGCGCGTTGCCTCCAATGTTTAAGCCTTCTCTCGCGGCAGTACATTGTGAGCTTGTGCCAGGCTATAAGCAACAATAGGAACAAGATTCCGCTCAATGCTATTTGAATGCCGTTATTTATTGCCGCACCAATGACGCCTTCAAGCGGGATCCTTAGGTTTACGATTACCGTGTTTATTAATATTAGCAATGCTATTATTAAAAGCCAAATAAAGCACATCAAACAGACCATGTCAAGTACCAGTTTCAAGTTCTTCATGTGATCACCATCAACCACGCCGTCAGGACAGATAACATAAATGAGAAAAACGACAGCGTAGCATAACAATTGACCAGCTCTGGTTCTCGAAGTGGACCCTTTGAGAGTATTATGTTGGCTAAGGTTAGAGGAGCCATCTTGCTGTTGTTTGCGGCTAGTACGTTATCCCCGAGAATTATCGTTGGTCTCTCCTTTATCTTTCTCCTCTCAACAAGCCCCTTAATCGAGGAGAGTATGTAGAATCCATTCATTATCTGAGGCATCATCGCCGTCACCCCGATTATTTCAAGCCTACCGATAACGGCTATGACGCCTATGGCCGCTCCAACAGCTAAGCTGCCGACATCACTTGCAAAAACCTTTGAAGGATAGAGGTTGTACGGCAGAAATCCGAGCAGCGAGCCCAGCAGAATCAAGCACATAAACATAGCCTCAACCCTGTTAAGCAATACAGCAGACGTTAACAACCCCAAGACGCTGAAGATCGATGTGATAGGCATGACTCCGTTGAATGTATCCATCATGTTAACAGCGTTCGCAGGCACGGCCACTGCAAATGGCAATAGAATCCAGTATATGAGCGTAAGCCTCATGACTCCTATGAAGGGCACTTCGGGTCTTCCTATCACTATATCATTGGGCCATAGGATCGCTCCAAGAACAAGAGGTATGCAAGCCAAGGTTGTCAGGACAGTTTTCTTAACTCCACTCATGGTTACGAAGTAGTCCCACAAACCTATTGCTCCGGCTATCGCCGTGCATCCCACGAAAACTAATACCCAAGCCTCAAAGCTTAAGGTGATAGCCATGTAAAGCGCTGCACCTGCGAATATACCAAGTAGGATGCCTAAGCCGCCCAGCTCGGGAACCAATGGTTGGCCAGGTTTATGGACGTCCCTGCCAACAAACCCCATCCTCCGAGAAAACCTAATTATCACCGGTGTAACGATAAAGGAAACTAGGAAGCTAGCCGTCAAAATCGCTAGGGACCTCAAAAATATCATCATGCATCACCGCCAACGAATACGTGGGGTTTGCTGGTTTGCCATATCTCCCCGCGCCTGAAGACAGAAACGTCATGGCTTTAGATATAGAGTTAACGGTCTACACAATACCATCAAGCCCGAGGCGTAAAGCCTCCTGCGTCACCACCTTATCAAGGTAACACCTATTCACGAGTAAGCAGCCCATGCCTTCACTTAACATCCTAGACGGGCTAAGCGATTTGAGGCATAACGTGAACCCAGCGAAGCCTGCCCTTAACGCGGAGGAAAATTCCGTGGTCAATTATGAGGGCATCTCTTCTATATCAAAAGGCTTCAAGCACGTCGACAATCCTGTTTTACTGTAGTCAGCACTTTGACGTTAAGCACGAGAATGCAATCGAGGTGGTTGACGACGATTACATTGCTTAGCGTTGGCATTGCAAATCCTTGAACCCTACATAAAGCATTAACTTACTCCAAGATAAGGGAAGAGCTTATCTACCTTGAGTGCCTTCAAGGCTTCCTCCACGGCTTCAAAGCTGTTCTCAACTTTAAATGATGGGCCTTCCCTTGTGGCCTATCATCTTATCCTTCCTCAACTTTTATCCCATCGCTTGTGGGTGACGCCCTAAACGCCGATACCCCTATAGCCCTCAATGCCGCCATTACCTCATACTCTTTTCCAGGAGCCAAGGCTATAATGCACCCTCCACCACCAGCACCCGTAATCTTCGATCCTAGAGCTCCAGCGCACCTTGCAGCATACACCATTTGCGATAGCTTGCTTGTTGATACCCCTATGGCCTCTAGTAGGCCTTGATTAATGTTCATAAGTGCCCCTATCCTCTGGAAGTCGCCCGCCTCAATGTAGGTTCTAGCCTTCCTCGCAACTTCGCCTATAACATTAATTAACGGCGTAACTATTTCGGGGACATCATCTCTGAACCTTTTAACTCTCTCCACCATTTCGCCTGTGCTGGCCTCCCTATTGGTGTAGCCGACTACTAGGCCTTCAAAACCCCTCCTACACGCTATGCCTTCATATGTTTTTTCAGCCTTTGGATCTATGTATAATATTCCGCCCACAGCTACCGTTGTGGAGTCCATCCTGCTTGCTATACCCTGAACGCTCAACTCAACATTATAGCCGAGCTCGGCGCACTCATCCTTGTTCAACTCAATGCCCGCTAACAGTGAATACGCCTTAACTACCGATACCGCAACTGCCGCTGATGTTCCTAGGCCAGCCCCCACGGGCATTTCCGAAGTGATGACTATGTGGGCGCCCCTCTTTACGCTATACTTCTCTTGGATCAACTCAACCGCCCTTTTAACGTAGCTTATAGCAGCCAAAACTTTCTTCGATTCTCCTTCAAGTGTTATGGAACCGTTAGGGGACAACAAAGCTTTAAAGCCCGCGAGAGTCAGATCTTTAGCCTCAATCCTTATGAGGTCGTCGCCCCTCCTTTCAGCCTCAACCCTTACCCTCCTGTCAATGGCTGTAGCTATAGCTGGTTCACCATAAACGACTGCGTGCTCGCCGAACAAGGTGACTTTGCCCGGCGTCGATACCCTTATCAATGTACGAGACACCCCGTGAAAGGCTGCATAGAGTATAAGCATTTTCGCAAAAAAGATTTAGGTTTGGAAGCCCCACAACAACTTAATCGCTCTCTTAAGGAGGGCATGTGAAGCCAAGGTGCACCTGATATGGGTGGGGACATACTAGCACTTGAAGGTAAAGAAAGGGACGACCTCAGAATAGTCGTTTCAGCCATGATCTTAGACGAAGGAAGGCTCCTCCTAATTAAGAGGGGGGAGTCGCCGAGAAGGGGGTATTACTCTTTTCCGGAGGGGCACCTGAAGGTAGGGGAGGGAATAGCTGAAGGCATTAAGAGAGAATGCCTTGAAGAGATAGGGTGCAGCGTTGCGCCGTTGAATTCGAAAGTGCTGATGCTGGAGGGACCAACGAACTCTTTGCTGCCCGACGATTACCTTGAAAAGAGCTGGCCCCCGCGCGAAGTCTTTGTAGGGCAGCACCATTATGTTGTATTCAATTCAATTCCAATGAATGTGGAGGAACCCGTGAATAAAGACCACAAGAAGTACTTTTACATACCCTGCGCCCTTCTCGGTAAGCCGAAGACGACTGCCGCAGCGCTGGAGATAACCTACATGAGTTTGGAGGAGGCCCTTGAGCTTCGAGGTAGGAGAGCCATAAAGCTTGTGCCGACCACATCGGTGGCCTTGGCATTGTTGAAGTTGAGTGTGCTATAAAGCGTGAAGTAAATGTTAAAAGCGACTCTATGAAGAAGAAAATATCCTGAAAAGTTGGCAGTCCATAAAGGTAGGCCCTATGCACCTCAAAGACTTGATAAAGCAACTAAGAGAGTATAAGGGTTTTGCTAGGAAGTCGTGTATAGGTGTCCTCGCGAGGCTTTTCAGTGAGGAATGTCGATACGACGATGCTGGGTGGTTCAAGGTTGGCGACTCCTACGTAGTCGTGTCGAGCGATGGTATAACTGAGGACCTGATAAACGATGACCCGTTTCTAGCGGGATACTACTCAGTGCTAGTCAACGTGAATGACGTGGTTGCCAAGGGTGCAAGACCGATGGGTTATGCTGGCGTGTTGGCTTCGCGCTCTTCAGATGTCAGAATGAAGCTGGCGGAGGGGCTTCGAGAAGCCATCAGGCTATACGACCTAGTGCTGCTTAAAGTACATACTCACCCGGACACGAGCTATGATGCTATCGATGGATGCGTTGTTGGTGTTGCGAAAAAAGTTATTCCGAGCAGCACAGCGAAGCCGAGTCAAAAGATCGTGGTGGCCGTTGACGTTGATGGTAGAATGGGCTCCAAAGGTTGGGTCTGCTGCTTCGATACAACGAGGAACAGGACGCCAGACCACATTAAAGGGCTGATAGATGGTATGGTATCCGTGGCGGAGCGCGAGCTCGCCTCAGCCTCACGAGATATAAGCGCACCGGGACTACTCGGTTCTTTGACGATGCTATGCGAGTCCAGTCGAGTGGGCGCAATCGTGGATTTAAACTCGTTGCCCCTACCTAAGGGCGTAGGCCTAGAAGTATGGCTTAAGATGTACCCATCCTTTGGGTTTATACTGGTTTCCAGCGAGCCTCTACTCTGCGCGAAGCACCTCGAAAGGTTTGGCTACGTCGCCTCTATTGTAGGGGAAATAACGGGGGATAGAAAAGTTATAGTTAGGCTAGGCGACCAAGAAGAGACGTTCATGAACTTGGCCGAAGAATCTATTTTCTCTTAGGTGATGGCCTAGGTAATCTGTGAATCCTTTGACTAGAACCAAAGCGTTAAGGAGAACCTCCGAGATCCCCAACGTGGACTACGAGCCATAATTTCGTCGTTCAATTCGCCTGTGACGTGTACAATCTAAATAGCATATATAGGGTATTATATTGATATCAACCTCACTTTTCAAAGACAAAAGGAAAGATTTAAACTAGTAAAGATAGACTACATTCCTCGTGTGGAGGCATCTACGATGGCCATTCACAGCCTGAAAAAGCTTTTTGAGCCAGGAAATATAGGTCCCCTGCAGATAAGGAACAGGATAGTACTACCGGCAGTTTGTGACAACTTCGCCACTGATGATGGCTTCATAACCGAAAGGGCCATTGAATACTACCGGCGCCGATCTCAAGGCGGAGTTGGAATGGTGATCTATGGAGCCTCAGTAATTTACCACCCACAGGCAAGAGCAGTCATAAACTCAGCCATAAGCGATGACAAGTACATACCCGGCTTAGCTAAGCTCGCAGAAGCGATAAAATCGGGCGGCGCCAAGGCCTGCATCCAGATAATGCATGCTGGCAGGCAAACGAAATCCTCAATCGCCAAAGCCCACCCGGTTTGTCCATCCCCGGTCCCCTTCATAAGGGGCTCGCTCCTATATCCAGAGGTTCCAAGAGAGCTGACGAAAGATGAAATTCGCGAGATCATAAAAGCCTTCGGCACCTCAGCTAGGAGGGCAAAGGAAGCTGGTTGGAATGCCGTTGAGCTTCACGCAGCTCACGGATACCTACTTCACACATTCTTAAATCCATACATAAACATGAGGAGAGACGAGTATGGGGGACTTGAGGGCGGCCTCCGCTTTATGGAGGAGCTTATAGGAGAGGTTAAGGACAACTTAGGTAAGGACATGGCATTATTGGTTAGAATTAACGGTGAAGACTACGTAGCCGAGGGCGGCATAACGTTATTGGAATCTCAGATAATAGCCAAAGCGCTTGAAAAGTTCGGGGTTGATGCGATCAACATATCAGGTAGGACTAGGGATACTAACCACCCGCTAGGAGATGCATCAATGGCATCACCACCAGGTACATGGGTCTACACGGCTGAGGCGATAAAGAAGGCGGTGAACATCCCGGTTATAATAGTCCACAGGATATATGATCCATTCTTCGCAGAGCAGGTGTTGGCGGAGGGTAAGGCGGACTTCGTGGCTGTGGCCAGACAAACACTGGCAGACCCTGACTGGCCGACTAAAGCTAAGGAAGGAAGGATTGAAGACATTAGGCCTTGCATATACTGTAACGAGGGCTGCTACGACACTCTCTGGACTCTCATACCAATCACGTGCACCGTCAACCCGATGCTGGGAAGGGAGTACGAGCTTAAGGTGACGCCAGCCTCAAAAGCTAAGAACGTGATAGTCGTTGGTGGAGGACCAGCCGGTTTAAGCGCGGCTGAAACCCTTGCAAGAAGGGGACACAAAGTCACGCTCTTCGAGAAATCCTACAAGCTTGGAGGCATGTACATATATTCCGTCGGTTCCCCGCTCAGACAAGAAATAGCTAGGATCATCAAGTACTATGAGACGCAGCTTTACAAGCTGGGCGTCGACGTGAAGCTTGGGAAGGAGTTCACACCTGACATGGTTTCTGCATATAAGCCTGATGTTGTCGTTGTGGCGACGGGTGCTGAACCAATAGTACCCAAATTGGAAGGCATGAATTCTGGTTACGAAACCCCAAAGGTCGTTAACGCCGTGGATGTTTTGGCCGATCGATTTAAAGCTGGAGACAAGGTATTCATATGGACGTGCAGCTATTACTGCCCGTACGTATGTGGCACCTTAAGGAGGGTGAGGGCAGCCTGCGGCGCGGGATACGCTGCCGTATTCGCAGCTGAGAAGTTGATCTCAGAGGGCAAGCTTGTCTACTTGGTATCCGAGCGAAGCGAAATAGCTCCAGGTATAGGCTTCACCACGAGAGTGCCATTGTTTAATAGGCTCTTCTTCTCGGGCGTCAAGATGGCCAAGAACATAAGGGTCAAGGGCATAACTGATGGTGGTGTTATAGTTAGCGGGGCTGGAATCGACACGAAGATAGCCGTTGACACTTTCGTGTACAGCGTAGGGTTCAAACCTAATAGAAGGCTTGTCGATGCGCTTAAAGGCAAGGTTCCAGAGCTCTACGTTATAGGTGATGCAGCTATACCATCTAACGCGCCCAATGCGATTCACGACGGCTTCGAGGTGGCTCTGAAGATTTAGGGGCTTCCATCGTTTTTTCTTTTTCTTGTCATTGCGGCGTTACCCGTGAAGTTAAAAACTAGATAAAAACTAGAAATGAGGGGTGGAACCCCTTCGATGCTAACCTCAATGTAGAGGCTCGAGGAGCTTTCTTACATTTTCCATCTCATCTAGCCTCATAACTTCTTCGACAACCTTCCTGCACTTCTCCAATTGGACCCTTAGAGTCGCTAGCTCCAAGAATTTATCAACAAGTTCTCTTTTGCTCAGGGGGTTCTCGGGGTTTCCCTTAGCTACTTCCACAAGTTTCTCGTGGGTCTCACCGCTCTTCGTTTTAATTCTGACTCGTGCCCCGAGCTTGTGAGGGTAGAGCCTATTAACCTCTTCATCCACGTAGACCTTGACCTTCTTTGATAGGGTTAACACGTCAGGGCTTCGAATTCTCTCTTCCATAAACTGCTTCAGGCTAACCGAGCCGTCCAGCAGCGCCACGGCAACGCAGTACGGCAAGCTGAACTTAGCTTGAGCCGGGCTATTGGGCTCGTAGTTTCTGCCCACAATTTCAAGCGCATCCCTGTAGGTTCCTACTTCTACCTCAACAATATCGTTGCATGACAATCCAGCTTCGCCTTTTAAGGCCAGAACGGCGTCGATCGCGGCGTGCGTGTGGCCGCACGATGAATACCTTTTGAAACCATTTCTGGTTATCTCGTAGATCACGCCCAGTTCCCTGAATCCCTTATCGTAGTCTCTCTCAGTTGAGGTAGCCTTAAAGAAGGCCTTCTCGCCTTCAAATATGGTTTTGGGCCCCGTAAAACCTTTTTCGGATAGAAGAGCAGCCAAAACGCCATCTCGAGCAGCCCTCCCCGGATTCAGAGGTTTACTCGAAGTACCGAAGACCTCTATTAGCCCAGCTGCGTGGGTTCCAGCAATGCCAAGCGAGCTCGCTATGTTATCATTGCTTAGGCCTAGGACTTTACAGGCGGCCGCCGCTGCACCAAAGGTGCCGCACGTGCCCGTCGTATGCCAAAATCTGTAATGCGAGGGGTTTACAGCTTTACCTAAGGCTATTTCGACTTCGTAGCCGACTATTACCGCCTCCAAGAAAACTTTGCCTGAAGCCCCCAGCTTCTCCGATAACGCCAACGCAGCAGGCACCACGGGGACGCCGGGGTGTATTATTGCTTCTCTGTGTATGTCGTCTAGCTCAATTAAGTGGCTTATTGCACCGTTGACGTAAGCCGCCTCGTGTGATGGCACTTTGGCTCCAAAGCCAACTATTGTGGCCTCCTCGGGCTTTAAGGATCCAAACACCTCTACAAGCAGTGACGCCTCCTTCTCGAGCGTGCCGGCTATAGTAGCGCCCAACCAATCCAGTACGCATAGCTTCGCGTGCTCGACGACCTCTGTCGGGAGCTTCTCTAGCCTTAGATCTTCAACAAACTCCGCGAGCACTTCCGCGTAGGTTCTCCCGGGCATTTCCGGTCACAGACGCTTCTCGGACAAGTTGGTTTAAAAAACTTCTTTACGGATGCTCAATGCAAACTTCACAACAACCGAAGGTAACCTAGAGAAAAGAGGATTTTTGATTTGATTTCTTGAACAATTATTAAGACGTGGGCGATTCAAGGGTAGAAGTTATTTGGGGCGGGAAGTCAATTCGAGTCTTACCTGCCAGATGAAGTAAAAAATAAGGAGTCGATTTTAGCTTTTACCTGCAGATAACCCTCCAAGTAGCGTAGTCTAGGAATCTATCTCCTAGGCCTGCGCCGTAGAACTCCATGAAGTAGTTACCCGCTTTCTCCCTCTTTTTCCTGTCCATATCGTAGACTCTAGATAGATCCTCGCTTGAAGGCTTTTTAACCTCGAATCCATCCATCACTTCGTTGAAGAGCCTCTCCCCAAGCTTGCTCATCACCAGAACCATGTTCCATCCTTCGCTAGCCCCCCTGAAACCAACATTTATGTCGGCTCCCCTCGAAACGAATTCAGGGCATTGGAGGCACGAGGGCCTGGTGAGGCTCTCGAACTCCGAGAGCGGCAACTCATACGATTTGCCCTCTTTATCGTAGAATATCAGCCTTCTCTTAATGTCAATTTTCACTAGGCGATTTACGTTGACTCCAGCTTTTGGCGCAAGCTTCTCGATCATAGATGAGTAGTCGACGTTATGAGCACAGAAAAGTCCTACTTTGTAGGCAACCTTCCTGGATATGCCTACGTCGAGCTCTGCAAGCCTTTCAACAGCCCTAATCTGGCATGGAAGTCCTACGACCATTATTTTGTTGACATTATCAAGCCTGCCCAGCTCCACAAGTGAGGGCACGTAAAAGTACTTAGACTTAGAGCATCCTAAAACGTCTTCAGCCCTGAACGCCAAAACCGGCTTAGGGACCCACTTATCTTCAGTGCCTGCTAGAACCACGGCATCTACGAGGCCCTTCTCCAAAGCGCTCATAGCTAAAGTTGTTGTAACGCCGCCATCTTGGGCTCTAGATAGAACATCTTTGTTTTTGCTTCTCGCATGGAATGCATCCAACACTTTGACATCTTCGTGGTAAAGGTCTTTCCTAGCCCATAGCGTTGCTTGGGGGCACACTATAACGCAACGGGAACAGTTGACGCAGAGCTTATTTTCCCGAGCCAGCTGGCTCGGCTGCTGAGGATTAAAGTAGAGAGCACCCCAGTAGCAGGCAGCGACGCATGCTCCGCAGAGCGAACATATGTCCGCTTCAAGAAGCGTGTAGACGCTCGTAATTGGAAGTTTTGGTTGCCATTTCATATGGTTAATGCCACCTCTCATTTACTTACAGCGTATAGGAGACACGGCTTAATTACTTAACTTTTATTGTTACTCCCTTATTTAAAGGAACCTGTTCTCCAAGTTCCCCAGCGACCAGACCGAGGTTGGCCTGAATAGCCAAACTTCCCTAATCAAGTTAAAGGTGTGGTCGCACCTTATCCCCATTGAATTACATTACGTCCCCGCGGTCAGCTCCCAGCCGCGTTGGCTCGTAGGGAAGCGTTAAAGTACATCCCTCCTCTAAGTGTTTTACTCGAGCCTGAAAACTATGACGCTTATAGGCTTTCCGCTGTGGCTTGGCGATAGAAAAAACATTGAGGTAAAGGTGAAAGAAGCCGTTGAAGCAGGGTTTGACTTTATGGAGCTTAGCCTTGACTATCCTTGGGCTGTAGCCGATGTCCTTACGCCGAGCAACATAGCGTTTAGGGTTCGCGAAGCGGGTTTGGAACTTGCGGTACATGGTTGCTGGAGGGACGTTAAGCTGGCCTCACCAATAGAGGAGGTGAGGAAAGCATCGGTAAAACACGTTTTGAGAACTATTGAGATGGCGAAGAAGTGGGATCCAATGTACGTTGTTTTGCATATATCAACTGACCAAGCGTTTCGCGAGGCAAGCGAACGCGAAGCCTCATTTGTGAATGCGGCTAGAAAATCCGTGCGAAGCATATTGAAGCTGGCGTCAAGTATGGGTTTAGAACTGCTCTTCGAAAACGTGCCCTCGCAATTTTGCGCATCTTTAAATCACTTTAGGAAGGTCCTTAAGAACCTTGATCACGCAAGGATATGCCTTGACATAGGGCACGCGCAAGTCTACGCCGCTAGAACCATCAAGAGGAACGTGAACGTTGAGGAGCTTGTACTCTCGTGGTTTAAGGGGTTTGGTTCAGCGATTCGGGGCGTCCACGTCTACGATTGTTTGGTTCAAGGGAAATGGATAGACGAGCACATTGCTCCATCCAATTGCTCATCATCTGTTAGGGCGCTTATCAACTCTGCACGGAAAAGTGGAATTGACTTGAGCTTTGCGGTGATAGAGGCATTCAAGGACTCTCAAGGTAGAGACGCGAACCCTAAGAGTTTAGCGGAGGTTGTTGGCAACCTGAAGGTTAGCCTCTCTAACCAACTTAACAAGCCGTAGCCTCGGGCTTAGAATGCAGAAAACCACATGCAGGCATAAGCATATGAGCCCGCGACCTAATACTTAACCTTGGAGATTGAAAGGTGAATCCGCAGGAGATGGAGGAGTCTGAAACAAGCCAAGTGATAATGGAGTACGAGCGCGGCACCATAGCTGTAAGGGGGTTAAAGTATGAAATTCCACCGCTAAGGTGGGATCCAAGGACGCGCTGCTTTAGGGCGCCAGCCTACAAGTACCCTGAAGTAAAGAAAACGTTGGAGAACTTAGCACTAAAGGTGGAGGACACGGTGTTCTCATACGTAAAGCGCCCTTCCCTAACACCAAACATCAAGCCCCTGAGGGATTATCAAGAGGAGGCTGTTGAATCATGGATGAGAGCTGGGAGGAGAGGCATAATCGTGTTGCCGACCGGAACGGGCAAGACCATTGTGGCCGTAAAGATAATTTCGATGCTTAATGAAGCTGCACTTATCGTCGTGCCAACAGTAGAACTACTCGAGCAGTGGAGACTTGAAATCTCGAGATCACTGGGTGTAGAGGCGGGCATTCTCGGTGGCGGAGAGAGGAATTTGGCGCCTATCACGGTATCAACTTACAGTTCAGCGTACATAAACGCTGAAGAGCTCGGAAACATGTTTAAGCTGCTGGTGTTCGACGAGGTTCATCATCTTCCAAGTGAAAGCTTTAGGCAGATAGCCCTGCTCAGCGCTGCACCATACAGGCTCGGCCTCACAGCAACATTCGAGCGAGAGGACGGTAGACACGTGGACCTTTTAGATTTGGTAGGCGATGTTGTTTATAGGAAGGCGGTAGTTGAGATGAAAAGCGAGCACCTAGCCGACTTCGACTTAGTCAAAGTGAACGTAGAGCTATCCGAGTATGAAAAAGAGCAATTCTCAAGGCTGCACTCCAAATACAAGGGGTTCCTCGAGAGGAAAGGTTGGAGGTTGAGGTCTCTTCATGATTTTAAACGGTTGATCATGGCAAGCGGGCTGAGCCCTGAGGCGCGAAGAGCCCTCATTGCTTGGAGGGATTCCAGGCTTCTCGCGCTAAACTCTATCACGAAGCTCGAAGTCTTGAGGCAATTGCTCAAGAAGCACGAGAATGATAGGATAATAATCTTCACTGAACTTAATAAGACGGTACACAAGATATCGAAGGAACTCTTAATACCGGAAATAACATATAAAACTAAGCCAAGCGAGAGATCCACTGTCATGGAACTCTTTAGGAGGGGTGTTTATAAGGCAGTTGTCACAAGCAAGGTCCTCGAAGAGGGAGTGGACTTTCCTGACGCGAATGTAGCCATAGTTTTAAGCGGGTCCGGTAGTAGGCGCTCCTTCATCCAAAGGCTTGGAAGAATACTGAGACCTGCGCCTGGTAAGAGGGCGGTGCTATACGAAGTCGTGGCGAAGGGGACACCTGAAGTCCTAGTCTCTAGGAGAAGGCGCAGAGGGCTGGTAGGCGGCTGATGCTCTCATCAAATCTATTGAGGGTTAAAAGAAAAGGCAACAGGATATTGCCAAGCTTCGCGTCCATCAGCTACGAGAACGAGTACGCGGCCTCTCTTCTGATAGGCCTCTACGAGGAGCACGTGGGGAAGACCAAAGGCGAGCTTGAATCCTCTCTAGAGGAGGTGGAGAGCCAGCTGGAAGATATGGGTTACCATCCCAAGTTTGTGAAGGGCTTACTAGAGCTCTTGGACAGGCTGGTGGTGTGTGAGAAGCCCAAGACTTCGATACCACCTGAGGTAGCCAGAAGAACAGTCTTCACGGTATCCTCTGAGAAGGGCTTTGCTGTTAGCGGCGAAGCCAGAAGTTCAATAATGGAAGAGGCGGCTAAAAGGCTTAACTTATCCTTGGAGGAGCTCGTGAAAGCTTTTGACGCTAGCTACGAGGGATCGGAGATCATAATCAGCTTCAAATCGTTGGAGCCAGCAGACCTCATAAAGTACTATAACCTTTCTCTGCTGCAAACGTTGATCTTCAAAGCGATATCCATGAGTTTGGTTGCTAGCATGACTGGGGGCGAAATGAAGAGGGTGGTGGCGGCGGTGAAGCGTCTTGGACTTATGTACACGGCCACGAAAGCAAACGGGGAAGTTAAGCTTGATATAGATGGTCCCGCCTCGCTATTTCTACTGACGAGAAGGTATGGCACTAGAATGGCGAAGGTTGTTCCGCTAATAACCAGGTTAAAGGTGTGGAGACTTAAAGCCGACATCTACTACATGGACAAGCGCTTATTCGTGGAACTTGACGACCGCTGCAAAGACCTGCTGCCTATTCAGCCACCTATCGAGGAGTCCTTTGACAGCTTTATAGAGGAGGACTTCATGCTCAGATTTAAGGCCTTAAACCTAGGCTGGGACATAGTGAGGGAGCCGGAGCCGCTCATAATTGACGGCCTTATATTCATACCCGACTTCGCTATACTTAAGGGGAACAGCAAAGTGTACCTTGAGATAGTTGGATTCTGGACGCCGGAGTACTTGGAAAAGAAGTTGAGAAAGCTTAGAAACCTGCGAGAGCCCATCATAGTTGCGGTGAGCAAAAACCTAGCTTGTGCAAACGACGTTAAAGGTCTACTCTCTACGATGCCTAAAGCTAAGTTAATCGTATTTGCAGACAAGTTGAGATCATCGGACGTGGTCGTTGCGCTTCGGGAGCTTGAAGGAACTGCCGTGTTGGCTAACCCAATCGAGAAGTTTGAGGTTAAAGGACTTGAACCCAAGCGCCAAGTAGATGAGGACGCAGTAGCCAACTACTTGTCTGGCATTAGGGAGGAACCTCTAGTGAAGGTCTTAGAGAGGCTAAAGGCATTTGGCCTAGAGGATCCCCGAGAAATATTCAACACCTTGAAGATGCGCGGGTTAACGGTTATTTGGAGAGGTCTTGATCAATCCGAAGCCGTAGTGAAAAGGGTGTAGCGGGAGAAGACTTGGAAAAACCCCTAGAAGACTTCTCCGGCTTTTTTGATCATCTCTTCTTCATCCCTCTGCTTCTTCCTCTCCTCCTCTCTCCTCTTCCTCTCCTCGCTCCAGCACTTAGCTGCGCTTATCGTTGTACCCCTCCTCTTTCCTGCATGCTTGTCTATAAGCACAGTTACAGGCATCCTCACCCACTCACCTAGAAGTATTGCTTCGCCCCTCTCGAGGGTTGTGAGTGCAGCGTACATTTCGTCGGTGAGCCACTCGCTGTACTGCTTAACGTAGCTCTGGTCTTCAGGTTGCATGATCTTCATGACGCACAGGCTGTTTATCTGGCTTAAGACGTCTGGATCAAGCCTCTTTGGCCTCTGGGAGACTATGACTAATCCAACACCGTACTTCCTGCCCTCCCGCGCCACCCTCTCAATGGCATGCTTAGCTGCGGTCTCGACGCCGCTTTTAAGATATAGATGCGCCTCCTCGAGCACTATGAGTGTTGGCAGCGTCCTACTCGTCATAGACCTTTGGAGGATCTGCCTACAAATATAGGATACCACCTCGTCCCTGGCCGCGTCGGGTAGAGGTGAGACGTCCACGTCCACTACAACTCCAGGCTCCAGTAGGTCCACGGGATCTAGGGCCTCTGTGTCGTAGACATCGTATTCTACTATGTTCTTCTCTAACTTGAGAAGTATGCTGTCAAAGACGTCCTTTCTAGCTCCGTGAGCAGCCTTATCCTTATCCCTCATCTCCATGATTAATGCATATAAGGCTTTAAGGTACCTTCTCCCGCTGGAATCTTCGACGTCTACTTCAAGCTCTTCTTTAGCCTTTTCGATGAGCTCGGCGAGCCTGATATCAGCTTTAGACTTTCCATCTCCGAGGGCCAGATGTAGAGAATTCAGCTCTCTGATGGCCTTTCTCAGGATGTTCCTCTGCTTTGTGGCGGCTGCTTCAGGTATTAGAGTTGAGGCTAATAGAACCGGGCTTACCTTTAGCGGGTTAACCTTGGCCTGGAAAGGGATGAGCTTCACTCCCTCTGACTCAACCTCCATATCAGAATACTCTCCGTGGCTATCCAGAATCACGACTTGTCCGCCAAGCCCAGCTATCCTGTCGACCAACACGGCAACCATATTGCTTTTTCCGCTGCCTGTGCTTCCAAGAACGGCGAGGTGCTTGGATAACACTGCATCTACGTTAACCTTAACCACAACCTCATGGTGAGACCTTAAAACGCCTATCCTGATCCAGCTTGAAATGGGGGATTCCGAGTATAGTTCCTTGAAAGCCTCATAAGAGGCTGAAAATGCATCTTCGAGAACCCCCTTGGAGGCCATGTACACTTTAGTTCTTGGAGGTAGTGGCAGCTGAGGTCTCCGCCTAGTGGTTAGGTCCACAACAGGAGATGCTTTAACAAGAATCTTGGAGGCCCCACTTCCTTCAACGTATTTGGCCATGAGCTCGGCCTCTCGAGAGTCGAAAACCCCCGTGAAAGCCTGATCTACGGCCTCTATGTTTGTTACAACCATCACGACCTTCATTTCATTGCATTCCGAATACAGGTAGCTTGCAACTTGAGGGGCCTCATATGCTATTACCTGTACCGTTGTAGGCGTTGAACTAGCCACTAGGCCTATTTCTCTGCGACTCATATGAGTCCCTCCCCCAAGACCTCTCTTCCGCTTAAGGCCCTCAAACCAGTAACCGATAGGGCCTTCTTTACAAGCAACGAGCTTATCTTGACGTTTTTGTGCGCCGCTAGAAGCGGGACAGGATAACCAGTAGGGGATGTGGTTCTTATCTTGGATGCTATCTCAGACACTTCTTCTTCCGTTTTTCTTCCCGGAACCTCAACCATTAGTAGAGGACCCCCCTCCGTAAACCTAGCATAGAACACAGTTATGGTTTTAAGCTTCGAGGTAAGCCTAGAGCATTCTTGCGAGGTCTCGGGGATGCCATAATGGCTCGGCAACGATGTGTATCGTGGTTTGCTGTAGCCCATGGGCATTGAGCTGAACAGCATAATGTCCGGGATTCCCTTCACGTACTCGTCTTTGCTGCTCCTCTTGGCTATGAAGATGGCCTCGCATTGTTCTATGAGTGACGATAAATTCCTAATAGTTGCTCTCCTCAGAGAAGCCTTCTTGGGGCTTCGGCTTAGAATTATGGCTGAGAGACTACCATCGAAAAGCAATGTGCACGTGATGCCTCGATCCAAGGCCTTCTTCAAGGCGTTCGAAGCCACTTCAACCTCCAGCATTGACATTACAGCTTTGGCGTGTTGCTTCGCCTGATCGTCGTTAACCGTTGTTAGAAGCTCACTTTTGGAACGCCTTACGTTGCCGATGGACGATCCTAGGGCTATAGCTCTAGCCAAGTATAGCGTCGAGAAACTTAAGGGCCTAACCCTGAAGCTACCGTCAATCCCTATGAACTCTGGTTCCTCGCAGCGTCTCCATTCTTCAACCTTTACCCAATGCGTATACGCTGAATTCAACGTGCTTGTAAATTGAAGCCTCTTCACGTTCTCCACAGCAGACCTCACTTCCTTGACGTCCTCCTCCCAGAGCGACATTACTCGGCCTCCACTATTGAGGCGCCATCCATCTTCCTGACTTTATACAGCTGGTCAGCGGCCTCTGCAACCTCAAGGTCGTGCGTTACCACAATGACTTGAGGTATCTCATCTGCAAGGTCTCTTAAAACCCTGATGAGCTCTCTTCTCCTGTCGGAGTCCAAGTTGGCTGTGGGTTCATCAAGTATGATGAACTCCACCTCCTTTGCGCTAAGAGCTTTGGCTAAGGCGAGGCGGGTCGACAGAGCTAGCACTGCTTTTTCGCCGCCGCTCAAGTTGTCCACGTTTACCTCTTTACCCCCAACTTCGACCTTCAGCTTTAGATCGTAGTCGAACTCGACTTCGAAATCCATGCCGAACCTTGATAAGTAATCGTTAACGTCGTTTTCGAGCTTGTTCCTGTAAGCGCCTCTAAGGTTCCTTGCGATTATCCCGTCCTTGCCAAAAATTTCATTCCTCACATAGTCGAGGAATTCGGCGAAGAGCCTTATCCTTTTGGCCTCCTCTTGAGCCTTCTCTGCCTCCTCACATAAATCTTTAAGTTCTTGGATTGCCTTCCTCCGCTCTTCCAAGCCCTTCTCGATGTTGGAGAGCTGCCATTCGCAGTTTGCGATCTCGCTTTTTACGGATATGTTCTTTTCGACGAGCTTTCTCCGTGTTTCAACCTTCTCTTTCACATCTTTAATTTTCACCTCAAGGCCCTCAACGTCCCTGGATAGCTGTTCCACCTCTTGAACGGCCCCCTCAAGCTCCCTCTTTGTCTCCTCCTCTTCTTCAACCTTCTTCTTCAATTCCTCAACTCTGCCCTCAACCCTGTTTATGAAGTTCATTATATCTCTAGCCGCTTCCATGGCCTCAAGCGGCGCGTCGAGGACCGTTATGAGCTTTCTCAGCTTAGAGGCCAATTCTTCGTCAACTTCACGGCTCAACACATCCTCTAAAGCTCTGTTCGCATCCTCTAAAGACTTCATGAGTTTCCTTTCTTCCTCTTCCTTTCTTCTTATGTCCTCGTTTATCGTGTTGGCTTCGTTTACTAAGCCCTTTACGTTAAGCTTATCGAGGTAGTGCAGCAGCTTCTTTTTCTCGTCCAGGATGTTTAGGGCCTTCTCGAGATTTATGGTGGCCTCACTTATTTCGCCCTCTATCTTCTCGTGCAGTTTGAGTTTAGCCTCGCTCGTTAGCTCAGCCCCGCAAAGTGGGCATGCGCTTCCGCTTTTATGTAAGCCGCTTAAAATAGCCTTCTTTTCCTCGATAATTGTTTTGAGGCCGCTCGCCTCTCTCTCTTTCAGCTCGACGTCGCACTTCAATTCTTCGTAGGCTTTAATCACTGAGTCGATGTCCGGCGAGCAGTAAAGCGCTTGAGCAAGCGTTTTCAGCTTAAAGTTGAATCTATCCAGGTTCTTCGATATCGTTGCCGTTAAGCTTTCAACTACAGGGCTTGCGAAAGCAGCTGCTTCAAGCGTTTTTTGTAGGTGCCTAAGCCTCTCCTTAAAGGAGATTAACGAGTTGATCCTGGTAAGTTCCGTTTTAAGGTCATTTAGGCGCTTGAGCTTTTCTTTAAGCTTCTCGACATTGTTGTTAAGCTGCTGCAGGCGGTTTCTCTTGGCGGAGTACGACATTAGAAGCTCTTGGAACTCAATTTCCAAGCTCTCGGGCATGCCCGAGAGCTCCTTCTCAATGTGAGACAGCCCTTTTTGCAGTGCCTTCAGTTTCTCGCTGATTAGCGTTCTTTCAGCCTCCAGCCTCTTAAACTCAGCCTCCAGCCTCTCTAGCTGCCTCTTCCAGTTGCCTAGGTACTTGGCTTTCTCCGCCTTTTCAATCTCTTTGCGTAGAGCCCAGTCGCGTTCTTCCTTCAATTCTTCAGCTATATCCTCCAACTCCTTAAATCCCAAGGCCCTCATGAGTTCCTCTCTCCCGCTGGCCGCCGTGAAGGACTCTAAGATTCTTTCCAGCTCACCTTGCCTGACTATCACCGTGTTCAGGTAAGCTTCCTTCCTCGGTATGCCGAGTATCTCGAGTATCTTATTGTCGACTGTTGCGGTTTGAGAGGCGATTAGCCTGTCGCCTTCGTATAGCCTATCTGTTGCACCCCTCTCAATGGCTCTTTCAGCCTTAAAGACTCTGCCGGCTACGTTAAACGTCAGCCTCACGAAGGCGCTCTTCGCGCCTATCCTCTTAAGAGACTCCTTGGTTCCACCCCTTAGACTTCTAAAGCTGTCTTGGAAAAGCGAATACACTATTCCTTCTATCATGGATGACTTCCCAGAACCATTAGGCCCTATTATGGCAGTCAACCCTTTACCAAAGGTGAGGGCCGTGTTCCTATGCGACAAGAAGTCCAAGAGCTCGAGCTTCTCCACTATCACCTTTCGACCCACTCCAATATGTTGGGATCCTTAGGCTTGCTCGACTTCCGGGAAGCCTCTGAAGAGGCCTTTTGCTCGACTTCACTGGGCCGCTCGCTCCACTTAGTCCACTCCCCAGTTTTTAAAAGCCTCTCAATCTCGTCATGTAGGTTTCCCGCCTTGAATGCCTTATAGATATCGAGGATCACGCATCCTATGTTGGGTATGGAGGCTTGGATCACGCTTTCGATGTCGCTGAAAAAGCGCTTGCCACCCTGAAACGTTAAGGGCCCCTCCTCAATCGATATAAAGGCTCTCAGGCTTACCTTCGACAGTTCATCCCTGATTTGGTCTAGGCCCCTCCTTTTAACTCCAACACCCCTAACCGTCAAGTGTATTAATGGCTTCGTATTCATAGATGATGCTTGCGATATCAGCTTTGAAGCGGCTTCCTCTATTTTGTTCGCATCAACGTCAAGCACTATCCTAGGTCTGACGCTTTCTAGCTTCTGGAAGGCCACGGTAACCTCGTCTTTCGAGAGGTCAGCTATGCAGAAGCCTTTTCCCGCCTCAGTCAAGTCGTTTAACGATATAATCTCGCTGGAGCCTGGATAAACAGCTACTCCTCCCCTTGTCTTCAACGATTTAAATATATGGTAATCTCCAAGCGCAAAGTAGCGGAAACCTGTGGGTAACTCGTAGAGGGACACATCGCCGAGCGGCGACACCTCTTTGAGTAGGACGTGCAACATTAACACGCTGTTTCGAGTGGGCGGTTTTAATTCCTGCAGCCTGCTTTTGAGCAGGTCCCTCCTTAGATGATCCACTCCAACTACGCTGAACTCGTTATGGGAGTACGGTTTTTCACTCACATGCCTCAGTAGCTCCATGTCCTCAAATATCGTTAGAGGTGGTATGGCCTGCATTTTTGGTTTATCGTGTTGCCCCATTATGTAGAGGAATGGGATGCCCTTCTGCTTAAGCCTCCTCAAAGCCCTTAAAGCAGACCTATAAGCCTGGGGTGGCGGGTTCGGAGAATGGAAGAGGTCGCCACTATGAATTACTGCGTCCACGTGCTCTTCAATTGCTTTGTCCACGGCCTCCTCAAAGCAGGCGTATATGTCCCTCTCCCTCTCTATAAGTCCATACTGCCTGTAGCCTAGGTGGCTATCGCTTAGATGGGCTATCAACAATGACCTTCAACTCCGCAACGTTTACCGCTATTTTAAGCTTTGGGGCGCCTTTAATTTTAAGCTTAGTCTATTGACGCCTATCCACCTCGTGAGGAGCTTCAAGGCCCCCTTCAACCTGAGCGCGGATGCAACCATCCAATCATGGGTGAATGATTGCGCGTTAAACTTTATGTGTTAGCGGGGAAGAACATATTGCAAGCCGTCTCATCGGGCAGGACAGGTGCCTAAAACGTGCTGTTCCCGAGCTCGCGGAGCCTTATGGCTGTTTTGCGAGTTTCATGCTTAAGCCAATAAACCGTAGCTTACCTTCTCGGTAACGCTTAAATAACCATGTTTTTAGTATCCTTACGCACCTCGGATTATTGGGGTAGATAAACCATGCCTATGACTTTGGCCGAGAAGATCCTGGCTAGAGCATCGGGGAACAGGGAAGTGGCTGCCGGGGACTACGTTACTGCTAAGATAGACGTGGCAATGGCTCATGAGGGAGCATCGTGGGTCATCGATGAGCTGATGAGAGCAGGTATCGACAAAGTGTGGGATTCGGAGAGGATAGTTATACTCTTTGACCACTGGGCACCTGCTCCCACCGAGCTCACGGCTACGATGCATAAGAAGGTTAGGGAATTCGTCAAGAGACACAAGATAAAGCACTTCTACGACATAAAGGCCGGCATCTGCCACCAGATAATGCCTGAGATGGGTCACGTGAGGCCCGGAGAGCTTATTGTGGGAACTGACTCGCACACTACAACTTACGGGGCTTTCGGGGCCGGGGGTACGGGTTTAGGCACAACTGACATGGCTGTCGTTTTTGTAACCGGCGAGCTGTGGTTCAGGGTTCCGGAAACGATAAAGTTTCAAGTGGATGGATCGCTTCCCAAATACGTCACCTCCAAAGATGTGATACTTAAGATAGCTGGCAAGTACGGAACTGAAGTTGCTCAATACAAATCTGTGGAGTTTGAGGGTTCAGCCATAAGAGCTATGAGCCTTGCCTCAAGGATGACGCTATCGAACATGACCATGGAGATAGGAGCCAAGTTTGCCTTGATAGCGCCAGACGATAAGACGATAAGCTACGTGAAGTCTAGGACAACAAAGCCGTTCACGCCAATGTACCCGGACCCAGATGCAAGCTACGAAAAGGTCTACGAGCTGAACGTTAGCGACTTGGAGCCGCAGGTGGCCTTTCCGCACAGTGTCGACAACGTTAAGCCGGTAAGCGAGGCTGAAGGAGTGAAGGTTGACCAAGCACTCATAGGCTCCTGCACTAATGGCAGGTTGGAGGACCTAGCCGCAGCCGCTGAAATCCTTAAGAACAGGAAGGTTCATCCTGACGTCAGGCTAATAGTAATACCAGCATCGAGGGAAGTGTACCTAGAGGCGCTGAGGGCAGGCATAATTGAGACCCTGCTGGAGGCTGGAGCTGTGGTGTGCAACCCCACCTGTGGGCCATGCATGGGCACTCACTTAGGCCTATTGGCTGAGGGGGAGAGATGCATAAGCTCCTCAAACAGGAACTTTAAAGGCAGGATGGGCAGCTCTAAGTCTGAAATATATCTGGCCTCTCCGTATGTTGTAGCGGCCTCGGCCGTTAGAGGTGAGATAACCGATCCAAGAAAGCTCATGGAGGTCAGAAAATGACTACTATAAAGGTTAGAGGTAAGGTATGGAAGCTGGGGGACAACATAGACACAGACGTTATAACACCCGGTAAATACCTAAGCCTGCCTATGGACCAGCTTAAGCAGCACGTTTTGGAACCAATAAACCCAGACTTCGCCAAGCTCGTGAAGCCAGGAGACGTGATAGTGGGCGGGAGAAACTTCGGGTGCGGCTCAAGCAGGGAGCAAGCCCCTCGAGCACTAAAAGAGGTTGGCGTAGCGGCAGTGATAGCGGAGAGCTTCGCAAGAATATTCTTTAGAAACGCCATCAGTATAGGGTTGCCCGTCCTAATATGTGAAGGCGTCTCGCAGGCCTTCAGCGACGGCGATGTACTTGAGGCGGACTTCTCTACTGGCGAGATAAAGAACGTAACAAAGGGGTTGGCCCTTAAGGCTAAGCCCTTACCACCTATGATGCTTGAAATACTCTCCGCTGGGGGGGCACTGGAGCTTCTCAAGAAGAGGTTCAGCAAGTAGAATTGGCATTCTTTCACCCCTTCTTTATTTATGTCGTGTCATCGCAATCTGCGACCACTAGGATATGGTTAATGAATTTTAGTGTTATATAGCTTCTCGAAGTTCTCGACGAACACTCTGTGGATAACGTCTTCGGTTACGATGCCCATCTTCAACATTTCCTGCACCTTGTACGAGATGGCCCATGGATAAGAGACGGCTCCAGGCCTTTTGGGATCATCAATGAAGTCGCTTTCAACCAGAAATGACTTGGATTTCCGCATGAAGGCTTCCTCAAGATATCTTCCCCTGTGAGGTATCGAAGGGGTGAGCCCCCCGCACCTCCCTATGTTTTTGGGCTCAGCGTGATGTAGTACAACCAGCTCCGGTTTCAAGCCAATCTTTCTAATTCCCTCGACGATGCTCTTAACGCTCTCGTCGCCTCTCTCAACGTGGAGGTGTATAGGGCATGAAAGGTCCTTGGCAAGCCGCAGGGACAAATCCAATATATCGTTGCAAACGCTTAGCGCCGCGCTGCTGACCGTGTAGTGAGGTCTTCCCACTTCGCCTAGTCCAACTGCAAGGCCCTGCTCCACGTATCGTGCAGCCAGATTCATGGATCCTTCAGCTATGTTGTATGCGACTTCAACGCCGAAATTCTCGATTAACCTGCACACCTCAGCCGGGTGCACTCCCAACACGGCCAGAGCTTTTAGATGAGCTGAGGCGTCCTTAACGCCCTTGACCACAACTTCGTAGATCCTCTCGTAATCTATGGGAGACCTCACCGAGACTTGGTAGTGCCACGAAAGAAGAGGGGCGAACACCATGGCTAAGCCACCCGTGCGCTTAAACCTCTTGGCAACTTCTACAAAGCCGAAGCCGGAGAAAGGGTTTGCGTGGGCGTGATTGTCCGTAACCCACGTCATGGCCCCCAGCACCGCCCTCCAACATAGCCTCCAGGCCTAGATAAGCCTTAAGGTGTCGCCTTAAACTGAGCTGCACAACCCATGTGAAGTTCGTTGACCCTCAAGTGGCCTTCACGTAGTTTGACGGTTGAGTAAACGCTTTTCTACAGGTTTAATTATAGGGTGCGCGGCCCCTGGTTCTTGGGGTGGGGAGCCCCTTGGAGTTGAGAGGCTGGGATGCCTGAAGGAGGCAAAGCCCAAGCTAGGGTAAGGAAACCCGTGAGATCAATATCAGGTGTAGTGGTTGTAACAGCTATGACTAGATACCACCCATGCCCTCACGGCAGGTGCATATACTGTCCGAAGGGTTCGGGAGTTACGCCTCAAAGCTATGTGGATCTAAGCCCTGTAGCGCTTAGAGCCAAAAGGGTGAACTACGATCCCTACCTCCAAGTCAACTCGAGGTTGGGCACGTACCAGCTCATGGGCCACACCCCATCAAAGGTGGAGCTTATAGTCATCGGCGGAACCTTCCCGGCGCTTCCAAGAGATTATCAAGAGTTCTTCATACGAAGGTGTTTCGATGCCTTAAACTCGTATCCAAGCTTTGCAGCCTCGTCGGGGAGCCTCGAAGAAGCCCATGCCATAAACGAGAACGCCCAGTGCAGATGCGTAGGCTTAACCGTCGAGACTAGACCGGATTACGCTGACCACCACATCGCCGACCTCCTATTAGCCCTGGGGGTTACCAGGGTCGAGTTGGGGGTCCAAACAGTATTTGACGACGTGCTAATAAGGGTTAAGCGGGGCCACACGATCGGCGATGTGGTAAACGCGACGCTGGCGCTTAAAGATGCGGGCTTTAAAGTCGTCTACCATTATATGCCTGGGCTGCCGGGCGTAGACCTAGACAGAGACGTTGAGGGATTCAAAGAGCTTTTCAGGAATCCAGACTTCAAGCCCGATATGGTCAAGGTGTACCCGACACTTGTGATACCCGGAACAGAGCTCTACGAGATGTGGGTTAAAGGAGAATACGACGAGATGGACGACGATAAGGCGGTTGAGTTCCTCTTGAGGGTTAAACCGTTCATACCTGAGTGGGTCAGGCTGATAAGAATCCAAAGGGCTATACCAAGCTGCTGTATAGCAGCCGGCACGAAGATGAACAATATAAGGGAAGTCGTAAGGGAGAAGATCAGCGAGCTCGGATTAAAGTGCAGGTGCATACGGTGCAGGGAAGTTGGATTTGCAAAGCTGAAGTTTGATCTTAAGCCCTCCGACCTAAACTTCAAGTTGAAGCGCCGAGCATATAGTGCCTCTGGTGGAACCGAGTACTTCTTGTCTCTCGAAGACGATGAGCTCGACTTGATAGCAGGCTACGTGAGGGTTAGAGTCCCTTCAAACCCTTGGAGGAGTGAGCTCGCCGAAAAGCCGACCGCGATCGTCAGGGAACTTCATATTTATGGTCCTGAGGTTCCCGTGGGAGGAGAAGACGATGGTGCGTGGCAGCATAGGGGATTTGGGAAGGCGCTTATGGCCGAGGCTGAAAGAACTGCTAGGGAAGAGCTTGATGTGAAGAGGCTGGCGGTAATAAGCGCTGTGGGCGCGAGAACTTACTTTTACTCGTTGGGATACCGGAGGGTTGGCCCCTACGTGGTGAAGGACCTGGCGTAGCAGGCCTTGGAGAGGAAAGATATATAACAAAAGTTTTGGAGTCCTTCCCGCATGGGCTCTCTTCAATGCTTTACCTGCTTTTCTAGGACCTCGTAGACCACCAGCACGTTGAGTACCCCGATTAAGTCTCCTTTTTCCACGGTGCCATCTCTAAACGCTTGGAAAACGGCTTGAGCGAACTCCCTTTCTTTCTCCACTGCCCGGGGCTTGCCTTCGGAGCCGTAAAGTCCAAGAAGCATGCCCAAAGCGTGTCTAGAAACGGGGCACATAAGTGTTATCTCCTTTGGGTAAAGCTTTATCGGCTCTATCTTTACTATGTATGTTTGGCCGGCCTTAACCTTGAAGTTTTCATCGGCCACTACGTTGATCCACCTCCCCGCGGTGCTAATAATGTAGTCGAAGACGTCGTTAGGATACTTAAAGCTCTTAACTTCACCTGTTTTCTTGCTTACGTACTTCACGGTCAGAAAGGTACTACACCTCAATGCGCTAACACCTAAAGAATTTTTGGAATGGAATAATTTATATCTGTTGGTTTCCAGACGTACGCTGCTTTCGCTAAGTTCAGTAATCAATGAAATATGAGGGGCACGAAAGCGATCAGCCCTTGAGATAAAATGTAGCTATATGAATAGGAGACTACATTAACCCCCTTGGGTTGGGGCTGGCTTATCTGTAATCCGGTTAATCGACGCTTGCGAGCCTTTAAAGGCCTCCTCGTGGAGGCGCAAGTATTATAAAACGTCTACTTCACCTCTTACCTAGTGGTTGTGATGGCTGGAGAACCCTCTGCAAAGAAAGAGAAGAAAAGGGTTCCGCTGGTTGAAGGCCTCTTCACGTGGCCATCAAATCAACCAGCCCTTATAGCTTCTCGGTGCAAGAAGTGTGGTGCAGTTGCCTTTCCAAAGGCAGCGTACTGTCCTAACCCGGACTGTGAGAAAGACCCCCAAAACATGGAGGTGATACAGCTGAGCCGCAGAGGCAAGCTCTGGAGCTGGACTATCCAGTTCTACTCGCCCCCTCCACCATTCAAGATGGAGCCGTTTAAGCCGTATGCCATAGGCATGGTTGATCTACCGGAGGGCGTGAGAGTGCTTGGCATGCTCACGACGACTGAGAACATCAAGTGCGACATGGAGGTGGAGCTTACGGTGGGCAAGCTATACGAGGACGGCGAGAACGAGTACATAACTTGGATGTGGAAGCCCGTAGAGAAATAAGTGGTGGAGAAATATGGAAAGGGATGTTGCAATAATAGGTGTAGGGATGACCCCGTGGGGTAGATACCCTGATCCCAAGCAGCCTGCAGCTTTTCCAGACCTAACAATGCCGGAGCTGGCTGTTGAAGCCCTGAAGAAGGCCATTAAAGATGCAGGTATAAGCTGGCGACAAGTTGAGGCCATGGTTTCGGGCGTATACCTGTGGGTGAGTCAACAGGCCGGTATTCATGGGACGCTAAGCGGAACCGCGATAGCTAACTTAATGGGTTATACCGGCATTCCAATCGTCAGCGTCGCCAACGCTTGCGCTACTGGGCAATCCATACTCAGGGAGGCCGTACTAGCTGTCGCTAGCGGCGAATGCGATATAGCGGTGGCGGTTGCTGCCGACAAATCGGCTTTCGGGTTTTTCAGGCCTCAGTCAACTGATGGCAGGGCAGACATCGACTACATGCGGTTCGTTATGTGCGGAGAGACAAACCCAGCCTACTGGGCTATGGAGTGCAGGAGGAGAATGTACGAGGCCGGCACAACCGAGGAGGACTTGGCCTTAGTTAAGGTTGTGACGAGTAAGACAGCACCGTACAACCCATATGCTAGGTATAGGAGAACCTTCACCCTCGAGGAGGTTCTCAAATCACCAATGGTGTGTGACCCGCTGAGGCTGTACGAGATATGCGCGACGAGCGATGGAGCTGCGGCGGTTGTGGTTGCAGAATACGAGAAAGCCAAGAAGATATGCAAGAAGCCGGTTTACATAAATGCTGTAACTGTTGGAACTCCCACCTTTGGCGATCCGACAGTTAGGCTAACGTACTTGAGCTCCAATAAGAGGTCGGGAGTGCCTAATTTAAGCGAAAGCAGAAACGCTGTGCGGAAGGTCTATAAGATGGCTGGAATCGGGCCGGACAAGGTAGACGTGATAGAGCTGCCGGACAACAGTTCCTGGCACTACTTCGCTTACTTGGATTGCATACTGAACTTGGATCCAGGGGAACCTGAAAAGATGTTGCGGAAGGGGGAGACAGACCCTGTGAGCGGTAAGATACCTGTCTGCCCAAGCGCCGGCCTAGGTGCTTTCGGTGAAGCTGTTGTAGCTCAAGGTTTAGCTCAGGTATGCGAGCTCGTGTGGCAGCTACGCGGCGAAGCCGGGGAGAGGCAGGTCAGGAAGGAGATAAAATACGCTTTAGCGCAGACCTACGGTTACGCTGGGAACAACGCGGCCTGCATATTGAGCAAGGGTTGGTAGAACCCCTTAACCCTTCACTTTTTTGCTGCATAATAAGGCTTTTAGCCTAAAAATAGTGAAGAATTTAAAAAAAGTCAACCTACCCCCTTATTAGGGGGCTCAAGACCTACTTGTAGGTGTAGAAGCCCCTGCCGCTCTTTCTGCCAAGCCAGCCAGCCCTAACCATTTGCCTCAATATAGTTGGCGGGCAGAACTTGCTTTCTCCAGTCTCCCTATAGAGGGTTTCAAGGATGTCCAGCGTCACATCTAAGCCTATGAGGTCTATGAGCTCTAAGGGGCCCATTGGGAAGTTATAGCCAAGCTTCAAGGCTGCGTCGATGTCTTGTGCTGACGCCACGCCCATCTCGTAAAGCTTCATGGCTTCAACTAGGTAGGGAAAGGCAATCCTGTTGGCGACGAATCCTGGGACATCTTTGCATAGCACCGGAGTCTTTCCGAGCTTCACCGCCAGCTGTCTTACCATCTCCGCGACCTCCTCTGAGGTTGCTAGGCCCTTCACAACCTCTACAAGCCTCATCACTGGGACGGGGTTGAAAAAGTGCATGCCTACAACCTTCTCAGGCCTCTTCGTGGCTGCGGCCAAAGCGGTTATGCTGAGGGTGGAGGTGTTGCTCGCTATTATTGAGTGTGGAGGCGCGTTCTCGTCGACTTCTTTGAGTATCTGCCTTTTAAGGTCTAGGTTTTCGAAGACTGCCTCAATGATTAGGTCGGCATCCTTCACGGCCTCGACCAGGTTCGTGGTGGTTTTTATCCTTGAAAGGGCAGCGTCGGCATCCTCACGCTTCATCCTTCCCTTCTCAACGGCCTTATTGAGGCCGAAGGGGCCGCCCTTTATGAGGTTCAACCCCCTCTCCACGAGTTCCTGGGTTACGTCTCTAGCCACAACGTCGTAGCCAGCTACAGCAAACACCTGCGCAATCCCGCTACCCATAGTTCCAAAGCCTATAACAGCGACCTTCCTCACGTCTTCAACCTTCATCCACGATACACCTCAAATCTCCTAAGGTGCTTGAGGCTGCTTTAAAGCTTCGCTTTTCTAAAAGCTTATTTCGTTGCCTTTTTATTAGCTTTGACAGCTTTGCTCGGTGTCAACCATGACTCTTACCGAGGGAGCTTTAAAACTCCTTGAAGATGCGGTGGGGCGCGATAAAGTATTCACTGATGAAGCCGTCCTCTACGCTTACTCGTGGGACAGCGGACCACTTTCATTGCTGACGCTACACTATGATAAGCCCATGTTCATGCCAGACGTGGTCGTAAAAGCTGAAACCGTGGAAGACGTGATTAACACGCTGAATGTGGCAAACGTGGAGAAAATACCTGTAACGCCCCGAGGCGCGGGCACAAGCCTAAGCGGGAACAGCCTGTCGGTTAAGGGCGGCATACTGCTCGACTTGACTTCGATGAACGCTGTTAAATCCATAAACCCAGATGATAGGGTGGCTGTGGTTGAACCAGGTGTGGTTCACAGGGCTCTTGAGGAGCGCCTGCACGAGCATGCCATGTTCTTTCCTCCGGAGCCCGGAAGCGCTGACATGTGCACCATTGGTGGCATGCTAGCGAATAATGCAAGCGGCGTGAGGGCGTGCAAGTATGGGACCACGAGGGATTGGGTTTTGGGGCTTAAAGTCGTTTTGCCAACAGGCGCGCTTGTAAGCCTAGGGTCTAGGGCCCTCAAGGACGCCTCGGGCTATAATCTGACCCAGCTCTTTGTGGGCTCTGAGGGGACCCTTGGGGTTATAGTTGAAGCCGCGCTTAAGATTCTACCCTGCCCGGAGCAGAGGACTTTGATAATTGCTGGCTTCCGCGGATTAGAGGAGGCAGTAAAGGCAGCTCAACTGATTCTGCGGAGAACAACGCCTTCTTCGCTGGAGCTCTTAACAGAGAAGTACGTTGAAACCATGAATAAGGTTATGAAGCACTTTAAATATCCACCATGTAAGGCGGTCATAATGGTGGAGCTCGACGGCTCGCAAGTGGAGGTTGAACATGGCTCCAGCTTCGTAGCGAAGGAGTTTAAATCTGTAGGGGCTGAAGCACTTGAAGTTTACTGGAATGAGAACGATAGAGCCGAGCTGTGGCATGCCAGACATCATGCTGGTTTCACGATACTGAGGATGTTCACGAGCAGCGAAGTTAAGATAAAAGCAGCCCACATACACGATGTTTGCCTGCCGCTATCGAGGATACTCGAATATTTGAGATATGCCGAGGAAGAAGCCTCGAAGCTCGGAATATCCCTGTTGCCCTATGGTCACCTGGGGGATGGCAACTTGCACGTTAATTGGTATGTTGATACAAGCAGCGAAGCGAGCATACGGGCCGCAATTGCCCTGACCAAGAAAATGATAGAGAAAGTAATAGAACTGGGTGGAACGATTTCTGCGGAGCACGGCGTAGGAGCTCTAAGATCCCATTACGTCAGCCTCCAGCATGGTCCGCTTCTCGAATACATGAAACGCATAAAGGCGGTTTTCGACCCAAATAACATTATGAACCCGGGCAAACTATGGCCTGAGGACGAAGAAGACTTCTTAGAGCAGCTCCTTAAAAAGGTTAGCTAATTGAAGCTGATGCTTCGCGTTAACTGTATAAGATCCTAAGGTGGCCCTTCGGCGGAGGATCCGTAGAGCGTGAATGGAAAGCCGTGCTACGTAAAGGAACTAGAAAACTTTAAATTACAATATAATCTCCAAAGTGTAGGAGGTTTTATAGGCAATGTTGAGCACGCCCTCAAATCTAGTAGAGACGTTGAGCAACATTGTTGGCTCCAGGTACGTCAGCGACGACATCAATATTAGGTTAGCGTATGCGAGGGACGCCAGTCCGGAGCCTCCACGCATATGCGACGTGGTCGTTAGGCCGGCCTCCACTGAAGAGGTAGCTGAAATAGTGAAGGCAGCGAACAGGTTTAAGGTCCCGATAATCGTTAGGGGTGGAGGAGCAAACCTAGTGGGCCTTCCGCCCGGTAGCGGTGGAATAACAATTGACATGACCAGAATGATAAACGTGGTGGAAGTGGACGAAACATCAATGAGCGTCACAGCCCAAACAGGCATTAACTGGTCCCTTTTAACTTACGAGCTCAAAAAGAAGGGTTACCGAACCCCATTCTACGGACCCTTCAGCGGAGGGGCAGCAACCATAGGTGGAGGAATAAGCAACGCGAGCGCTGGTCTTGGAAGCGCTAGGTATGGAACCGTGGCAGACATACTCCTAGGCCTAGAGGTCGTGTTGCCCATGGGCGATGTGATAAGGACTGGTTCAGGCGCCAACCCCTATGCTAGGAAGTTTGCGAGATGGGGCTTCGGCCCCGATATGACTGGCCTGTTCGTAGGAGATCAAGGAGTCTTCGGGGTGAAGACGGAGGCAACATTAAAGATAATGCCGTGGCCGGACGAGCAGACCTTTGGCAGCTACACCTTCCAAGACCTTGAAAAGGCCTGTAGAGCTATCTACGAGGTTCAACTAAAGCACATACCCACAAACATAATTCTCCTAGAACCAGACTTCAACAGGTTATTCGGCAAAGCAGGTTTCCGCGGGCTGGAAAACGTGCCTTTCTCAGTTCATCTGCACATAGAAGGCTATACGAAGGAGGAGGTCGAGAAGCTGAAGGCAACCGCAGACGACATAATGAAGAAAAACGGAGGCCAAGAGGTTCCTCCCGACTTCCCAAGCTGGAACTTCTTGAGACCGTGGGAGTGGCAGCCTAGAACGGGCCCCCTTGGACAGGCTTGGATCACGGCATGCTATAAAGTTCCAATACTCGATTACCCAGATCATAGGGTGTTATGGTATAGGGTTCTCGACAAATACAAGGAGAAGATGAAAGAGAAGAAAATAGACTTCTACGTGGCTTCGCTGGTTGTGGAAAACGCCCTGGATCCAATGAACGTGATATACTGGTTCGACGAAGATGAAGAGGCTAGAGAATGGGTTAGAAGGATATGGAGGGACCTCATAGAGAACGAGATAAAGCACGGCGCGATCCACTATTGGCTAGGGAAAGTTATAGGTGAGCGGGTCGCCAAAAACTACACTGGACCTTACTTCGACTTCTTGAGGACCATAAAGAGGTCCCTTGACCCCAACAACATATTGAATCCAGGTCTTTTACTGCTTTAAGGTGGTGAAACCATGAGTAAGCTGTTTGTGGAGCAGTTTAAAGACGAAATATACAGGTGCATTAGGTGCGGCTACTGTAGGGACTTCTCTAGGTATAGAGACTCGGCGTATAGGGTATGCCCGTTAAGGGAGAACGACGCTACTCCGGGCTTCGAACCTTACAGCGCTCGAGGCCGCTTAATGCTGATAAGATACGTTCTAGAAGGTAAGCTCTCGCTAAACGAGAAGCTAGCCGAGCTCCTTTACACCTGCCCAACCTGCAGGAACTGTTGGGACAAGTGCTACGTGGCGCAGACGAAACTTAAAGGAGAACACATGCTTAACCAGGTGGAGATATACGAGGCGTTTAGACACGACCTTTTCAAAGCCGGGCTTGTAAGTCCAAGACACAAGCAAATACTGGACTGGGCCGAAAGGGAACACAATCCCTACCTCGAAAAGCACGAAGATAGGGTTAAGTGGATTCCCGAAAACGTGGCACCTCCTCCCTTAAAAGGCGAGGTGGTTTACTTCGTTGGTTGCACGGCGTCTTACAGGCAGAAACACGTAGCGGCAGCAACCCTCAGGCTGTTAAGGAAGGCGGGAATTAACGTTGCAGTGATGGGCTCCGAGGAGTGGTGCTGCGGCTCACCGATGATGAGGATAGGCCACAGGGACCTAGCGAAGGCGGTAGCTCAACATAACGTCTCAACCATTGAGAAGATGGGGGCTAAGACCGTGGTCTTCTCGTGCGCGGGCTGCTACAGGGCGTTTAAAGTCGACTATCCCGACTTAGGCTTAAAGCCAACCTTCGAGCTTAGGCATGTAATTGACTTAGCGCGCCAACTCGTAAACGAGGGTAAGCTGACAATAAAAGGAGGGTTCAAGGGTAAGGTGACACTACATGATCCCTGCCACACCGGCAGGCACCTTGTACATCTAAAAGCCGAGCTTTACGAGCAGCCGAGGGAGGTGCTCGCCAAGATACCTGGGCTTGAGTTCGTCGAGATGGAGAGGAACAGGAGAAACTCCTGGTGTTGTGGTGCAGGCGGAGGCTTAAGGTCGTATAACTCAGATGTATCTCTCGCACTTGCAAAGAACAGGGTTAGAGAGGCAGAAAAAACTGGCGCGGACATACTGACTTCGATATGCCCCTTCTGTTACAGGAACCTTAGCGATGCCATGCAAATGATCAATTCAAAGATGAAGATGTACGACCTAGTGGAGATACTGGACATGGTAACAGAGTAGCGTACCCTTTTTTACTTTTTATTAATCGTCGAGAAAAAGAAAAACCGATTTTTAGAAAAAGAAAGAAATGATGTCTCATTTCATGGCTCTCTTTATCAGGTCCTCTAAGTAGAATACCTCTATGTTCTTGTACCCTGCCTCGTCTAATGCATCTCTTAGCTGTATCACGCAGAACGGGCATTCGGTTACAACGGCTTTAGCGCCTGTTTCGAGGATCATCTTCACCTTGTCGGCCCTTATCAAGTCGCTCAGCTCCCTTTTACCTGACCTAACGCCTCCACCCGCACCGCAGCATTGATCCGGCTTTTTCATCTCTACGAGCTCTACTCCAGGTATCGAGGTTAGCAGCTCTCTCGGTTGCTTGTATATTCCTTGACCTCTACCCAGGTGGCAGGGGTCATGCCACGTAACCCTCATCTTAACCTCTTTGAGCTCCGGTAATTTGCGCTTCAACACATCGACTATATACTCGGAGAGGTGGTAGACCTTAAATGGCATATCCTTTCCAAGGAACTTCTTAACGTATTCGGGGTAGTTGCTTTTAAGCGTCAGGCTACAGCCCGCGCATGGGGTAACTATCGTTTTCACGCCCAACCTTTCAAAGGCGGCTACATTTCTTTTCACTAGGTTTTCCAGGGTGTTAAGCGCGCCCACCCTTATCATGGGTGAACCGCAACATACTTGGTCTTTAGGTATCACAACCTCGACGCCCAGTTTTCGTAGTATGTCTAGTGTGGCTTCAGCTACTGGTTGAAGCCTGTAATCGGCTAAACAACCGGTGAAATATCCGACTCTATCCGCTGCGTTGCTGCTAGCCTTAAACACCTCGGTTCCGATGCTTTCGAGGAAGGGCACATCTTTCTTCGTTACGGATCTTCCAGTCTTTTCTATTAGGTCCTTGGGGACTAGGTGACCCGGTAGAGGCCCTATACCCCTGCTTACAGCCATCGCCCTCATCTTCTCGAAGACGACTTCCGGTATTGCTATCTCCTCTGGGCACACCTGAGAACACTTCCTGCAGGTCGTGCAGGAGTATAGACCTTGGGCGAAGGCTGTTGGCAGCACATCGTGCTCGTTGAGTGGATTATATGCTGATTGAGCAATGGCAACCATGAGTCCTGGGCCAGCCATTTCAGACCATGCAACCTTCACTGCAGGGCACACGGACAAGCAGGACCAGCACTCAATGCATCCAGCTACCTTTATGAAGTCCTCGTACTTGTGGTTTGGAACCCTAGCCGGCTCCTCACCTCTTGGCTTTGTTGTAACGAAGTAGGGTCCAAGGGCAGTGAACCTCTTGTAGAGCTTGCCGAAGTCTACAACGAGGTCTCTGACGACCGGCAGGTTGCTGAGGGGCTCTATCACGTACTCCTTGCCGGGCTCCACTTCAGCTCGACATGCTGGCCTAGCATCCCCATTGACCATAACGGCGCAGGAGCCGCAGCGCCAAATCTTGCAGCTGTACCTGAAGGCTAGTGTTGGATCGTAGTTGTCGTGTATGAATATCAATGCGTCTAGGACTTTCATACCTCGATAGAACGGCACCTCATAGGCTTCATACCTTGGCTTTTCATCCCTCTCGGGATCGTATCTGTACACCTTAAACCTTACAACGGCCTTTTCTTGACTCATTACCGCTCACCTCCTATGCGCTAGGCGGCTTAAGCTTGATTAGCTCAACGGGTTCTGACCAAATGCGCATCTGGCCTTCCACGTTCTTCACAACCGTGTGAACGAGCCAATTGCCGTTGTCTTTCCGTGGGTAGTCGTCCCTTGTGTGGGCTCCTCTGCTTTCTTTCCTGAAGAGCGCTGCCCGTGAGACCATTTCGGATATCGTTAACAGGTTTTCGAACTCTATGGCTTCAACCCAATCCATCCTGTACCTTCTGCTCCCGTCCGGTACTCCAACCTTTGGTAGCTCTAAAGCCTTCATTCTCTCCACAACCCTCAACGCCCCGTTTATTGAGTCCTCGGTCCTCACTATGCCGACGTTGTTCCACATCGTTTCCTGCAGCTCCCTCCTAACCTTCGAGGGATGTATGAAGTCCCTTCTGCCTAGGAACCCGAAAATCCTTTCCCTCTCCATTGCCACATCCCTTGGATTCAAGGGCTTGGAGTTCGCGGCCTTAGCGTACTTAGCAGCTGATATGCCTGCTCTCCAACCGAAAACTATCAGTGTGGTTATGGAGTTTCCTCCAAGCCTGTTGGCCCCGTGGACGCCGCCCATCTCCTCTCCAGCAACAAAAAGTCCCGGAACCTTTGTTGAGCAGTCTGGTTCAGCCCTGACGCCACCCATGAAGTAGTGGCATGTTGGGTAGACGTGTATGGGCTCCTTAGCTAGGTCAAGTCCGGTTAGGAACATTATTTTCCTCCTCGTTACGCCGAGCCTGCGCTCTATGACGTCTTCGGGTATGTGGCTTGCGTCTAGGTATACGCCACCCCACTCTGTGCCTCTGCCCTCTCTGACCTCAGTGCATATCGCTCTGGCGACAACGTCCCTTTTAGAGAGCTCCATTCGTTGAGGGTCATACCTTGACATGAAGCGCTCTCCTTTATTGTTGAGGAGGTAGGCCCCAACCATCCTCACCGCCTCAGTTACAAGGGTTCCACGCCTTTCAGGGGGGTATGCTAAACCGGTTGGGTGGAATTGCACCATTTCCATGTCTATGAGCTCGGCCCCTACCCTATAGGCCATTGCTCTGCCGTCGCCGGTGTTCTGAACGGGGTTTGACGTGTACCTGTAGATTTGTCCTGCACCACCAGTGGCTAAAACTACTGCCTTAGCCTTAAAGGCTATTAGCTCTCCCCGCTTTATGTCTAAGCCCACGGCTCCGCTTACAGCCCCTCCTGACATCAGGAGGTTTGTTATCATAACTTCTTCGAACATCCTTATGTTCCTCTTCATAACCTCCCTGTTGAGGGCAACCATGTAGTGGGATCCCGCTAGGTCTCCGAGTATTACTACTCTAGCGTGCGCCCCGCCGGGGGCGAACTGGAACAGCTTTCCATCCTCCTGTCTCTCAAAAACTATGCCCATCCTCTCTAAGTCCACAAGCCTCTCGACGGCCTCTTTCGTTAAGACCTCGACAAGCCTCTGATCGTTTATGTACTCGCCTCCAACAACGGTGTCCTTAAAGTGCACATCGGGGTTATCGGTAGGATCTCCATGGCCCACCGCCACCTCCATTCCTCCAGTTGACATGACTGTAGCGCCGCTCTTCCTGAATAGTCCTTTAGAGCATATCGCTACGTCGACGTTTAAGTCGTCGGCCTTGATCCCTGCTAGGAGGCCTGCTGCGCCTGCACCGGCCACGAGCACATCGGTTTCCACAACGTCGTCTGCAACTTCATATAGCTTCAATAAACTCAATCCTCCTGCTTCTCGTAGAGGTTTCAGTAAGCGTTAAATATTCAGAGTTTTAAAGCTTCCTCGAAACCAGATGTTGGTGAGAGGGTCTATATGCCGGGGACCTATAAGATAGTGGTTATACCTGGAGATGGAATAGGGCGGGAAGTGGCGCCTGAAGCCGTTAAGGCCCTTAAAGCCTGCGAAGAAGTGGTTACAGGGCTAAACTTCGAGTTCATAGAGTTCGAGGCCGGAGCGATGTACTACTTGAAGAACCTGAAAGAGGAGTATCCTCCCGAGATGCTGCCAACGTGCAGGAAGAGCCACGGCATAATATTCGGTGCTGTAGGCTGGCAGGATGCTCGGTGGCCTGATGGTACTTACGCTGGCGCCAAATTGATATTCGACGTGAGATTCGGCTTGGACCTGTACGCCAACGTGAGGCCGTGCAAGTTGTACCCCAACGTGCCGAATCCATTGAACAAGAAGCCAGAGGAAATTGACATGGTGATAATAAGGGAGAACACCGAGGACCTGTACCAAGGGATAGGTGGGAGGCTTAACAGGGGAGGGGAGTCGGAGCTCGCCGTGGACGTGAGAATTCTAACGAAGAAGGGCTGCGAGAGAGTTATGAAGTACGCCTTTGAACTGGCGAGGTTTAGGCCTCAAGGAGCGCCAGCTGATGGTAAGAAAAGGGTTACCTGCATAGACAAGAGCAACGTTCTCAAGGCATGCGTGTTCTGGAGGGAGATCTTCAATAAGGTTGCTGAGAACTATCCGGACATAGAGAGGGATTACGCCTACGTGGATGCTTGGACGCAGTGGGCTGTAAGGAGACCTGAATGGTATAACGTATGCGTGGCCGGTAACATGTTTGGAGACATAATAACAGACCTAGCCGCAGCGCTTCAAGGAGGTCTAGGCGTAGCTCCTAGCCTACAGGTTGGAGACCAACTAGCGATGGCTGAACCGGTGCATGGCTCAGCGCCGAAGTACTATGGTAAGAGGGTTACCAACCCCATGGCAGCTGTGCTCTCAACCATGTGGTTAATGAGGTACTTCCACCAGAAGTACGGAGACAAAGCGGCTGCTGAGGCCGCAGCGAGGATCGAGGCGGCAGTCTTCGAAGTTCTCAAAGAGGGGAAGGTGTTGACTTACGACCTTGGAGGATCGGCGCATACTGATGAAGTAGGAGACGAAATAGCGAGGAAGATAAAGACGGTTCAGGTATCCGTTTAACTCCCCAAATTCTACATTTAACTCCTCCTTTATTTCGCTGAGGTTCTTTCACGCAAAAGCTTTATCAGCGATTCGTCTTTTACGTTTGGTGTAATCCCGAACTTGAAGAAGGGTGGAATTGATGGGCTACTTCGACCTTTATAGGGCTGCCCTAATGCAGGTGGAGATACAGAAGCTGGCCTTCGAGAAGGACGACGTCAAAATGAACCTGCGACACGCGGTGGAGCTTATGGACAGCGTTCAAGTCTACGGCCCGACGGGCAAAGCTGCTAGGGACAAGTATGCACCAATAAAGCTCGTATGCTTTCCAGAGTACTTTCTTCAGGGAGAGCTTTTCTTCCATAAGTCCGGATTTGGGCCGAGCGTTAGGGAACTCAACAGAAAGGGAGTCCACGTACAAGTGCCCGGTGAAGAAACGGATAAGCTCGCCGAAAAGGCTGTGGAGCTCGACGCCTACGTGAACGGCGTTGTATTGGAGTACGATCCGGAGTGGGGTGACGACCTAGTCTTCAATACCTCCTTCATATTGGACCCCAACGGCAAAGTGATTTTAAAGTACAGGAAGCTCATACCGGCGCTGCACTTTGAAACTGCGGCAAGTCCCCACGACCTACTGGATGAGTACTTCAAAAAGTATGGGAAAGGCAAAACGCTGCTGGAAGTGATGTTTCCTGTAGTTGAGACTGATATCGGTAAGTTGGGAGCAATAATATGTATGGATGGCCACTTCCCCGAGTGTTATAGGGCTCTTGGAGTGCAGGGAGCTGAAGTTGTCATGAGGCATGGCTTCATGGCCAGCATGATTGATCCTCCAAACAACATATGGGAAATACAGAACAGGGATGCTGCTTGGGCTAACAGCTACTATGTCTGCGCCGCAAACATAGGTGTAGGGAGGGACGTCCCATACCCGCGGGGGATAACGGGTGGAGACTCGATGATTGTGGACTTTAACGGAAACATCCTTGCAAGGGCCCCTCATCCCTCTGAGACCATCGTCGTCGGAACCATTAGCATCAGCGCTTTAAGGAAGAGGAGGCTGGATCCCGGCAGGAACTTCATCGCGCAGCTTAGAAACGAGGTTTTCCGCGAGATATATTCTGAATCGATTTACCCGCCAAACCTCTATCTAAACCCCGAAAACAGGGTACAGCTGATACCAAACCTCTATAAGAGGAGCGTTGCACACCTAGGAGTTATAGAGAAGCTGTTGCAGAAAAAGGTGTACTTGAAGCCGTAAACGACATGGCCCTCTAGGCCTTATACCTCCCTTTAACTTTCTTCTTTTCATTTTTGCCGTGCACCTACATTGTAGGTGGCGGCTGGAGGCTTAAGCCTTGTAAAGTTAAATTCTGGTACTTCCAACACTATTGTGGGTGATAGGATGTCTTCCGCTCGGAGATTTTTCACCGTGGACTGCGAGACCCATATATGGGATCTCAGGAACCTTAGGTCAAGGCTTCGAGAGGCCGATGAATTCCTGAAATCCCTTGAAAACAGGGCTAAGGTAATAACCGGTAAGGGCGTTGACTTGACTTGCGTCACGGTAGATGACCTATTAAAGATGATGGACGAATGCGGCGTGGACGTTGCTGTGTGCCTAGCATTGGGCTTTAAAAAGACGTTTAAGAGGATG
The DNA here is from genome assembly GCA_030055465.1 of Candidatus Nezhaarchaeota archaeon. GTDB lineage: Archaea > Thermoproteota > Methanomethylicia > Nezhaarchaeales > WYZ-LMO8 > JASFYF01. Next base: position 284,596 of record JASFYF010000001.1, on the reverse strand, counting down.
TGGGTACCCAACGAGCTCGTTGCTGAAGCGGCTAGAAGGGCGCCTCGAAGAATAATTGGCTTCGGATACGTCAACCCCATAGAGGGCGAGGCGGCGCTCCTCGAGCTTGAACACGTGGCGTTGGAGCTTGGGCTAAGAGGCTTAAAGCTCTATCCTCTGGAGGGCTTTTACCCTAACGACGAGAAAGTGGCATTTCCGGTTTACGAGAAATGCGTTGAGCTCGGCATCAGAAACGTGGCATTCCACATGGGAAGAGCAGCCATGCCAAACCTTCGGCTCAGATACGCTCACCCGTTGCACTTAGAAGACGTGGCTGAGTGCTTCCCAGAACTGAACATAATATGCTTCCATGCAGCTTACCCGTGGATCGACGACGCAGTGGCCGTAGCTGGCAGGTGCAAGAACATAACGATAGCCTTCTCCTACGTGTGCGCACCCATAACGTGGGCTCCTTACTGGGTATTCGAGATGCTCGGAAAGGCCCTCCGAGAACTGGGCCCCGACAGAATCTGTTGGGGCAGCGACTGGCCCACCTACGCGAACGTTAAGGAGCAGCTAGAAGCCTTGAGAAAGGCAAAGATGCCGGAGGAACTGCAGAAAAAGTATGGTTTTCCGGAGTTGACAGACGACGTGAAGAGGAAGTTCTTTGGGGAGAACATGGCAAGGATTCTAGGCATAGAAACCAAGAAACTCGTTTAGAATCCACATCAAAGCAAGCGAGAAATTGGCAACCCCCAAATGAGCCTCAGCTTAAAGGCAGAATCGAAAGCTCTCCAAGGCTTAGGAGAAGAAACACTTTTCTACAGAGCTTCTAGTGTTTAGACCGGTGGGACATATTGATGAAGAACTACGAGCTCGTTACAACAGACGTACTGGTCATAGGTGCCGGCGGAGCTGGGACGCGAGCGGCCATCGAGGCTAGGCGCAAGGGAGTTGAGGTGGCGCTAATAGCTAAAGGAGGTTTCCCGTCTGGTAGCACTCCTAAAGCCATGGGCGGATATCAGGCAGCTTACACACCTCAAGACAGCCCTGAAGCGCATTTCCGCGATACAGTGATTGGCGGACTATATCTAAATAACCAGAGGCTTGTCAAGGTAATGGCTAACGAGGCTTTGCAGAGGTTGAAGGACCTGGAGAACTTCGGAACGCAGTTCATCAAGGATGAAGCTGGCAACTACAGGATAATACACGCAGCGGGCACATCGTACGCTAGAAACTTCGTTGCCGTTGCGGGGGAGTTTATGAGGGGGCTGATAAAGGAAGTTCAAAGCCTAGGCGTTCAAGTATACGCGAACACCGTCGTCTTGGATCTGCTCAAACATGGCAATGCTGTTACGGGAGCTGTGGGATTCAACTGGAAGGACGGCTCCTTCTATGTCTTCAAAGCTAAGTCAACCATACTAGCGACAGGGGGCCTAGGCCACATGTACCCGTTAACGTCCAATCCACCCGACGTAGCTGGCGATGGGTACGCTGTGGCCTATAGGGCAGGCGCCGAACTCATAGACATGGAGTTTATACAGTGGATGACCTGCGTTGTCCACCCGCCGAGCCTGAGAGGGTTCCCGCCGCCATACGACGGCTGGGTTGCACATGGGGCGAGGTTCTACAATGCCCTCGGCGAAAGGTACATGAAAAAATACGATCGCGAAAAGCTGGAGAACGCTACAAGGGATGTTGTGTGCATAACTGCATACAGGGAGATCAAGGCCGGCAAGGCAACCTCTCGCGGAGGCCTATTCATGGATCTTTCAGGTGTACCAGACCCAATAGTCAAGGCTTGGGAGAAGGTGTGGAAAGCCTACCAGGCAGTAGGCATAGACATAACATGGCAACCTATAGAGTGGGCTCCTGGGGTCCACCATTGCATGGGAGGAGTCAGAATAAACGAGAGATGCGAATCATCTGTTCCTGGACTTTACGCGGCAGGCGAAGCGACTGGCGGGATTCATGGGGCTAATAGGGTTGGCGGAAACGCCTTGACCGACACACAGGTCTTTGGGGCGAGGGCTGGGGCTTACGCCGCCGAGAGGGCCAGAAGCGTCGGCGTTGTAGGCTTCGACAAGGGACAAGTGGATAAATGCATGAAAATTGCGGAAGAGATATATGAGAGGAAGGAGGGCGTGGAGGCACATCAGATTAAATCCAAGATCCAGAAGATAATGGATGATTGCGTAGGCGTGGTGAAGACTGGGGCCTCACTTGAAAAGGCGCTAGCTGAGCTTAAAGGCATAGAGGTCAACGATGTCCCGAGGATGTTTCTAGGTGATCGCAGGGACTATGACGCTCTAGTTGAGGCACTCGACGTCATAAACATGATCTGTACGGGTAAGATAATCGCTTCGGCTGCTCTGTACAGGACTGAAAGCAGGGGAGCCCACTATAGGGAAGACTACCCTGAAAGGGACGACACCAAGTGGCTCAAGAACGTCGTTGTTAAGCTTGAAGGCAACCGAATGGCAGTTTCCGCCGTGCCCGTAGAGCTTGTAGACCTCAAGCCGTAAACCCCCTTTTTATTTTGCAGGATGTGCCGCTTCAATCCCTTATACAGCTGGTCTCCCTCGCCGTTCTTGTGTGGGAGGATGTCTGGATGCTTGGGTTATCTGGGGGGTAGATATAGATGGCGTTGCTGGATGAGTTCTTAAAGCCCACCAGCTACGCGAGATCTCATCTCCCTCAGATAATTGAGTTCGCGAGGAGGCTGGCGAAGCCCCTGAACCCCCTAGAAACCATAAAATCGATATACTTCTTCGTTAGGGACTCAATCAAATGGACTATTGAAGGCGTTAAGCCGGAGATCGACGTGCTGGAGAGCAGGAAAGGCGTGTGTTTCAACAAAGCAAGCCTTCAAATAGCGCTGTTAAGGGCTAGCGGCATACCGGCTAGGTACCGGCTTGAAGAAGTACGCTCCACAGCGCTGAAACCCTACCTGCCAAGCCACATCTACGAGCTTTTCCCTGAAAGGGTGATCCACGTATTGGCAGAGGTATACTTTGAAGGCAGATGGCTGGGCTGCGACGCCACGATTGACTACATGCTTTCAAACCCCCTCTCAAAAAGGGATTGGGAGGGCGGCCTAGACCTCTCTTGCATACCGTCAGCCTATAAGCTTAGAACCGTCGGATCCTACCCTGATCTGCCCGTCAGCTTAGTTCTTGAACCCATAAGGAGTGTGGTGTCGCAAAGGCACATTCTATCTGAAATAGATGAAAACCTAGAGAAGATGAGGGCCATGTCCCCCACAGAAAAGCTTAGAATTTTTAGCGAACATTGGAAGTTATAGGCTCCAGGGCTCCATCCAAGAATGGGAGGCGCATGGAACTATGAGCAGGGAAACCAAGGGCGTGGCTAAAAGAGTTGAAGAATTGGCTTCGAAGGGTATGGGAAGCAAGTTTCCCCACTGGCTCTCGTGTCATCCTTGCTTTAGCTCAGAGGCTCACTTCCAATTTTCACGTTTACACCTCCCGGTTGCTCCCAAATGCAATATCCAATGCGGGTACTGTAAAAGGGGGATAGACAAGTGCGAGTACAGGCCGGGCGTTACGTGCAGGATTATGTCGCCTCAAGAGGCGATCAGGGTAGTCGATGAGGCTGTGGCGAAAGACGAGAAGCTGAGAGTCGTAGCTGTGGCGGGTCCAGGTGAGCCCCTCTTCAACGATGAGACTTTCGAGACTCTGAGGCTTGTGGACCAAAAGCACCCAAATATAATCAAGTGCATCGCTACTAACGGCCTGTTGCTCGAAGAAAAGGTGCCGAGCCTAAAAGAGCTTGGAATAAGGACTGTAACCTTAACGATAAACGCTCTAAGCCCTGAGATAGCATCCAAGATATATGACTTTGTGATTTTAGGCGGTAAGCTGGTGAGAGGCGTGGAGGCAGCTCAAATCCTCTTGGAAAGGCAACTTCAAGGCCTTAAAGCCTCCGTGGAGGCCGGCTTCATAGTTAAGGTTAACACAGTTCTAATACCCGGATTGAACGATGTGGAGGCGGTGGAAGTGGCTAGAAGGGTAGCTGAACTGGGCGCCAACATACAGAACATTATTCCTCTCATACCGCTTCACTCCTTTAAAGGTCACCGGCCACCAACATGTGATGAGCTAAGGCGGGTGAGGGAGGAGGCGGGCAAGTACATAGAGCAGTTTAAGCTGTGCAAGCAGTGTAGGGCTGACTCGTATGGTGTGCCAGGTCTTGAGAAAAGGAAGACTAGCGATGACGAGTTCCCCTATCTGACATTTCATGCTTAAAAATTTGATATTTTTGTGTCCACGTATCCCGAAAGGATCGTTAAATTAATGTTATAAACGTGGAGCTTTGTAGTCTTTAGATATTTTTATAGCCAAAGATATATAAAAAACTGCCGAGCTAAAAGAGCAGGGCGTTCTATATGAATCGAACTATAATCTTAGCTATTGTAGTATGCGTGGCTGTGGCTATAGTTGCAACTATAATTTATCAATGGATGCCGACGACGTCCACGCAGCCCACCACACCCACGGCCCCCACCAAGCCTACAATAAAGCTACGAGTGGGGTATCAGCCAAGCTGGCATCACGCTGCGTGGTTTGTAATGGCGGAAAAGGGATGGATTAACAAGGTGCTGGGCGTGGAGGTTCAGGAACATTCCTTTGGTTCGGGCCCCTCTGAGATGGAGGCTTTCGCCGCAGGCTCCCTCGACATAGCCTACGTGGGGGCCACACCGCCGTTGTCAATAATAGCGAAAGGCGCCAAAGCTAAAATAGTAGCGGTCGCAAACAGGGAAGGCTCATCGATTGTAGTTCGTCCCGACCTTGAGTATGTGGGTCCCTCATCGCTCTCGGGTAAAAGGATAAGCAGCTACCCTCCAGGCTCAATACAATACACGGTGCTGAGCTATTGGCTTGCTAGGAATGGTGTGGGTGGAGTGGAGGTAATAGCTCAGGCCAGCCCATCCGACCAGCTGGATGCGCTCAAAACTGGTAGCATCGACGCCGTCTTCACACCGGATCCACATCCATATAGAGCAGTCATCGAGGGTTATGGTAGGATAGTCGTAAACTCGAGCGCCATGTGGCCGAATCATCCGTGCTGCGTAGTCCTGATGTCTCAGGACCTTATAAACGAGCACAGGGATTTAGCAGCTAAAATCGTGGCCTTACACGTGATAGCGAGCGAGTACATCAGGGATGCCAGCAACAAGGAAGAGGTTAAACAGATATTGATTAAGAGGCTTGGCATAACGGAGGGAATGGCGAACACGTTTCCAGGGTCAACAAACTTTCAAACTGATCCCCGAGACCAAGACTGGCTTGCTGGTCTAGACTACATGTGCCAAGTGCTTTACGAGCTCGGTCAAACGAAGAGCCCAGCAGGACAACCCGTGAGGCTTACGCCTGGCGACTTCGTCGACTTAACGCTTTACGCGGAAGCGTTAAATCTGGTTCCGACGCTGAAAGCTGAGCTAGGGTTAGGATAAGAAATGAAGCTGAAAAAGGTGCTGGTGCCCGCAGCCTCTTTACTCTTGTTTTTTTCTTTATGGGAGGCGTACTACTGGCTCCTTATAAACAACCCGCTTCTCCTAGCGCCGCCGTCTAGGGTTTTAACTACATTTATCGAGCTGATGACAGGTTGCAACCCTCACTTTTACATGCCTCTAGACATGGTCTACAGCCTATTCCACTATGCCGTGGGCTTTGGCTTAGCACTAGCCGTAGGCCTTAGCCTAGGACTACTGATAGGTTGGTTTAGGCTTGCCGACGAGTTCTCCTATACCATAATAGAGCTCATCAGGCCCATCCCACCCATCGCTTGGATACCCATAGCTATACTGATGCTCGGTCTCACGCATCAGGCAGCGTCATTCATAATATTCATAGGAGCCGTTTTTCCCATAATTCTTAACACCAAGTACGGCGTAGCCTCTGTAGAGGTTAAATATTTGGAGGCAGCCATGACTCTCGGAGCAACGAAAACCTCAACCCTTATAATGAAGGTGGTTTTACCAGCAGCGCTGCCCTCAATAATGGCTGGGCTAAGGGTAGCGTCGGGGGTGGCGTGGATGTGCGTCGTGGCTGCGGAGCTCTTCGGAGTAGCACCCTACGGGCTTGGGTACCAAATAGAGATGGCCAGGCTGTACCATGCACCTGAATTGGTCATAGCCTACATGTTTGCCATAGGGGTTCTCGGCTTCTTCCTTGACAGGATATATAAGTTAATAGAGAGCAAGGTTTTAGCTTGGAGGACCGGATTTGTCCTTGCCTAACGTTATATTGATAATTAAAGGCCTGAGGAAAGTGTTTGAGGGTTCACCACCTCTCGTAGCTTTGGAGAACATAGACTTAGACATATATGAAGGCGAATTCCTCTGCATAGTGGGGCCCAGCGGGTGTGGCAAAACCACCTTGCTTCGCGTAATAGCTGGCCTCGAGAAGCCAACGGATGGTGAGGTCCTCTTAAGGGGCAGGCCCATCTTAGGGCCTGGACCAGATAGAGTAATGGTGTTTCAAGAACACACGTTATTTCCCTGGAGGACGGTTTTGGGAAACGTTATGTTTGGTTTGGAGCTTAAGGGGATTCCTAAGGACAAGGCTTTAGAAGCGGCCAATAGCTACATAAGGCTCGTAGGCCTTGAAGGCTTTGAGCACATGTACCCTCACGAACTGTCCGGAGGCATGAGGCAGAGGGTTGCAATAGCAAGGGCGTTGGCATGCGATCCCGAGATGTTACTCATGGATGAACCCTTCAGCGCTTTAGACGCTCAATCCCGAAACTATATGCAGAGGGAACTCATGGAGATATGGAGTAAGACCGGTAAAACCGTGGTCTTCGTGACTCACAATGTTGAGGAGGCAATCTACTTGGGGGATAGAATAGCAGTGCTTACTTATAGGCCTGCCCGCCTCAGGGATGTTATAAGCATAGAGCTACCAAGACCTAGGGACAGACTTGGCCAGGAATTCATTGAGCTAAGGGCCAAAGTGCTGGGCATTCTCAAAGAAGAGATGGAGAAAGCAATTAATCAAAAGTTGAAGCCCGAAACCCCGAGGCGCGGCAAAGTTAAGCCTTGAATGGAGAAGAGCAACATGAGCGGCCTTAAAAAGCTTGTTCTAGCTCCGACAGCATCTAAGATACTGCTCGCGGCCTTAAACTCCGACGAGGAACTGGCTAGGGAGATGAAGGCATTTCTGGATAATTTCCAGCTTAGCGTGGATAAGTTTTCAAGGTTATCAGGGATGCCCTCAAGCACCATAAAGAAGATTTTGAAGGCTAGAGGTGGAATAACCCTTTCAACGCTTAGGAAGATATTAGAGACGATAAATGCGATGGAAAAGATGCCGGATGTACCCTTCATAGCTGTGATCGCCGCCGTCACGACGCTCTCGAAGGTAAGGGCTCTGTCCGTTAGGCTTCAACAAGCGACGATAGTGGTCAGGGAGTATGGGGTTTCAACCCTTGATGATGCCATTAAGGCGGCTTTAAAGGCTCAGAGTGAGGGTGCAGCAGCAATAGTCTGCGCTCCCATAGTTGCGCATTTAATAAAGGATGTGGTGTCGATACCCATAGTCACCCTCGACGTTTGCGATGAAGACTTGGAGAGGGCAGTGAAAATCGCAGCTGAGAAGGTGGCAACTGAGGCTAGAAGAATGGGTTCGCCGCCCGTTAGGACTTAGAGGTTTGGGATTTCCGAGCAAAACGTGAAGCTCACAAACAATGATGTCTGAAGGTATTTCAATGAACTTTGAACGAAGGCTCAGGCGTTGGCAGGAGGCCAGCTTCCGCGACCATAAGAACTAAAAGCCCCTTAAACCCTAGAGTGTGTAGCAAGGTTAGGTGAACCAAGCTTGGATATCAGCGAGCTCATACATAAGCTCTCAAAAGGGGAAATAAAGCTTTACGAGGTTGAGAACTTCGTACAAGACGTCAACAAGGCGGCTGAGGTTAGGAGAGCCTTCCTTGAGAGGATAACCGGTTCAACCCTGAAGAACATAGGGTACTTCTCGATGGACTTGAACGTTACAGCTAAGCGCAACATAGAGAGTCCTGTAGGCGTCGGCCAGATACCGATGGGTGTTGCTGGTCCGCTGAGGGTTAAAGGTGACTATGCTAATGGCCTGTTTTATATTCCGCTGTGCACAACCGAAGGGGCGCTTGTTGCAAGCGTCAATAGAGGCTGCTCGGCGATAACGGAGTCCGGCGGAGCCAACGCAAAGGTGGTGAGAGATTACATGACGAGAGCGCCGTTGTTTATAACACCGAGCGCTGAACATGCGTTTAGGCTGACTCAATGGGTTAAGGAACATAAAAAGGAGATAGAGGAGGTTTTCAACACCGTCGACCCCTTCGTGAGATTTATAGACGTTCAGCCTTGGATTGTGGGGAGGAACGTGTGGCTCCGCTTCATGGCTAACACGTTCGATGCAATGGGCATGAATGGCGTTACGCTGGCCTGCGATAAAGCATGTAAATTCATCGAGGAAACCGTGAAGTTCGCTAGGATGATAAGCCTAAGCGGGAACCTCTGCGTAGACAAGAAGCCTAGCGCTGTAAACTGGCTTTTAGGCCGCGGGAAAACCGTTGTAGCTGAGGCCACCCTGAAAAGGGAAGTAGTGGCGGATAAGCTCAAGACCACCCCAGAAGATGTGGTGGACGTGTGCATCCGAAAGAACATGCTCGGAAGCGGCTTAGCGCACGCCTACGGCTTAAATGCACACGCTGCAAACGTGATCGCCGCTATATTCATAGCGACTGGGCAGGACTGCGCTCAGGTGGTTGAATCATCAATGGCTTTGACGACTGCTGAGGTTAACGCCGAAGGCGAATTGTACATATCGATAACTCTGCCCTCCCTTGAGGTGGGCACGGTAGGCGGCGGCACAGCCCTTCCCACGCAGAGGGAGGCTTTGACCATTATGGGCTGCGCTGGAGCCGGTGATCCTCCTGGCGCCAACGCTAAGAAGTTTGCAGAGATAGTCGCTTCAGCATGCTTAGCTGGTGAGCTCTCGCTGCTATCCGCACTTGCTGCAGGCCATTTAGCTAAAGCTCATGCAAGGCTTGGAAGGGCATCTAGGATTTAGCTTGTCCTTGAAGGACAAAGCCCTCTGAGGGGGCAGACACTGCATGCAGGCCTCCTCGATTTGCATATCTTTCTGCCGAACTCTATTAGCGCCAAGTGGAAGAGCCCTCTTTCATCATGAGGAACGAAGCCCTCAAGCGCTTGCCTCACCTCCTCGTAGCGCGAGCCGCGCTTAACGATGCCTAACCTCTTCGCAATCCTTTCTATGTGCGTGTCAACCGGTATCACCGGCGCTGACGCTTTGAAAGCCAACAATACGTCGGCGGTCTTGTATCCCACAGCCGGCAACTCCATGAGTTTAGCCCTCGCCTCATCCATGTTTAGGGAGATAAGCTCATCCAAGCTTGAGCCCCAAGCTTTAAGCCTTCCAGCAAGCTCCCGGATCCTTAGCGCCTTGACCTTATAGAGCCCAGCAACCCTCAACGCCTCCTCGAGCTCCTTTACATCCACGCCTAGGATCCTCTCGATGGATAGAAGGCCCCTGCTCTTCAGGTTAGCAATGGCTTTCTCGACGTTTCTCCAGCTTGTGTTTTGGGAGATTATGGTGCTCACGAGGAGCTCGAAGGAGCTTACCTTATTGAAGTTGCGGAGCACCTCTTCAACAGTGCGGTAGTAAGTCCTAGCGACTTTAAGGAGCCTGTTCTTTAAGGCTTCCACGCTATTCCCCCGCTTTAATGCGCTTCTTCCTGTCATATCTGAGGGGCCGCGCTTCAAGTAAAATCTTGTCTAAGATATACACTGATAAGATGTATCCAAACCTTAAAATAAGGGTAGGGAAAATGTTTTATAGCAAAATCTTTGTAAGCTAAAGTAGCTAAGAGGGATCAGGAAATGCTCCCGCTCTCAGCCAAGAGGTTTATAGTAGCTTTATGTCGAAACTGCGGTGAGCCAAGAGTTATTAGGATGCCTGCTAGGTCGTTTATGTGCTTCAAATGCGGCCTCAGGAACAACGTGTCTAAGTCCAAGCTAATCGGGATGACGGACGACATAGATGAGGCAGCCCACCTGGCCAGAAAATTCAAGCTTGGCATATTCTAGCCTCTAGATTTATAGCTAAGCCTCGACAGTGGGTAAAGTCGAAAGGATAGGACTTTAGGGTGCTAGCTTCCTTGCAACGACATTTAATAATGTGTTGTGGAGCCCGAGTGGAAATAACGAGCTCGGGGGTCAGAGTACTTGAGGATCCTCAAACTAAAAGCTGTCCCCTTACCCTAAGCTTGCACGGTTACTCCGAGCTCGATAGGGAAAAGGTGCGAACCATAGTTTTGAGGAGGATTGAAAAGAGGGGCTTCGCATCGAAGAACAGGAGCTTCATGGCTGAGGTCCTTGTGCCCTTCGGGGCATCTGAGATGATGATGTCGTGCCTGGAGAGCGGTCTTTTTGACTGCGCGGTTACTGTTTGCGAAGGGGCCGGCACTGTTTTGGCGTCGAATCCAAAGCTTGTTCAAATGATAGGGGCATTCCTAACGGGCATAATAGAGACAACACCTGTACCTGAAATCATAGAGGTTCTTAAATCTCACGGTGGTAGGTTGATTGACGAGACCAAGGCATCCATAGATCAGGTTGAGGGAGTTAGGCTCGCCGCAACGATCGGCTTCAAAAATGTAGCGGTCACGGTGGCTGGCTTCAGGAGCTGGGAGGTACCTAAGATAAGGGACCTCGAACGCGACCTTGGGATCAACGTAACAGTCCTGAGCGTATGCACGACGAGAAGCGGCGAGGCAGACCTTGAAAACCTGTTGATGTCCGACATCGTGTGGTCTTGCAACTCGAAAGTTGTCAGGGAGAAAATAGCTCCTCGCGCGCTCTTCCAGCTTGGGGTTGGGATACCAGTCTTGGCCTTGACAGAAAGGGGCAAGAAAGCTATGTTGACCCACCTATCAAATATGAGGGATGCCGTAGTTGCTTTTAGGGCTAAATTACCCTATACTGTTCAAGAGAAAGCCCCTCGCTGAAGCCCGCCTGAACGCTCCGAAACCCGTCTATACCGAGGCCCCGGTGAAATCATGAGGTATCTGAAGTTGGACCTCCACACCCATCCCTTCGAGGCGATGGGCTTTCCCGACCCAAGCATAGATACGGTTGCAAGGATAGTTAGGCGCGTTAAGGAGAGCGGGCTCGACGGCATTGCTGTTACGGAGCATGAAACTCCATTCTACGGCTTTAAGGCAGCCGAAATAGCTGAAGAGTACTTTCCTGAGGTAATCGTTATACCGGGTGTCGAGCTCAACGTTGAAGGGTTGAGCCCCGTAACTCATAGGCAGATAGTTGAACTATACCTAGGCGAAAGGGTGTTCAGGTTTCAAGCCCATCCATATGAAGAGTGCCCAGACATACTAGCGTTGTGCCAGGGAATTGAGGTGAAGAATTATCTTCACAAGGAGATGAACAGTAAATTAGCGGAAGAAGCCGCTGCAAAGCTCAACTTGGTGCCGCTGAGGAACTCCGATGCACACAGGCTGGAAGACCTGGGTAAGCATTATAACATCATAAGCGTGGAGCTGCTCGTGGATAGGAGTGAAAGGAGGAAAAACTCGAACCACCCATGGATGCAATATTGAGATTCGCCAACCAATCGATGAACTGTCCAATAGCTCGGAAGCAGAGCTGAACGAAGTGGTGGGCTCAGCATTGGAGTCACACATCATGTTACAGACATGCAATGGCACATCATAGCCCGCGTTAGGGACGTCAACTACAATGTACGACTTTCTCCTCTAATTGACTTTTGGTGCCCCAAATATTAAAGCCTTATAAAAAGGGACCTGCTGCAACTTAGAAATGAGGGTCTATGCAAACCACGTTGTTCGCGGTGGGTTTTTTGATTGTAACCATCGGCATATTGTTGGTATTGATATCGTTAATTAAGACATCGGCCTTCAAGAAAGGGGAGAGCGCTGGGGTCATATTAATAGGGCCTATACCCATAATTTGGGGCTCATCGCGAAAGGCATTAATCATAGCAGTAACAGCCTTCATCGTAATCGCCATTATGGTCCTCCTTCTCTGGATTTAGGGAGAGGCTCTAAGCTCAGCTGAAATTCGCAAGCCGCTAGGGGGGGGGGGTCAGCTCCTCCAACAGTGGAGGGCAATGAAAAAGAGGATAAGCGGCCGTAAACTACTATAACTAGGGGCCCCCTGAGAACTAATGTGAAGGCAGTAGGAGTTCTGGGGGTTCGACGCCTTGAGGTATGTTAAAGTCGTGTTCCTGAAGGAGGTTGACTCCTTCATCGGCTCCGACGGCAAGGTATATGGTCCCTACAACCCAGGCGATGAGGCGATCATACCAGAAGACGAAGCGGAAGCGTTGTCCGCTGAAGGGGCTGTGGCCAAGGTGGGGGGCCACATAGTCGGTGAAGGTGGACAGCAGCTTAGGATTTGTTGGGGCTCGCCGTCCTTGCTGTTGGGAATCGGCCTTTCCCTGATAGCAGTGGGCTTCATAATCATAATGATATCATCGATGGCTCTAGCCCCTCAAGGCGTAGTATGGGTTTTTCCCCTGCCGCCAATAAGGGTCTCGGGAGCTGAAGCGCTGGCGCTCTTGCTGCTTCCAATAGCCGTAGTGTTTGCCCTCCTCATGTTTTTCATTCTTAAAGCTTAGTCCCCTAACCCTCATTTAGTCTTTACCGGCGTTAAAGGGGCAGCTACGCGCAAAAATGATGCATCAATAATAGCCGAGGAACAACAAGCAGCACACCATCATGCATGGGAACCGGAATGGCACGCGAGGCATATCTAGAAGGGTTGCCTGAAAATTGCAATCTAAGGCATTTGCCCTATAGGATTGGAGGAGGTCAGGTTAAAGAATAAGTAGAAGATAGCTGTTGCGGGGGCAACTTAATGAAGCTGAAGCCTTCCTGCATACCTTGCATCATCGACGTAAGGCTCAAAGAGCTTGTTAGGCTTGGAGTAACCGAGGAAGAGGGCCTCAGGGTGTTGATAGAAGTCGTGGACACCATAAGTCGATTAGCCAAGCCGGGGCTCAACGTGGCTAAGCTCGCTTCAGCTGTATATCGCAAGTTTAAGGAAATGTTAAAACGCGACCCCTACCTGGATATCAAGAAGAGGGCGCTTGATGCCTTCAATGAGGTTCGGGAAGCGTGCCATGGAATGCTGTGGGGCCTCGAGGGCTATGAGCGCTTCGCCATGGCCGTTAAGCTGGCACTCGCCGGGAACAGCTTTGACTACGGAGTTTCAGGATTCGCGCCGCCTAAGCTCGAAGATATACCCAAGCTTGTTGATGAGATGGTCGTTGAACGCGACGAAACCCTAAAGCTCTATGAGCTCTCCAAGGGCTCCTCAATCTCTTACCTGCTCGACAACGTCGAGGAGTTGCCGTTCGATCTCGTATTCATAAACGAAATGAAAAAGCTTGGCGGTAGGGTAACTGCCATTGTTAAGTCGGCGCCATTTCAAAATGACGTAACGACGTACGAGGCAATGAAGGTTGGCTTGGGAAACGTAGCCGATAAGATCATAGAAACCGGGGTGGACGCCTCAAGCGTTTTTCTGGAGGAGGCATCCAACGATGCTCGAATAGCTCTTATGGCGTCCAACATCATAGTGGCCAAGGGAATGGCCCACTTCGAATATCTAGCAGAAACGCCGCTGAAAAACAAGACCTTCTTTCTCCTTCAAGCTAAGTGCGAACCGGTGGCCCAGGAGCTGGGCGTTGCACGTAAAAGCTACGTTGTCTTGTGGGGCTCATCTATGTAGAAGAGCTGGGAAGGTGAAGTCGCCTGCGGAGGAGTGCAGTCACTAGAGGGTGACCCTGTAGATCTTCACTGGTAGGTTGCCATGCTTGATCTCTCTCGAGACAACCATGTTGTAGCCTATTCTGTTCAAGGCTTCCTCCAGCACTTCAGGTGCCCCGGTTGCCAATACTAGAATCGAGCCGCTAAGCCTGAGCGACACTGCTCTCAGGAACCTCGTATAGAGGTCTTTAAGCGCCTTCTGCCTGTACTGCCTAATACCGTAAGGCGGGTTAACCACGATGTATTTAGCTTCTAAACCTCTATAGGATTCGTCATTGGTTGAATCTCGAACGGCGAACTCGACGGTATCTTCAACACCTGCAGAGGCAGCGTTTAAGAGAGCGCCTTTAATATGCTTTGGGGAAATGTCGAAACCATAGATCCCGAAAAGCGCTTTGTTCGACTCTTCAAGTGCCATTTCCAACTCCTCCCCGTGCACGTTGGGGTCGTAAAGCAGGAGGTTCGTGAAGGCCATTCTCTTTCTGAAGAAACCGGGGGGAATCCTTCTAGCAGCCAAAGCTGCCTCCACGGGTATGGTGCCCCCGCCACACATAGGGTCCAAGAATCCCTCGCCCTGCCACCCCGACATTCTTATCATGCATGAAGCCAATGTGCTCTTCACGGCGGCTGGGTGGTCATAAACCCTGTAGTTCCTCTTGTGGAGGGAGTCCCCAGTCGTGTTTACTCCAACAATAACCTCGTAGCCCTTTACATAAGCGTCTATTTCGACGTCTGGGTTTTTGAGGTTGACCTTTGGTCTAGCCCTCTTCAACGAGTTGAAGTAGTCAATTACGGCCTTGCCTATGACCGACGATATATCTATGCTCGTATATTCGTGCCTTCCCACCCTTGTGGTCCTCACCGCGAACGACTGATGAACCCCCATGACTTTTGAGTACTCTATGGATTTACATAGATCGTATATTTCGCTCAAGCTCGATGCCTCGCCGCGGCCCAGAACAAGGATAAGCTTGTGTATGCATCGAGACCTTAAGTTAACCCGATAAATCAACCTTTCGCTTCCCTGAAAAAACAGCTTTCCGCGGCCCACTTGAGTGATTGATGCCCCCAGTAATTCAAGCTCCCCCGCGGCTACGTCCTCCATTCCTTCAATTGTTGTGGCTAGGAAGCTTAGCCCCACGTTCCTCCTTGAACGCTGGGGTTTAAAGGGTTATAAGGTTATTCGGCCGCTCCCTGAGGTTAAGGTTGGCCGAGCAGTTTAGTCATCATAAGTGTTAAGTGCTAAGGAGCTAACTTTAACGTGGGAGCGGTGTGGATTAGGGAAAGCCGGTTTAGGGTGGTGTAGCCTTGGCGATAACGATTTACAATACCTTTACGAGGAGCCTAGAGGCTTTTGAGCCATTTAATCCCCCAAAGGTGGGGATGTACGTTTGCGGGCCCACCGTTTACGATTACACCCATGTAGGTCATGCCAGGACCTACGTGGCTTTTGACGTCGTGAAGCGCTTCTTGGCATATAAGGGCTTTAACGTAGTATATGTACAGAACATAACTGATGTAGACGACAAGATAATAAATAGGGCACTAAAGGAAGGTGTTGAGTGGAGAACTATAGCCGAGAAGTACACAAGGGACTACATGGAAATGCTTGACAAGCTGCACATTGAAGTTGACTTTCACCCTAAAGCCACTTTGCACGTAAAAGAAATGGTCGACTTCATATCTAAGCTTGTAGAAGCTGGATTCGCATATGAAAGCAACGGCAGCGTCTACTTCGATGTGGACAAGTTCTTGAACTACGGCGGGCTCTCCAAAAAAGTTAAAGGAGAGGAATGGAGTCAGGAGGAGGCCTTCCTCCAAGAGAAGAGGAGGCCCTACGACTTTGCATTGTGGAAAAGGGCTAAGCCGGGGGAACCCTATTGGGAAAGTCCGTGGGGTTTCGGGAGGCCCGGCTGGCACATAGAGTGCTCTGTTATGAGCAGTTACTACTTGGGCGCCACCATAGATATCCATGGAGGCGGCGCTGATCTAATCTTTCCCCACCACGAAAACGAGATCGCGCAAAGCGAAGCGAGGTATGGGATTAGGCCGTGGGTTAAGTACTGGCTTCATGCTGGCTACCTCATGATCAGGGGGGAGAAGATGAGTAAAAGCCTCGGGAACATAGTGTCGTTAAAGGAGGTCTTCGACAATTATAGGCCGGGAGCTTTGCGGTTGATGCTATCTCTAACGCATTATAGGAGCACGATAGATTTTTCGTTTGATCTGCTCGAGCGCTACGAGAAAGTATATGAGAGGGTTAGGCGTTGCGTTGAACTTTTAACGCGCCTAGCTTCAAATTCTTCGCCCAGCTTTAAGGTTAAAGATGAAGAACTTGAAGTCTCCCGGAGACTCGATGACAGCCTTTCTGGGTTCTTAAGTTCCTTAGAAACGGACTTTAACGGAGCCAAGGCTGCAAAGCACTTTCACGACATTGTCTCGCTATCCTACAATAGGATAATCGAATCGGACAACGCTGAGCTCGCAGTAAAGGCTCTGAGGGTATTGAGGAACGTTAATAACATCCTGGCCTTCCTAGATGATGTGCTGGGCGCTAGGTCGTTGCAGGGGGAGCTCGTAGATAAGTTAGTTCGGATTATAGTAGACCTCAGAGAGGTTCACAGGAGCCGGAGGGAATACGAAATTGCTGATAAGATAAGAGAACAGCTGGAATCCATTGGAGTTAAATTGATGGATTCAAGGCGTGGAACCACGTGGATCTACTGTTGAAAGTCTCGATATGCGAAGCCGATATAACTCAGCGAGCAACTTCTCCACTTGATTGGAAGTGGAGGAGCCCATACTTCAGTTAGCGCTGGACTTCGTTGACTTGCATAGGGCAGTGAAAGTGGCCGAGGAGGCATTGAGGGGAGGCGTAGACTGGCTTGAAGCTGGCACCCCGCTCATAAAAAGCGAGGGGCTAAACTGCATTAGGGAGCTCAAGAAACGCTTTCCCGGAACCACTATAGTGGCCGACATGAAGACCGTGGATACAGGCTCGGTGGAGGTTGAAGCTGCTGTCAAGGCCGGCGCCGACGTAGTTATCGTAATGGGCTTAGCTGACGACAGCACCATTAGGGAGGCTGTCGAAGCCGCGAGGAGGGTCGGATCCAAAGTTATGGTAGACTTGCTGAACGTAAACGACATGCCGAAAAGGGCCCTTGAGCTTGAGAGGCTCGGCGTGGACTACATATGCATCCACGTCGGCATAGATCAGCAAATGAGGGGCGTTAAACCCATGGATCAGCTTAGGATGGTGGCCGGCGCCGTCGGGGTTCCGCTAGCTGTGGCTGGAGGCCTGAACAGCGAGACCGTAGCCGAAGCCGTAGAGGCTGGAGCCTCAATAATCATAGTCGGAGGCGCCATAACCAAAGCCGAAAACGCCGAGGAGGCAGCTCGGACAATTAAAAGAGCTATGAAGCTTAGGAAGCCTATCGAGACGAAGATGTACAAGAAGTTCAGCATGGAGACCCTCGTTGAGGCCTTCAAAAAGGTCTCAACACCTAACATAGCTGATGCGATGCACAGGAAAGGCGCAATGAAGGGTTTGAAGCCCATAACACGTGGGGTTAAGATGGTTGGCCGAGCAGTAACCGTAAGGACCTATCCAGGAGACTGGTCCAAAGCGGTTCAGGCTATAGACTTAGCTGAACCGGGCTCGGTGATAGTAATAGATGCCTGCGGGGCTGAGGAAGCAGTGTGGGGGGAGCTTGCTTCGTGGAGCTGCATCGTAAAGGGCATAGCTGGTGTGGTCATTGATGGAGCCATAAGGGACGTCGAGGTCGTGAGGGAGCTCGGCTTCCCGGCCTTCGCTAAGCACGTCAACCCCAAGGCCGGTGAACCTAAAGGTCTAGGTGAGATAAACGTGGAGATAACTTGCGGGGGCGTTAAAGTCGAGCCCGGAGATTGGATTATAGGCGACGACAACGGCGTAGTGGTTGTTCCGAAACACATGGCTGTGGAGGTGGCGAATAGAGCCATAGATGTAATGGAGAAGGAGAACAGGGTGAGGGAGGAGATCAGAAGGGGAAGCACGCTATCGAAGGTCCTTGAGCTGAAAAAGTGGGACAAGGTCATAGGTTAGGTGCCCGCACCGTGAGGATAGCCGTCATAGGCGCAGGAGCCATAGGCGGTCTCTTTGGAGGCTTACTGCACTACTCCGGCCATGCCGTCTTCTTTGTAGAGAGGGAATACAAGCTATCAAGGCTCATATCGGGCGGTTTAAGGCTAGAGCTGCCTGACGGGTCCGCAATAACCGTGAAAGCGCCGTTTAGGTCAGGCCTTAAGGGACTCGATGACCTCGACTTATGCCTCGTCGCCGTGAAGGCATACGACACATCTTCAGCCTTACGCCATGTAGTGGAAGCCAACCTCACGTGCCCCGTCATACTGCTACAAAACGGTCTCGGGGTAGAGGATGAAGCGGTTGAAGTGTTGAAGAGGCCTGTGGCTCGGGGGGTCACGAGCTGTGGAGCTATGAACGAGGAGGTAGGAGTGGTTAAGGTCAAGGGGATAGCCAAGACATTGCTGGGCTCAGAAAGCGATGAACTCGGGAATGCGTGTTCAAGCCTCGCCGAGGCGCTCCGAGAGGCAGGCATGCCCGCTGAAGTCACCGACAACATCAATGGAGCAGTGTGGACTAAGACTATAGTTAACTCCGCGATAAACCCATTAGGAGCTTTGCTCAACGTTAGCAATGGTGAGCTCCTCGAAAGCGAGGATTCCAAGAGCCTGATGGCCATGGTTGCAGCTGAAGGCTGGAGAGTTGCGTTGAAACTGAAGGTGCGGCTTACGGTGGATGATCCTATAGAGGAAACGTTTAAGGTTGCTGAGGAGACTAAGAGCAATAAGAACTCGATGTTGATGGACGTGTTGAAGTGCAAGAGGACGGAGGTCGACTACATAAACGGAGCCATATGGAGGCTCTCGCAGGCATCTTTAACCGACGCCCCCTTAAACAGGGTAATGTACTTAATGGTTAAGGCTTTGGAGCGCTCAAAGCTTAAGTCCATGGGGAAGCGCCCCGCCGAGGTATCATAGCCCTGCATCAACGTTGCATCTGATTCATATATGCGCTCCGAATAATTTAAAGCGGGGAACCGGAGAAGACCAGGCTAGCCTTCCAGGTTTATGTGTTGGATGCCTACACCATTAATGGTGAAAGCTTTGAGCGCTCGTGTCCTCGCGTGGATTGGCTGCATGTCCTCTTACAGGACTCCTGAACTAGCTCGGTCGCTTATATCCATTCTGAAGGCCCTTAACGTTGATCACGTAATGCTGGGGAAGGATGAATTGTGCTGTGGTTCGATATTGCTGCGGCTTGGTTTGAGAAGCGAAGCGCTTGAAGTTGCTCAGAGAACCCTCGACGAGTTGGCCCGCGTTCAGGCGTCGACCCTCGTCACGCATTGTCCCGGCTGTTTAAGGACATTCAAGCTGGATTACCCAGAGCTTTTTGACTTTAAGCTAAGCTTAGAGATGGTGCACTCCACGCAGCTGATTCTAAGGTGTTTGGATTCGAAGGAGCTTAGCCCAGTTAAAATTAAGGCAGCATACTTGGATCCCTGCCACTTAGGGCGCCACTTAAAGGTGTACGATGAGCCGCGGAAGCTCCTCTCATTAATTCCAGGGTTAACAATTATCGAACCACCAGAGAAGAGGGAGGCCTCACTATGTTGTGGGGCTGGGGGAGGCGTGAAGTCCTGCTTAGAGGAGCTATCTTTGACTGTGGCCAAGGAACTCATTGAATATTTCAGGTTGTTGGGCGCGGAGGCAGTTGTAACCGCGTGCCCCTTCTGTTATTACAACTTGAACGAAGCTTCTCGAGGAGCGCTTAGAATAGTAGACATCTTACAGGTGGTGGATGCGTCGCTTAGAGGTGTCCCCGTTGAAAAATTGGGTTGAGGAGCTTCGCTCGGCAACGTTGAAGGCGATAGCAGACGAATCGAGGAGAACAGCGCTGAGAAGGGCTGTCGAATCGTACACTTCCAATAAGGGAAAGGCCCTTTCTAGGCTGCCGCACCTGAGCGATCTAGCCTTGGATGTGAGGAGGATTAAGGAAACCTCGGTGGAGAGAATGGAGGACTTAGTGAAGGAGGCCTCGGAGGCTATAGCCGACTGCAACGGCCACGCCCACATCGTGAGGAACGCTCAGGAGGCGAGGAAAATTGTCAGCGAAATAGTGGGAGAGCACAAGCTGGTAGTGAAATCCAAGTCGTTGACGTGCGAGGAGATTGAGCTAAGGGAGTACCTTGAGGATAAGGCTCGGTGTAGAATCTTAGAAACCGACCTCGGAGAATTCATAATTCAGCTGAGGGGCGAGAAGCCGACGCACATAATAAACCCGTCGATCCACGTGCCGAGGGAGGAGGTCGCGAAAACATTTTCTAGGCTTGCCGGCAGGAAGATCTCAGGTGATGTGGAAGCGCTTGTCTCCTTTGCGAGGAGCTACCTGCGGGACTACTTCATAAAAGCTGATGTAGGGATAAGCGGGGCGAACGCCGTGGCAGCCCAAACCGGGACGATATTCGTGGTGGAGAATGAGGGGAACGCTAGGTTTTCAACCAACGCCCCGCCAGTCCACGTGTGCGTTGTCGGGTTCGAGAAGGTGGTGCCGGCTTTAAACCACGCATTTAAGGTTGTAGAGGTTCTTCCGGCGTACGCGACCGGAGTGCTCATGTCGTCTTACGTCTCTATGATAACTGGGCCTAGCAAAACGGCGGACATAGAGAAGAAGCTCGTGTACGGGGTCCATGGACCCAAGGAATTACACGTAGTCTTCCTCGATAATGGAAGGAGCGAGATGGCCAAGCACCCAGTCCTCAAAGAGGCTTTATACTGCATTAAGTGCGGAGGTTGCCTATACGAATGTCCCGTTTACCGGGTTCTAAGCGGTACCTTCGGTCACAATTATTTTGGCGGCATAGGCTCAGTGTGGACCGCGTACACGAGGGGATTCGAGAAAGCCCTCTTCGCGTACATGTGCACGGGCTGCGGTAGATGCAGGGAGCTGTGCCCTCTAAAAATAGATACGCCAAGACTTGTTGAAGCCCTTCGAGGAGAGCTATGTAGACTGGGATTTAAACATCCTAAAGCAACCCTCTTCTTTGACAACATATGCCTTCAAGGAAATCCCTGGGGTGAGCCCAAAGCGCTGAGAGGATCGTTGGGGTGCTAGGAGCTTTAAACCAAGAAACCAGTTGAGCTTTAAGCGCGCCTACACTGAAACGCCAGAATAACCTGCAAGACGATCTAAGGGCGTTGACACCACGCCCCGCCGCCTTGGAGGCACGAGAAGGGTGCAAATATTTATATATTCTTCCCTTGGAAGAAATAAGAGGCGATCCGACAATGACCGGTGATCTAGTTTATTTCGCTAGATAGCGAACTTCAACTTAAAGCCCTAAAGTGGACTCTAAGCCAAGCGCAGAAAAGCCCTCTCTACTCCAAGAGGTTAAGGGGTCTCAACCTCAACTCCTTGAGGGATGTCGCCAATTTACCATTCACAACGAAGGATGACCTGCTGGCTTCTTACCCTTACGGTTCGCTCGCCGTAGACCTAAAGGAAGTGAGGTTAATATTATCGTCCTCCGGCACGACTGGGAGACCCATACTAACTTTCTACACCGAAAGAGACTACGATGCTTGGATGGTAAGGCTTGCGAGGAACTTAAGGCTCGCCGGCGTCGGTAAAGGAGACCTATTCGTCAACACGGCTAACCAAGCACTCTTCACTGGTAGAGGCTACACGGAAGCCGCCCCGCTGGTTGGAGCAGCCACCTTCCCCGTGGGTCCAGCCTCTCCCGAGAAGCACTTGAAAATCATGGCTGAGCTCGGGGTAACAGCCTTCCACGCAATACCATCCTTTGCGCTAAAAATGGCGAACATCGCTGCCGAGGAAGGGTTAACCGGCAAGTTAAAGCTCAAGAAAGCCATAGTAGGTGCCGAGAGCTGGGGTGAAGCCACTAGGAGCAGAATAGAGAAATGGCTTAACGTCGATGCGTATGACAACTACGGTGTAGCTGAGCTTGGAGGGCCGGGAATAGCAATCGAGTGCCCCGCCAAGGATGGGTTACACGTGTGGGCTGACCACTACCTAGTTGAGGTTGTAGAGCCTGACACGCGTGAGGAGGTTAACGTGGGGGAGGAGGGCGAGCTTGTCGTGACTACTTTAAGCCGAGAAGCCATGCCACTGATAAGGTACAGGACAGGTGACGTGGTCAAGCTGTTGCCGAGCGATTGCTCTTGCGGACTTAAAACACCGAAGATATCGAGGATTAAGGGCAGGCTCAACGAGATGGTAAAGGTTCGAGGCATAAGCCTATACCCTAAAGTAATCGAAGAGGTGATATCCAGCTTCAATGATTTAACAGGTGAATATCAAGTCTTGCTTTCGGGGATCGACGACATAACGGTGAGGGTTGAATATAAGAGGGGACTTAAAGGCTGCAGCCTTGAAGATTTCGAGAGGAAGATCCAAGCGAAGGTGAAGGAGCTAACGCTCCTTACAGTTAAGGTAGAGCTCGTGGAAGAAGGCTCAATAATTAACGATGGTAAAGCTAGGCGCCTCGTGGATATGAGAAAGCTTTGATGGGCTCCTTAATGAGCTCTTTAAAAATATTTTTCATAGTACATCCCTCTAGGAGAGGCATTTTGGCTTGATCTACGCATTCCAGCATTAAAGCATCTTATGGTCATAGGTGGCAAATCTTTTTAACAATCCGCATTCAATTATCTCCCCAGATCTTTGGAGGGTTAACGCTTGGAGATCTTAGGCCTCGTGGGGAGGAGAAAGAAGGTCAACAAAGAGGATCTATATAGGAAACTCATATACGGGAAGGGTACAATATACGGGGTTGACCGTGATGTTTTAACATCATCACTGATGAACTTGGCGGCCGAGATCTCCGCCACGCCCTTCGGGCTCGCCTGCAAGGCACTGTCGAGCACAGCCAAAAAGGACATAGGCAGCATCGTTGTTTTAAGCGAAGTCAAACCCCTAGCCAGGGCTCTAAAGGAGTTGTTCATCTTAGGAGGGCTTGCCGCCGAAGACATACTTGACCTACCATACGCTAAAGAACTCTTCACCTCCAAGAAGACCAAGAAATCAGTGGTTTACGGGCACATAAGGGCTACCGTTGAGTGTTTCCTCCTCAGCAGCGCCCTCAGGGGAGCAATTAGAGAGTTGGAGAAGGTTATCGAGGCAACCGTTATGTTTCAACCGGTGCTGGTCAGAACCGTTGAGAAGGTCGGCAAGGAGGGATTGTCCGTCTGGGATGCAGCCTGGAGCGCTTTAACGTCAATTAAGCCGTTGATCGAGCTCCAAAATCTTCACCTGATGATTTCGGCCTTGCCCTACGCAGCTCAACAAGCTAAGCTCACCGCCGCTTACATGAACATGAAGAGGAAGCTTCCAATAGACCTAGACATGCTGCTGGCCCAGTCAACGATAAGGATCAAATAGCTCCGAGCTGTTAAGCCCTTGCTTTCAACGCGTCATTCAGAGGGCGGCAAGAAGCTGAGGATGCTTCAACTATTAGTGGGAGATTCTGAACGGTCAACCTTATTGAAACCGCTGAAATGTGGCTGTGGTTGTCGCTGGTGTTCTCATCCGTTTTCGCTGGGGGAACCAATTGAGGAAAACAACGGCAAAGATGGATGCGCCTTGAACCGCAAAAACAGCTAGGAGAACGGTGAACCCCCAAGCAAGGAAACGCCGCAAGTATGAGTCCTTTATGAATGCTCTAATTTAGAGCATGTGGTTTGCTCTACCTGACGGAGCTTGAAGTTCTCGGGTGGCCTGCAGTTACTTTGATTGCAACAACTTTTTAAGTTGCCTTTGCCTTATATACTACAGGTCCACCCCGGCCCTGAATTTCTTGCTGGGTGTGCCATTATGAAACTACTCCCCCTAAGCTCTACAGCCCCAACGGGTTTTGTAGGATATTCCATGTATACCGAGCTCTCTTGGTTTGGATTGTTTATTTGCGGTGTTCCCCAGAAATGTGGTACTCTGCGCCCACGCGCACTTCGTTTAATGTTGCCTAGCTTGGAGCGCGAGCTTAATCAGCGGAGTGGAGTCCATAGTATTAAGGGAGATTTAGAGGCCATGTCAAGGCTGCTTGATGCTAACCAACGCGCACACAGTGCTCCGACCGGCGGCGATTCGCGCTTCAATATCAGCACGTATACGGCAAGCAGCGCTTTAAAAGCGCTCCTAGGCCAAGACCCCGCTATGGAGATGCCTCATGCTGTTCCCCAGAACCCTCCGAGTTTCTCCGCAGGCCTATCAATGTGGGCGAGGTAAATCGCGCTCTCAGGAAAACCGGGGTGGACCCCTATTGATGATTTAGGGCAACCCTCCTCCTAAATGAGTAAAACGTCGTGCAACTCACCGTACCCCCTTCGACGAGGTGAAATTCAGGCGTCCATTTATTTTTGCATCGTGCGTGACCCTTGTAAAGGACGTGAAGAAAGTAAAGATGTGGAAGCAATAATCTATGGGCATGGGAAGCCGCTTTGCGCGTTGGTTAATTAGGCTTGAAATCAGCACACCAACCTTATGAGCTTTCCTAGGCCCCTAGACCTAGCTTCGTTGTAGGTTAACCAAGCTGTTACTGCGTCTTGTATTGCGAGACCGGTTGATGTGAAGATCGTTATCTCGTCCCTACTATCTCTGCCCCTTTTAAGGCCGGCAACTATCTCTCCCAGCTCACCGTATATCTGCTCCTTCCTAAACACACCTTTCGCTATTGGCACGTTCACCTCGCCGCTGTGTATTGCTTGCTCCATGTCATCGACGACCACCTTGGCCTTGACGAGAATTTCTGGGTCGAGCTCCTCTTTTCCGGGTGCATCTGCGCCTATGCAATTGATGTGTACTCCGGGTTTGATCCAGCTGGACATGACTACTGGTTGCCGTGAAGGTGTCGTCGTTACAACTATGTCGGCCCCTTCAACAGCCTCTCTCGGTGTGCGACATACATTAACCGTGGCCCCATCAATGAGCTCAACTGCGTGGTTGGCAAAACTCTTAGAAGAGCTCTCCACCACGTCGTAAACATTGATAACCTTGATGTTCCTCAGCGTGTGCTTCAAAGCTATGAGCTGCGTCTTGGCTTGCGTCCCGGCGCCCACAAAGGCTAAAACTTCTGAGTCCTTACGAGCAAGGTACTTAGCGGCGACGCCGCCTGCCGCACCGGTCCTCATTGCCGTAAGCCAGCTTCCACTCATTATCGATATGGGGAACCCGGATTTTGGATCTACGAGTAGAACTACGGCCATGACTGTTGGTAGACCATACATTGATGCATTGCGTGGATGAACGTTTACAACCTTGACTGCCGAGATATCTAGGCCCTCTAGGTAGGAGGGCATAACCCTCAGGTCCCCCTCATACTTATTGTAGAATATGTATACCTTTGGTGGCATTTGTACTCTGCCTAAACCCTTCTCCCTGAAGGCTTCCTCCACGGCATCAAGTACCCTCGGCATCTCCAAGATTTGTTTTACCTCATCGTCAGTTAAGAGGAGTGTTTCACGCATGTCTCCACACCTGCGCTAACCATATTATTACTAATAGTAAAAAATTTTTCTATTGACCAATGTTAGAATGGCAAATTTTATACCGATAAATCTAGAAACTTATAAATATGCATTAACATAAAATAATTTTTCTAAAAAAAGAATTTAGGGGTGACGAGGTTGGCCGAAGGGGAGCTTAAAAGGTCTCTAGGGTTCTGGACTACATGGGCTATGTGCTTAGGGTTAGTCACTTGTTCGACCACGCTCATGACTCTAAGCTTGGGCTTCGGCGATATAGGCGCTGGCTTCACGGTTACTCACATACTGGCCTTAGCCTACATCATAATAGTGTGCTTGGCCTTCTCCGAGCTGGCGACGATGTATCCGAGGGCTAGTAGCCTAGAGCTGTATACGAGCAAGGCTCTGGGTAGAGCCGCCGGGATAAGCATGGGGCTCTGGTACGGATTCAAAGACATCTTCGGCTTTCCGGCCGAGTCGGCCCTCGCAGGCATAATACTGGAGCACTTCTTCCCCCAAGTGCCGTGGTGGGGCTGGGCTGTGCTTGTGCTGAGCGTCTTCATGGCGGCGAACCTGTTTGGAATAGTTGTGGCCGGGTATGCTCAGCTGATGCTCTTGATAATTATGGTGGGCTCGTACTTGGCCATGGCGGTAATAGGCTTCGTGGTCGGTGCGCCCAACTGGGCTTACTTAGGTCAAACATTCTTGTCTCCGCCCGCCTCAGAGCTGTACCCTGGAGCCCCTCCGGGGCTTACAAGCGCCGTAGTGCTAATGCTCATGGGTGTTTGGCTTTTTATAGGGATGGAGGTTGCAGGGCCTTTAGCTGAAGAGGTGAAGAACCCTGCTAGGACCATTCCACTGGCAATGATTTCGTCTATGGTGACGCTCTTCTCCGTTGAGCAGTTTCTAGGCTTGTCATGGGCTGCAACCGTTCCACGAGAGGTGCTTCTAACACACCCATACCACGTCGGCGCTGCTGAATACCTACTTGGCCCCGCTGGCGGGGCGTGGTTCGCCCTTATAAGCTTGTTTGCTACCGGAACAACAATAAACTCAGTCATGGCTGGAGCGACCAGGGTGCTTTATGGGATGTCAAAGGAAGGGTACCTACCAAGAGTCTTCGGCTGGATTCATCCTAGGTTCAGGACGCCTTGGGGATCCTTGTTCATACTCTACGTGCTTATGATAATAGTGATAGGGTCAGCAGCAACGGTGCTAGGCATAGAGGCTCCGTTTACCTTGGCTTTAAGCTGTTCGTTTGTGTTCACTATAGTATACTTGTTCATGTTCTTTAACGTAATAGCCTTGAGGATAAAGAGGCCTCAAGATCCACGACCATTCAAGATGGGAGGACCATTCAAAGTGCCGGCGCTGGCCGTAATAGGGATAATCGTGACTTTTGTCATTCTAGTTTACACGGTAATGCCGCCCTACGGGAACGTGGATATACTTACCTACGGTGGAATTTACTGCCTCGTGCTCTTCCTAATAGGCCTGGCGATATACTACGCCAAAGCTCGAAAGATGCCTGAACCAGCTTAACCCGAAATCCTTTTTTATTTATGTGCAGTACTTTCATCCCCTGGAGGACCTGTATGCCTGTACCCGGGAGAAGAGTTAAATGTCCTGACGAAGTTGTGGCCTTCGTGTGCATAAGCGTTAACCCCCGGGATCGGTATCCTCAAGTCATTAACGCGCTGCTAAACATGGAGCATGTGAAGGAGATCTACGGTGTAACCGGAGAATACGACCTATTACTGAAGATCCAAACTAAGTCTCTAAAGGAGTTCAGCGAGCTCTTAGGAAGCATAGGTTCGCTTGGAGGAGTTGCCAAAACTTACACTATGATAATGGTGGACTTCGTAAAGCCATAGGCGCTTTTTTAGATCAGCTCTTCAATATCTCTAGGGCTATCATAGTGGTTGTCTTCAGTATCTCCTTCATCTGAGTGGTCTTTATGTATATGAAGTTCCTAAGTTCTTCAAGGCTGCTCACCTTTACTTTGACGAGTATATCAAAGGCCCCGGTTACCGTGGCAACCTCAACAACCTCGTCCATCTTCATGAGCTCCTCGAGCACTTTGCTGGTGTCGGATGGCCTTACCTCTAGGCCTATGTAGCCGGTCACGGCTTTCCCGAGGGCAGAGTCGTCGACGATGGCCGTGTAGCCCTTTATCACGCCAAGCCTTTCAAGCCTTTTAACCCTCTTGAATACGGTGGCAATGCCGATGCTCAGCTTCTGCGCCAGCTCCTTGTAAGACAACCTTCCATTAGCTTTAAGGTTTTCTATTATTTTAAGGTCTATTTCATCGAGTTTTTTCGAGCTCATGGCTTAGCACCGACATTAGCATGGAGTTGTGAAGCCAATTGAACGCGAAACAAATTTCTTTTCACCACTTACAGGATGTGGTGCTTGCCGAATTTAAATGTTGAGCAATTTCTTTCGCTAGGAAAGGAAAAAATTTAAAATATTTTTATTGCACTAAGATATTATGGTGAAGAAAAAATGAAATTAGCTTATGAGGATGAGATAAGGAGGCTATCTTACAGCGAAGCCCCTAAACTGATCACAAAGGAGATACCGGGTCCAAAGGCCAAGGAGATACTGGATAAGATCTACAAACTCGAATCCATAACAATCTTAGCGCCCTACGTCATACCCTTCGTATGGAACGAGGCGAGGGGGGCGACCGTGATGGATCCGGATGGAAACGTATTCATCGATATGACTGCGGCCATAGCTGTCAACGCGGTCGGCCACAACCATCCGGAGGTTGTTGAAACCATTAAGTCCCAGGCGGAGAAGCTTATGCACACAGCTGACATGCCGCATCCAAAGCGGGCCGAGCTGCTTGAAAAGCTATCGCAGATAGCTCCATGCGGAATGAAGAACAACGTGAGAACCGCCTTCGCCATGAGCGGAAGCGACGCTGCGGAGATGTGCCTAAAGTTTGCCAGGTGGTACACTGGGAGGGCCGAGATAATAACGTTCCACGGAGGCTACCATGGAATAACGACCGGTGCCCTAACGCTCACGACGAACCCAACGTATAAGAGGGGCATTCCACCGCTGGTCCCTGGAATACACTTCGCCCCTTACGCCTACTGCTACAGGTGTGCTTTCGGGCAGAAAGGTTACCCGGACTGCGATCTTCAATGCGCTAGGTACGTGGAGGACCTCATAACGAAGCCTGGTTTAGGCCTCATAGACAAGCCAGCGGCCGTAATAATGGAGCCGCTTCAAGGTGAAGGAGGCTATGTGGTGCCGCCAGGAGAATTCGTTAAATGGGTTTGGAAAGTATGCGGAGAAAACAATGTCGTATTCATAGATGATGAGGTTCAAAGCGGCTTCTGCAGAACCGGTAAATGGTTCACCGTGGAGCATTGGGGGGTAACGCCGGATATATTAAACTTGGGCAAGGCCTTGGGAGGCGACTTCCCAGTGGCTGCCGTTGTGGGGTTAAAGAAGATAATGGATAATCTGCCAAGGGCCTCGCAGCCCGTAACGTTTGCAGGCAACGCACTCGGCTGCGCTGTAGCCCTCAAAAACATCGAGCTCATGGAGAGGTACAAACTTGATGAGAGGGCTGCCAGGCTTGGAGAGTACTTCATGGGCCTACTGAAAGAGCTTGAAGCGGAGTCCAAGATAGTGGGCGAAGTTAGGGGCTTAGGGCTAATGATAGGCATCGAGATCGTTAAGGACAAGACAACCAAGCAACCCATGAACTTAGAGAACATGGTATGGCTCGTGCACAGAATGAGGGATAAAGGCTTATTAGCGATGATATGCGGCAGATGGGGGCAAGTATTCAGGTTCATGCCGCCGCTGATAATAACCAAGGAGATGCTGGACAAGGCATTCGAGGTCTTCCGGGAGTCGCTTAGAGAGCTTGAAAAGAGGATTTAAGTAGCGAAGGTGAAAGAGTAGATTCATCAAAGCATTTTCCTCCATCTTTCAACCACATTCTTTACCTCTGCTGTGAGGACTTCGCAGACCTCGCGCATGAAGCTTTCAGCCTTATTTGCGTTGAAGTCCACTACCGGTCGCTCCTTCCTGTACGCCAACGCTGATGCCGGAAGGGGGTAAGCCCAAAAACCATCTTGGTAACACACGTACTCATCTTCATCGTAAAGCTCTTTCTTTAACAGGTCCGACCTCACAGCCATAAGCGCGGCGGTTTCTTCGGCCAGCGCATGTCCCTGACCTGTTGGATAGTACCTTTCAATGACTTCGCGGGCAGCTACCCACCAGTCCACCACTACGCTTTTAACTTCAGCCTCCGAGTAGGCCTCCCGCGCCCCTTCCCTCAAGAATTCCGTGTTTCCACCATGACCGTTAACGAGCACTGCAAACCTAAATCCCTTCCCCTTCATTGATATCAGCAGCTCCTTTATCAGGGACTTGAAGGTGCCGGGCGTCAGCGTCAATGAGCCTGGATACCCTACGAGGCTCCTCGTTACGCCGTAGTGTATTGTAGGAGCTACGACGCCGCCAAGCCTAGAACACATGTACTCCGCAATCCCTTCGGGAATGTAGCAGTCGGTTCCTAGCGGAAGGTGCTTTCCGTGAGCCTCAACGGTGCCCACGGGTATGAATATGGTGTCCAACCCTCCATCCATCAGCTTCTTGAGCTCAACCCATGAAAGCTCGCAAAGCCTTAAAGCCCTCATCTCTGCCCCCTCCATGGCTTATAATCTAGGGCTTTCAGTCCTTTAAAGTTCTTCCCACAAAATCCGGTTGAGTGGCGAGCGTGGAGCAAAGCTTAAACCAGCCCCGCCATTCTTCTTGGCTACGAGAATCGTGGAGAAGCGCTTGGATCCTAGATGTGGGGAGAGGCTTGAAGCTAAGGTTTCCATAGTAGTAAACGTGGTTCTTTGGGCTGTAAAGCTTGCTGTAGGGTTCGTGGTTAACAGCGTGGCCCTAGTGGCCGATGCGTGGCACACCATGTCGGATTGCGTTACGTCAATCATCGTGTTCACGAGCAGCAAGATCGCATCAAAGCCACCAGATAAGGATCACCCTTACGGTCACGGGAAGGCGGCTGATATAGGCTCACTACTAATGAGCATAGCCCTCATAGGTATAGCTTGCTACGTGATCTATGAAGCGATGGCGCGGCTCTACGGCGGCTACTCGATTTACCTGTCGTTTATGCCTTTAGCCCTATGCGTGTTTGCGGTTACAGGCCTCGTCAAAGAGGGTCTGGCCAGGTACTCCTTGAATCTATCAAAGCGGACCGGCTCGCTACTCTTGAAGATAGATGCTTGGCACCACAGGGTTGATGCGTTGGCTAGCTTGACGGCCTTGCCCCCTATGGTGGTCTACGCCTTCTCCGGCACGATATTGATTGACGTGTTTACAGCCATTGTTGTTGGCATCTTAATACTCTACGAGGGCGTTAGATTCGCAAGGGAGGCATCATCAACACTAATGGACGCAACCGTAACTCGCATAGAAGAGATAACCAAGGAGATAAGTGGAAGCGTGAATGGCGTTTTTCACGTTCACGACGTTCGCGTTAGGTGTTACGGCGGAGAGTACTTTGTGGAGCTGAAGGTTCACCTGCCCCCTGAGATGAGCATAGACCAAGCGCACGAACTTGCCCACGAGCTTGAGTCCATGATTAAGCGGAAGGATAAAAGGATAGTCGAAGTGGTAACGCACGTGGAGCCATCAACGCCGCATTCTTAGACCTCGGCCGCCTCCTACGGGAAACTTTTTGTGGTTGAGCCCGCAGCCAGCGGAACGGGCCACCGGATCGGTAAGCCTGCGCGCTAAACCTTGTAGAGGAGGCGGAATGGAGCGACGTTTCTCCTAACAGCCTCGTAGTCCCCCTCGTAGATGTGGGCACTCGAAGACAATAACGTGAGCTTTTTCGGTTTACTCGGCTGCACCTCTTCGGCTATCATGGCTATGGCATAGAGGTTTGGATATAAGGCCTTAGCATAATCGTGACTTCTGAACACTACAGTTACATGGAGCTCGCCGTCCCTCAAGCGGAATTGAGCCCAGTTCCAGCAGGGCGGATCGCCATGCCTTGAACTGTCTGAGTCCCTAAGCGGATTGTAGAGGGCTACGACCGCCTGGTTTGTGCATTGAAACCTTGAAAGCTTCTCCCTCAAAAATGAAAGCTGGTCAACCGTGGAGCCACAGCTAGGGCAGGAGTAAGCTCTAAGCCTCTCACCGTAAGTGTACGTGAAGCCCATTCTATCGGGTGATAGGAACTGCTTCACGTAGACCTCAAGCTGGTTTGGTCCTAGACAACCCACCTTCTCTAGCACTTCAGGGTGCTTGGAGGGCCTATGTAAGTTCTCCACAGCTAGTACAAGATCTTCAACCTCGAGTATCCTCGAATCCTCCTTGAAGGTCCAACGCCCGTAGTCCAGCACCGCTATAACAGCTTTAAACCAAGCCTCGTAAATGTCTCTAGCCTTCACAAGCAAGGGCATACCTTTTCATTCAATTCTTCCCGCACGAGTATTTTACATTTTATTAGTCCCAGTTCAGTATTCAAAGTGGAATTGCCATTTTAATTAAGCCTAAATGCGTTTTAAGCCCTTGAATATCCAAGAGCATGCGGCTTCAAGGCCTATCCTCTTCAAGTAGTTCGTGATATCATTGAAAGTGTACTCTGGGTGGAAGGTGTACTCTTCAATGCTCTTCTCTACGATTTTAGCATCCAGTTTAAGGAACTTGCTGAGCCTATCTGCCACCTCGGATGAATAGCTTCGCTTGGATAGCGCGTCCCTTAACGCCATGAAGACGTCGTGAATCTGGTTGTGGCTTAGCTGTCCGATTGCCATCAAGCAACAGGGCACATCACCCAAGTAGTCGCTGAACCGTGCTATTCTTCTATGCCCTTGGGCCTCCAGAATCGTGCAGTAAGGCTCCCAGATGCTCACTATCTCGACCGTCCCTCGTTCGAGGGCCCTAACCATATCCTCTGGATCGCTGAAGTGCGTGACTTTAACGTCGTTTAGACCATTCTCGTTTAGGTAGGCCCTCAAACAGACTTCCATTGTTGATGCCAACGTTGAACCGGCGGCTTTAACTTCATTCAAGGTTGAACCCCTTCTGAGCATTATGCTTCCTCCTCCGCTGGCCCCTGAAGCCACTATGTTGAAGCAGCCTCGGAATGCAGCGTAGAAGACCACCTGGGTTACAAGGGGTGAGAAGCCGGCGTCTATCTTTCCCGACACTAAATCCTTCATGAGGCTTATGCCGTCATTATATGGCTTCAAGTAGACGCCGTACCCTTCGCTTTCCAGCTTAGCCTTTAAATCGAATATGAACGGGTACTCGGAGGCCCTCACAAACCCGAACCTCAGCATCGCAGTGTTAGACTCGAAGCCTTTAAGCCAAACCCTATAGCCGGATTTGCCGTTCCTGCTCCTAGTTATCGTTCCTTTATCCTCGAGCTTCGAGAGGAAATAGGAGACCGTGGAGTTGGAGAAGCCGATCGATGAAGCTATCTCGGATTGGTAAGCCCCCTTCACCTTTTTGGAGCTAAGAAACCTAATGATGGCTTCTTCCGCCATTTCGAGAAAAATTACGATAAAACTTATATATTTCTTTTTCGAAAAAAGCTGAATTCGAAGAAAAAATGAAGCGAGAACTGTTATTATTCTTGATTATCTTGCTATCAGCATATTTACTTCCGTACACCCTTTTCAGCCTCAGAGAGTTGGCCGCTTACACGTACTTCTTCTGGTGCATCGACGCTCTCGTAGCCATAGGATTGATGTTCTACATGACTAGAGAATGGAGGGACCAAAAGTGAATCCGGTCTGGGTCGTGACTTCAATCCTTGCGTTCTTCGCGTTCTGCTTTTTCGTAGCTCACTGGGGCAAGCTTAAAACAGGTAAATCGATCGAGGAGTACTTCATAGCCGGTAGGAAGGTGGGAGGCCTAATAGCTGCTCTAACGTACTCGGCCACGACCTACAGTGCCTTCATGATGGTCGGGCTGGTGGGGTTAACGGCAATCCACGGCGTCGGGGCCTTGGGCTTTGAGCTCATATACTTGATGGGACTAGTGTTAGCCGTGGTTTTCGGTTTAAAGCTTCACATTATCGGGAAGAAGTGGGAACTCATAACCCCGGCGCACTTCATGGCGAAGCGGTACAACAGCCCGCTCATGGGATTAACCGTTGCCCTGCTCTACCACGTCTTCCTAATACCATACATGGCGGCACAGCTGATAGGCTCTGGAACGCTTCTCAGCAGCCTCACTGGAGGGGTGCTGTCCTTTGAGGCTGGAACCCTCATCGTAGGCGTAATGGCATTCTTGTACACTTTGTGGGGCGGGATGAGGGCTGTAGCCTGGACAGATGCAGTTCAAGCGCTTTTGATGCTCTCCTCCTCCATTCTGATGCTGGTATTGGTGTTCCAACTAGCCGGAGGCTTTGGTAACGCCATCATAAAGCTGGCCGAGAAACCCGAGCTCCTAAGCCTTCCAGGGCCCTACAAGAGGTTTACACCACAAGCCTTCATAAGCATGACTATTCCTTGGTTCTTCTTCTCCATATCGAACCCCCAAGTAGTTCAAAGATTCTTCATAACCAAGGACGCAAGGTCCCTGAAGAACATGATCCGAGGATTTCTGGTGTTCGGATTCATTTACACCGTGATAGTGACGCTGATAGGGCTTGTGGCAAGCATCGTGATCCCTGGAGTTCGCGACCAGAACGCCGTCACGCCAACCCTGTTAACAATGATACCTGAACCCTTGGCGATCGTAGTTTTGATAGGCATTTTGGCGGCCAGCATGTCAACCCTCGACTCAATAATGCTGACTTTGAGCTCTGAGCTCTCAGTCAGCGTAGTCAAAACGATTAAGCCCTCCTGCAGCGAAGAAACGGCTTTAAAAGTTGGTAAAGCCCTCATGGTGCTCATCCTTTCAGCAACGATATTCTTCTCCTTTACAAAGGGGTTAATAGTTGAACTGGCGCTCACCTCATCAAGCTGGCTTCTGCAGCTTGTACCCGCATTCATAGGGGGCTTAATCTGGAAGAGGTGTGGCGCCCTCTCAGCCGGCTTAAGCGTGTTCTCCGGCGTGGCTACCGCGACGTTAATGTTCTTGTTGAACATCAATGCTTTGGACATAGACCCAGGCATATGGGGTTTCCTCATAGCTACAATAGTGTTGGTAACATTATCATTGCTGCGCGGTGCCTCCACATCGCGCTGTGGAGACGCAAAAGCTGAGTCAAGCCTTTGAGGACCTTCAAGCGCCTCCAGGCCCTCTTCCGCATCAGCCTTGCAGGATTTATGGGAAAAAATAATATAAACGGCATCAAAGAAAGGTTAGCTGTACAAGCTTTTTGAGGTTGATGCCAATGAGGTTGAAGAGCTTAGCTGAAAACGAGATAACTAGAATAATAGTGGAACAAGCATGCAAGGAATGGATGGACGTATCCCGCACGGACGTCGTCATAGTTGGTGCAGGCCCATCAGGAATGACAGCTGCCAAGTACTTAGCTGAGAGAGGGGTTAAAGTAGTGCTTTTTGAGAGGAGGCTGAGCTTTGGCGGTGGAATAGGCGGCGGCGGTATGCTATTTCACAAAGTGGTGTTAGGTGAGCCCGCAGATGAGATACTGAGGGAAGTGGGCTGCAAACCCACTCCGGTAGGCGAAGGCATATACGTTGTCGACGCGGCCGAAATGATAGCTAGGCTTGCCTCAGGCGCCATTGACGCTGGAGCCAAAATAATAATGGGCGTAACCGTGGACGACGTCATCTACAGGGAGAACCCCCTCAGGATCGAGGGAGTGTGCATACAGTGGAGCGCGGTTCAAATAGCTGGCCTACACGTAGACCCTATATTCGTTAGATCTAAAGCAGTCATAGACGCCACAGGCCACGATGCTGAGGTCATTACTGTGGCTTCGAGGAAGGTGCCGGGGCTTTCCCTTGCATTGAAGGGGGAGAGATCGGCTTACAGCGAGTTGTCGGAGCAGCTCGTGGTGGAGAGGACGGGCAAGATAGTTGAAGGCCTCTACGCGACCGGCATGGCTGTCGCCGCGGTGGAGGGCCTTCCAAGGATGGGTCCAATCTTCGGTTCCATGCTTCTATCCGGAAGAAAGGTAGCAGAAATAGTGGAGGGCGATCTAAGGGGAAAATGATCTGCGCCGTGTGCAGGGCTAGGAACTCTCAAATGACGTGCAGGCGGTGCCATAAAAGTATATGCGCAGCCTGCCACGCAGGACATGGGCTCTGCAAGCTCTGCAGGGAGTATTTGAGGCGATCTTCATGACTTCTTTTTCTCTAAGGCTCACTTAGAGGCGAAACCATTTGAAAGCTAAACCTTGAAAGCTAAAAACCATGCAGCCATTAACGCCCCCCTTTCAGCCTTTAAGGGGTCCTCTGATACAGCTACAAGTATGACATCGCCCTCAGAAGGATTAAAGGTGGCTAGTATCGCGTTGCCAGCCTTGGGCCACCTTGCTATGACATCGTTTTCCACGGATGGCATTACAAGCTTACCGCCCACGCGCACCAAGGTTATTAGGGCTTTAGCCCCACCCTTGATGGCCTCGTCCCTAAGCTTGACAGCGTCGATTCTCGGCGAGCCACCCTTAACCAGAACCCCTACTCCTTCACCTTCAATCTCGAAGCTGTCCGCTGGCACTGCAGCTATGCAGGATATCTTAGTGCTTATAGCCCTAGCAATTTCGAGACCCACAGGGGTGAGGGCGCACCCCTTCTTAGACTCGCTGAGGAGACCAGCTCGCTTCATCCTGTAGATTATGGTTCTCACAGTGCCCTCACCTACGGATAAAGTCTTCGACATCTTCGACCTACCCATGCACCCTTCCCGCGAAAGGACCAAGAGTAGCTTTAATAGGTGGTACTTGTCGAATTTGGGGGCGGGCCCCGCTGAAGCGGAAGAAATGGCTTCAATAAGCTGGAAGGTGCTTCCGGAATCCATGGATGGCACCATACGCTCCGTTATGTTATTTGGAGCGCCTATTCTTAGCTTCTATGCATTTTCCGCTATAATGCCCAGAGTAGTAGTCGTTTAGGGCCACGTAAAGCCCGCAATAAGGACATAACATTTTTTTAAGGTTCTTGTTTTTATGACCATGCTCCACCCTCGAAAACAAAGATAAACCCAAAGCTCCTACCCTTATATTACTGTATGGACGCGACTTAAAAACATTCGTCAAATACACCAAGAAAAATGGGGGATTCAAAACGCATGCCTGAAATAGAGGAAGGAACATGACTGTAACCTCGACAAGTCCCCTTTCATCCTCAAGGGCTAGGCCTTTGGTTTTAAGTTTGGAACATAGCAGTGAAGCCCCCAACTGTGGGGTGCTTTATCGTTATCCCCGAAGATCCTCTATGAATTAATAATAAAGGTGAAAGGGAAGGAATGAAAATCTATGAATCCCACAACCGTTGCAGTAAATATGTATTTTACATATTCTACTTAAGAAAGTGATATAAATAGAACTAGCGCGTGGATAGGAACCGTTGAACAAGAAATGGCGGATCTATTGCTCTACGTAGTTGGGCTCTCGGCGGCTGCATTCATGGCCTTCAACATCGGGGCTAACGATGCGGCGAATCCGATAGACACGGCTGTGGGCTCCGGGGCCCTGAGCCTCAAACGGGCTTTAGCGCTTTTCTCCGTATTCTCAATTCTAGGAGCCCTCCTTCAGGGAAGCTACGTAATGAAAACTATAGGCTCTGGCATAGTTCAAGGGATAACCGTTGTCTCCGCCCTCGTAACAGTCGCCGCCGCTGGATTGTGGATTATGCTTGCCACGCTGCTTGGACTTCCAATATCGACGTCTCAGAGCATCGCCGGCGCAGTTTTGGGCGTAGGCGTAGCGTACGCCGCAGAGGGCATCATAAAGCTTGAGGATATAAACTGGAGCGTTGTGACAAAGATAGTTTCCAGCTGGATAGTATCGCCGGCCATATCCATGGGCTTAGCCCTTGTTCTCTACCTCGCGCTCCTCAAGCTTCAAGCCTCAATTGAGAGCCGGAAAGCCGATAGGATTCTTCTCTGCCTCCACGTTTTCTCCCTTTCGTTTGCGGCTTACGCTTTCGGCGCCAACGACGTTGCGAATGCAACTGGCGTCTACGTCACCGTGACACAGCAACAGTTCGGAATTCCAGGCCATCAAACAATGCTTGTGTTGGCCTTGCTAGGAGGCGTCTTCATTGCCTTTGGGGGCTTTACGCTGGGCAGGAGAGTTGTTGAAACCACAGCGTATAAGATAACGAAGCTTGACAATGCCAGCGGGGTTGCAGCTGGGCTTTCTCTGGCTTTGACGGTCTGGCTATTCACCACGGTGCCCTATGCCCTTTGGGGTTTTGGCCTGCCCATATCGACGACGCATACGAGCGTTACGTCGATAATCGGGGCGGGAATGGCAAAGTCAAAGGGGCTTAGGGGATTGAACGTGGGCGTAGCGGTGAGGATTATGATGTCGTGGTTGTTGACGCTGCCAGTAACCATGTGTTTGGCCTTCTGCTTGCATATGCTGATTAACATATTTCTTTGAAGTGTTCGAGGCCTTGAGGTGAAGGGGTTTGTGCAGGGTGCAAACGATCGACTAATATAGGGGTGGAGCGATGATTAAATCTAATATGCGGTGAAGCAATTTGGCGGCGTGGATATGGGCCTCTAAAAGGGTTGAAAAGAGCTTTGTATCTAAATGCAGCGAACATGAAGCCAAGGTTTTGGAGGTAGTTCAAGGACTCATCGCAATAATACAATTGATTAGAGTTGGCGATGTATACCAGGCTAGGTTGAAGTTCAACGATGTGATGAAAGCCGAGTGCGAGGCGGATGAGATAAAGAGGAACACCATATATCTTCTCTCGAAGACTACGCTGCTACCCCTTGACAGGGACTACATATTAAGGCTCGTGTTGAGAATAGACGACATAGCCGATTACTCTAAGGCTGCAGCAAGGAGGCTTCTCCTGGCTGTTAAGGTGGGCATATCTTTTGACCCCGATTACCTGTCAGCCCTTTTGGACATGGCCTTAAAGCTTCAGGAGGCGGTTAAGCTAGTTGACCAAGCGTTGACTTCGCTTGGCAATAACCTTGAGAAGTCCCTGCACATAGCTGATAAGATCGAACGGCTTGAAGAGGAGGTTGACGAGATCAGAACAAACTTGTTGGAGTTTGTATTGTCGAAATGCGATGAGCGGGGACCTAAATGGTGCGCCATAGCTAAAGAGATAGTCGACGAGTTGGAGAACTCGATGGATAAGTGCGAGGACGCCGCAGATATGATAAGGTACATAGCTGTAGGCATCAGCTAGGTACCGATTCTCCACCAGTTTAAGGGAAGAGCTGGATTATTTCTCCTAACTTCTCCCTGCATAGATGGATTGTTACGCCTTCCTTGGCCCCGATTATGATTTCGCCGTCAACTACCTTTATAAGCTTCCTCTTAAGCTTCAAGAAGCCGTTCTTGGCGATTCCAAGGTTGCTTATCAAGAACTCCACGACGTCAGGGGCGAACCCCAACGTGCTTACTAGGTATGCCCTTTTAATTGAGCCTCGACTTTTCTCGTAGAGCTTAATCACCTTCTTAATCCACTCCTTCGCTTGTTCCACTGATACTTCCTTTCTTTCGACAATGCAATCCAAGAAGGCTATGGCCTTATCATTACCATCGTAGAAAAGCGCGCCTACTACGCCCACCCCCGATACTTCTTTGTTCACCTCAACTCTGCTTGTTTTCCTATGCTTGTTGAGGAACCATTGGGCTGACCTATAAGCGAGATATAAAGGGTCTTCTTGGCTTTTCTTTACGTAACATTCGTATAGGAACTTGAGAGCATCGGCGCTTAGGGATTTGTAGAACTGCTCTCCATCACCATCTAGATCGGCCTTCAGTTTAAATCGAGATTTCAGATCCATAATCAAGGGGGGATGGAGCCTCAGCCCTGACTTAGCAAGCTTGCCGGCAAGCTTCTCCACATCTTCAACCGCAGTGACCTTCTCCCCTTTGACAGCTGCCTCTAGCCTCCTCTTTGTTGTCTTCTTCCTCTCCCTTCCCTCCTTCCTCTCCCTCATCAACGCCTCCTTCAACTTGTCGCTGGGCAGTTTAGACAGCTTTGAGATTATCTCCTTTTTCGATGAGCTTTTAGGCAGCTTTATCCCTTGGCTGGCGGCTATGACTTCGAGCTCTTCTTTTGTTAATTTCTTTAACGGGCTTAGCCTAGAAGGCATGGTGATAAAGGCGTTGAAAATCGATATAAGCCTTCAAAGCTCCTCCTCAAAGTTCAACCTAAACCCCCAGTTATTGGGGAGAGCATGCCTTTATGATGTCCACGTAGCTTTCAGCTCATAAGCTTAAATCAATTATTAAAAACCTGATGTGAACACGCGATGATAAATTCTGGAACCTCAGAAACACATTTAGATTATCAAGGTTAGGGCAGAGAAGAACGAGCAACGTTCTCGCTCTTCATGAATCCAATTGAAAGCTGAAGCCTAATAAAGCCCTGCGAGCATCATTGGAAGCCGCGTTCCCTCTCAAGCCTACTTACGAGGTTCAGCAAGGACTTTGAAAGCTTTCTGGCGAGCCATTTAGGTATGGTGTGCGATTGAGGGCATAAAGGGTCTACCGTCACTTTCCCACACTCCAGATCGTAGAGCAATGGGTAGAGGCGGCAGCCCTCCGGCCTCATAGGATATATTGTGCAGGAGTTCAAGTGGGGGTTGAGAAACACGCAGTGCCCTTCGACGTTTCTAAGGCGGGGAAGCCCGCCTACTTTATCGATGAAATGGCTTTCTGAGAACCCCAGCCTTTTTATTCTGTTGACGTCGCCGAGCGTCAACGGCATCTCGGTGTTGTAGCAGCACCTCCCGCACAGCTTACCGTTAACTACGCAGTCCAAGCGAAGCGTCGGCAGCTTCACGGTTAGTCGCATGTATTTAAATGTACGGCAGGCATTAAAGTTATTTAGGATGCCGAACTATAAGGGCACTCGTGGACGAGGCTATCGGGCGCGTGGTCGAAATGATAGTGGCCTCGAGGAGGGCTATAGCCCTCACCGGGGCTGGCGTCTCAACTGAGAGCGGAATACCTGACTTCAGGGGGCCCAAAGGGCTTTGGAAACGCTTTGATCCGAGTATAGGCACGATAGATTTTTTCAGGGAGCACCCTGATGAGTTTTGGCGTTTCCAGCTGGAGCGGGCAAAGGAGATGTTGAGGGCCCAGCCTAACAGCGCGCACCACGCGCTGGCCGAGCTTGAGGCTTTGGGTAAAATAAAGGCGGTTATAACCCAGAACGTCGATGGATTGCACTTTAGGGCAGGCTCCAGAAACGTCATTGAAATTCACGGTAGCGTAAGGGTAGCTAGGTGCACGGCGTGTGGAAGATCTACGCCTATCGAAGACGTATTGATAATGGCGGAGCGCGGCCTCTTTCCTCCAAAGTGCCGGGATTGCGGCCACATACTTAAGAGCGGCACAGTTCTTTTCAATGAACCTATACCCGTAGAAGAGCTTGAGAAGGCTTACAGGGAAGTTGAGTCATGCGATCTAATGATTATTGTGGGTACCTCTCTCCAAGTTTACCCGGCAGCGCACCTCCCGGTAA
Organism: Candidatus Nezhaarchaeota archaeon; assembly: GCA_030055465.1. GTDB lineage: Archaea > Thermoproteota > Methanomethylicia > Nezhaarchaeales > WYZ-LMO8 > JASFYF01. The sequence continues at coordinate 243,674 of JASFYF010000001.1, read as the reverse complement.
TGGCTAAGCAAGGGGGGGCTAAGCTCGTAATCATTAACATGGAGTCAACGCCTTTCGACAATATTGCGGATGTGGCTCTACGCGCAAAGGCTGGTGACACGCTTGCAGCTGTGCTTGAGGGGGTTAAGCGAAAGCTGGTAGCGGTCGATTAGATGTTAATGATTATGGCGTTATATCACGCTCAGGGTGTAACCCCAAAAATCGTAGGCTAAGCGCTGGAAAGAACAACGCTTAAGCGTCGTGCAAAGGTTAAAGCTGCCCTGTGGGCATTTCTTCTACGCGGTGTCTACGTGGGTCGAGGAGAGATCCTACAAGAAATCTCTAGGAGAATAATGGGGTGTAAAAGGTGCAGGCTATGGATGAGCAGGAGCAACGCCGTTCCGGGCTTTGGAAACCCTGATGCCCACATACTACTGGTAGGCGAAGCGCCCGGACGCAGCGAGGACAGGGAGGGCAAACCGTTTGTAGGCGCTGCCGGACAGCTTTTAGATCGGCTTTTAGCCTATGCTGGGATTAGGAGAAGCGAAGTCTACATAACTAACGTCGTTAAGTGCAGGCCGCCGAACAACAGGGATCCATTACCTGATGAAGTTGAGGCGTGCGCTTGCTACTTCGATGAGCAGGTAAGAACAATAAACCCCAAGCTTCTGGTGTGCCTTGGAAGGCACTCGACGAACATGATTCTATTGAAAGGCGGAAATAGCGTTGTAGGCAGGAGGGGCGTCAGCATCTCTACGGTTAGGGGGCAAGCGCTTCGAGTGATCTATCAAGGACTTGACCTCATGGTTTTTCCCACGTATCATCCAGCTGCGGGTTTATACAGCCTTAAGTTTAAAAATACCCTGGTGGAGGACTTCAAGCGTCTTGGAGCCTTAGTGAAGGAGCTGGACCTCTCTTCCAGCTAGAAAGCGATGGAAGCATTAACCCAAGTCCACGGTGCATGATCTTCGGGAAGGTTGGCCACCGCTTCGGGGCTATTGCTTGGGACGGCTTCGTAAAGGACTTCGCTTCCAAGGACTTCAAGCGAAAAGCGTTTAAGTTTTGGACTTCATCTCAGGAACCTCTGGATGAGTTTGGGAGCCAGTTTAATTAGGCTTTATTGGGGTGAAGGCTGCTTTGGCCGTGACCGATGATAAGGTGCGAGCTGTCCCTGGATGGAGGGATGCCCCCGTACCTATATGTTATGGAGGCGATTACAGGGCCCTCACATTTTGTTGCCACCCAGATTATCCCCTTGCGTTCTCGCATATTTGTAAGAGAGATGTCGTCTTGAAGGAGCTGGGGATCTCTAAGGCAAGGTACGTTGAGGTGAAGGACAGGTTCTCGGAGATGGTCGGCTGGGGATCCGAGCTCGTGTGCTTCGGCTCCCTTGCGTATTGTTGCATGAGAAGGCGAGGGTGCCCTGCTAATAGGGACCACGTCTTGATAAAGTTGTACGGCGAGCCCTTCGAGAGGGCGCTTGAAGAGTACTTTTTAAGGAAGAGGGTTTTAGCAGTTCACCTGCTCAAGGAATCTTCAACCACACAGAAGGTTAACAGGCTTATTGAGCAGGAGAGCTTAGGGATAAGGCTTTGCGGGCGTCAGGACATCGTGAGGCTTCTGGAACTGAGGTTGTAGCTTAAGCTACTTAACCTTCAACTTATCGATGGCGTTCTTCAACCTCTCAATGCCTTGTTTTATGTTTTCTCTTGACGTGGCGTAGCAGAACCTTAAGTATCCCTCGCCGTTTTGGCCAAAAGCAGAGCCGGGGACCGTTACGACGCCAGCATCCTTAAGTATCAGCTCAGCCAAGTTCTCCGATCTCATTCCCAATTCCTTGATGTTGGCGAAGACGTAAAAGGCGCCTTTAGGTAACTTAACCTTAAACCCATGAACGTTGTTTAACATTTCAACCATTAATCGCCTTCGAGCATCGTACTCCTTAACCATCTCTTCTACGAAAACCTTGCTTTCAGGGCTCTTAAGCCCTTCCAACGCAGCCACCTGCGATACGCTTGGGGCGTGGACCGCTGTATATTGTTGAAGCTTAACCATTTCGTCTATGAGCTTTTTGCTCGCTGCAACGTAACCTATTCTCCAACCACACATGGCGAAGGTCTTCGAGAAGGCGTTGACTGTTATAGCCAGCTCCTCCATCCCAGCTATCGAGGCGATGCTGTAGTGCTTAGCCCCATCGTAGACTAGCTTTTCGTAGACTTCATCAGATATCACGTATATGCCCTCGTCCATTGCTATTTCAGCTATTCCCCTAATATCGCCGTACTCCATGACGGCCCCCGTAGGGTTGTGGGGCGAGTTCACGATTATGCACTTTGTTTTCGGTGTAACGCATTCCTTTACATTCTCGGGAAGCATTCTAAAGTCGTCTTCCTCCATTAATGGGACTTTAACGGGTTTACCGCCGGCTATGTGTATTAGGGGCTCGTAGATCACGAAACATGGATCCGAGATGACAACTTCATCGCCCGGCTCAACGATTGCAAGTATGGAAAGTAGGAGGCCCATGGAAGCGCCCACTGTTACCATCACGTTGCAGCTCGTGACGTCGATGTTGTTCTCCTCTCTAAGCTTCTCAGCTATAGCCTCCCTAAGGCTTGGGAAACCGGCATTTGGAGTATAATGGGTGTACCCTAGATCTATTGCCCTCTTTCCCGATTCCCTTATATGCTTGGGGGTTTCAAGGTCCGGTTCGCCTATTCCGAAGTTTATGACGCCAGAGCTCCTCTGGGCTAGATCGAAGAGCCTCCTAATGCCTGAAGGCCCTATTAGGCTGGCCCTGTAGCTCAGCTCCTTTGGAGGCATCAATCCCAACCCACCTGAATCCTTACTCTCAAGAGTTGCACCTTTAACCTCTAATAAACTTAGCCTTGGGGGCGAGCAAAGTAGTCAAAGGAATAATCCTTTGGCAGTTAAGGGTAGCTTTAAGCTAATCCGGCTGGAGCGAACGCAATCTTCGAGTTGTCGACGTTAACTTTATAGGTGCCGTCGCTAACAGCTCTTTCGAGCTGAGAGCTTGCGCCTTCACCTAATGGAGGCAGACCTCAAGGGCTTGATGTAATCTACTCCCCGCGCCTCAGGTGAACCTATTAAGAGCCTGTAGTGGCTTAGCTCTCCGTGCTTATAGACCTCCTCTATTTTGCCTTTCGCTTCAAACAACTCTCCCTTCTCGACTACCCCCATGTAAAGCCCCTCATAGCTGCACACCTCTGAAACGCCGGCTACCCTAGGCCCCTCGATAAACTCGGAGACCTCTACGCCCCACCTTGAAGGCATGAAGATGGAGTCGGAGTCCTCCACCACAGTTCCCCTAATGGTCGCCAGCCCTAGAGGCTTATACTGGACATCTTCGAAGAGCTCTGAGACCTCATCATCCCTTTTAACTGGATGAATTGAGAAGTCCCTTCCCATGAAGGTCCCCCTATTCCACTTCCTAGAACATATGAGCTCAGCATCAGTCTTAGACAAGTAAAACAGTCTCTGTCTCCTATCCAGGAGTTCGTTGAACCTTTCTTTGGTTAGACCAGCGATTCCCCCTTTTGGTTCCTCGTATAGCCTTTTGAGGGTCTCTCTCACCTTAATTGAGTTTTCCCTGCCGTAGACTACTAGGTCAATATCGGAGAACGGTCTATGAATGCCTATAAGGACTGAACCCGTAACACCGAGGAAACTCATGGGCACTCCGCCCTCCTCCGATATAAGGCGCGTTAAGTCCGCCACCATGCCCTCAAGTTGGTCTTTAGGCCCCTTCAGTATCTCCCGTAACCTCTCCTCAGGTTTATGGTGTCTCTGAATCTTATGTATAGGGATCATGGACATCTCGACGCCTAGCTCGCGCACCCAGCCAACGTAGTGGGGGTAGCTCTTCTTCAAGAAATTTATGGTATCGAGGAGCATTGGCACCGTGTAGTAGGGCAAGGCCCTCTTGAACCTCCTCTTATTATTACCCCAAATGCCTTCTCGGCTTGGAATGTACTTCAAGTAAGCTAAGACGAATCCCCGCGGGTGAATGTTCCCAACAACTGTGAAAAAAAGCCCCTCCACGGTTTCAATGTAATCCCTATCCCGGAATCCCCGGAACTCTGAACACATGAACAATTGTTTCCACAGCTCGCCTAATAAGCTTGCAATCCACTCCATTTAATGGAAAGGCAAACTTCAAGTTCCCCCAGACACCTTAAATTGCCTAAGAAACTATATGCAAATAAGGGATCTCTTGAGGAAAGTTGCTGAAGGCTCTCTGGATATCGAAGAAGCTGAACGCCAGCTTAAACTGTTGGCCGTGGAGGAGATGTCAAAGGTTTTGAAGCTGGATGTGGGAAGAGAACATCGCAAAGGCATCCCGGAAATAGTGTTGGCTGAGCATAAAAGCCTCGACCAGTTGGAAGCAGCTATACGCGGCCTACTCAAAAACTGCGGCAAGGCAATAGCTTCAAGGCTCAGAAGCGAGCAGTTAAAGGTCTTAGAAGCACTCCACAACGAGGGCTACAGCGTGAGGCTAAGCACTTCCCAGAGGGTGGCTGTGATAAGGAGTCAGCACTCAAGCGAAGAAGAGAAGCTGGGGAAGGTGGGGATTGTTGCAGCCGGAACCGCTGACGCGCCCATCGCAAATGAAGTCGAAATGTTGGTGGAGGAGCTTGGGTGCCGGGCGGTCTCCTTATACGATGTGGGGATTGCTGGGCTTCATAGAGCTATCGACACGGCCAAGAAAATAATCGAAGAGGACGTAGACGTTGTGGTGGCCATCGCAGGCATGGAGGGGGCTTTACCCTCCCTTTTAGCGTCGCTGTTGGATGTACCGGTCATAGGGCTTCCTGCATCTACTGGTTATGGTTTGGGAGGTGGAGGTGTTACAGCGTTGCTTTCAATGCTTCAGTCCTGCTCTCCAGGGCTTGTGGTCGTCAACGTGGACAACACGGTGGGGGCGGCCGCCGCAGCGGCGCTCATAGCCAAGAGGGTGGCCAAGTTTAGGCGCGTGGCGAGTAGAAAGTGAAGGCACTGATAGTTGATCCCCGGCTGGCGGGGATATCAGGCGACATGCTCCTAGCGTCCCTGGTTGACCTCACCCACAGGATCAACGATCTTTACGATCTAGCTGAGGTCCTAGAGAGGAAGGTTCCGTACTGTAAAAGGGCAACGGTTAAGATACATGATGTGGGGAGGCTGGGCATAAAGTCTAAGAGGGTTGAACTTCTCGTTGACGAGCATCCTCAAGGCGTAATGCCGACGGCCTTCAAGTCCATATTCGAAGAAGTATTGAACTCGCTTAACGCATCAGATAAGGCTAAAGCCATCGCAAGGCAGGCTATACAGAGACTCATCGAAGCGGAGTTAAACGTGCATGCCTCGGAAGTTGAGCTTCATGAGATATCATCCGTGGACACGATCTTCGACGTGGTGGGGGTTTCCCTGCTACTCGATAGAGGCAACCTCTTAAACGCTGAGGTGTACACGACGCCGCCAGCCTTGGGAGGAGGGGTGGTTAAGACAAAACACGGCCTACTTCCCGTGCCGGCGCCGGCCACGCTCGAGATACTTCGTAGGAGCGGATACAGGTGTTCAGCTATCCCCATAAGCAGGGAATTGACGACTCCGACGGGGGCAGCCCTGCTTGTCTCCATAGCCACCAGCATCATCGAATTTTACCCGCCTATGAGGATAGTGGGTGTTGGTTACGGGGCTGGATCCGAGGATCTACCGGAAGCCCCGAACGTCCTGAGGGTTATTGAGGGCGAGCTTTCGGGAGGCAATGCTGAAAACGTGGTGATCCTCGAAACCGTGGTGGATGACGTAACCGGCGAAGTAATCGGCCACGCGCTCAACAAAATCTTTGAGGCCGGAGCTTTAGACGTTGCAGTCTTGCCGGGCATAGGCAAGAAAAATAGGCCGATCAACATTATTCAAGCCATGGCTAAACCCGAAAATTACTATAGGGTGAGCGAAGCGCTAGTAAACGAGCTTGGAACCCTTGGAGTCAGGGTACACTATGTGCACAGGATAACCGTGGAAAGAAGCCAGAGAGAAGTTGAGGTTGAGGTTGAAGGCAGGAGGTACAAGGTTAGGGTTAAGGAGAGCAGGGACCCTCAAGGCAGGATTTTAAACTTTAAACCAGAATACGAAGACCTAAAGTCAATAGCTGAGGAGCTAGGCATCCCGCTTCGGAGGCTGGCTCAAGCGATTACGAGCAAGGTTGAGAAAACCTACAACGCTTAGCCTCCGCGCAAGGCTTATTACCTCTTAGGTGCGCTTAAACCCCAGATGATGGGGACATGATATGGGCTTTAAAAGCTCATTAATGCTTTCCATCAAGGCGATGCTCGAGCTTGTGTCCCTCTTATTGGAGGTGCTCCGTAGGGGAATTGATGGGGCAATAACAACACTTGACAAGCAAATCAAGATACATGCCTTGATAGAGCAGGTGGTCAACAACAATAGGGGTTGTCTGGTTATAGGTAAGCCGGCAATCAACAGCCACGAGATAGTTGAAAGGATAACTCATATTGGCGGTAGGGTAGTTGAAGAATTCACGTATTCTGCGGGGGAAGGCAGCTCTCTAAGCACGTGCAAGGTTACGATATGCGAGTTGATGGAGAAAACAGTGGAGCTTGGGTTAATGGATAACAAGCTCAGCGTCGTATGGTACCGGAAGGATGGCAATGGTAACGTTGAGGCCATAACGGTCAAGAACGCTTAACAGCAAGAAATCGATTGCTCCTACGAGCTCAGCTCGCACTGTATTTTAATGAGTTTACGCCTCAGAGTTTTCATGTTCCTCTACGGGTTCTACTATTAATCTGGGCCCCTCTTTACCTACTACCTTAACCTTTGCCCCTCTTCTAACCTTCTTAGCGGCTCTTGCCATCCAAAGCTCCCCCTCGGAGATAACGTAGCCTTCCGCCCCACATTCCATGTCATCTAAAGCCTCTGCAAAACGACCGATCATGCTTCCTACGGCCGGGCTTCTACCTCTTATCTTTATTACCTTGTAAGCTACAAAAATGGTGAATGCGGCTATCGGAGCGGTGACAGCAACTACAACCCAAATAAAGTACCCGAACCAGTCCGGAGTCACGGACCACCTTACCGGTTCTAGGGCAACTATCATTAATCCGCCTACAGCAAGAGATATGATTCCGGAAATCCCGAACAGCCCAAAACCAGGGGTTGAGGCCTCAATAGCTAGGAGGACCATGCCGAGCGCTATCAGAGCGAGTGAACCTATGCTCAGCGGGGTTACACCTAGGCCTATCACGCCTAGCATTGTCATGATAGCCCCAACTATGGCCGAGGGGTAGGTTCCAGAGGCCAGCCCAAAGATAAGCGCTAACATGCCCACGGTCATGAGTATGTAGGCTATCTGAGGATCCGATATAGGGGTCAGCACGAGAACCCTTAGCGACGGATCATAATACTCGATGGATGCCCCCTCGGTCTTTAAGGTTACGGGCCCCTTAATGGTATTCACAGTTATGCCGTCCACTAGCCTTAACACTTCGTCTAAATCATCTGCAGGCGGTATATCGATGATCCCCGTCCGATACGCCTCATCCGCCCCTAAGTTCAAGTTTTCAGATATAAAAGCCAGCGCCACATCGACGTTTCTGCCCCTTTCTCGGGCCTTCTCGGCCATTAAGGCCTTCAGGGCATTCAGGTGTTTGGTGTCGTTTACGGGTTGGCCTGTAAAGTCCACCGGTTGGCAGGACCCTATGAGGGTATGCGGAGCCATAGCCGCTACGTGTGCGCCAACTAAAATGTAGGTGCCAGCTGACCAAGCTCGAGCACCTCTAGGATAGACGTAGGCTATCACGGGTACCGGAGACGCCTCAATGTAGTCCAGTATATCAATCATCGAGTTTATCAGTCCGCCAGGGGTGTTCAAGAGTAGTACTGTAGCCGACGCCCCATAGTTTGAGGCAGCCCTCAACCCCTCATCTACGTAGAGGGCCGTTGCTGGAGTTATCGTGCCTTCGATTTTCAACACGTAAACGGCCTTCGTGGTTTGCCCTACGCAGCGGGGTATGTTCGAGGCAATCAGCCACATGGTTATCAGAAGAAAGGTCAAAACCAAAAAATAGCGGGAGGAATTTCTTGTGTCTAAACCCTTCAAGACTTCTTCACTTCTCTCTCGGCAATCTTTGAGGCAATCCCAGCGACTGAAGCTGCTTCTCCAAACGGTTGAGGTGCTACAATTATCATGTTCTTCTCTCTGGCTATGTCCGTTAGGGTTTGAAGCTCCCTAAGCCTTAATGCTATTGGGTTTTCCTGGTAGGCTTTCGCTGCTTCAGACATTATTTTTGAAGCTTGAAGCTCACCTTCAGCAACTATTATCCTTGACCTCCTCTCCCTTTCGGCTTCAGCTTGCTTAGCTATTGCCCTAAGCATGCTTTCGGGAAGGCTTACATCCTTTATCGACACCGCCGTAACTTTGATCCCCCATGGATCAGTGGAGATGTCCAGTATCTGGGTTAACCTCTTGTTGATTTCTTCCCTCTTAGTCAAGAGGTCATCGAGTTCGGACTGGCCTATGACATCTCTCAACACTGTCTGCCCAAGCATGCTTGTTGCATATATATAGTTCTCAACGGCCGTTATTGCTTTGACGGGCTCTGTAACCCTGTAGTATATTACAGCGTCGACGTCTACAGTCACGTTGTCCTTCGTAACAATGCGCTGTTTGGGCACGTCTATAGTTACGATTCGCAAGTCAACCTTGACAAACCTGTCGACTATCGGTATCCTAAAGAAGAGCCCAGGTCCCTTAGCGCCTACAAGCCTCCCAAGCCTGAAAATGACTGCCCTCTCGTACTCATAGACCATCTTTATGGAGGATCCTATTATTATCAGTATTATTATGATAAGCAATATGAGGCCAATCAGCTGGAAGCCTACGGGAGCAGGCAACTGCCCAATCGAGTAGAGCATACTACCACCATAAAACAGCCCGGACATTTTTATGCATTTAATATTTGCCTTAGATAAAAATGTTTGTGCCGTGAACCAAAGTAGGATGGCGCTACTAGGTTTCATGTGCTGAGCCTTCAAGGGCAAGCTCGACTCTGCTCGAACTGCCTTACATAGCTTATGATCTCTTCGTGGAGCCTTTTCGAGCAGGCCGCAACTATGGTTGACCTCGTGGTTGGTCCGAGGCTGCAGTCGAGCTCAGATCCGCCGGCATCGGTTACCACTCCGCCGCTCTCGCTAACTATGAAGGCTGAAGCGGCGAAGTCGGGCGCCCTCAAGAATCCCCTTAAATCCAGGAAGGCATCCGAGGTTCCTGAGGCTATGAAGCACAGCTCCAACGCATCGGAGCCTATAAGCCTCACGTGTTTCGCGCGCTCTATGAGATCAGCTATCCTAGAAACGTAGCCATTGATTAGACCTCTGATGTTTAGCTCAAAGGCTATGAACGCATCCTCGATCTTATCCTGCTCCCGCGCCTTCACCTTAACATTGTTAAGGTAGGAGCCAGCTCCCCTCTCAGCATAGTAGATGTCGCCCGTTACAAGGTTCATGACGCCTGCGGCGGCTATATCTTTAAGCGTCCTTCCCTCAGCTATGGCTACAGCTGAGCTGCAGGCGGGGTAACCCCTCACAGCGTTCGTGCTGCCGTCGATCGGATCAACAACCACGAAGTAGCCGCCGCGGCCAAATTCCTTAAAGCCGCTCTCTTCGCTGATCAACGTAAAGTCGCGGAGCCTCTCTTTGAGCACTTCAACTATCGCGTTCTCGGCCTCCATGTCGATTACCCTACTTACATCGCCGCCAGCGCCTATGCCAAGCGGCTTGTAGGCTTCATCAGAGCCCCTAACTTCCATGAACTTCGCCCTGGCAGCTTTGAGGGCGTCCACTATTGCATCTCTAAACAAGCTGAGACACCGAGACAATGTAGGAACTCCGCAGCCTTAAACAGTTTGTCGTTTTGTCGTTCAAGAAGGTTCGGCGGCTATTGCGGCAATATTTAAGTGTCTTTAGGGCATTGTTGTACCTCGATGCAACCGTGACTTGCGTGTTCTGCAACATTGCGCACGGCCTTGAAAGGGCAGCGAAGGTCTATGAAGACGAGACGTGCATTACTATCATGGATATAGCACCAGTAAACAGAGGACACATGCTCGTAATACCCAAAAGGCACTATTCAACGATCTTTGAAATGCCCTTTGAGGAGTCCTCACATATATTTGGCGTCGCTTGCCTCATGGCTAAAGCAGTTGCAAGCGCGCTGAGCGCAGACGGCGTAAACATCCTTCAGAATAATGGTAAGGCAGCATGGCAGCATGTTTTCCACGTTCACATCCACGTCATACCTAGATGGTTAGGGGACAAGCTTGACGTTCACTGGCCGGCATTGCGCAGCAACTTCGCCGAGCTCGAAGCGGTAGCGGAACACATCAGAAGAAAGCTCGGGACAATACGGCCCCTCTAGCTTAGGCCTTCCGCCAACGCTTTACCGAAACCTGAAGACCCCTTAAACCTCCATATTAGTGCATCAAATCCATCCGTTGCGGCCTTTGTTGAGGAGCTTAAGATAAGACCACGTAATTTCTTCTTGAAACTCTTTTAACCCTCACCATGCCTTTATTTTTGAGTGAAGTTACGGCTCTTGAAAGCGTGCTTTTTGGAAGTGAGAGGTCACGCGATATCTCATCTTGGAAGGCTGAGCCCCCCCTCTTCTTCAAGTAGCTCACCACCGCCTCCTCTACTCCAGCTACTGGCTTTCTCTTCGTGATCGCCACCACCAGAACTCCGACGGCGGATGCTGCCACGGCTCCGACAGCTATTAGAGGCCAGAGAACCGGCGTGAGCACACCGCCACCATCAGCGGGCCCCTCCTGGCCTCCCTCTCCGCCTGGATATAGGGCTGGCATGATGTATCTCATCTGTGTCGGGCCCTTTGAGAAGGACATGACTATCTTGCCGTCCTGCACGGTCACCGCGCTGGGGGCGCGATCCACGTAAGTTACTTCAGCACCTCTCGGTAGGATTACGCTGAAGGCGTAGGGGGACGAGATGTTTATGGTCCAGAGACCCATCTGCATGGAGCAGAGGCTGTACGTAGCGTATTCTACTGTAACCATTGAGGAGCCTAGAGCGTACACCTCCAACACGCCTTCGCCCATAATGAATTGTAGCGGGATGCCCTCATCATCGCTCACCGTGATGGTGTTATTTTCTGGTTTACCTATGATTGGTAGAGTCAGGCTCTCGTTTACAACCTCCGGTACGCTCAACGTTACATAGGCCGCTCCATTGGCGTACACCTCTATCGTTGCATTGGGCTCTTCTATCGCGTGGCAGACGGGCAGGCTCGCCGCCGTAACCCACACGAACACGGTTGCCGTCAATAGCATTCGGAGAACGATATTCAAAACCGCCATGCCAATCGCCTTTAAGTAGAGGCAAGGACGATGTAATAAGCTTTAACGAGGAGGCGATTAGCCCTATTCGAATTTAAGGAGATTTGTACCTGAAAACCTCGCACTGAAGAGCGAGGAACTAAGTGGGAACGCGTTGAAGAGTTTGGCTTCAGAAAAACCGGTGAGGGGGCCCTACTTAGCCGCCTCACCTTCTTGAGCCGCCTCACCTTGCTCCGAGGCTTTGTACAGCTCTTCCTTGCTTAGCGAGGCTTTATTCATGACCTTGTCGGACACCATTATTGGAGCTTTGGCAAGTATGGCCAAGGTTACGACGTCCCCTGCTCTTCCATCGATCTCCATAACTCCGCTTTTCGTCTCGAGAACTGCTTTTGAGAGGAACCTTGATTCTTTTACATCGTAGAGCACGGCTTCCTTAAAGCTGGCTTTGAGGCTTTTCAACACCTCTAACATAAAGCCATGAGTCGACTGGACGGTCTCTCCGTCTAACGTGCACTGAATAGCTAAAGCTTGTGCCCCATCCATAACTAGTAGAAGCACCCTTTCACGTGGGTCCTCGAGCACCGCCACCGGGACAGGGCCTTGCGGGGTCCCGGCCATTGCTATTCCGGTGACTTTAACTTCAACCATTTGGTTGTTGAGTTCACTCATTTTACTTCCTCTTGCGTGAGAGGATGCTCCAAAACTACTTAAACTTATAGCTCGGATGGCTGTGCGCTGGGGCTTAGCGTGGAACACGGAAATGCTTATGTGACAGCTGCTGCAGGGAGCCTTCAAGCTTGGACCCCACGCAATGGCGGTAGCGCAAGGACCGAAGTAGATTTCAATGGGTGGGACTCAGCCTATGGAGATAAGGATAATACCCATAAAAGGCGTGCCGGTGCCGGTGAAGGCTGGCGACGATGTTGCCAAGTTGCTTTGCGAAGCTATAGATCGGCAGGGGATTTCACTCCAAGATGGGGACGTCTTGGTTGTCACGCATAAGGTTATCTCTAAATCGAAGGGGCTTATTTACAGGTTAAGCGAAGTCAAACCATCGAAAGAAGCAGTGATGCTGTCGAGAAGCTTGGGGAAGCCTCCAGAGCTCGTTGAGGTTATACTGAGGGAGACGGCTAGAATAATTCGCACTAGGAACGGGTTAATAATATGCGAGACGAGGCACGGCTTTGTGTGCGCGAACGCTGGGGTAGACGTATCAAACGTTGATGGGGGTTTGAGCGCCACAACGCTTCCGCCGGATCCCGATGAAGAGGCGCGTAGGATAAGGCGCTTCTTCAGAGAGGCTAGGGGAGTGGACATAGCGGTCGTAATAAGCGACACGCATGGAAGACCCTTCAGGAGGGGCCAGGTAAACGTAGCAATTGGCATAGCTGGGATTAAACCATTAAGGGATAGAAGAGGTGACCGAGACCTTTTCGGCTACGAGCTGAAAGCTACAGCCATAGCGGTAGCCGACGAGATAGCGTCGGCGGCGGAGCTGGTGATAGGCCAGGCAGGTGAAGGCATCCCGGCAGCTATTGTTAGAGGTTTAAAGTACAATGTAGACCTCACATCCTCAATAAAGGACCTGGTAATGTCCCCTGAAGAAGACCTCTTCCGCTGATTGGAAGCGAAGGGTTTAAAACTGGCGAAGAAGGCAAACTATCTGTTACACCGGAACCATCGAGTCGGAGGTCTTGAGCTATGAGCAAACCCAAGTCGGCCGGAGAGAATGTAGTTCTCGTAGGTAACAAACCAACCATGAACTACGTATTAGCAACGGTGATACAGTTTAACCAAGGAGCTAACAAGGTTGTGATAAAGGCTAGAGGCAGGGCCATCTCGAAGGCTGTTGACGCAGCCGAAATAGTAAAGACGAGGTTCCTAATGAACCAAGTTGACATAACCGATGTGAAGATAGACACAGAGAAGGTAGGCGAAGGAGACCAAGCCAGAAACGTCTCAACGATAGAGGTAACGCTTGAGAGAAAAGCATAAACAAATCGGCGATAAGCGAAAACGTTTTTTATCATTGCTCTACCACTCCCTTTTTTATGGAAAAATTGTCGTTTTTGCTGGCCTTGAACTTCTAAGCACTTTTGAAACCAAATATCCTTGCGGAGACCTCTCTCACTTTTTCATCCACTTCCTTGCTGGGCACCCTTTTGAAGGCTTCAACTCTCAGCGCATCGAAGTTCCACTTGATCTGTCCATCCCTTACATCGTAGTCAATGACCACCCTAACAACATCTCCTTTATCCAACCTTAGGTTGTTGACGATCACTTCGAACAGGACCTTGTTCAGCTCGCCTACCGCTCTGACCGCCTCCTTGGGATCCACCTTGCCCTTTACTTGAGCCATCAGAACCCTTCTTGACTTGTCGGCGTAAGCACCCGCTATTATGAGACCAGTATTCAAGGTGGGCATACAAATAGCTTCCTTTTGCCCGCTTTATAAGCGTTAAACCTCCTTTGAGTCCTCCAACATTGGGAGGGTGAGCAACGGTGTCTCCTCCGAGAAAATTGTTGACATATGGCAGTTAACGATGACTGAAACTATCCCTAGACCTCCTCCACATCAAATCCACGCCTCCTAAGGCTCCTCTTAACCTCCTCCACGCTCAAGTGGACGGCTAGCACCGCGTGACCACTAGGCCACCTCTCCAGGATGATAGAAGCCTTGGACTTTACATCCAGTAGCACCTGCGTACGGCATAATTTATCGCTTTCAAGCTGCACCCCACTCACGTAGCATTCAAGCACATAGGCTCTTCGGAGCTGTGGGTCGCAACTTGCGAGAACGGCGCCGCCCAACCTTAAAGGCACGTCAATCGAAACGCTGCTCCCCGTTTCAAAGTGGCTCTTCAATTTTACCTTGGTAGCATCGCCCGCCAGAGTTATAGGGGCGGTGCAGTGGGCTACAACCATTCTTTCACCTTTCAGGGAGGCGATGTTACCCATGAACGGCGGGACTAAATCCCGCAGCGACATCATGCACGCTGCGGCTTGAACGTCGCACTCGCACACTCCTAGGATTCCCTCCTTTGCTAGAAAAGACATGGCCAAGCAAGGCGTCACGTTAAGCACTTTAATGAACTCGAAGCAATCGACCGTGAATGTTCGGCAACCTGAATGTTCTAAGGCGCTTCGAACAGCTTCTTTGAGCTTCAAGCTTTTTAGCAGCTCATCTCTAGGCACTTGAAGTGAACCTTTAAATTCTGATAGGAATTCACTGAAGAGCTCAGCATCGCTTTTGCACATCCCCATGTATTTTTCGAGCTCGGGGTAGGTTACGTGCTTCACCTTGACTTTCAGCCTTTGGGCTAGGGTTGCTGGGCACGTCACGTCGAAGGTCCTCGGCGAAACACTCCCTAGAAGCGTCATGCAGCCCTCGAAGCTTTCGGTTTCGCCTTTAAGGTTCCAGTCGCCATTTTCCGATAGAAGCTTGGCTCTTACCTCAAGACCTAGTGCCCTTAACCTGGTCTTTGCCTCTAAACACGATGGCAAGGAGTTGTCCCCTTCATGAGCTAGTAGGGTAACAGGTGAAGAGCTCCACTTTGCTATTTCAACGGCGGTTTTAGAGGTGCCGCCTGTTAAATGAGCTATGAAGAGGTGGCCCTGCGATTCGAGGACGCGCTGGCGGACGGTTTGAGCCTCCTCAACCGACATCACCGGCTCTGAGAGAACGTTGACTTCGAGGCCGGAGCTCTCCATCGCTCTTAGAAACCATTCAAAGACGGAAAGCTGATGGTGCAGCGGGTGTACTCGAGATCCCACACCTATAAGCGAAACCCGTTTAGACGCCTTCTCCTCATTGATCCCTAACCCCCGAGGCATTTTCGCCAACTCCTCTATACTAAAAAGCTTTGGCCTCTAGTTGTAAAGCTTTTTAACCGTTGATTTAAAGTGATAATCTAAGCTTTGAGGTGTGAAGATGAATATACCGATAAACAAGCCCGTCTTCGATGACGAGGAGATAATGGAAGTCGTCGATGTGCTGAGGCGGGGCATTCTAACGAATT
The DNA here is from genome assembly GCA_030055465.1 of Candidatus Nezhaarchaeota archaeon. GTDB lineage: Archaea > Thermoproteota > Methanomethylicia > Nezhaarchaeales > WYZ-LMO8 > JASFYF01. The sequence goes on along the minus strand of JASFYF010000001.1, from coordinate 228,304 downwards.
CTCTGCCTGAGGGAGGACCGAAAGTAAAGTTGTTCGAGAGGGAGTTCGCCGCCTTCATAGGGGTTAAGGAAGCCGTTGCCGTCAGCTCTGGAACGGCAGCCCTTTGCTTATCATTGATGGCGCTCGGAATCAAACAGGGTGACGAGGTCCTAGTACCATCGCTAACGTTCGTAGCTACGGCCAACTCCGTGCTTCTGCTGGGGGGAAAACCCGTATTCGTTGATGTGGATCCAAAGACCTACACCATGGATCCCACGGACGCTGAGAGGAAAATGACCAGCAGGACAAAGGCGATAATACCGGTGCATCTATACGGTTTAATGGCTGACATGGACTCCATAATCTCCGTAGCTGAGAGGCGTGGAATACCGGTAGTAGAGGATGCAGCCCAAGCTCATGGATCGCAGCTTAAAGGCAGAAAGGCGGGCTCCCTGGGGGTTGCTGGTTGCTTCAGCTTCTATCCAAGCAAAGTCATGGCTACGGGCGAGGGAGGTATGATAACTACAGGTGACAGCGATCTGGCTGCGTCGTTGAGATCCATTAGAACCCATGGCCAAGAGGTCGTGGGAAACGAGCTTTTAACGGCTAGGCTTGGGGCAAACTTCAGGATGCCTGAAGTAGAAGCCGCGGTAGGGCTTGTCCAGCTTAGGAAGTTGCCCAAGTTCCTAGAGGTTAGGAGGAGGAACGCCAAGATAATGAGCGAAGTGCTCGATGGCATTGAAGGCTTGGAGCTGCCGTTCGAACCCGAAGGCTACGTCCACAACTGGTACCTTTACACTGTGAAGCTGTGTAGCCAGCGCATAAGGGATAAGCTCCAAGAAGCATTGAACTTGAGGGGTATAGGTGCAACCGTCTACTATAGGACGCCAGTCCACCTCATGCCGTTGTACAGAAGGCTCTTCAACCTCGAAGAGGGGTTGCTGCCCGTAACTGAGGACCTCTCGCGGAGGCTTCTATCTATACCAGTACATCATGGTATGAGCGAAGAAGACGTGCTAATGGTAGCTGAGGCGATCAAGAAAACGCTCGCTGAGCTTGCTTGATGTTGCAGGGCTGTTGAAACTTGTTAGGAGCCGCGCCCCCGGCTTCGTCCTTGCAGCATCCATCAACCGGATTCCGCTCATCCTGTCGTCACGTTAGCTTCTTGAAGTATTCTGTTAAGCTTCGAGTAGCCCAAGAGCACTAGCAGCATCGTTAAGTCGTTTACGTTTATTTTACCTTTAACCCCAGCTTTCTTAAGCATTTTAGTCATGTTTTTAAGCATTGAGAAAACCTCGTCCGGCATTGATATTTGATGGGTTTTTCCGCTCACAGCTATTGTTTTGAAGGCGTATGTTTTTGCGTACACCTCTTTAAGGTCATCGATTGTTGATACCTCCTTCGCCTTTAAATCGTTTACTAGGCCCTCTATATTTGGCATCGTTAATCACCCTATATTAAACAGGTGCTCTTAGCGCTGAGCTTGCTTATAAGATTTTCAGCAAAGCTTAAGATTTTGACCATATGACTTAAACCAACAACTTTGTAATGCAGGCGATCGGTGATTTGAGCTAAAAAACAACATAAAGCCTTCACGCGCTGTTAGGCGTTGAAGCCAGCAACCTCCTCCAACCTCTCCTTAGATCCGAACCTATCTACGTAAACCAGCTCCTTGAGCTCAATTCTGCTTGATTCAGGCTTCTCGGCAGGGTAACCTAGAGCTATTATCGAGATCAGGAGCCAATCCCTCGGCACCTCGAGCAGTTGCTTAACCTCCTCCTCGTAAGGTGAGCCGTAACTTCCAATCCAGCAAGCTCCTAAACCCATGGAATGGGCCGCCAGCAGCATATTCATGGTGGCATTGGCGCCGTCCTCCACCGGGTGCCTAGTAGCTTTGGGGTTGACGACCACGGCCACACCAATGGATGCATCGGCAAGGAACTTGCCCGCTGACGTTGCTTCAGCTATCCTCCTCTTAAGTTCCTCGTCCCTTATCACTATGAACCTCCAAGGCTGACTGTTCCTAGCTGAAGGAGCCCAGCGGCCCGCCTCTAGGATCTCTCTGACTGTTTTTGGAGGGAGACTTTCTTTCCTAAACTTTCTAATGCTCCTCCTGCTTTTAATAGCCTCCAGCACGTCCATTTCCTTTCCCCAACATTTCAGTAAGCATCTTTCGTGGACTTTAAGCTTTTTCAAGCACGCCTCTTAAATGGCCTTCCAGCTCTTCAGTAGCTCACCCCTCTTTAGGGCTTGAACCTCAACTAGGCTAGATATGCTTGACCCCCTGATCTTAGCCCCTAAAACCTCCTCCACCTGGAATATACCCGCCTCGTTATCCATGTCCACCGTGATCTTTAACGGCCTACTCACGCCCTCACTTATTTCGACCCTCTTAATTGCCAGAGCTGAGAAGCCGTGTATATCGCTTTTGCCCAGCTTATAGGGTACCCTGGCTCTGCCCTCAGCCATGTCAGTGCCGTCGGCCACTTTGACCACCCCGGACTCAATGGTTAAAGAGGTCACGTTTTCGTCGTGGGAGAATATCGCGTGGAGCACCTCCTGCCTTATGATGTGGGCCTTATGCTTGTCGTCGCTGTAGAGCTTCGACATCATCTTCTTCAGGAGTTCATTAGCTAAAAATACCCCATGAACATGATGGGCCTCCCTGTGGATTGCGTTTCCCACGTCGTGAAGGTACGCTCCGCCCAGCACCACTATTCTGGAGTCTTCAAGGCTTCCCTCCCCATCCTTTACAATTGATGGTTGAACCCCCCTTTGTTCAAGCACATCCATAATCTCTAGGGCTGAACCGGAGACCGTTCGGGAGTGGACAACGCCGTGGTCGTTGTAGAAGAGCCTCGTCACAGCCATGGTGTTGGCCATTCTAAGCAAAGCCTGAACCTCATCGTTGAGTTCAAGCATTCTGAAGAACTTCGTCAACCTCTCATACTTCTTAACTTTAGAGTATACGAGCCTCGAATTTACGACGACCATACTGTATCTAGAAGTTTCTGTGCTCTAGGTCTAAGAAAGTTATCGCCGTCTGACGCTCCCAACTCTCCCTGCCTTAGGTCTGAAGAAGGGACTGCTTTGACAAAGAAAAAGAGTTTAATTAGTAAGCTCAACACAGCTTAAGCGTGTGGGCTTCATGAATAAGCTCAGCACGCTCTTAGTGGGCTTCGGCGTTGTTGGGAGAGGCTTCACCGAGCTCCTCCTCGAGAGCAGGGAGGTATTGGCGAATAGGTTTGGCGTCGAGGTAAAGGTTGTAGGGATATGCGACTTGAAGTGGGGCACCATAATCAACGAAGACGGGTTGGATCTGAAGCGAGCTTTAAGCATAGTTGAGGGTGGCAGAAGGCTTGACATCTATGATTTGCCAGCCAAGAGGGACTTAAGCAACTTGGAGGCAATAAGGGAAACAGCCTCGGACACCGTGGTAGAGGTTACATGGACCAACATTGAGACAGGTGAGCCTGGGCTAACCCATATAAGGGAGGCCTTGAATATGGGCAAGAACGTGGCTACAACCAATAAGGGACCCATAGCTTTAGCTTACCGAGAGTTGATGAGCATAGCTAAGGCCAAAAACGTGAAGCTGAGGTTTGAAGGCACCGTGCTAAGCGGCACGCCCACGTTCAATTTAAGGTGGTACTGCCTAGCCGCCCAGGAGGTTAAGGCGATAAGGGGAATCGTAAACGGCGTGACGAACTTCATATTGAGCGAGATGGAGAGCGGCATAAGCTATGAGGAGGCGCTACGCAAAGCCCAGGAGCTGGGATACGCTGAAGCCGACCCATCATTGGACGTTGATGGCTGGGATGCTGCGGCGAAAACCGCGATACTCGCCAACGTGTTGATGGGCGCAGACTTGAAACCTCAAGACGTTAAGCGTAGAGGTATAAGAGGCTTGACGGTGCGTGAAGTGTTGGACGCTATGAAACGGGGATTCAAGATTAAGCTGCTGGCCGAAATCTCGAGGAATGGCGGCAGCCTCTCCGCTAGGGTCTCTCCTGAACTGGTGCCTTTAACTGACGTCTTTGCGTCTGTTTCAGGCGTTTTAAACGCTTTGAGGTTTGAGACGGAAGCTCTGGGCGAAGTCACTATTATAGGGGCTGGGGCCGGAGGGAAACCGACTGGTTACGCCCTCCTGAACGACTTGCTCGACATAGCGAACGCGCTTCCACGGCGTTAAGTCGGCCCTTGAAGTGGGCACGCTTGGAGCCAATGAACTTGAGGGGGCAAAGCTTTTCTCTTCGACCCTCGCCATATGTTCTCGGCGGTGCCCTTGAACATCAAGGGCTTGGTGCAGGCCATAAGGTTGGCTGCTGGCAACAGGCTTTTCCGGTTAATGATAAGGCGCACGACTTCCGAATGCCCTCACGGTTATAAGTCTAGGTTAGAACACGCCCTTAACCTTCTAGTTGAGCATGACCAACACTTGTTAAGCCTCTGCAGGCTGGACACCTACGTTTTGAAGCTCGCCCTGAGTGCCATCGTTGGGCTGATGCGCCTAGATTCAGACGCGGTTAAGGACTACGTCAGGGATCCCGCTGTTAGAAGGGGATTGGCCCTAGTATTGAGGGGGATAGCCGAATACGGCGTCACTAAACCCCAGAGGCTACCCGCACCGTTCTTGGTCGTGTGGAACCTCACCAGCATGTGCAACTTGAAGTGCAAGCACTGCTATCAAAGGGCTGAGAAGCCCCTACCCGACGAGTTGACCCTGCAGGAGAAGCTTAAAGTAATCGATGATCTTGATAGGGCTTACGTAGCGGCTGTGGCCTTTTCGGGTGGAGAGCCGCTGCTCCACCCAGAGTTTCCGGTTGTGGCGCGCGAAGCTGCCTCCAGAGGCATCTACGTCTCGGTGGCGACGAATGGTACGTTAATATCTAGGAGCATGGCTGAAAAGCTCAAGGACTTGGGTGTGAGATACGTTGAAGTCAGCTTGGACTCAGCGAACCCGAGGAAACATGATAGTTTTAGGGGCCTCCCAGGAGCATGGGAGAAGGCTGTTAGAGGAATAAGAAACTGCGTTGAAGTAGGCCTGACAACAGGGGTGGCTACGACTTTAACCTCTTTAAACAAGCATGAGGTTGAGGAGATCGTTGATTTATGCGAGGAACTTGGGGTCAGAAGGGTGGTGTTCTTCAATTTTATACCTGTGGGCAGGGGCACGGAAATCTCAATGTGGGATTTAACCCCCGAGGAGAGGGAGGAAATCTTGAAGGTGATCTACAGGCTTGCAACCACAAGGAAGATCGAGGTATTATCCACAGCTCCCCAGCTGGCTAGGGTAGCTATACAGGAGAGCTGCGGCAGGGTGGTAGCTCCAACGCACTTCGCGGTTGTTGCTGATCCTGCAACAGTGGCTTTAGCCGAGTTTATAGGAGGCTGCGGCGCCGGCAGAATATACGCCGCCATAGAGCCGAACGGCGATGTAGTTCCCTGCGTTTTCCTGCCCGTTAAGGTTGGCTCGCTTAGGGAGCGAAGCTTCGAGGATATATGGGCAACATCAAGGTTGCTCCTATGCTTAAGGAATAGGGATGACTTTGAGGAACCATGTTGCAGATGCAGTTACAGGTACGTGTGCGGGGGATGCAGGGCTAGGGCCTACGCTTATTTAGGTCTCGTCACCGGTCCAGACCCCGGCTGCATAAACATTGAGCGCGCAGCTCCTGTGGAACGCCTACACCAACGAGAAGCTGAGAGTTAACGTTGATCTCCTCCCCGCCCTAAAGGATGAGGGTTCCGGGGGGGTTTAGAGCTACACTCCCGGTTTAGCCCTGCGCCCGGTCTCGGGCGCGTTACCCCTAAACCCGCATGGGGTATGGTTTTCGCTTTGAGCATTATGCTGTGTGCTTCTGCTAGGTCTGCGTTGAACACCCTACTGCGTTTGTAGCATCTCAGTAATCCTCTACATACTCTCTTGCGGTATCCGTCTTTGGCTCTACGGAGCGGGCAAGTCGTGGATGTATTCTCCTCGCCAACTTAGTTGACCTCGTTTCAGAGCTTAGCTGACAGCGAGCACAGCAGCTTGAGCTTGCCCCCGGAATCTCTGTCCGGTACTAGTCTCAGCGTCGCCGTTCTCTTCACCTCTCTTTCTCCCACTGCTCCACCACATACCTCTCAACGACATCTGCCGACACCTTACCAACCGTTGCAACGAAGTAGCTTCTAGACCACAGCCCACCTTTGGCACCAGCCTTCAGCTCTGGGAACCTCTGTAGTAACCTCCTAGCGCTTTTACCCTTAAGGTAGTTCACCACGTAGGCTGGGGATAGCCGTGGAGGACATGAGCAGAACACGTGTACATGATCGGGTAGAACCTCGATGGCTATAGGCTCACAGCCGAGCTCGAGGAGTATCTGCTTCAGCACCTCTCTAGTGTATTCAGCAACAGCATCTACGAGAACATCCCTACGGTGCTTAGGTATCCACACGAAGTGATAGCCGCACCAGTACCTGGCATGCCTAGTGCTCTTAAGCTCAAGCCACGTCTGAGAGTCGCCTCCCCACGGCTATTTCAGAATACACTAGAGGATACAAAGATTATAAACCTTACCACATCATCATCCCAGCCCTAAACGGCGAGGCTTTCAGGTTGTAATCCGCTACCACAACCAGAGCTCCGGCTGTTTTGCTTATTATGCCTTCTCAGACAAAAAGGAGTGTTAACAGCAGAGCGGTTATTCCGCTTAGGTAAATCCCGTCAAAGGTCCCCGCTCCGCCTATACTCACGAGAGGTGCCTGTAGTTTATCGAAGTTCTTTACCAAGTTCACTAGGTCGGCACCCACGAGGGTCCCTAAGACGGCTCCCACATATGATGCGGCTGGGGCGAGCTCTGCTAGGCTTAGAGCGCTCAGCAGGAGCAGCGGTGACATTGCAGCCGTTAAAGGAGGCATCAAAGCCGGTACGACGATGCCCACCCCCGGGGACAACCTTTGAGGTCATGTAGGATGTGGAAGAGATCGCGGCAACAACAACCAAAGTGGCTGTGATGGCTGTTAGAGAGGTCCTCTGCATAGAGATGAGCGCCAATACTGTAACCGATACGAAGAGCGGTACAACGGCTTCCCCGGCGTTCACGGCTATTAGCGTCTTAGAGCTCACGAATCTGAGCTCTGGCACCGAGTATGGCACCCCGAATATGGTCACGTACATGGTCACGTACTTCACGTGGGGCACAACCACCTTTCTGGGAACCTCGACGAGCACTACATTAACTGCGCTGAGCGTCATAGATGCCACTATCATCACTAGAGCGATGACGTAGCTCGCTGACATGCTGACACCTAGAGGCTGGAAAGCCAAGGCTAGTCGTGTGAACATGCCCCAAACCCTAAAAGGATCACGATTAAATCTAGCCCAGAAAGCATGAGATCGAGTAGAAAATATACGCTTCAAGGCCAAAGCCCTAGGAATAGAGTACAGCCACAAAAGGGCATCAGGGCTAGGGATAAGAGGAGCAGCATGAACAGGGGGTGCGACGGCAACTGTAGCACAATTCTCCTGCCTATTTATAACAGCTCCAAAGTTAACAGCGCGGCAACAATCCTTAAAGGTTGCTTTCAGGTCCCAGCGACATCAAGGGGTTACGCTCCGCCGCGCTCTTGGATGGTTTTAAGGCCTTAGTCATGAGGGCCACGCGTCATTAAGAAGCGTGCTGTCCTGGCATCGCCTTACCTTCACTAAAGTTGCTGAAGGTTAATGTTATGCTTGTGGAGAGCCCCTACACCGCAAGATCTAATTCTTCCAACCCTAGGAGTGTAACCATCCGTGAATTCCGGTGTGGCTTATGCTTAGGCATCTCACCAATATTAATGCTTTGCCCTCTAGGTACCGGGGGACTTTTAAATGCTCCTCTGCAGGATATCTTCACGTTGAAGATGTGCAGCCTAGTTTTTGGTCCTGTACACTCTAGGAGGCTTGGACTATCGCTTGGAATAAATAATGTTCCCTACAAGCATTGTTCATATTCATGCGTCTACTGCCAGCTTGGGGCGACAACTAAGCTCACGATTAAGCGCAGGCGCTTTTGCAGCGTGGGCGAACTCGTTGAAGCTGTCACCGATGCGCTGAGACGCGAAGTCGATGTGGACTACGTGTCCTTCGTCCCTGATGGGGAGCCAACCTTGGATGCTGACTTGAAGCTAAAGATACGCATGATAAGGGAGAGGACAAGTAAACCAGTGGCAGTTTTGACTAATGCGTCATTGTTGTGGATGGAGAGCGTGAGGGACAGCTTAAATGAGGCCGACTTGGTATCCATAAAGATCGATGCCGCCGCCGAGGAGCCCTGGAGAAGGGTTAATAGACCTCACCGATCACTAAGGCTCGACGAGGTGATTGATGGCATCATCAGATTCTCGGATAGCTACAGTGGGGAATTAATAACCGAGACCACACTAGTAAGGGGGCTTAACGATAGCTTGTGGAACATCGAAGCACTATCTGGCGTAGTAGCTGAAGTTAAACCGAAAGCAGTATACATCATGCCCCCTGTGAGGCCACCAGCAGAACCGTGGGTTAAGCCCCCATCCGAAGAGGACCTCGCCGTTGCTCACGGCGTGATTAGCAAGAGTGTTAAGTGCGAGGTGAGGCTGCTATCCTCCCTAGAGCCTCCTCCGCCATCCATCGATGACCCGCTGCGGTACTTGCTAGCTACTCTTTCCGTGCATCCATTAGAGTTCAGCTACGCCGTTGAACTGTTGAGGAGAACCCTCTCAGACCCTTTGGCAACCCTCAAGGATCTTGAGGGTAGAGGCTTAATAAGAATGGTTGACTACGAGGGCAGGCGTTTCATAGTTCTAGGAAGAGCAAGCCTCCATCGTTTACAATAGTTGTTGCGGCGAAGCCGCTCGCTGTCCCTACTTTGCGGTTAAGTATATTAGGACTACGAGAGCTGAGAACGCGAAGAGATCCGGCAGAAGGGCGAAAGGGCCTAGGCCAAAGGGCCTGAAGCCGAAAGCAGCGGCGAGCAGCGGGTTGGAAGTAAGCGCGTAGAGGAGAAGTGTGAACGAGAAAATTATGAGTCCAACGGTAAACTCAGACCTCGTCTTTCTGTACATGTCTACATATATGGCGAGGAGAGATAAGAGGAGAAGGGCGTTCAAAGTTGAGAAGACCGTCTTAGCTATGTAGAAGAACTCTATGTCCCAGAGGCTTATCAGCAGGGGCCGCTCGCGGAGTCCCCAGGGATGCAATGAGGGCCGAAACCATAGATGCACCGCTAGGAGTAATATGGTCGTTATTGCCAATGAAATGATCAGTATTGGTAGGAGCAGCGACCTGCCCTCTCGATCTCCACCCACGATTTTCCCCGTAGAGGATTCCCTCCTATTTTATTTTTTTCCCAATTCTTCCCAGAACCTCCTCGAAGAGGGGGTAGTTCTTCTCCATAGTTTCAGAGAGGAAGTACGTGGTTCCGTAGCCCTCGCCGACTGCCAGAACCATCCCGTTCTTGACCAGCACCTCTAGGTGATGCCTCACGGTCTTGTAGTCAAGTCCAAGGGCGTTAGCCAGCTGATTTGCGTTTTTAGGCCCATTCTTCAATGCTTGGATTATCCGTGCGCGGGTGAGTCCCCCCTTTGTGCCCACGATAAGCCATCCTACCAGGTACTTGAAGTAGCGTTGATCTGAAGCCATCCACCTTTCCCTGCTCTTCGAGTGCTGATGGATTTGTATAGCGCGCACCCGAAGTTAAAAACTTCGAGGATTGCGGCTGGAGGCCCGCACTCACTGGTGATGGGGGAAGGCGCAGGAGATTCGGGTGCAAGTTGGATGGAAATCTGGTAAACGCTTAAGAGCGCACCCCAACCCCCCTTAAAGTGGGGTCGTTATGAATAAGCGTAAAGTAGTGGCGATAACGTTGGCAGCTGCGGTGGCGGCGATCGCATGCTTCGCGGTGCTTAACGCCACCTATGCTTTAGAGCTGAAGAACCTCTGCGCGAGCGATGCGGGCTCCATGGACGGCGGGGCTCTACATCCATTCAAGGGCTTCAGCGGAATGCGAATCCCTCAGTGTGGGAAGGGCTTAAGAGGGTTTTGTGGTTTCCTAGAAGTTAGCGAGGAGTTTAAGAACAAGGTTATGGGGATCGCTGAAAGCGATGGAAACGTCCAAGACCTGCTCAACGATGGCTATACGGTTGCATCCATTAAGCCCATAGTGAAGGCTGTGGTGGGGGAGGACGGCACCGTAACCCTTAAAGCTACGATGGCCGTGGTAACGCTCAAGAAAGACGCTGCTGGTTGCGCCTTCGTGAAGGTTGACGTTGAGAACGCTAAAGTGCTCGAGATAGAAATTCACTCCAAGACTGTCATACAAAAAACACAGTAAACAACTATCTTTTTATTATTGTAAAGTCGCTTATACTTCAACGAGCAAACCTTGAATAAGGGGAGGGGGTGCTGACTACGTCTATGCCGGAGCCTTGGCCAGGACCGGTGTGCGAGAAGAGGAGAGGATCAAGGGGAGTTTTAATAGCCTTACTTATCGTGGGGTTGATCACTGGTGGAGTATTAGGCTACTTTTTCTGCGGAGCGGTAGGTTACTTTCCCCGTTACGCGGAGCTCTCCGATAAAATCGGCAAGCTTGAAGATGAGGTCTCCGCGCTGCGGCAGCAAGTGCATAGTCTTTTGAAGTCCGCTCAAAGCGTTCCGGTTGACTTGACCCTCAAAAACGAGTCCGCATTCTCATGGATTTACGAGGAGGTCAGGGAGTCCGTCGTGGTTATCAAGATTTACAGGATGAGCTACAGTTTTTGGGGGGACTCCTACTACGCGCTTTACTCTCAGGGTTCGGGCTTCGTTTACAACCACAGCGGAATGATGGTTATCATTACGAACTACCACGTAGTTGAAAACGCCGTAGTTGACGGTTCCCGCTTCACGATAACCGTGACCTTCATTGATGGGGAGGAATACCCGGCACGTGCGCTCGGCTACGACGTCTACTCCGATCTCGCCGTGCTTGCAGCCGACGCCCCCCGCGATAAGCTGAAGCCTCTGGTTATCGAGAGCTCATCAACCCTTAACGTCGGCGACGTCGTGATAGCCATAGGTAACCCCTACGGCTTAGCCGGCTCCATGAGCGTGGGCGTTGTGAGCGCCCTTGGCAGAACATTAGTCGAGGATCAAACAGGGGGATACGCTATACCCAACGTTATTCAGACGACAGCCCCCCTGAATCCAGGCAACTCCGGAGGCCCCCTCGTAAACCTTAGAGGCAGCGTCGTGGGAATAACAACCGCAATCGTAAGCGACTCTCAAGGGTTGGGCTTCGCCATTCCATCCAACACGATCCTGAAGGAGATAGGCTCGCTCGTGTCCACGGGGAGATATGAGGGCCACCCGTGGATGGGCATCAGCGGGGTTGACATGAACTATCCAATAGCTAAGATGATGGGCGTGAACGTCACTTACGGGGTTTTGATAACGCGGGTTACTCCCGGTGGGCCTGCTGACAAAGCTGGGATAAAGGGTGGAACCAAGCAGGTCTACTTTGATGGAAGGTACATAGAGGTTGGCGGAGACATAATTATAGCGATTGACGGCGTGAAGGTTACAAACTTCGACTTCTTGGTGAGCTACCTAGAGGAGTACACGGTGCCTGGGCAGACCGTGGAGCTGACGGTGCTCAGGGGCGGAAGAGCAATTGATGTGCCCGTCACCATTGGGAAGCGCCCCTTGCCAACCTCCTAGAAGCCGTTTAGAGCCTTATAACGGGCGTGAGTCCTAAAGATTGTGCTTTAGAGCGGTGCCGGGACTCCAATATTCGCCTAATAGCTCAATGTTGGCGAGGGCGCGGTGGATGTGGGCTCATCCCGTCAACCTTAAGCTGTTGGGCCTTAAGTGGTGTGAGTTCACCTGAAAACTCGCTTAGAACGCAGCCCCGCTGAGCTCTTCGCGCTAGACGAGGTCAACCTTAACCTTCAAGTTGGGGTCGGTTTTGGTCCACGTCAAAGTTTAAAGTTGCCGAGACTCTAACGTTCACTGGTGACTCAACTTGCTGTACGACGTTGTGGTGATAGGCGGCGGCCCAGCAGGCTATGTTGCTGCCATTTCGCTCAGCCGGCGCGGCTTCAAAGTGGCCCTCATCGAGAGGGGGGAGCTAGGTGGAGAATGTGCGAACTACGGGTGTATACCATCCAAAGCGCTCATGGATGTTGCCGAGGCCCTCTTTAATGGCGCCTCGCTAAGGCATTTGGGCTTCTCGCTAGACTTCAAGATTACATCGCCGCAATTGGTCATGAAGCACCTGGAGAGGGCTGCCTTCAGGGCGCGTGAAGGCGTAAAGATCCTACTTCAGGGCGTCGACGTTTACAAGGGCCATGGGAAGCTAATCAGCAACCGGGAAGTCGAAGTCGTTGAGGGATCCTCGAGCACTAGGCTGGAATGCAAGTTCATAGTTATAGCCACAGGCTCCGATCCTAGACCATTACCAGGAGTGCCATTTGATGGGGAGACAATAATATCCAACAGAGAGTTCTTCAGGCTTAGATCTCCACCGGAATCCATAGCTGTGGTGGGTGCAGGAGCCGTCGGCGTAGAGGTGGCGACGGCTTTAGCCATGCTAGGCAAAGAGGTGCACCTCATAGAGGTGCTTGAAAGGCCCCTTTACTTTATGGACCGGGATGCATCAGCGGTGGTGGAAAGATACATGAAGAAGCTGGGGGTTAAAACATACTTCAATTCAGCCGTTAAGGGCGTCTCCCGGGTTAACGGCGGAGCTAAGGTGCTCGTGTCATCAGGCGGATTGCAAAGGGAGATAGAGGTAGAGAAGGTTCTAGTAGCCGTGGGCAGGAAGGCGAACGTTGAGGGTTTAGGCCTCGAGACCTTGGGAGTAAAGCATGATGGCGCCGGCGTTAAAGTCGATGCTCAACTTCGAACCAGCGTACCGAACGTGTTTGCAGCGGGCGACGTTGCCGGTCCACCGCAGCTGGCCCACAAGGCCTTCAGGGATGGTTTAGTAGTCGCAGACATCATATGGAAGGGGACATCTAAGGCGCTTCGCGAACCCGTACCGGTGGTGGCCTTCTCGCACCCCCAAGTGGCGTTGGTGGGCTTGACGGAGCAAGAGGCCGGCAAACTTGGCTTTAAGTGTAGGTGCTATAGGCTTCCCTACTCGGCCCTTGGCAGAAACATTTCGGCGTTATCCAAGACGAGCGACGGATTCGTCAAGCTTGTTGTCGAACATGAAACCAACAGGATTTTGGGCGCTGAGATTGTGGGCAACGAGGCTGCTGAAGTGATACACGTGCTGGCCGTTGCGATGAGCAAGGGCTTAACGTTAGCAGACCTGGCGGAGGCAGTATATGCTCATCCAACCTACGCGGAGGCGATAGGTGAGGTGGCGCGCTTAGCGTTGGGGGAGCCCTTGCATTATCATGAAGAAACAGTGAGGTAGAAGCTGCGCGAAAATTGACAATCGTTCAAGCCTCGCCATTAATGGCTGGAGGAGAGGTCCCTTCTTTCAGCAGATTTATAATTCCTCAGCTGCCACTAGATGTGACGTATGAACGCATTTAAGGTTGCTGCCGCCGCGGCGTTTACCGTAATAGTGGTGGCAAGCGTATACTGCATGCTTGTCACCTCCAGCAATGGAGGTGTTCTCAGGGTGGCCACCACCACGAGCCTGTACTACACGGGCCTACTTGACAGGCTCGTCGATGACTTCTCTCGAGCTTACGGTATAACCATACACTTGATGCCTCTGGGCAGCGGGCAGTCACTTGAGTTGGCGTCGAGAGGTGACGTGGACGTCGTCCTCTCCCACGCGCCAAACTTGGAGAAGAGGTACTTGGATGGTGGCTTCCTGGTGGAGGGGAGGATATTCGCATTCAACTACTTCGTGGTGCTTGGGCCGAAAGAGGATCCGGCGAAAATCAGCGGCCTAGCCGACCCTGTGGAGGCCTTTAAGAGGATTTACGATGCTGGGCTGAGGGGTGAAGCTGTCTTCGTGAGCCGGGGTGATCGCTCTGGGACGCATGAGAGGGAGTTGGCCCTTTGGAGGGAGGCGGGCCTAAACGTTGAGGGGTGTGAATGGTACCTTGATGTGGGGTCAAATATGGTTAAGGCTCTGCTAGTGTCCGACAATTTAGGAGCGTACACGCTAAGCGATGTAGGCACCTACATTAAGTTGAGGAGTGAGGGCGCAGTTGATCGACTCGTGGTGCTCATTAATGAAGGCGAGGAACTCGTGAACGTGTACAGCGCCTACATAGTTAACCCAAACAAGTTCAAAGTCAATTACGGCATGGCAAGGCTGTTTGTGGAGTTTCTGACATCTGATGAGTGCCAAGCCGCGATAAGTTCCTACGGCATGGGGGAGTATGGGCTGCAGATCTTCCACCCAGCTAAAGGGGTCATCCCGATGCTTACGCTCTGTTGGCAGAAGCAGGCCCTCGGTGGATGACCATGTGCGGCGAAATCCTCGATGTGGTGGCGAGGTCCCTCTTAATATCCTCCAGCGCCACGCTCCTCGCAGCTGCTTGGAGCATACCCGCATCAGTTAAGCTAGCATCCTCGAGGTCCCGTTGGCGAGACCCGGTTGTGGGGGTCTTCAACGCGTTGGTGGGCTTTCCGGCGGTCTTGGTAGGGCTCCTCGTGTACTTGGCCTTCAGTCGGTCTGGGCCCCTGGGATGGCTAAACCTACTTTACACCCCACAAGCAATAATCATTGGGCAGGCGGCTTTGATAACTCCGCTATTCATATCGCTCTCCTACGAGCTCTTCGCTAGGGCCATCGACAACTACTGGGAGCTGGCGGTGTCCCTAGGTGCCAGCAAGCTTCAGGCATATGGGCTTGTAGTTAAGGAAGTGCTTGGCGAAGTGCTCGTGGTGGTGCTGGTCGCCTTCGCGAGGGCTATAGGGGAACTCGGAGTCGCCTTGCTCGTTGGTGGAAACATTAAGGGAACCACGAGGGTTTTAACGACGGCCATAGCCCTCGAGGTGGAGAAAGGGGAATTCGACAAGGCCTTGACCTTAGGCTTATTGTTGCTCCTGGCGATAGTAGTTGTTGCCATGTCCAGTAGGTTGATCAAGAGGAGGCTCTCATGATAGAGTTGAGGAAGATCTGGTTCAGCTACTCCGGCGACCGCCACGTCCTACGTGACGTTGACGCTCAGTTCGATAGGGGCCTAACGGTGGTCATGGGGCCCAACGGAAGCGGCAAAACAACCTTGCTTAAGGTGTCCTCTCTTCTATACAAGGCCACCAAAGGGAAGGTAATGGTGGATGGAGTGGACTACTGGTCACTCAAAGACCCCGATAAGCTACGCGTTAGAAGGGAGGTGATCTACGTCCACGAATCCCCGCGCGTTATAAGGGGCTCCGTACTCGACAACTTGGCTTACGGCTTCAAGCTTCGAGGCTTAAGAGAGGGGGAGGCGCTAAGGGAGGTCCTGAGATTAGTTGAGTTGCTCAACATGAAGCATTTGGCTGAGGAGAGAGCTGTCGGCGGACTGTCCATCGGCGAGAAGCAGCTCATCGCCTTGGTGAGGGCGTTGGCCCTGAAGCCTAGGTACCTCTTCCTCGATGAACCCCTAGCCCACGTGCACCTATCCAAGCGTAGAAGCGTTGTACGGGTTCTAGAGGACTTAAAGGATAGCTCAGCGATAGTTGTCTCAACTCATGACCCGCTTCCGCTGTTGTCCGTGGCGGATGAGGCCCTGTTGATTGATGAGGGCAGAGTAGTGTTCAGAGGAAGGGCGGAGGAAGCTTTAAGGCTCGTCCTTTAGTGGGCTTCCTACAGCTTTTTCGCAACACTAAAATAGCCTAAAGATATCCAATAAATGCTAATCGATGAGGAATGCCCCGCGTGGTTAGAACCGTGTGCGGGGGATGCATGTGCGAGTGCGGGGTTTTAGCCCACGTTGCCGATGATGGCAGGGTGGTAAGGCTGGAGGGAGATCCGAATCATCCCCTCAGCGAGGGCTACATGTGTCCCAAAGGCTTGTCGTTCCTGCAGACCTTGTATCACCCTGACAGGTTGAAGCACCCCCTTAAAAGGGTTGGCGAGAAGGGTGAAGGCAAGTGGAGGCGGATAAGCTGGGAAGAAGCCCTCGAGGAGGTGTGCTCGAAGCTATTAGAAATAAAGGAGAAGTACGGGCCTGAATCCATATCCATATCATATGGAACCTACCCGAAGAGGGTGGCCGTGGGGCTGAGCATTTTCCTGGCTTCTCTCGGCTCGCCAAACCAGCTTATAGGCAACTGCCATTATTGTTACACCCCCCACTTGACCGCGGACCTACTAACGTGCGGTGAAGCCTACACGTGCGAGCTTGGGGTTCCGGACTTCAGGGTGAGCAGGTGCGTGGTTCTGTGGGGGTACAACCCCGTTCACACTTTTCCGGCCCTCGGCAAGAGGATAGTTGAGGCCAAGAAGAGAGGAGCTAAGCTTATAGTCATTGACCCCCGCTTCACCGAGCTTGCATCCATGGCGGATCTGTGGCTCCAGGTGAGGCCTGGGACGGATGGAGCCTTGGCTCTGGGGATGCTCAACGTCGTAATCAACGAGAGGCTCTACGATGCGGACTTCGTGGAGCGGTGGTGCTACGGCTTTAACGCCTTGGCTGAGAGGGCTCAGGAGTATCCTCCCGAGAAGGTCGAGGAGATAACATGGGTTCCGAGGCAGCAAATAGTCGAAGCGGCCAGGCTCTACGCCACTTTGAAGCCCGCAGCCCTTCACTCGCACCTTGGAGTCTCGATGAGCTACAACTCCGTGCAGGCCAGCAGGGCCATATCCATTCTGGTTGCCATAACCGGAAACCTCAACGTGAGAGGAGGAGCCGAGCTTCCGCAATACCCGATAAAGCTCACCTACATGAACTTGAAGAGGCAGCTTCGCCTGCCTCCAGAAGTTGAGGGGAAGACCATAGGGGCTCACAAGTATCCTCTACTCTCGGGTCCAACCTCTTTCAGGTGCTTGCCTCATCCTCCCAGCGTCTTCGAGGCCATGCTGACCGGCAAGCCATATCCAATTAAAGCCCTCGTAGCTACCTCCAACCTAGCCGTTAACTTCGAGGGCACCAGGGAAGTCGTGGAGGCGTTAAAGAAGCTCGAGCTGTTGGTCGTCATGGACTTCTTCATGACCCCCACGGCCGAGCTAGCCGACTACGTCCTGCCCTCAGCCACATACTTGGAGTGCGAGGATATATGCGATGCCTTCTGCTACACCAACTTCATAGCTGCGCGGCAGCGGGTTATAGAGCCGCTCCACGAGTGCAGGGACGACAACGAAGTGCTCTTCGAGCTTATGAGAAGGATGAAGCTTAAGATTCCGTTTCCGGTTTCCAGTTACAGGGAGCTTCTGGATTACAGGCTTCGGGAGCTCGGCTTAACGTTTGAGGACTTCAAGAAGAAGGGGTACATCGCATCTGAGGTCCTAGCTGAGAGAAGGTACGAGAGGGGAATGCTGAGGGAGGACGGCAAACCGGGCTTCAGGACCCCGACGGGTAAATGCGAGCTGTACTCGACTTTGCTTGAAAAGTACGGGTACGACCCGCTGCCGGAGTACGTTGAGCCTCCCGAGAGCCCCTACTCAACGCCTGAGCTGGCTTCGGAGTACCCGTTGATACTGATCACCGGCTCGAGGCACATAGCGTCGTATCAATCAATGGGCCACAACGTTCCCTATCTGCGCGAGCTTCTACCCAACCCCCTACTCGAGATGCACCCTCAAACCGCCAGCGCCTACGGCATCGAGGAGGGCGACTGGGTGTACGTCGAAACCCCCATGAGTAAAGGCAAGGTTAAGCTGAAGGCCTTCCTAAGCTACGGTATTAACCCGAGGGTTGTATCGGCCCAGGCCTTGTGGTGGTACCCTGAAGGCGAGACCTACGAGGACCGCGCCGTAAAGTACAATGTGAACTCAATAATACCGATGAAGCCCCCATACGGATATGAACCGATAGTGGGCACAAGGGTCCTGCGCGGCCTGCTCTGCAGGGTTCGCAGGGCTGGAGGAGAATGAAAATGGCTAGGGTTCTCTCTTTTAACCCTGATATCTGCACTGGCTGCTTCTCGTGCGAGGTTGCGTGTAAGCAGCTCCACAAGCTGCCAGTAGGGGCCTTCAGGATAAAGATAGAGAAGGCAATCCTGCTCGGCGCGCGTGGAAAGGCGGTTATGAAGTTCAATGCAAGGCTTTGCAACCAATGTGTTGAGGCTCCATGCATTGAGGTTTGCCCTGCAAGGGCGCTTGAAAGGGACGACGAGGGCGTGGTGGCCTTAAAGGCGGATAGGTGCAACGGCTGTAGGGCATGCATCGATGCATGTCCCCTTCGGGCGGTATGGTTCAACTTGGAGACCAAGAAGATTGAGAAGTGTGATACCTGCGCCGGGAAGCCATCGGAGATGCCCTTCTGCGTGAAGCACTGCATGAGCGGGGCCCTGCGCTTAGAGCTTTTAACTTGACCTTCAACCTTGATTTAAGGTGAAGCATGATGGTTCAGGCGGCCGGGAGCGGAGAGGTGAAGTGCGTTAAGCGTCCACTCCTAATACTTGCAGCGTGCTTTTCGGCTGCATTCATGTCTTACGGCATAAGGTACGCCTACAGCATGTTGCTGCCCGAAATAATGAGGGAGCTGAACTTGACTAACGCGCAGGCAGGGCTTATCTACACTACCTGTCTAGCCCTCTACACTGTGTCGTCGGTCTTCGTGGGCTTCCTAGTGGATGTTAAGGGCATAAAAAGGACCACCCTAGCGTTCCTGCCGCTGCTCGGCATAGGAGCAGCCCTCATGAGCGTCGCGTTCTCGGATTGGAGTGGAGCGCTGTTTCTCGGCATATCCGGCATTGGCGCCTCGGTGTGTTGGACCCCTCTGACCGTGTGGGTTCAGAGGGTTTACCCGGCGAGGAGGGGCTTCTCGTTGGGGATACTCCAGCTGGGCCCCAACGTGGGCTTCGGCACTTTAGGCTTCGTGATACCGATGTTGGTGCCCTACGTAGGTTGGAGGGGTTGCTGGCTGATTTTAGGCGCTGCATCTTTAGCTTTGCTCTTGCCCCTAGTGCTCCTCGCTGAGGAGCCAGAGGTGGGCGACGCGCCCGCAAAGAGCCTTAAAGAGCACGTTAAAGGCTTTACTTCGATACTGAGTGACAAGAGGTTTTGGCTTGGAGGTCTCTCCTACATGCTCGCGTCGTTCGCGATAATGGTTCCAATGACCTTTGTTAAGAACTATGCCTACTTGGAGTTGATGCTCGATAGAGGGGCCTCCACCGCGCTATTCAGCGTGATAGGTTTTGTGGGCATCATTGGGACGTTGGTCATACCAATATTGTCGGATAAGACTGGTAGGAGGCTGGCGATAGCGCTCTGCAACTCTATAACAGCCATTGGCTTACTCGGATCCGCGCTAATGGTGCGCCAGCAAAACTACATTGACATAGCACTGTGGAACGGTGTGGTCGGCATAGGCTACGGAGCCATGTGGCCGCTATACGCAGCCTTGGTCAAGGACATTTACGGCTGGGGGGTTATGGGCTCCATAACCGGGCTGTGGACGCTGCTATGCGGCGTGGGCTTGCTGACCTCCCCGGCGGTGGGAGGCCTCGTAGCCGATATGTACGGCAGCTACAGGCCCACGTACCTGATGGGCTTCGGCGTGACCTTGACTTCAATAGCCTTCGCGCTGTCCATAACCCTTAAGCGCAGGGGTTAAAGCACATATCAGGTGCTTTCACCACGTGTGGGCTGAAGCGCACGCATCCTAAACAGCGCCGGGAGCTAGGCCGCCAGGCAAAATGCTTATCTGTCGGGGCACTAACTTCCTCTGACCATCATGGTGCACCAATACGGAGAGGTGGCTGTAGGCGGAAAGGTAAAGCTGTCGTGCTCGAGGTGCGGCAGCTGCTGCCACGGACCTAACGTTAGCCTCACAGCCTTTGATGTTTGTAGGGTAGCTGAATTCCTAGGTTTACATTGGGGAGAGCTGAAGGGCAGGTATGTGGCGGCGGTAATAGCGGACATGGTGGCGATACCGGTTCTAGCCAGCAGGGGAGGGCTTTGCGCGTTCTTGGAGTTCAACGATAAGCCATACTGTAGGGTATACCCGGCTAGGCCCATGCGATGTAGGCTTTACCCGTTCATTCCTTACAGTCCTGGAAGGCAAGACCTGATTAACCTTGACTACTGCTGTCGTGGGGTTGGCTTTGGGGAGGTCATCGAGCCTCCGTGGGAGCTTCTAAGCTCCTACTATCAAGAGGTCAAGTATCACTACTCCAAGCTGAACTCGCTGATATTTGAGGGGGGCTACGAGCCATTAAAAGCCCTAGAGATCCTAATAGATGAGGTTTACGAGGAGAGGCGGACGCGTGAAGGCCTTGGCCACCTGCACGGCTCAGCGCGGATTGATGCTGTCAATTTCTAGAAGCAGAAGTCGCATTGTAGGTTTAGCTTACGGCATAGCTCAGCGATTCTTCCCTTAAAGTTGAAGGCCCACTTCTTCTCGGCGAGCGCCTTGGCGAACCTCGTGCGTTGAGGCTCCTTAAGCGCTTCAAGGATTGATTGGGCGACGTCCCCCCTCGTGTTGAGCTTGTCGACTATCACGTACCCAACCCCGGAGGCGCGGGCCAACTCGAGAAGCTCCTCCACTTCTTCGTCAACCACTCCTGGTATTAATGGTCCTAGAAACAAGAACGTCTTGAAGCCGCTCTCGGAAGCCTCCTCTAAGGCCTTAAGCCTCGCTAAGGGCGGAGGCGCTCCCGGCTCGAGCTCCCTGTAGGCTTGAAGCGTCGTCACGGTAACTCCCACCTCGAAGCCCCTTGCGTCTATCACGTCTAAGTCCCTAGTGAAGAGGTTTGATTTCGTCAGCACCGTGACCTCAAAGCCCCTTCCCGCCAGCAGCTCCAGGCACCCCCGCGTCAACTGGTATCTACGCTCCGCGGGCTGGTAGGGGTCGGTCACGCTGCTTACAAGGATTCTACCCTTTGACAGGGCCTTCAGCTCTCCGGCTAGAACCTTCGAAATATTAGTTTTAACCTCGACGAAGCGGCCCCAGCGCCTGCCTTTAAGCCTGTGGGGCGTGAACCTTGGAACGTAGCAGTAGATGCAGGAGTGCTCGCAGCCGAAGTAGGGATTCAACGAGTAGTCGACGCCGTAGATCCCGCTCTTGGAGAGGGCGGTCTTGCATAGGACCTCAATGGTGAAAGTTGATGTGGCTGCGCCGCTCATCAGCGGATCCCCTTAAATCCAATTATCCCTGCGCGCCCATGTTACTTAACTATTTTCTTAACTATTTTCGCCTCTAATCAGAGGTTGAAAATATGCTGCTCGCCTAATAGCTCCAGTGGGCTCGGCTTCGAGCTATGACTTGTAGCCGCAGGACCTGCACTTGTATGTGCTCTCTATGTCGTCCCACACCAGCTTATGTCCGCATCGGGGGCAGCTCTGCTTTCCGGGATCTAAAACTCCTTCGCACACAAGAACTTTACGGACGGCGTAGAGGCTGAGGTTCATGGTTTTCGATATTTTGCGGAGGCTCCACCCTTGGGTGTACAGCTGCTTTATGAGCTGCCTCGTCTCCGCGTAGATCTTGTTGACCTTCCTTATCTTCTCGATCTTCTCCTGAACCTCCCTCCTCTTCATGGCTAGCCTAACCCTCTCCCTCGTCAGCTTAACCTCGTACTCGGAGGCCCATGCTAAAACTGCCAGCACAAGCCTCCTGATGTTTGGGTCGAGGGTTTGAAGGAACCTGTCCCTTATGCTTATGACGGTTATCCCCTTCTTGTCAAGCTCACTCAGGGTCTTGAATATGTCCATGAAGCTTCTTCCAAGCCTATCTATGGCGTAGACGACTATGGCTGTTATACCGTTTTGCTCTATGTAGTGCAGCATTTCTTTGAAGCCTTCGCGCTCAAGCGCTGGTATGGCACCAGAAACGTCGGGGTCGCTGAACCACGCCACCACTTCAATGCCGTTTGTGGCAACGTAGTCCTTTATCGTGTTTATCTGCTGCTCGGTCGTTTGCATATCGGTTGAGGTCCTTGAGTAGGCGACGGCCCTTAAAGCTGCCATGTCAACCCACGTATCAGTAGCGCGAAGAAGTTTTTACCCTTTACCCTCCCTTTAGGGGCTTCTTCCCATTTATGGTTCCGCCCGAAAAGTTCAATAGGTCGCCAAATCAGACGTGATAGCGGCGTGGGGCATTATCTTGGAGGGGAGTTGTTGAGCGTTAGCAAGGACGTCCTTTCATGCCTCCTCGAGGCGCTTATGGCCTTCAAGCAGAGGGGCTTATTTCCAAACGAAAGCCTGCTGGCTAAAGAGCTCAACGAGCCGCCATCCAAGGTCAGGCAGCTCCTAGACGAAGCCGTGAAGCTCGGGCTCGCGGTGAGCAGAGGCGACTATTACGAGGTCACCGATGAAGGGGTTAAGAGGATTTTAAAGCATCGGGAGCTCTACATTCACGACGTCTTCGTTCACGGCAGCGAGAAGTGGAGCAGGAACGTGGCGGATTGGGGGAGGCATTGGAGGCGCAAGCACGGATTAACAAAGAGGGACCTCGAAGCCTTCTACGGCGCGCTGGCCAACCTCAACGAAAGGATAGAGAACCTTAAGCCGCTCGTCGAGCTTAAGCCGGGAGAAAGAGGGATAATCGTCTCCACCGTGTGCGGCTCGTCCGCTATGAGGAGGCTTGCCGAGATGGGCGTGACTCCGGGCACCTTAATCGAGGTGGTCGGCAGAGCCCCTTTAAGGGGGCCCGTTGAGATCGACGTTAGGGGCACCAGGCTCGTTCTAGGCTATGGGCTCGCGTCCAGGATAGCGGTGCAGAAGCTGCAGTGACCCTTATGAGCCCAGCATTAACCATAGCTCTGGCTGGGAACGCCAACGTTGGCAAGAGCTGCATTTTCAACCAGCTGACGGGGTTAAACCAGAAGATAGGCAACTGGCCTGGCAAAACCGTGGAGAAAGCTGAGGGCTCCCTCTACTTTAAGGGATACAAGATTAGGGTCATAGACTTGCCAGGCACGTACTCGCTGTCGGCGTTCTCGGCTGAGGAAGTTGTGACGCGGGACTTCGTCGCCTCGCGCGAGGCGAATGTCGTGGTCAACGTGGTGGACGCCTCCGCCCTAGAAAGGAACCTGTACCTAACCCTCCAGCTCGTGGAGCTCGAGGCGCCCATAATCTTAGCGCTCAACCAGGTGGACATGGCTGAGAGGAAGGGGATTAACGTAAACGCCAAGAGGCTTTCCGAGCTCCTCGGGGTGCAGGTGGTGCCGACGGTAGCCATAACAGGCTTGGGCCTCAACGAGCTGCTTAACGCTATAGTGGATGGAGCTGAAGGGAGGGCCCCCCTTAAGCCGAGGAGGCTGCTCTACGGCAGGGAGATCGAGAATAGGCTCATCGTGCTTGAGGAGCACGTGAAGAAGTCCAGGTTAAGCGAGAAGTATCCATCCAGGTGGATGAGCATTAAGCTTCTCGAGCGCGACCCGCTGATAATAGAGCTTCTAACCAGGGCCGGGGAACAAGAGATACTGGGGGTTGCCGACAGGCTGGCCAAGGAGCTTGAGGAAATGCACGGCGAGCCGGCTCCAGTTGTAATCGCCGCTGAACGGTACGCGAAGATAACGAGCATTGTCTCGCAGGTTCAGGAGGTCACCGCTAAGCCTAGGGTAAGGTGGGAGAGGACCCTTGAGCGCGTCACAACCCACCCGATAATGGGCTACGCGGTCTTAGCCCTAGTTCTCCTGGGGATGCTGAGCTTTGCCTTCTACAGCGGGGCCGGAATCTCGCCGATCGTTGAGGAAGCCCTAAACGCGGTCCTCGTCGAGCCTTCACGGATGTTTTTGCGGGGTCTCCTACCCCCGCAGGCGGTCGCGGTTGTGGTTGAGGGGTTAATAACGGGCTTCGCGTCCAGCTTCACTATTGTCTTGCCTTACATAGTCCCATTCTACTTGGTCCTCTCGATCCTTGAGGACTCGGGGTATCTTCCAAGGGCCGCATACCTGACGGACAGCCTAATGCACAAGATGGGTCTCCACGGCAAGGCGCTGATACCCCTCCTCCTAGGCTTCGGCTGCAACGTTCCCGCGTGCACCGGCTGCAGGATTCTCGAGACCGATAGGGAACGCCGCCTATGCGGCTTATCGGTCGTGTTCGTTCCGTGCTCCGCGAGGACCGTGGTTATATTAAGCGTCGTCGGGAGGTTTCTCGGAGTAGCCTCAGCCATAACCGTGTACATGCTCGTTTTGGTGGCGCTTTTCTTGACCGTTAGGGCAGCCTTTAAGGTGATGCCAGGGGAGCCCGTGGGCCTAATCATGGAGATGCCTCCCTACAGGAGGCCCAGCGTCAGGGTTGTGATCTCCAAGATGTGGGTTAAAACCAAAGAGTTCATGCGCATAGCCCTCCCAATAATCATGTGCGCAAGCGCGCTCCTCGAGGGCTTAAAGGCTTTAAACCTGCTGGAGCCGGCTGTGGCCTTCGTGAGGCCCTACACGGAAGGGCTTCTGGGGCTTCCACCTCAGACGTTTATACCGCTGCTCTTCGGCTTCTTGAGGAAGGAGCTGGTGGTGACGCTGCTGGCCGAGTCCGTGGGCACCGCCGATCTTGCCTCGGTTATGACTCCGCAGCAGATGTACGTCTTCGGGGTTGTGGTGGCGACGTACATACCATGCGTGGCAACTTTGGCCGCGCTCGTGAAGGAATTCGGGTGGAGGAGCGCTGCGGCCATCTCTACAGTCAGCATTGCCGTAGCAACGCTTATGGGCGCCCTCCTACACCTTATTTTCAGGGCTTTGCTCATCTGAGCGTCGTTGGTGGCGACCCAATTGCGCTACGCTTTAAGGATTCTGGCCTCCTACCTCTCATACAAGCTGATGGCGCCTAAGCCAAGCTTCGTCGTGTACTGTTGCACCGCCAAGTGTAATCTTAGGTGCGTGTTCTGCGATTGGTGGAAAAGGAGCACTCCGGAGCTAGATACGGATGAGGCCCTCAGGCTTATTGATGCGCTCTGCGATTTCGGGGTTTCAACGATAGATTTCTCCGGTGGAGAGCCACTTCTTCGAAGGGACTTGGAGCTGCTGGCGGCCAGGGCAAGGGATCGCGGTGTCTTCACCGTTCTAAGCACGAACGGCACCCTGGTTACACCGGATAGGGCTAGATCGCTTAGCAAGGCCTTCAACATGGTTAACGTGTCCCTCGACGGCTTTGAGGAGACGCACGACTCGACTAGGGGATTTAAGGGTACCTTTAGAAGGGCCTTGAGGACCATAAACCTACTGAGGAACGCTGGGGCCAGAGTTGGAGTTGACCTAACCGTTTACGGGGGCAACGTCCGCGAGGTGGCTAAGCTCTTCAGGTGGCTGATGGGGAGAGTTGACTTCGTCTCCTTCCAGCCGGTGCTGCCCTACCCTCCACGGCGAGGTGAAGTAAGCTTGGAGGATGTTGAAGCCTTAGTTGACGAGCTTTTGAGGCTTAAGAGGTTGAAGCCGTCATACGTCGCGCCTACCACGTGGTATATAAAGGCGCTGAAGAGCTACTTCGCATCATCGTTGCCGCGCATATGCGATGCTGGAAACCTCTACTTCATGGTTGACCCCGACGGCTCCGTCTACGCGTGCAACTCGGTTAGAGGGAGCTTCATGGGCAACGCGGTTAAGCAGGGGCTGAAGGATATATGGAATTCTCGGCTTAGGCTTGAAGCCGCGCGGGAGACCAGCAGGTGCAGGGGCTGCCTATCTCAGTGCACCACGGCGGTGTCGATAGCCTACAGGTTGATGTTCTCATTAGAGGACGTAGTGGGCCTCTTGGGCTTGGCGGCTAAGTGAAGTCTTAAGGTGGCCTGCTAGGCGGGGTGGGCCTCCTCCAAAACCCGGTGTTCCTGAAGCCCTTCTTCTTCGGCTTCCCGAAGCCCCTTCTCCCTGCCCTCTTTCTGCCCTCCACCTCCGCGATGCTCTTAGAGGCGACGTCGGCCACCTCTTTGGCCACCTCGTCAATGCTCTTCTCCAACTTCTCGTATTGTGCCAGGAAGTACTCCTTAGCCTTGGAGATCACGGACTCCATGCCCTCCTCTCCCGACGCTATTCTGGCCAGCTGCCTCTCCATCATTCCTCTAACCTCGGGCCTCACGACTTCGGGTACGTGTTTTTCGAGCTGCACTATCAGCTGCCTTCCAAGTTCTGTGGGAATGCACCTCTTAGCCTCTATGTACATGTAGCCCCTATCAATGTTGGTCTGTATGTGGTCCTGCATGGTCGCGTCGGTTCCGATACCCCACTTCTCCATGAGCTTTAGCAGCTCGCTCTCCGATACGAATGGTGGAGGCTCTGTTTCGCCCTCCCTCACCTCGACTGCGAGGACTGGGAGCACGTCGCCGGGTTTCACGTTGAGGTGGGCCACCTCCCTAGGTTGATCGTAGGGGTACACAGCCAGGAAACCCTTCTCCGCAACCTCAAGCGTTGTGAAAGTGAACTTTTCCCCGCCCACGTTGAACACGTGCCTTCGGCTTTCAAGTTGCGCCGGCTGGCTGAAAGTCGCTATGAAGTGTCTAGCCACGAGCTCGTAGAGCCTCCACGCGTCTCTCCCCAAGGCTCCTTCAACTTCAATCCTTGAAGCGGCCTTCACCGGGTGTATCGGCGGGTGGGCCTTATCATCCTTAGGCCCCGACGTTGGTTTAGCCCCCAACTTGAGCAGCCCCCTCACGTATTGGCCGAGGTCCGGGTGGGCTGCGAATGCCTTAAGCCTCTCGTATATTGATGGAGGGTAAACCTGCGTTTCGGTTCTGGGATAGCTTATGAAGCCCCTCCTGTAAAGCTCCTCGGCTAAATCCAGGGCCCTCTTAGCCCTCATGTTCAGGTGCCTGCTTGCTAGGCTTTCAAGCTCTATCGTGTCGAGGGGTTTGGGCGGAGCCCTCCTCGTCTTTGATCCCTTGACCTCCGCAACCTCCGCCGTCTTAGCCGCATCGGCTTTAACCTTGGCCTTCTCGGCATCCTCCCTGGAGCTGAACCTGCCCTTGGCGTGCTCGGCCTCGATAACCCTGCCGTCGACCTTAAGCTTGGCCACAACCCTATAGAACTTCTGACTTTGGAAGGCCTCCCTCTCCAGCGCCCTCTGCACCACGAAGTAAAGGGTTGGGCTCTGGCATGGGCCGTAGCTTATGAAACGCCCCTTGGGGAGCGCTGCGGGCTTAACAGCCTTGACGCTTAGCGTTAGAAGCCTCGTGAAGGAGGCTCCGACAGTTAGGTCGATTATAGATCTGGCGAAGCACTTTTCGGCGAGCAGCCTGTTGGGGCTCCTCAAGTTGTTGAACGCTGCTATCAGTTCATCCCTATCAATGCTTGAAAACCAAGCCCTCTTGAACTCGGCGTAGGGGTTAATAGACTTCACGACTTCGATGACCTCGAATGCTATTCCCTCGCCCTCGACATCGGCGTCCAGAGCCAGGACAACCTCCTCAGCCCCCCTCCCCAGCGCCTTTAAGGCTTCCATGTACTGCACTCCTTCCTTTCGAACTAACCTTACGGGTTGAGCCTTGAAGAGTTCCTTGGGGTTCACCGAGCTCCAGCTGTTGAGTTTGCCCTCGAAGTTGAAGTCCATTAAGTGCCCTCGTAGGCCCATCACAACCCACGCTCGGCCGCCGACCGGGAACCTGTAGCATTGCACCCCGGCTACGCTCATCGTGGAGTAGGAGCCGCCGCTGAGGGCTGAGGCGACGGCCTTAGCGACGGAGTTCTTCTCGCACACCACCAGCACATCCACGTTGAGCTCCTGAGTCGATAAACCCATACCTCTAAGCCCCCCGAGCATGTGTCGGCCTAGGAGAAATGAACCCATGATAACGGGCAGGATCGTGAACTTCAGGGTGAGGCCTAAAAGGAGGCACGCGAGAGAGCTCATCGTTAAGTTTGGGGGAAGCCCCGCCGCCTCGGCGAGGCTTGTGGGTAAGGAGGTTCTGGTTGAAGATGGGTACGGGGACAGGTACTCGGGCAGGGTGTTGAAGCCACATGGAAGGAGCGGGGCGTGCATTGTGAGGTTCAAGAAGGATGTGCCGGGTCAAGTCCTAGGCCTCAGCGTTAGGGTTTTTGAGAGATTATTAAGCTTGAGCTGCAATGAACTTAGCTATCTCCGCCACGGATACGAACCCCGCAAGCGACGCGGACTCCAAGATTGGGATGCCCTTAACCGCGCTTTTCAGCATAAGCTCTGAGACCTCGGCGAGGGACGCGTCGACGTCGACCTTCACGTGCCTCGGCCCCAAATCGCTCACTAGGAGGCTCTTCACCTGTGCCTTCTGCCTCTCCGCAGGTGCCCTGAGTATCAGGTTTACGTAGGCCTCCACGACTTGGTCGTCGTTTACGACGCCGATGACCACATCCTCATTGGCTACGGCGAGGCTTCGAAGCCCCGAGTCCAACATGAGCTTCCTTGCATGTATGATCCGGTCCGACACGTTAACTATGGGGGCGTTCCTCAAGCATACGCTTGAGGCTGGCACCTCGTCTTCGAGGAGCGCTTTAGCCAAGTCGACGGCCTCGACGACTCCAACAAGCTTCTTTCCTTCCAAAACTGGGATCATGTGGAAGGGGTCCCCTGCAATCTTCTGGGCTGCCTCCACCACCCTGGACTTCGGACTCAAAACTCCGCTCACCGGTTCCATTACGCTCGAAACGTAGATGCTGGATGCGTCGGCTCCTCTAACCCTAACATTCATGAGCCTCAACATCAAGTCCCAGTAGCTGGCCAAGCCTGCGAGTCCCTCTCCCTCAGCCACAAGAAACCCGTCCGCGTCGGCCTTCTTCATCAGCTTTAATGCGTAGGTTATCGGCTTATCAGTGTCGATCACTGCGTAATCTCGCTTCATTATCTCCTCTACGAGCATGTCCCGCCTCACAGCTTATTCACCGCTAAGCCTAGAGCTACCTATCAACTGGCCTATATATTAATAAGCTGAGCGTTTCGCAGAGCGGTGCAAGCCTTTAATGTGGCTGTTCACCCTTCACATGCTTAGCCCATATGACCCTTGTCGGCGTCAATATGAGGTCCACCGGCACGTCCCAGGGATCCCGGGGCACGCGCTCGACGACTTGGAGGTCGTGGACCGTCGTGACCTTCAACGTATTCCTCGATATAGATCCTGCCTTAAGCCACGCGGAGTACTCGACGTCGGAGTAGCCCGTTCCCTTTCCAAGCCTATACCCGTCCAGACCCACAGCCACCGAGCCGGCCACGAAGACGTCAACGTCGTAGTCCCCCGGCTTCACGGGCTTGCCCAGCTCCATTAGTCCCCTAAGGGTTGAGGCGTAGGCTGGATTGGCTGGTCCCTGAAGCGCGAGGAACCCCTTCGACATCCTCGGAGTGGCCACGACCAGGGTTTTGCCGTCCATCAAAGCCACCTCCCTCACCGGCCTCTGAGGGGAGTCCGGGTTGCAGAGAACAACTTCGGCATCGACGTACTTGCTGATGTCTCTAAGCTTTTTAGCCGCCTTCCCGGCGCCCTTGAAGTTCGGTATTCTCCCCTCCACCGGGAAGGGGGGAAGGGCGGCGCCGCCGGCAACTAGGGCCCTCCACACCCTCAACCTTACATCGTCCTTGGACTCCGAGGTCAAGGAGCTGCACCGATTATCTCATGTAGGCCACGGCCTTTAAAGGTTGGCACCCTAAATCTTAACCTGCAGTTGAGCTCATAGCGGAAGTAGAACCTGAAGTGCATAGAGGAAGGCCAGCGCTGCGAGAACTTGGATCGTCGTGGTTATCGTGGAGAGCTTCAGCCAATGCCTCCAGCTCATGTATAGCCCCCTCCTCTCAGCTATTGAGACGGCGACGATGTTGGCGGTGGACCCTATAGGGGTGTAGTTCCCCCCGAGAACCCCGCCTGCCAGCATGGCGAAGTATATGATCTCGGAGGTTAGCCCTATTGAGTGCATGAGCGTAGCCACAGGCGTAAACGCAACTACAACTGACAGGTTGTCGAGCACGGCGCTTAGGTAAGTGCTGCTTAAAAGCAGCAGCGGAAGCATTAACGTTACGGACTGAGAGAAGAGGTAGGCAAGCTTAATCATAACTCCACTGCTCATCAACGAGTGGCCGAGTATGAAGAGCCCTATGAAGAAGATGAGGGCCGGCCACTCAACGCTTTTCTCGAAATGCTTCGGTATCTCCTCCGCTGGCACTACTAGTATCCCTAGGGCAACGAACACGTAGGGTATGAATGCGAGCAGGCAGTGGGCGTTGACGTCTACGTGTAGTGCCTCAGCTAACGCGTGGCTTACCAGCTCGTTTGTCGATATCAGCGCTATGAACGCTGCCAACAGTATGATGCCGTACCTCAACCTCTTGGCGTACCTCTCGTCAACCTCCTTGTAGTATTGGTTTACGAATAGTTCCAGCTGGCCTCTCCTTTCCTTTATGGCTCTACCCAGCTCGGCGATGTGTCCCCTCTCAATCACCAGGACGAGTAGGATTAGAATGGCGAGCTCGAAGAGCGCTAACGGCAGAGCGCGCTCCACGTAGCTGGAGAAGCTCATCTCAGTCGTGAAGAAGACGTATATGCCTATGGGGTTGCCTATGGGCAGGGCTAGGCTGCCGGTGTTGGTGGCCAGCACGGAGAGCACTAGGAGCCGCTTCGCATCCACCTCGAGGAGCGACGTTAACTCGAACACCAGTATCGTGACATATATAATGCTCGTGACCTCGTCTAGCACGGCCGCCGTCGCGAACGACAGCAGAACGAGCAGGAGAACCAGGGTCAACGCGCTTCCCTTGCTCGCCTTCACCATGCTGATGGCCAGGAACCTGAAGACCCCGAGCTCGCGGAGTATCCCGGCGAGGGTCATGGATCCTATGAGGAAGAGAATTAGGTTCCACTCGATTGCCTTGTGGATGAAGGATTGAGGTGTGGCCACGGCGAGGAAGACGACGGCAACTATGCCTATTACGGCTAAGCTCACCCTCCACTCCATCTTCATGGCTGTTCCGACAACAACCAGCAGGAAGAGCGAGAGGGTCACCGCCTGCACGAGGATCATCGGCGTCGAGTTAACGTCGAGGCCCTCGCTGCCCCTATGGTTAAGCCACTCATCGATTAGCTTCTCGCCGACGAAGTCGCTCTCCACGCGTATTAGAGACATGGCTGCTAAGGAGAAGGCTAAAAGCGCAGCGAATACCAGTAGCATTTTACACCAGGTTTTCAAGTTAAGCTCCTCCAGGAGCCACCTTGCGTAGCCTTCAAGCTTAAACCCCTACATGGTTTCAAGGAGTTGAGTTTATAAGAGTTATTACGCTGCGCTCCTCCACGCTTTGAGGAACTCTTGGAGAGGAATAAGGCATAGTATTATTAATATTAAAGTTATTATTATAGGCAAGAGGCCTCGGTGAAACGTATCGACGATGTAGGGGGTCGCGCAGCGGAAAGCCGTTGAAGGGCCTGCGGGGGCTGGCTTGGTGTCTTCGCTTACCCCGCGGCTCCAAGATGCTTGTTAACCCATCGGATTGCTTGAATTAATGACCTCTATTATTATTTAATAATAATCTTCGTTCGCGCCCAGCTCAACGATGGCAGAGCTTCAAGCCAAACTGGAAGGGGACACGCGCATCGGTGGAGCCGGCAAACCTAAACGGCTATAAGGCCCCAAGTTGACCTCGGCAGACATGATGGAGCATTAACGCTCGATGCTGCATTTGATGGATGGGGCAGGAGCCATCTGTGGAATTCCATGGATGATGGGGGCTCGCCCCTCTTGCATGGTGCTGATGCCCATTGGCTGTAACAGCGCTTTGATTTTTCTGGACAACAAATTAAGTGTTTTTTGGTCTAGCAAATATAATTCAAAAATTTAACTGATTTAATGTTTAGTTATTTTCATTATTACTACTATAAGGTTTATTTTGTAGTTTTAAATATTCGATTTTGTACTAAGACTTTTATAGATTATTTTAATTGATCAAATATAATTAACTTATAAAATCAAAATTTATAATATATCATTATTAGTTTAATAATTAATTACAGAAAATCTATTTTTAATTTAAAAATATTTGTTTTAAAAATCAAAAATTGTAATTTATTTTATAAGCGTTAAGTAAAATTTTGTTCAATTGTTTCTTATATTTGAATTTATTGTTTAGATACATGTTTAAGTTTTGAGGCTTCACCATCCGAGGCTGCACTTGTTTGATAGGGTATAACTCAAACATGTGGGATGAAGGTACATGATTGAGGGGACCTCCACCCAAACATATGCGTAATGGAGCCAATGATAAGTACAACCAATAAGCAAAACATAAAAACGAAAAAAAACCATGTATACTATAACGATTAATAAAACAAGCATAATTTAATTTCCATTAAGAATCAAAACAATTAGAAAAACATTGAAGCTATCAATTATGCTGTCACGATATTAACGATGAAGCTTTAAAACGAATATGAGCTATAATCAGCTGAGCGTCGATTAGAGCGCGGAGTCCCCTCCGAAGCGCAGTTCCCCCCGGCTCCAGCGGGCAAAACTCACCGTAACGCATCATAAATCCACCCCCTCCATTCACATTGCCGCCGGAGGCAGGTTGAAGGCCACAACTGCATCTAGGCCCAGCATCACATGTTCCGGGGCATCCGCCATCCAACCCCAGCTTCGAAGCATCAGCCACCAGCCGAGAAGATGGTTGAAGAGGAAAATGGGGGTTGGAGAGGGACGGTGGAGGCAGCAACGGCTAGGCCTTAAAGGGGCAGCCCTGCGCCTTCTCGAGTTAGAAGCAGGGCTACAGTGGTAGCGGCAGCCACTATAAGCTACGTGGCGCGCTCGGCGGTGGGGCAGACCCCTTTAAGGGGCATCAACCTGCTTAAAAACGCCTGTTTTGGAGCCGAAGCGTTTTCGAAAGCTCGCCTTCGACGAGGCGGTTTGAGCTAGAAGCCCCTGAGGGCGCTTCCAGCTTCATGGAGGGCCGCGCCCCCAAAGAATCGGGGTAAGCGCTACCCGAACCCTGGAAGGCGAGCCATTGCGCGAAACACCTCGAGGCTCTTGGAGGAGCGGTGGAAAGCGCCTTTCAACCTTTCCTTTTTATTAGCGCTGGAATTGCCCTGGAACACCAAACCCCGCGGGGCCATTATGGCTAACATTGAGAGCCGGTGCAGCAGCAAGCAGCGTTCATTCTCAGGGAACCTCATTCTCCCTTGCACTTCCTCCTCGTGTAGGGCTGTTGCTTAATCCGCGTTCCAAAGGCTATGTAGCTGCAGGGCGCCAAACCCCATCCTCGGCAACCATTCATCTACAGTTGTAGCTGGCTCTCCGGTCATGAAGACTCCTCATCACATCATCTTAAAGCCCTCTGCTGATTCTAGCTATGAAGAATGCTGGTTCATCCCCTCTTCGAATAAGTCAAGCGATCACCATGCCCTGCCATCATCAAGGGCGGCGCCGCTCACTCGCCATGCAGTTGACGCGGAGGCCTGAGGAGAAATCGCCGTAAACTAGCAAGGGGCCGGAGTTGTTTCTCCACGACCTGAAAAATTGAGGCGACCCTTTAGTCTCGGGGGGACACGCAGAAGCAGCTCGGTGGGTTGCCTGTTTTTGTCTTAATAACAACCTCTATAATAATAGCATTCCCACCGCCTTCAGGCGCGTCTACGGTTACGAGATGAGCCGAAACCATTAACTGCGCCTTAATGCCGCTAGAAAGATAAGCATAGCATAAAATAGCTAACATTGAGAAGAATGAAATGCTGGCTAAACGAAAAGACATGAAAATAATAAAATACCATTATTTTAACATCCTCTAAAAAACGACATCTAATGCTTATAATTAGAAGCTTTACTTTTGACGCCTTTAAAATCAGGCTTCAAATGGGCTCTCGCCGGCAACTTCAAAGCCGGCCGCAGTTTACGGCGTTGCTGAATTCGATCTGGGGAATTCTCAATACTGATGAAGAATGCCGTGAAATATCGTCCTCGGCAAGACCATCCCAGAGACCCTCCTAAAAGGCCCTAAACCTTTAAATCTGCTGCAGCTTGCTGCCTCCGAGCTTAAGAGGCGCTTGCACTCGGCTTATTGCCTCATCATTTCCGCTGCATCGCAGAGATGTGGATGGTCAACTCCTGTTGCCCTCAAAGCTTAAATAGCAATTGGCCAGCAGTAAGTGCCGGTGAAACGGCTTTGAGTACAGGTGTCTGCCTTTTCGAAGGAACGGCGTAACCGCAAAACCCTTCTAGTTGATAAACCAAACCGGAAAGACCTGAACTGGGAGAATCCCGTTCTCCGCGAGCTTGAGTTTGCCCTCACGAAGCTTGCATCTTTGGGCTTAACCGCCCTCCAGAAGAGGATTCTACTCGAGCTGTACTTGAACGGCAACGGCGACCGAACGCTTTCAAGCCTCGTCAGGGAGCTGTCGGCCAAGCTGAACGTTCCCGAGTCCACGATGAAGTGGAGCGTGAGGAAGCTTAGAGAAGCGGGGCTGTTGCTCTCGGGCGACGTAAGCAGGAAGGGTCTGCCGGTGCTGCTCACGTACGCTGGGCTCATCGTGTCGAGGAGGCTCAGCAAGGAGATGGCGGAGGTGCCCATCGATGGGTGAGGGCGTCGACCTGTTGACCCCGTGGATGTGCCTCCTAGCCGTCATCGTGGCAAGCGCCTTGCTTGCCGTCCTAAGCGTAGCCCTCAGGGGCAGGGGGTGGTCAGGTTGATGGAGCTTCCATCGCCTTCAAGCCTTGACGTGTGCTCGGCGATTGCTTGGCTCGCAGTCATGCTTGGGATATGCGTTGCGGTGAGCGTTCTACTCAAGAAGGCCGGCTCCACGCTATCCTCGTGGCTTCTCGGCAGCAGGAACTTCGGCCCGGTGGTCACGGGCCTCGCCATAAGCGCAACGTGGATGAGCGGTTGGGCGTGCTTGGGCCTGATGGGGATAACCTACGCCTTCGGCTGGTCGGGCATATGGCTGGCCGGCGTGTGGACCCTCATAGGGATCATACCGTGCGCGGTTGTGGTGGGCCCCAAGCTGAGGGGCATGTCGGAGAAGCTGGGCGCCTCAACGGTTTCGGAGCTCGTCGGGAAGCTCTACGATAGCAGGCTTGTGGGGGCCGTTGCAAGCGTGGTCTACACGCTCCTCATGTTGGTGTACTCGGTTGGCCAGTACAAGGCTGCGGCGACCGCCTGGCACGTCGTTACAGGGTCTCCGTGGACCCTGTCCATAGTGATGAGCGCCGTCATAATGATAGCCTATATGATCATGGGAGGCTACAGGGGAACCCAGTGGACCCTGTCCATCCAAGCAGTATTGATGGTGTTCGCGTGCTACCTGCTGGCTTACATGGCCTTAGCAATGGTTGGAGGCCCCCTGAACCTTAACGAGGCGCTCGCGGCGCAAGACCCGAAGCTGGTCATGGTTCTGAGGCCCGACCTCCCACCTAACAACCAGTACGCCGCGGACCTCATAGGCTTAACGGCGTCTCTGGGGCTCTTCGTTACCATGGCTATAGGCTTCCCGCACAACGTTGCCAGGCTCCTGGGGATGAGGAGGCTAACGAGAAGGGACCTAGCGATCATGACCCTCACAGTGGTTGTGGCGTCATCGATACCGTGGGCTAACCTCATAACGGGCTTAGCCGCCAGGGCTCTCTTCGGGACAGCCGTGCTGGGAACGCCGGCTAGGGCTGACGCGGCTGCACCGTACGTTGCGCTGCTGGCTGGGCCTGCGGTTTCAGGCCTCTACATGGCTGCGGTCTTCGCGGCCTCGCTTTCAACCCTGGCCGGGATGGTCCTGGTCATGGCTGGAAGCATAACCAACGACCTGCTCAGAACGCTCAAGCCGAACATGAGCGAGAGGAGGACGCTAATAGTTGCCAAGGCCTTAACAGCGCTGTTCGCACTGATACCGCTGCTCTGGGTGGTGTCCCAGCCGCCGCCCCTCCTAGCCTACCTGATGGCCGGCGCCGCCACGGGGCTTGGCTGCATATTCATCTTCACCTTGGCGACGACGCTTTACTGGCGCGGAGCGCACAAGTACGGGGCAATAGCCTGCATGGTCTACGGCCTAGCAATGACGGTGCTCGGCGGCTACTACGTCTACACGTTGGGCCAGTGGGGTTGGGGTTACTGGTGGTGGGCCACATTCATCGGCTGCGCTGTCACATACGTGGGATTCAGCGTTCTCGGTCGAAGGCTTGAGAGGGGTCGTGGAGGAAACGCTGTGCTCGCACCCGTCTCGGCGGGCCTGAGCGTTTAGCTCTCCCCTGCGCTCGCCTCTTTTCTCTTCCCCTCCACCCCCCAAGAAACCTTTTTTAAGTTGATGGCCCTCAGCGTGTGCTGAGGCAATCATGAGCTCCCCCCACGCAGTCGAAGTCGACGCGCTGATGAGGGAATTGCGGGCGTCCCCTCAAGGGTTAAGCCGAGAGGAGGCCGAGAGGAGGCTTCAGATTTACGGCAGAAACCTCTTGGAGGAGGAGAAGGTAAGCAGGCTGGGCGTCTTCCTCAGGCAGTTCAAGAGCTTCTTGGTTTACATACTGCTCGCGGCCGCCGCCACATCTGCCCTCCTGGGCAAGGTCAGGGACTTCACGATAATCGCCCTGTTGGTACTCGCCAACGGATTCCTGGGCTACTGGCAGGAGATGAAGGCTGAAAGCTCCATAAGGGCCCTGAAGAAGCTGAGCGAGAGCAAGGTGAAGGTGCTGAGGGACGGAACCTTGGTTGAAGCTCCCTCCTCCGAGCTCGTCCCCGGAGACGTCGTGGTTCTAGCCGAGGGGGACCTTGTAACCGCCGACTTGAGGCTCATTGAAAGTTCGGGGCTCATGATTGACGAGTCGACGCTCACGGGCGAGTCTATACCCGTATCGAAGGACCACTCCGTTGTTCTGCCGGCGGATTCCATGCCCTACGAGCTGAGGAACATGGCGTTGGCTGGGACGGTCGTGGTTAAGGGCTCCGGGAAGGGCCTGGTCGCCAGAACGGGAAGGAACACCTACCTAGCCTCGATAGCCGAGAAAGCCAAGGAGAAGCCGCCCGAAACCCCCCTTAACAGGGCCATCAACTCGTTCGTGAGAAGGTACGTGGTTTTCCTGGTAGCGCTGCTTGCCGGGGTGGGCGTGGTGGGGATGGTGCAGGGGAGGGACATAATAGAGGTGGCCTACCTCCTCGTGGCGGAGCTCGTCTCGGCGGTTCCCGAGGGTTTGCCGATAGTTGTAACCTTTGTTTTGGTGGTGGGGGCGCTGATGCTCAGCAAGAGGAAGACGTTGACGAGGCACCTGCCGGCCGTTGAAACCTTGGGCAGCGCCACCGTCATAGCGTCGGACAAGACCGGAACGATAACTGAGGGCAGGCTGAGGGTCAACGACGTCCTCGCTTTAAACCCCGATAAGGTTAAGCTTGTGGCGGCGCTGTGCAACAACTCGCGCGGAGGCATTGGGGACCCGATAGACGTAGCCTTGGCCAACTGGGTTGGGGCAGAATACGAGGAGTTGAGGAAAGCACATCCAAGAATCAAGGAGTACCCGTTCGACGTGAAGCGCAAGTTCATGGCCACAGTCAACGAGGTTGACGGCAAGCCCACCCTATTCGTGAAGGGGGCGTTTGAGGCCCTCGCCGCCATGGCCGCTGCCGACGACGATCGCCTGAAAGAGCTTGGAGGCGCGCTGAACGCGATGGCCGAGCGGGGGCTCAGGGTCCTGGCCTTCGGCGTTGGGGAGTGGAATGGGGATGACGTGAGCAGTTGGAGGATAGAGATTGCGGGCCTCGTAGGCTTCCTGGATCCTCCCAAGAGCGGGGTTAAGGAGGCGGTGGCCACAGCCAAGAAGGCCGGCATCAAGGTCATAATGATAACGGGCGACCACCCCCTCACGGCTAAGGCGGTGGCCAAGGAGGTCGGAATATGGAGCGAGGGGGACCTGATACTGACCGGGAGGGATGTGGAGTCAATGAGCGACGAGGAGCTGCATGTGGCCCTCAATAAGGCCACGGTTCTGGCGCGCGTGCTGCCCGAGCACAAGCACAGGGTCGTCAAGGTGCTCCAAGAGAGGGGTGAGATAGTGGTGGTGACGGGCGACGGGGTGAACGACGTTCCAGCCTTGAAGATCGCCGACTTGGGCATAGCCATGGGCTCTGGAACGGAGGCAGCGAAAAGCGCCGCCAAAATGATAATACTGGACAACAACCTCAAGGTCATAGTAGATGCCATCAGGAATGGCAGGCTGATAGCCGACAACATCAGGAAGGCCATATACTACCTAGTTTCAACGTGCCTAGGGGAGCTGACGCTGATATCCTCTGCCGTACTCATGGGCCTGCCGCTGCCACTATACCCAACCCAGATACTCTGGATTAACCTAGTCACGGAGGGCGTTGTGGATAAGGCCTTCCCCTTCACCAAGGAAGAGGGAAACGTGATGGAGCGTCCCCCCAAGAAGCCCGAAAGGCAGTTCTTCGATTCGGCTCAGGCGGCTAGAATACTCTTCTTCGGGCTTGTGATGGGCCTCCTGAACCTCCTGCTCTTCATCCACCTGCTCGGGGTCTACGACGTCGAGACCGCGGTGTCAATAGTCTTTACCTCTGTGGTCGTTGTGCAGTGGTTTAACGGGTTGCAGGCCCAAAAGGAGAGGGAACCGTTCTTCATGAACCTCAAGGGGAGCCTAACCATCAACCCCTACATACCCATTAGCGTGGGGGCGGGATTGGCCCTTCAGCTTATAGCTTTATACGCGGTGCCGGAATGGTTCCACGCCGTGCCAATATCAATGGAGGGTTGGGGGTACGTGCTGCTGGTCTCAGCGCTAGCGTTTACAGCTGTTGAAGTAAAGAAGGTTTCTGGGCTGCTGCTCCGCAGGCGGAGGCAACGTCACGAGCGCGGCAGCGGGTGACGCCAGCCTTCACGGCAGGGGGTAGTCCAACCATGATGTCGAAGCCTCTCGCGCCGGCGTGGGCAAAGGCTCCGGTATTCCTAGCCGTGAAGCACGCGCCTCTCCAATTCAGCCTCTGCGATCGCCTGCTTTGGCTCCCGAGCCCGCGCGCCCAAGTTGCGTGTATAGGCTCAGAAGCGCATGTAAGCCTCGACACCTGTGCTCGCGTTGGTCTTTCAACGCCGGCGCAATCCTACCTCGCGAAACATCATTAGGCTTCAGCTGAAGCATGGTTTCCACCATAATCTCGTGTCCCTCTCAGCGTTCACCTTCGTTGCCAACAGCGCTACAACCATGGGTTGCGATGTTAATTTAATGATGCGAAAGCCGCGCGCCGAGACCTCCCTTTCTGCCTTGACAGGGAGGTGACCGGCTCCTCCTTGTTCTTGCTTGATCCTTGTTTTCCTGCAGTGGGCCCAACTCAATTATACCTAAAGGGCTATGCTTCAAGCACGCTGAAGGTTGCAGGCACGCGTGTCTTCGCTAGTTGCTCTCTTGATTACTCGATGTATCCTTCGATGAAGAGTTCAGGAAGCGATCGATCTTTTCGACGATCTCCATGAAGGCCCTCGCTGCTGGGGAGTCGGCGTGCCCAACTATGAACGGAACGCCCTTATCGGAGTCCTCACATATCCTTGGGTCTATCGGTATCTTCCCTAGAAACGGAACGCCGAGCTCCTCCGATATCCTTTGCCCTCCGCCAACCTTGAATATGTCTACCTCCGAGCCGCAGTTGGGGCAGACGAACCCACTCATGTTCTCCACTATTCCGATCACAGGAACCTTAAGCTCTCTGGCGAAGGTGACGGCCTTCTTGACGACAACCTGAGATACCTCGGAGGGTATGGTGACTATCACGACCCCATCAATGTTCTGCATGAATTGCACCACGCTGAGG
The DNA here is from genome assembly GCA_030055465.1 of Candidatus Nezhaarchaeota archaeon. Classification (GTDB taxonomy): domain Archaea; phylum Thermoproteota; class Methanomethylicia; order Nezhaarchaeales; family WYZ-LMO8; genus JASFYF01. Next base: position 188,621 of record JASFYF010000001.1, on the reverse strand, counting down.
GGCTCATCGCCCGTGCCCGGCGGCAGGTCTATGAAGAGGTAGTCCAGGTCCCCCCAAGTTATATCTGAGAGGAACTGCTTGATGGCCCTCATTTTCATCGGCCCGCGCCATATCACCGGAACCTCATCGCTCGGGAGAAGGAAGTCCATGGACACGACCCTTATCCCAAGCGGCCCAACCACCGGGAAAACTAAGCCCGCTGGGAGGGCCTGAAGCCTTTCGCCTTTCAACCCAAGCATCTTGGGGATGCTGGGGCCGTGGATGTCCACGTCAAGTATCCCCACCCTATCCACGTGGCCTTGCATGGCGAAGGCCATGGCTAGGTTCACGGTGACGGTGCTCTTCCCAACTCCTCCCTTGCCGCTTATGATTGCTATTTTATGCTTGATCTTGCTCAAGTTCTGCTTGAGCCTTTGCTCGTCCTCCCATTCTTCTTTTCTAGGGTCAGAGCAAGTGCTCGCCTTAGAGCAGGAATCGCATTTGCCGCCGCATTCCGAGCTCATGAATTCTCCACCTGAACCTCGATGAACTTGAGGCCTCGAATTCAATGTTTTGAATGTTTTAATATTTTTTCTGTTTAAAAAATAAACTAGGGATAATGGAAAAGGTAGAATGTGCTATTTCGCTAACCTAGGCGTGCCGTGAATCTATGGATATAAAGTGGGGCAGTGCACTAGTGCGCCAACGAGGCTTACGTTGGACGATTAGCTCAGGATCTTTGCTGCTCTGGGAGTCTTCCCTCACCCTTTTCAAGCCTTGACTTCAGCTCTTTAATCCTCGCCTCTATGCTGGCCTCCTCCTCTCCAAGCTTTTTCTTGTAGTCTTCAAGTGCCGCCAGCTCTTCTCTTAGCAATGCTTGCGGCGGGTCCAATGCCGGATAGGTGGGTGGCGCGTAGGGCACGTAGGCCCAAACTCTTGGAGACCCCGCGTAGATCCATGGATGACTGGGAAGCCATCCGCACCATCCTCGCCCAAAAAGCCATCCCGGCCTCTGCCACGGTGGCAGGTGGCTGAATGGCCCCCTACCTGGCCAAGGTCCAGACCTCCAAACCCATGCCAACACCCTCACCTCTGAAAATATTTTGTGTCTAAGCACATTTTTAAATTTTGTGAAATATCACAGAAACGTATGAACGTGTTCCCGCTTAAATGAAGACAAGCGGCCACGAATGGGAGAGGGCAATGCAGGCTTGTGCGCGGACCTAGCGAAGTTGCAAAGCATAAACCTTGAGTGGTGGCGCAACCATGCGAAGACGGAGGCTCAGGCGCAGCGGGAAGGAGGGGGTAGTCTAAGCCGGTCACGGTGATGGCGACGCCGCTGAGAATCGGTTTGACTCTTCCTCCGCCTAGCGGCCTTGAGCCCACGTTCTTGGAGCTCGAGGATTCTCCGGCTAGCGGGTCTTGAAGGCCTATCGCAGGTAGGAAGCCGAGCAGAATGGGCGTGTCGCGGGGCGCCGTGTGGTGCCTCCTGCAGAGGGCAAGGAAGAAGGTTATCCAGGCCCCAACGGGACACATCCACGCAACTTCTAGCGTAGCCTAGGGAATGGGAACTGATGAGCAGCGCCCACTTATGCTGAAAAACCCATCCACGCCACCCGGCCCCGCTTACGCGTCCCTCGCAAAGTCAAGTTTGCGTCCTTCAACTTAAACCGACACGCTTGCTGCAGGAAAGCTTCGCGGATTGCCTCCGGATTGAATCGATGCTGAAGCCTCACGCCGAGAAGCAAGGCATCGGCCTGGAGCGAGCTGAACATGTCGTTCACCTCAGCTATGAGGAGGTTGGATTCATCGATATAATTCGAGAGAAGCACTACGCGTTGAGGATTACCTTGAAGAGACCCGCGAAAGGTTCTTGAAGGTCGCGGTGAGCGAGGTCTTGACCTCAAGGGTGGCGGCTGCGGGGGCAACTGGACTTATGGAGGAGGCCCATTCGAGCTCCTTGAGCTGCTACGAGAAGAGGTCGGCCAGCCTCCCGGAGTTTAAGGTCCTTTGAACGCCCCTTCGCAGGGCCTTGAGGAGGCCCCTCGCCTCCACATCAACTGCGAGGAGCACTGCGAAGTACACAAGGGCGCCGAAGGCTACTCTACCTATCGTTAACCCAAGCTTTGGAGGGGCCTGCAGCAGCCACAGCGTGGAAGCCATGACCAGCGATGCAGCCAAATACTTGCCGGTGGAAACCCATGGAAACTTGAAGTCCACGCTGCCCTTGGCCATCAGGTACTTGGGCAGGAACGTGAGTCCCGTGCCCAGCAGGTTGAGGGATGATAGGCATAGGGCTGCGCCAACGGAGCTAAGGGTTGAAGAGCTGAAGATGAGGTACGCCAACACCACAACCACCGCTGTTTGAACGTAGGAGAGCGTTATCAGCTTGAAGAGCCTGCTCTTGACAAGCCTTATCACGGATAGATGCCCTTCGCTGTCCACCCTCTCGGACCCGCTTACGGTGGACTCGAACAGCGAGGACACTGTTGAGAGCAGCGAGTTCAGGGAGAGAAGCACAACGATCACCCAGGCAACGGCGTAGGATGGGTTGAGCATGTAGAGCAGTTCCTGTGAGAGGACGAGCGCCCCCACGCTCATGGGGATGGCGAACATCAAAACAAGCTTCAAGGTTTCCGTTACGTCCTCGGGCTTAGAGCCCGAGAGAAGCCTCGGGTATAAGGCGATGGCTAGGGACGAGGAGTAGCCAACTATGGATGCCAGGGTTGAGGCTGCCCCGTAGTATGCCCTTGATACCTCCCCTCCGTAGACGAAGAGGAGGATGCTCGTGAAGGCGTATATTCTGCTGCAAACTATGCTGTACACGTTGAGCAGGGACGCCTTAAACCACTTTTTGACGTAAGCCCAGCTGAAGCCCTCTCCGAGCTCGCCTCGAACGTGCCTAAAGTAAAACCAGGCCTGGAGGAGCCAAGCGACAATCGTGCTGGCCAAGGCGCCGGACAAGCCCATCCCTAAGCCGATTATCAAGATGAATCCCAAAACAACCTTGCTGGCCTCAAACAAGAGGAGCCCGAACCCCAAGACCTCGGGGCGTCTAGGATACGCTATGGCCTCCAGGGCCGCTATGACGTGCCCTTCAAGTATTGTAAACGCCGCGATCAGGTATACTGGAAGGTACTCCGCGCCCACCCCGAGCGCTTGGATTAAGATCGGGTAAACCGCCAGGTATGCCCCCGTAAACGCGATCCCCATCAATGCGTTGACCGTTAAGCCGGTTCTGGATGAGCCCGGCTGCATCCTCGCCACGGCCCTCGTCAGCCAGAACGGAATTATCGATGATGCCAACGTGAAGTAGGAGACGACGTCGCTGATGTTCCCGTAGACGCCGTATGCCTCCGGTGATACGTTCCTCGTAACCATCAGGGTGAAGATAAGCCCCGTGCCGATGCTTAGCATCCTGGAGGCGAAGACTACGAATCCAGAGTACTTCAGCCTAACCCGTCCATTCGCGGCGCCCGACTCGCTCAAATCGCACTCCTCTCAGGTGAGGGAACCATTTGCACTGCTGGAAGAATAAATTTAATGCTTCTGCAGTTCCGCGCTGAACTGATGGAGTGGCCTCCAGCTCTAAGTGTAGTTTAAGTTCAAAAACAATGTTGAAGCGCCTCAACAGTTATAGAAAACTTTTTAAGCTAAACAAGTTTCCACGGTCTCTTGGAGGTTTAAGAGAAGAGGTGTCCACGCAGGAGACATGCCCAGTTAAACAGGTGATCGGCAAACACGTTTACGGCAACCTCTACGACTGCGACCCCAAAGCCCTCGCCGACGAAATGGCCCTGAGGAGGATAGTGAGGGAGGCTGTTGAGAAGGCCCATTGCACGCTCCACGAGGTTAAATCGTGGTCCTTCGGGGGAGAGCTTGGAGGCGTATCCGTAATAGCTTTAATAACCGAGAGCCACATAGCCATCCACACCTGGGTTAAGTACGGTTACGCCGCCGTGGACGTGTACACGTGCGGTTTAAAGTCGGATCCCAACGCGGCCTTCGAGTACATAGTTTCGAACCTCAATCCGAAGGAGTACACCAAGCACTCAAGCGACAGGTCCTCAAAGCCCATATTGATGCTACGCGATTAGCTACACCCTCCCTCACTTTCTTTATTGCTTTATCCGGCGGTAGAATCCCCTTCCAGGGGAAACCGGTTTTGAGGAGAGGCAAGCTGTGAGCCCGACGCAACGTCTAAGGCAACGCAGAAACCTAACTGGCCCAGGGGGGTGTGGACCTTGTGGGGGGCCTTACGCTTGGAAGCCAACCCCCACTGCGCGGGGCAAGCAGGAGAGGAAAACATGCAGTGATGCTACTTCACTACCATCACGACGTCGGCGTCCTTCACTTGACTTGCGAACTCGTTGAGGGGCATCATTCCAACCCCTTCAGCCACGTCGCGCTCGCCGTAACCCCTCGCAGCAGCACACCTCAAACACACCGCCACTTCAGCTCCCCTATGCTTCAGCTCCTCGATCTTGCCCTCGATGTTCGTGAACTCGCGTGGGCTCTGCCCCCTCTTGGCGCAGTGAACTCCGTCAAGATATAGGAAAATGACCACTTTGGCCCCCACCTCCAACGCCTTCTCGGCGATGCGGAGGGCTACTTCTGAATGTTGAAATGTGTATGGTCCCACGAGGATTTTGATGGCTATCTTCACAGCTGCCACCTACAGCACCACGACCTTCCCCGACTTGAAGGCGTGTTCGACAAAGGCCAAGTAGAAGTTCCTCGGCATCTTTACTCCATCAATGAGCATGTCAAGCTTCACCCCTCTCTCCAGTAGGTCCTCCCGCGAAACGTATACAACCCCCCTCCTCGCAAGCCTTGCTATCTCCCCACTCACAGGCCCCCCCTCAACGGCGGCGTATACGCCGCTGCTGGCTAGGTATGCTGCCTCGGCGCCCTCCACGAGCACCCTGAAGGCGTGGCTGTTGAGGAGGCTGCTGGGCGGGCTCAACACTAGGAGCAGGACCATACCTCTCCTCACACTAAGGGTGAAGCCGTAATCTCTTTAAGCCTGCGGTAGGAGGCTTTAAAACGCTCATCCGAGCTTAGCGGTCTGCAGTGTTCAACCTTCGCTGCGCCCGACATTAGCTTAACGCTGAAAGCCATACAAGTTTCCTCTCCGCAGGCCCTGCAGTTAGTCTTGGGTAACAGCCCGTAGATGCTCATGACGTTCAGCCTCCTCCTAGCTTCGAGGAGCTCGCTGCTTGGGGACCCGCGCTTAGTCCACAGCTCATGCGCCTTAGCCATAAGGTTCAACAGCTCTTCGAGGATGTTTCTAGCCCTCTCCTCGTCTTTAACCTTCACGACGCATGCCCTACCGGAAGAGAACAGCGTCACCATCTCTTCTTGCTCGGTCAGAAAGGTGAGGGTCCCCAACGGTTCCAGGTACTTCGAGTTTTTAAAGTGGAGGTAGAGGTAGGGCAGCACGTGTCCGATGGGTGAGTTGAACTGCGCTATCACCCTTATCTTAGCTGAATCAGCCACGCATGGGAGGATCCGGCTGAGCTCGAACGCCGTCGGCTTTGCGGGTTCCTTCGCGAGGTATGGGAGAAACTCCTCTAGGACATCCAGGGGATTTATGAACTCAAACCCCTTCCTAACTCCGACCTCCTCGAGGAGGATCTCCCACGTATCCTCTGAGGATAAAATCAGGTCCGGCGAGCCTAGGAAGGCCTTCATATAGCCCAGAGTGATGAGCCTCTTGAGCCCTTCACCCATGGCTTTAAGGTCGCCTGCATCAACCTTAACCACTTCGAGCTGTTTAGGCGTAACCTCGTAGACCCCCTTGTTTTCGACGAGAACCCTCTCCTGGAGGGGGGAGGACGTTAAAACCGCTATGCGCTCGTTTGTGTGGGCCCCGGCAATGTGCAGCAGCAGGTCGTCGAGGGCTACCAGGTTGCAGGCCTTCTTGAGCCTGCTCAGCAACATGGGGCCAAGGAAGGAAACCACAAATGCCATTGTTGCCCCGCCGGCTCGGAGTGCTTTAAGGTCCTCCTCCCAGGATTCATTCGCGACCAAAACTACCCTCAAGCTTGCGCCAAACATCTTCGAGATCGCGTCTTTCAGCGGATCAGCCTGCCCGGCATACCGTTCATCGATCAGCAGCACCAACTCGCTCACGGTCACCTCACCTCTTCATGCTATAGGTGGAACGGATATAATAAACATATCGCCATATGGCGTTTAATCAATCAAATCTCCTTCCCTGCCCTTAGTCGCAATAGATGCGAAACCCCAAGAGCTGCATTCAGCCGGCAGGGGGGATAGGACCCCATGTAGGCTGAGTTCAACAACCATTAGATGAGCTCCCCGCTGTTCTTGAGGAGCTCGTAGCCCGGAATCGCCTTAAGCGCCTCAGCGAGGCGGCGCGACCTGAGGGCTTCTCGAAACCTCTCCACGGAGGCCTTTTGCAGCCTTTCGGATGGCACGGCGAAGTCCATTACTTCCCAAGTTAACGGCTTGAAGCTCAGGTTGTAGGCCCTCGCTGCGTACTCGATGCCCACGCCTACGTCGGCCCTCCCGTGGGCTACAGCTGCCGCCACGGCTGTGTGGGTCTTCACCTCGTACGTGTAACCCCTTATAAGGGATGGCACCTTCTCGAGCCTCAGGTGGAGGCCGGCACAAGCCTCTCTGAGCTTAACATCGATGAAGGTCCTGGTGCCCGAACCCCTATTCCTGTTGACGAAGGCGTAGCCTTTAGTGAAGAGGTCCTCGAAGCCGTTTACATCGAGGCCAGGCCTAGATATAAAGCCGATCCTTCTAGCATAACCCCTTATCAGCCTAACCTTGCCTTCAAGGTTCATCCTGCGTATGAATGGCAGGTTGTAGTCGCCAGTCTCCTCGTCTAGGAGGTGCACGGGCGCCAAATCGGCTTCACCTGAAGCTGCAGCTTGAAGCCCCCTTAGGGAGCCCACCGCTATTACCTTACACCTTCCGCGCATGTTCATCACCTCTATCACTCGGTAGAGCGCTACGTCGTGGCTTCCGATTATCGTGAGCTCGGGCGTCGTGGTCCTCCTTGACATCAAGAAGACATCCACCGTCTCTCCCCCCTCAAGGAGCTCTTTGCCCTCAGGGACCCGGACGTAGCCTTCAGCGCTCACGAGCGGCGACACGTCCCCGGACTTCATGGTTACAGGGTACGCGACCAAACCGTTGGCCGAGCTCACGAGGCTTACGGGTATAAGCCAGGTCTTGCCTTGACCGGTTCTAACCCTGAACGGGAAGGTTGCCTTCACCGACTGGTATCCATCCAGCTCAAGGCCCATCAGCTTGGCTATCAGGGGCCTAACCACGGTCAAGAACACCATGGCGCAGGACAGTGGGAAGCCGGGAAGCCCTATCAAAAGCTTTCCGCGGGCCACAGCTATAGCCGTGGGCTTGCCGGGCTTAACCTTAACTCCATGGATTATCAGGCCGGGTCTCCCAAGGTCGTCAAAGGCCCTGTACACGAGGTCTCCAGCCCCAGCGGATGTGCCCCCACTCGTTATTATCACGTCGCTTTCTTCAACTTCGCATCTAAGAGCATGCAAAATTGATTGATAGTCGTCCGGCAGGTGCCCAGCGTATCGGGCCTCAGCGCCCATCTCCAAGAGGGAGGACACTATGAAGAAGCTGTTCGAATCGTAGATCTGGCCCAGCTCCAGCTTTTCGCCCGGCTCGACAACCTCGTTCCCGGTTGAGAAGACAGCCACCTTGACTTTTCGGTAGACCTTAACCCTGCGCTTGCCCAAGGCAGCTAGAAGCCCCAGCTCGCGCGGGCCTAGGAGGGTTCCCCTGGATAGAGCCAGGTCCCCCAGAGAGATGTCAGATCCGGCGTGAACCACGTTTTCGCCGGGGGCAACCGGCCTGTAAACCTTGACTCTGCCATTTTCCCTGTCGGTGTATTCCTCCATGACCACAGCGTTCGCCTCGCGGGGCACAACGGCCCCGGTCGCTATCTCGAAGGCCTCTCCTCTGCCCAGAGGAGCTTGAGGTGCGCGGCCTACGGGGGACCCTCCGGTAACCGCGAGCACTGCGGGCCTCTCCTCATCGGCCCCGTAGGTGTCCTCTGCGTGGACGGCGTAGCCGTCAACCTCAGACCTGTCGAAGGGCGGGTAATCGATCGGGGAGTAAACGTCTTCCGCCAGCGTTCGCCCCAACGAGTTTACGAGGTCAACCTCCTCGACCCCTAACGGCTCCAACCTCAAGTGCTTGGAGAGCGCGGCCTCCACGTCTTCTAGGGGCACGAGTTCGTGGAAAACCTTGGCCAAGGCTACATCCCCTCCAAGCCTCCGATCAATATGACGTTAACTTCTTCGCCGGGCTCGTAGCCCTCCAAGCCCTCCGGAACCTCTATTATCCCGTTGCCCTTTACAAGGGTTGACAAGACCCCTGAGCCGGTTAGCCTCAGGGGCTCAACAATCAGTTCACCGTTGCGGCGGAAGACCTTGGCCCTCACGTAGGACCTATGGCCGACGACGTTGGCGAGCCTCCTGGTGAGCTTGGCCTTGACGATTGGCTTGGGCTGTGGGGTCGACCCAAACAACCTGTAAATCACCGGTAGAACGACGAACTCAAGCGCCACGAGGGCAGCAACTGGGAAGCCCGACAGCATGAATACCGGTTTCCCTTCAACTACGCCTATGCTTGTGGGCCTCCCAGGCCTAATCGCCACGCCCCTCACCGCAATGGTGCCCACCCTCTCAACTGCACGCGTCGTAACGTCGTCCCCGCTTACGCCCGTGCCTCCCGTCGTCACAACCGCGTCGAAGCCGGCTCTAAATGCGCCTTCAATGCCCTCGGCGATGCGCTCCACGTCGTCCATAACTCTTCCGAGGTAGACGGCTTCGATGAATCTTCTGCCTGAAAGGCAACTCATGATCATGGTCGACGTGCTGTTGTAAACCCCCTTGCGTAGGGGTACCGGTTGCAAGGGCTCCGCCAACTCGCCGCCGGTGGCCAAGATGCCCACCTTCAGCTTATCGTATACGTGAACCCTGCTGAAGCCGAACGCTGCCAGCGCAGCTAGATGCCAAGGCGCTAGGAGCACGCCTTTCTCAACGATGGTTTCGCCCTCCTTAAAGTCCTCCCCTCTCCTCGACACGTTTGCCCACCTCGGCAGGGCCCTGTGAACGTAGATTTTATCGTTCATACGAGTGACGTCCTCGTACATGACTACGGCGTCGGCGCCCGGTGGCAGGGGGCCCCCCGTCAGGATCTCGACGGCCTCGCTGAGCTTGAGAGATGTCTTCGAGACTTCCTCAATGCTTGTGGAGGAGGTCACCCTGCCGACAACCTTGAGCTCCGCGGCGCCGTGAAGCGAGGCCCCGTAGGTGTCCTCTGCGTGGACGGCGTAGCCGTCGACAGCGCTCCTATCGTAGAGGGGCATATCGTATGGGGCTGAGATGCTCCTAGAGGCTATCAGTCCAGCGGCCTCCTGCAGTGGAACCTCAACCTCTCGGGACGGCACCTTGAGGAGCGAGGCAGCCAGTCTGATTGCGTCATCCACCTTAATCACTTCATCGATGAAGCTGCCGCTCAAACCCTCTGCACCTCGACGCCATCTAGATGCAATCGCGGTATTTAGGGTTATGGGGTTTGGCGGAGGAGCCAGCTGAAGCTTCTCAGCTGTGCTGGGCGGGGATGCGGGGCAAGCCTAGACAACAATAACATTAACATGGAAGTAAGGGCTTCCTCCAGCATTAACGAACGGCGAGGGCTGCGGCAGGAGCCTCTTAAACGTATGCGCTTTAGCGGCGGCTTGCGCGCCTACCTTAAAGGGCGAGTCCCTTTATCGCTCGCCTTCATTTCTTAGCCTTTCACGTCGATCCCCTTCCATTTCTGCTTTCAACGCACCCTTTTATCGGCTATCCCGCAATATAAGATCCGGGGTGCTTGTTGCTCAGACTTCATAGCCTCACAGGGTAGATGGGTGGGGTGGAAGTGTCCTCGATTGGCCCCACCTTGAAGTCCAAGCTGAAGTTCGCGTCAGCTAAGCTTAGAGTGCAGTTGGGCAAGCTTGCCCGGCTCCACTCCAAGCTGCTTGAGAGGGAGAGAAGCCTGTTCGAGAAGGTTGTCCACTCCTATTCAAGCCGCAGCGCGGACTTGGCGTTGATGTACGCAGCGGAGCTGGCTGAAGTTAGGAGGATAACGAGGACAGTCGATCAATGCATGGTGGTCCTCGAAGAGGCGTTGACCACCCTTAGGGCTGCCAAAGACGTAGGCGATGTAGCATCAGCTTTGGCGCGCGTAGCCGAGGTAGTGAAGGCTGTCAGGTGCAGTTTAGCCCACGTCCTGCCGGGCGTCGAAGAGGAGCTTGAAGGCGTAGTTGAACTCCTCGGAAGGACGCTGTACGAGCCCAGCCGACGGCTTCAGCCCCTACAGGTTGCACGCGCAGAGCCCTCCCAGGAGGAGGAGTCATCGACGCCGGGAAGCGCTGAGGAGCTACTCGCAAAGGATCGTAGGGGCTAAAAAGAAAAGTAAAGAATTACGGGTTCCTCCAGAGGCCGTGTATGTTGCAGTAGATTCTTGCAGTTGCGGTTCGGGCGCCCACCTTGAACTCGGCTTCGGGTGCCTGTCCGGGCTTCAGGTGCTTCCTGTAGACCTCGTCGCCAGCAGCCACCTCAATCCACTCTATGTAGTGCTTCTCCTCCATTGGATGCGGCTTGGAGCCCACCTTAACCCTCACTGAGCCGTCGAGGACTTCAACCACGGGAACGTGTTTTTCCCTGCCCTCCTCGGCCACCTTCTCGTCTAGAAGCTGCATCGGCTTCCCGCAGCAGACCAGTTGGCCAAACCCTTCGTGGAGCACCTCCACGATGTTGCCGCACACGTTGCACTTGTAAACCCTTCTGATTAAGGCCACTTGGTCTACCCCCTCGAAACGCTCTTGTAGCAGAACCACCAGTCAAAGCACTCGTATGCCTTCAGCCTCTCCTTGGCGGCCTTCTCATCTGTTGGGGGCGGCACAATCACTTTGTCGCCTATGAGCTCGTTGTTGGGCCAGTTGGCCGGCATCGCCACCTTCTCTCTATCTGAGATCTGCAGCGCCTTAACCGCCCTCAATATTTCATCCATGTTCCTGCCCAGCTCCTGGGGGTAGTACATGATGGCCCTGATAACCCCATCTGGGTCTATTATGAAGACGGCCCTTACGGTGTTGGTTGCCTTGCTTGGATGTATCATGCCTAAGGTCTTGGCTATTCTGCCAACCTCATCGGCTATTATCGGGAACTCTATCTCAACACCTAGCTTCTCCCTGATCCACTCAACCCACTTGATGTGGCTGAAGACCTGGTCTATGCTGAGGCCCACCAGCTCGCAGTTAAGCTTCCTGAACTCCTCAATCCTCTTCTGGAAGGCCACAAACTCGGTGGTGCACACCGGCGTGAAGTCTCCTGGGTGAGAAAAGAGCACAACCCACTTGCCCTTATAGTCGTCCGGGAACCTTATAATGCCCTTCGTGGTCTTGGCAACGAAGCTGGGCGCCTTCTCCCCTATCAGGGGGATTCTACCTACGGTTTCTTCCATTCCTCACACCTCATATAACATATTTCTACAGCGGGCAGATAAACGCATTCATCGTCCTGCGGTTGCACCCCCCGTGAAGTGGATGCTGTGAAGATCGATAGCTGCACTTTAGCTCAGGCGTAAACGATAAATTGCCTGTTGATGAAGCTAAGCGTTAGAGGTGCTGCAGAGGATATGAGCAAGGATAAGTTGGTGGGCACAGGCCTGCTCTTGCTCTCCGCAGTGGTTATAGTGGTTTACCTCTGGCTTGTCTTCTTCCCACCTGTGGTGGGGGCTGATACGTTCATGCTTAAGCTTACGGGCGCAGTCGCCGTTGTCGCAGTCTTCGCTATCGTCGGCTGGATAGGCTACACGCTGGCTACGACGCCCCCGCCGAAGCCCATAGAGGAGATAGAGAAGGAAATTGAGGAAGAGCTGAAGAAGGTGGAGAAGGAGCCCGAAGCAGGCAAGGCCGTGGAGGAGGGCAAGGGTAAGAGCTGAGGAGGAGTCAACAGCAAACTTCAACTCCGATTTTTCTTCATTAACCTTAACTGAGAACGCCGATGAGCTCGGTTGAGAGAGCGCGCTAACCAGCGGTTTTGCTTGATGCTGCCAGCCTTCTCGTAGACGTGGTGTAAGAGGAGAAAGGGAGTAATGCTCTCCTTGAGCATCCAGCCGCCTCGGCGCCCCTTAGCTGGCTTAGCCCTCGGGTTGGTGGGGCTTCAAGTGCAGTTAGATATTCGACACGGAGAGGCCCATGGGCCCCTTGCGTTGCTGATCTGCGGAGCCACAGCGGTCCCCATTCATGTCCTAAAGCTGCTCTACACCAACAGCTTCCAACCCAGCAGGGGGCCCTAGACCAGTTGTGTCAGCGCGCATAACGCCGAGCAAGGCTTCAGCATCTTAATGTTAGCGCTGCCTTAGATGTTGCCGGACGATAACTCGAGCTCTAACCCTCCCACTCGGAGCGGGAGCTCTCGGCTTCTCGGGGAGCTGTGTCGCTGTAGCTCCAACTATGGGCTTCGTGTCGTGGCTGGTTGAGCACGTTAAAAAATGGTTCATCCTCACCTGCTAGGGCATGGGGATTCGTAGGTAGAGCCTTGCAGAGTCACCTAAAGCACCTACAATGTTGAGTGGACTCCTAGGCGTTCCAACTATCAGGAGCTGCGCGCCAACAGCTTCACCGGCCGGCGGTCCACCCTCCAACTCAACTATGGATGAGGTTGAGAGACTTTGTCTCTCCCTTATTCCCAGCTTTATTTCGATGAATTCCGGGAGGACCTTACTTTCGAAGGTATGCGACGGCTTCCCATAGGCTAGGCCCCTACAGTATGGGTTTACGTACACGTAGAACCTTTGCCCGTTGAACTCGTACTCCGCTTCGTCTCTGCACCCGTAGCGGGGCTTCTCGTAAACCATGAATGGCCACAGCTTGCAGGCCATCGGCTTAAGCGGCTGCACCCCGCATATCCATCTGCCGCTCCTGCGGACCTGGAATGCGCATCGCCCGTCAAGCCTCTTCTTCAAGTAATATGAGTTCAATCCGGCTTCAATGGCCCAGTAGCCGAAGGATCCTGCGAGCCTTGCAACCTCGTATGCGCTGATGGGAACCCTGAAGTCCTTGCAGCAGTCGCCGCAGGCGATGCACGCCCAGCCTTCAACCTTACTCCACGGGATGGGATCCATGCATCCCACCCCCAAGGGAAGGGGATGGGGGTGCTGGGCTTTTAAATTTATCTTGGGCTTGAGCACCAAGCGAGCCGCCAAGCTCCAAGGGGATGCGCTGAGGGGAGCCGTTGTCGGTTAAGGCCTTAAAGCCCTAGGATCGAGGTTAACCCGCTCGCTACGAAGGAGAATCCAAAGTAAAGGACGGCTGCGGCGAGCAGGAAGAGCATGAGGCGCAGCGCCTTAACGTTAAGCCTTCCAAGGGAGGCAAGGTACGTTACCGCGGGTAGCCAGGCTAAATCCAGCCATACGTGGCTGAGGTACATTACGGCGAGCCCGTACACCCCCCAAAGCCTGACGGCTTCATAGACCAGCGGCGAGCCGACTCCAAGCCACCATATGATGAAGAATGGGTTCAGCAACGATAGGAGCGCGCCGACCAAGAATGGGTTCTCGTGGAGTAAGGGGGCGCTTGCCTTAGGTGGCCACGTGAACTTCACGGCGTCTCTGAAGGTTAGTGAGCCGAAGAATAGGAGGAAGGCTCCTCCAGCTAGGGCCAGCAGGTTTGATGTCAGCGCGCCCTCGATGGCCACCATTAGTCCGGCGGCTATGAAAGCTACGAGTGGAAGCTCGACGGCTGCGTGGCCCATAGCTATGAGGAGGCCTGACCTCCACCCCCTCCTAGCACCTATCGTGGCGGCCACAGCGGTCAGCGGGCCCGGTGAAAGCGCCCCGGAGGCGGATATTGCGACAACCTCTAGCAGGAAGCCTAAGCTCACGGTTGGCTCCACCCCTCATAACCCCACCATGCAATAATAAGTTTTGCTGGGAGAAGACATGAGACCGCACGGCCCGCCCCCACGTCGCTTAAGGCCGTATTGGTGTAGGCGCTTAAAAAGCCAAGGAGTCTTTGGGCGGGCGGAGCGCGTGCCTCAGGTTCCTCTTCTCCTCACAACAACCGCTATAACGGCGACGGCTACCGCCACTACAGCTGCGTATGCTGCTATGTGAAACGCGGGTTGCGGCGCCTCAGCTGGCGGTGTAGCCTCCCCAGTTTGTGCTCGAAGCCGTCCAAAGGCACCTAGACACGCGATCACGCCGTTTTCAGCCCCATCGGAATCTCCAGCTCCACCGTCTTTGAACGTAATGGTTACGGATTCATTACCATCATTGCCTCCCAGGGGAATCTGGCTCCAAGCGTCGTTCCAGTACGCCCAATAGCGAAGGCCTACCGGCAGAGGTGATGGAAGCGTTACGGTTACAGAGGCCTCGTCGCCCGGCCTTAAGCCAGTTATGTTGAAGGCGAAGAATCCATACGAGAACTCGGCGCCAAGCTCACCGACACTTTGGAGGCTTTCCTCGGGCACGGCCCTGAGGCCAACTATGAGGCCCGGCGAGGACCTGAAGACAACGGCGCCGGCCCCCGTTGAGGATTCAACCTTCACGGCCCTGTTCGGCCAAGGATTCATAAGCGGGAAGCGATCAACGTTGACCTCGTCCAAGGGGTATGGCGAGTCGCCTATACCATCGCCCCCGGGTTTATCTTGGGCTGAACCGCTTTTCTCGTCGATGCTTCTATGGTTGCTCCAGAAGTTTCCGCCTGAGGGGTAACCGCCGTCCCAAGAGTTGAGGCTTCCAGGGGTGAAATACACCTGCATTGCGTTGTCCGCTATATTGTTGTGGTAGAAGGCGTTGTCTGAGGATTCGTCGAGCCAGATTCCGCAGCGGCCGCGAGCCACGCTATTCTCAACTACAATGTTACCGGATGATAGCCACAGGTAGATGTTGAGCGATTCGCTCGACGATATCGTGTTTTTGGTGATCGTGTTGTTGTGCGATGACCATAGGGCGATGCCGTTGATGTTGTTGTTTATGGAGTTATTTATCAAGACGATGCCTGAGGAATACCAAAGCTCAACGCCGCACAAGTTCCTGGTAATGATGTTGTCGGCTATGGTGTTGTTGTGCGATGACCATAGGGCGATGCCATCAACGTTGTTGCTTAAGGAGCTCCTAGATATTATCGTGTTGTTCGTCATCCAGAGCTCAATGCCGATCGTTGCATTGGATATGTTTAAGCCAACAATTTTCATATTTTCACACTTGATGAGCACTACTTGCCCCGCGTCCCCCACCGTAGCGTTGGAGACGCCTTCAAGGTATAGGAGCGGTCTGCCGTTCACCGTGTTGTATTCCACCGCGTTTTGATAGGAATCGAAAGCCATGAGTCCGCAACCCTCAAACCGGTTCTCAACAATTGTATTGTTATGCGAACTGTGGAGATAGACGCCGTAGTTGTTACTTACTATCCTGTTTCCGCTTATCGTGTTGTTTAAGGAGTGATAGAGCTCCACGCCGTCGTCGATGTTTGACGATATCGTGTTTTTGGTGATCGTGTTGTTGTGCGATGACCATAGGGCGATGCCGTTGATGTTGTTGTTTATGGAGTTATTTATCAAGACGATGCCTGAGGAATCTTTAAGACATATTCCGTAGCGGAATCCGCTGATCTCTACGTTTTTGATTACGACTCCGCTTCTTCCAGTTGCGTTCACTCCAACCCCCTTAGAGTCTTGGGGGCCGACTCCTTGAATGGCGCATCCGCATCCATCGATTACTATGTTGTCTCTTTGAACGATTATCCCATTATCGGCGGCAACGTTGCTCGTCAATCTATATATCACGTAATCATCAGTAGCTATGGGTGAGCCCTCGGGTTCTACGCTTCCATCGGCCTTTATATAAATGGCTTCGCCAACCCAAGCAGCCTCGGACAGCTCGATGGAGGCTATTAATTGGAGCGCTCCGAGCATTAGGATCGCCGACGCAAACCAGAAAAAGCCGTTTGTGGACTTCACGAGAAACCATCCCTTTACCATATTGCTGAGAGATGCAGGATTGTACTTCTATTCAAACATTACGTTCAAGGTTGAAGCCCCTCCCCCGTTATGGAGGGCTACCCTACTTTGAACCATTTCTTCCAAGGCAGCGGAGTCCCCACCATTGTAGGCTGCCCCCCATTATTCCTGAGGTGCCGGAAAAAAGAGAAAACATTTTATATCGTGAAAAATCCGTAGTTACGGTATTCAAATTGATGCCGCTACCGCACGACCGCCAAACCGCCAAGAGACCTGTTCTTACGTGGCTGCTTATAGCCGTAAACCTCTTGGTGTTCCTGTACTTCTACCTTCAAGGGGAATGGAGATTTGAGCTGGCCGTAGAGGAGCTAGGCATGGTACCGTACTACGTTGTTCGAGGCGAGAGGCTGCACACGCTGATAACATCCATGTTCATGCATGGGAGCTGGGAGCACATTCTGGGGAACATGTTGTACCTTTACGTGTTCGGCTGCCCCCTCGAGGCGAGGCTTGGAAGAGCGAAGTTCCTGGCGTTCTACTTGGTGAGCGGCGTGCTGGCGTCCCTAATCCACATAGTGGTGGAGGCGTCGTTCGCTGAACCTATGATACTCTACAACCCCTACGGTAAACCGGTTTTTGTGGATCCCCTTCTAATACCTTGCGTGGGCGCTAGCGGGGCGATCTCAGGGCTGCTTGGAGGCTACTTGAACTTGTTTCCGAGGTCCCGCCTCAGGCTTTTGACGTTCTTCTTTTTCCTGCCGCTGGTTTTGTCAGTTCAGGCGTCGACCTTCATATTGATGTGGTTCCTCTACCAGTTATGGATGGGATTCTTATCCATAGCTGCCAGCTACTTTGCGGGCGTGGCCTTCTGGGCGCATGTGGGGGGCTTCGTGGCTGGTTGGCTCATCACTCTTCCAGCCTCCAAGCTGGTCAAGAAGAGGTCCAGGGTCACCTACTACAAGGGCAGAATATGGTACGAGATACCCGTGGAGTAGGGCGCGAAGCCCCAAAGCCCCCCTAAGCCTTAAAAGTGGAGGCGTTGGACATGTACTTTACAGGCGGCTTATAAACCGGTTCTATGGGGTTTTGCATTTGGCTGAAAGCCATTCTCAAGACAGAGTCCGCGGCTTAGTTGAGAGGCTGAAGGCGAGGCACGCGGGCGAGGAGGTGAAGTACTGCGGCTGCTACCCCATGTGCCACGGCGGCGGCTGCGTGCTCAAGCTGCGCGTGAAGGAGGGGAGGATAGTTGGCGTTGAGCCAGACGACCTCTACAACAGGAACGTGGCTAGGGAGGATGAAGTGTGCAGCGACGTGGACTTCGTGAAGCAGAGGCTGCAGCAGCGCCCATGCGAGTTCGCCTACGCCTGGCCCGAGCTGATACACCACCCTCAACGGATACTCTACCCCCTGAAGAGGGTGGACTGGAGCCATGAAAACCCAAACCCGCAGAACAGGGGCAAAAGCGGCTTCGTCAGGATAACGTGGGACGAGGCTATCAACCTCATCGCTGAGGAGATAAAGTATTGCAAGGAGAAGTACGGCAAGTATTCCATAATGGTCGGCTACCCCGACACCTACTTCATGGATAACCTGCTGGGCTGGCTGGACTGCGGAGTCCAAGGGTGGGGTTGGTGCTCCTTCGATCCAGAGAGGCAGGCCATGCACTTAATGTACGGCATGGCAATGGGCGAGTACGCCGTCCCCCCGGAGGCACGGGCGGCTCCAGACCAGTCATCCAAGTACCCGACGCCGGTTGAGTGGGGAAGCGCATCGGACATGCTCCTCAACAGCAAGCTGATAATCCTGTGGGGCGCCACGCCAGACATACATCACTATGGCCCAGGCCACCAAGTCGCCTACTTCGTTAGGCTGGCCAGAGAGAGGGGGACCCCGGTGATCTCGATAGATCCGAGGTACAGCGCCACCGCCGAGGCCCTGTGCGACCAGTGGATCCCCATTAAGCCTGGCACCGACATGGCGCTAATGTGCGCGATCGCCTACGTCCTGTTCAAGGAGGACCTGTACAACCACGAGTTCGTGGAGAAGTGGGTTGAGCCGAGGGGCTTCAAGGCTTGGCGCGGTTACGTGATGGGCGAGCCGAAGAGCCGAGAAAACCCCTACGGCGACGGCGTGCCGAAGACGCCTGAGTGGGCTGAGGAGATATGCGGTGTCCCGGCTGAAACCACATATGGGCTTGCAAGGCTCTACGCCAAGTCCAAGCCGACCTTCCTCTGGAAGAACTGGAGCGTGGCAAGGAAAAGCCATGGAGAAAACGCGGCTAGGGCGGCCGTGATACTTCAATCGATGATGGGCTACATAGCCATGCCAGGCGGGTCGGCGCTGGCGAACCCGTGGAGCATGTTCAGGATAGAGCCGTTCCACCTCTTCTACATGCTGTACGAGCAGCGCGCCGATAGGCAGCCGCGGGAGCCCAACATAAACCCGAGGATGTACAGGAGCGTTAGGTTCGGCCAGATGCTACGCCTTCTGGGCAAGGTTGAGAGGGGGGAGATGAGCAGAGATGAGTTTAGGAGGATTATAGGGTGGAACTGCGATCCCTCCCATCCGGACCCCAACCCGAAGATACTATTCCATGGGAACTACGGCTTCAGGTCCACCACCAACGCCCTTGTGACGGCCACCTACTCGACTGGGCACGTGGTTGAAGGTTTGAGCAGGCTTAGGCTCGTGGTTAGCTTCGCCTCCTACATGACTCCGACGGCCAAGTTCTCCGATGTGATACTGCCGGTGCTAGACCAGTTTGAGGACACTCAGGTGTTATGCATAAACACGCTTCAGTACTTCCCCAGGATAATTCGGCCGAGGGGCGAGGCGAAGCACCACATGTGGATATACGCGAAGCTCGCCAGGGCCCTGGGCATAGATCCAGCCAAGTACCTCCCCATATACCTGGACGACGAGAGCTGGGACAGGAACCTAGAGGAGTTCTTTGCCTTGTGGTACGAGAACTTGAGGGAGATGCTGGAGAGGGGGGTCGAGTACTACGGAGGCAAGGTTGATAAGCCCATACCCTCCTTCGAGGAGATCAAAGAGAAGCCAATAGTCAACCTGAACGAGTACTTCGATAAGCCCCTGCAGCCGTGCTACAGCCCGATCGTTAAGGGCAGGGGCTTCTCCACCAGGTCTGGGAAGGTGGAGTTTCTGTGCGACTTCATGCTGGACGAGAAGGAACGAGGTAAAATGCACTTCGACGGCAGGGGAAGGTGGTTCGGATGGGTCCCCAACGATTGGGGGGACCAGACGGCGATCCCCACCTACCAGCCGTGCGTCAGGGGGATGGAGGACCCACTCGCCAAGATGTACCCGCTCATGCTGCTAACGCCGCACTCGAGGTACAGGATCCACTCCTTCGGCTGGCAGAGCCAGTACATGAGGGAGAACTACAGGCACAGCGTCTGGATAAACGTCTTCGATGCCAAGAAGAGGGGGATAAACGACGGCGACCTGTGCTTGGTGTACAACGACGTGGGGAGGGCGGTTCTGCCGGCCTACGTCACATCCCGGATATCGCCCGGGGTAGTGGTGATACACCACGGTGCCTGGTACGACCCCGACGAGGAGGGCGTGGACTGGGGAGGATGCCCAACCGTTTTCCTCTACGACGATAAGAGCCCGCCGTGCCCTCCCACGGCCACCGGCTGCGTGGAGGTCGAGAAGTACTCGGGGCCTGTTAAAAGGGCCTTCTACGCCTTGAAGGGTGAGAGCTGATGGTCCAGTACGGCTTCTTCTTTGATCAGAGCAGGTGCACGGGCTGCAAGACGTGTACGATAGCGTGCAAGACATGGAACCAGGTTCCGCCGGGGCCCGTGAAGTACATGAGGGTCCTCGAGTGGGAGGAGGGAACGTGGCCGCAGGTGAGGGTGCACTTCGTCGCGGTGCCCTGTTACCACTGCGAAAACCCGAAGTGCGCTGATGCCTGTCCGGCGAAGGCGATAATCAAGGAGGACAAGTACGGCGCGGTCCTGATAGACGAGGAGTACTGCAATCCATCGGCGGTGAAGTGCGGGAGGGCCTGCTGGGATGCATGCCCCTACGGCTCAATATTATTTGCAAGCGACAACCTCGAAGAGAAGGCGCAGAAGTGCACGATGTGCATCGACAGGCTCGAGCAGGGCGTGATCCCCATATGTGTCGCCAGCTGCCCAATGAGGGCCCTCGACTTCGGCCCCATAGAGGAGCTGGCCGAGAAGTACGGGAGGAAATTCAAGTTGACGAGGAGGCTTGAGGGCATGCCCAGCCCCGAGGAGGTTAAGCCGGCGGTCGTGATGAAGGAGCGCGACCCCCACAGGGAGGTGGTGCCCTACAATGCTGGAAGAGCCGTGGAACTGTGGGGGCGGCGCGGTCCCTACGCGCCTCCAGACTTACCCCCCGTGCTCGACTTAAAGGACATGAGCGTGGAGGGCGTTGAGGTGGGGAGAAGCAAGCCCGTGTTCAAGCCTAAGCGCGCTGAGCAGCTCATGTACTACACAACTAATGATGAGTAGACTGTGTGGGGCTCGAAAAACCCAAACTCTTTCTTTCCCGCCCGCGCTGGGCGTACTTAAATATCGTGAAGGCCCTTAAAACACGGGGCACCCCTCGCAAAAGCAGCTTCGAGGTTGGATGGCTGGTTGGACATGAATTCACCTGAAAGTTGCACGTCGAGGTTCCGGGAGAGGGTTCTGAAGCGAGCGGAGAAGCTCAGAGAGGTGGAGGGCGCCTGCGGCATCTGTCACGGAGTGGCCGAAGCGGTGACGGATGAGCGCGGGACGATATGCGCCTACGAGAGGCCCAGCGGCGTCCTAGCGGTAATAAGAGATGATGGGGGCGAGGAGGTTGGAAGAGGCCTCGACATAGTGTGGTCCTCTGCTGTGCTGGCGGCTCAGCTCGACGCCGGCTTGATACCGGCGAGGCTGAAGGACAAGCTGGCCGAGGTGCTGAGCGACGAGGAGGAGATAAAGGCGGTGGCGGACCTCTACGGTTACGGGAGGGTTGTAACGCCATCGGTGCTGGCGCTCCAGTACGTTAAGGAGGCTGGGGGCAGAACCCTGATAAGGAGGCGGGGCGTAGGCGTCGTGGCCCTGCTCTTGGACCGAGAGGGCAAAGCCATCGCGGAGTCCCCGGTATCTTACTGTCCAACGTGCGCGATAGTGAGGGCAGCCGCCGGCAACAGCGAGGTAAGCGCCTACCTAAAAGAGAGGCTTAAAAATGTAAGGAACACGGGGAAGGCGAAGTTCGAGGAGGGCGTTGAGAACCGCTACGAGGTTAGGGGTGGAGCCGTGAGGACGAGCATCATTAAAGATGGCAGGGTCCTCGCAGACAGGGTGCTCGGCTGTTGCATAGCCTACTCCACGACGAAGGCTGAGGTGGCGGCGGGGTTCGCCTCGAAGGAGAGCGCTGAGAGGTTTAAGGCGTACTGTAATCTGTGCCCGCTCAAGCACTGCTGGATGGAGAAGTCGATGGGAGCCATGGGCAACATAGTTCTCCACAGGCTCTCGGAGATCGGGGCCGAGGTGGAGGTCACAGCTGAAGGCCTGATAATAGCTAGGATCCCGGGCGAGGGGATTATCGGTAGGGGGACGCTTTGCAGCCTGAGCGCGCTGACGAATATGCTCATAACGGCGGACGGCAACAAGCTTCTGAAGCCGTCCCCAGCTAAGAGGTTCCCATGAAAGGATTGGACGGCCGGGCTTGAAGGCTCCATGTGCTTGCCGCTAAGTCCATGAGCGTAGCCATAGGCTCATGAGCCTCAGCACTCCTCTGCTTGTTGGCCTAGGGTTCAAGAGGTTTTGCAACGGGCTTTGCTTTAGTTATACTCATCCGCGGAGCGGGAACTCTAGATGCGAAGGAACATCAAAGGTTGGAGGCGGAAACCCAAGGACAAGTGGCAGTGGGCTTCGTGCGCGGTGCAGCTTTTTCAGGCTTGCACTCGTGTTTTCTTTTCCAAGTAACGTGCTTTGCATCTGTCATCGTCTTTGCGCTGATTTTGTAATGCTTTTTATTGTTGTTATCAATGAAGTAATAATTTTAAGACACTATAATAATATTGTTTAAATGGTAGTGAAGCCCTTGAATAGGCATGAAAGAATTTTAAGGGAACTTCAAGCCATAGTGGGCGTTCAACACGTTTCTGACTGGCCCGAGGTTCTTTTCCTGTACTCTTGGGACTTCATATCGGCTGAGAAGCCGGGAACATGTGAGTTCGTTGTGATGCCCAGCAGCGTTGAAGAAGTTCAGGGCATCGTGAGGTTGGCCAACAGGGAAAGGATTCCCGTCATACCGTGGGTTTCGGGGATATGCACTGCAGGACTATGCATTCCTAGGGAGGGAGGAATAGTTGTGGACTTGAGGAGGATGAACAGGGTCTTGGAGGTCAACGAAGATGATCTTTACGCGCTCGTCGAAGGAGGAGTAACGTGGGCTGGGCTCGTGGGATACCTCGAAGAGCATCATCCAGACCTGATGGTTGGAGTTCCATGGGCCCCTTCAGGCACGGGCGTCGTTCCGTACCTTATAACTACAGGATTTGGCGACCTCGGCATGATTTCTGGAACTGGTGGAGACTCCATAAACGGGCTGGAGGTTGTCCTGCCAACAGGAGAGATAGTGAAGTGCGGAAGCTGCATGACAAGCCAATACTGGATTGGCAGGTGGCCCCTGCCGGACATAAGTGGCCTGTTTGTTGGTTGGCAGGGAACCACAGGCATAGTGACCAAGGCTGCCATAAAGTTGTACCCCAAGATGCCCGTGAGATACTACTTATTGATGGCTGAAACGGTGGAGAAGGGATATCCAATAATTCAGAGGTTGGCGGAGAGAAGCTGGACCCTAGGTATAGCGGACATATGGTTTAACAACTACCCGTTCACTAAAGCTCACACAGGCTCACGAAGGCTGAAGCTGGATGAAGTTCCCCTAGACCCGGACGAACGCGTTAAGTCTGGGATCCCCGATTTCTCGGCCGGCATAGTGGTCTTTGCTCCAAGTGATGAACTTCTCAACGTCCACGAAAAGGCCATAAGTAGGGCTGCCATTGATGCTGGAGCGCAGCTTGTACCTTACGATGAGGTCATGAGCTCTATGCCTGTCGACGAGAGGGCGGAGCTACCGCTGGCATCCAATAAACCGATTCACGTCGCACCGGCTTGGCTGTCCACTCCGCGTGGGGGGGGGGGCATAATATCATGGGTTGGAACATTCCTCTCTCATAGAGAGGTTCCCAAGTTCTACCGCATGGGGGTAGGGGTTTTCAAGAAGTACGACAAGCATGACTTGTTCTACGGCAGGATCATGATGCATGGCCATCACGTGTACGCCAGGCACATAATGGTGTGCAACAAGGATGACCCGCAAGACCTAGAAACAATGCGTAAGGCCTTTTTTGAGCTAGATGATGAGATAAGGAAAAACATCAAAAGCGCCGCACGGTACCACCTCTCTCCGTGGGCTTCGAGGGCCAACTTGTCGTATGTACATGGACCTACCTTGGTGCTCTTGAAGAAGATCAAGAACCTGCTCGACCCGAATGGCTTGATGAATCCAGGCCACCTCCTGGATACCCTCTAGGTGATGGACATGAAGAGCGCTGAGCTCTACCCGAAAGAATACCTTGCAGGTAGAGGAGTGACTAAAAAGAGCACGCATCGGGGGGACCGAATGGAGCCGCTTAAACGCTTCGGCGGCCTGAAGGACTACGTCGACGTCCTCTACTACTGCATCAAGTGCGGGCAGTGCAGGTCAACGTATCAGGAGAAGGGCAGAATGCGCGTGTGCCCAAGCGGTGAGCTTAGAGCCTTTGAGGCCTACTACTTGGGGGGTAAAAACCTCTTGTTGTGGGGGTTAGCGCGAGGAGAAGTTCAATGGAGCGATCGCTTAACACACCTCCTATACCACTGTACGCTCTGCGGTAACTGCGCGCAGCAATGCCAGGTCCCGGAAATACACTACTACGCCTTGGATTGGCTGGAGGCGGCCAGAGAAGAAGCAGTTAAAAGAGGGGTTGGACCGATGCCTCAGCAGGAACGCTACGGTAAGCACACCCTCGAGGAATACGATCCATACATGGAGCCTCACAGGGACAGGTGGAGCTGGCTTCGGAAGGAAGCTAGGGAGGAACTTCCGGAGAAGGCGGACGTCGTTTACTTCGTGGGGTGCACCGCCTCATACAGGCAGAAGAGCATAGCGGCGGCGACTTTCAGCGTTCTCAAGAAACTTGAAGTTGACTTCACGGTGCTCTGGAGAAATGGCTTTGACGAATGGTGCTGCGGCTCCCCACTTCAGAGAACCGGACAGGTGGACAGGGCTTTTAAGCTCGCTCAACACAACGTGGAAGCCATCAAGAAAGCCGGGGCCAGCCTCGTTGTGACGTCCTGCGCGGGCTGCTACAGAATGATCAAGGAGGATTACAAGGAAAGGTATGGGTTGGACTACGGCTTTGAAGCGCTCCACATCACGTCGTTCCTGGCCGCGCGCGTGAAGAAGGAAGAGCTAAAAAACGAGGTCAGGAAACGCGTGACGTATCACGATCCATGTCACTTGGGCCGCCACATGGGAGTGTACGAGGAGCCAAGGAAGCTCTTACGGGCCATACCCGGTCTAGAGCTGGTGGAAATGAGGAGAATCAAGGAGAACGCGTGGTGTTGCGGAGCGGGAGGAGTAGTCATGTCGGCCTTCCCAGACCTCGCAAGGTATGCTTCCGATAAGCGCATAGAGGAGGCAATCAGCGTTGGCGCCGAGTTGATATCTTCAGCATGCCCCTTCTGCTGGCGCAACCTCCAAGAGGCCACCGAAAGAAGCTGGAGCAGCCTGAAAACACTTGACGTGATCGAATTACTGTGGGAGGCGATGAAATAGTTCTCACAACTAAACCCCTCTTTTTGGAAGCGAGGACTTAAATGAGCGGGCATTTAGGCTTCTCGCTTGTGGCAAAAGCTCAGGCTAGCCCTGCCAACTCCTCCTGAAGCAGGCGAATCTCCCAAGCAATGATCCCAATATCTCAGGAAGTATTTTACCGTCTCAGCTATGAGTAACAAAGGGCTCTGCTTTTACTGTAATTCTTCGATCGCGTGGGAAGTCAAAACAACATAGCATAATAATTCTTTCTTACCAGCTAAAGTGTAAGAAAAGTTATTTCCCTCCAAAATAGAAAGTTTTATATTTTCTTTCAAAAGACTAAATCTTACAAGAGTTTTGTTTATCGAAAACCTAAGAGGATTTGAAATATATGAAAGCTGAAAAAATAGTCTTGACCGTTGGCATAGTGCTAATAGCGATATCCGTTTGTGCTCTCGTTTACACTGCGGTTTCTATTCAGGATCTGCAGGGTAAGTACCAGGATGTCCAAAGTAAGTATCAGGATCTGCAGGGTAAGTACCAGGATGTCCAAAGTAAGTATCAGGATCTGCAGGGTAAGTACCAGGATGTCCAAAGTAAGTATCAGGATCTGCAGGGTAAGTACCAGGATGTCCAGAGATATGCTCTTGCCGACTTGGTCTTGATTAATGGAAAAATCATCACTGTGAATGAAGAATTCACAATAGCCGAAGCGGTGGCAGTTAAAGACGGAAAAATACTCGCAGTCGGCAGCAATCAGGAGATCGAGAAGTTAGTGGGTAAAGAAACCAAGATAATAGACTTAAAGGGCGCAACCGTCCTGCCGGGAATAATAGATTCACATATCCACGTGACAAGTTGGGCCGTCTCAAGGCCCCCCTTCATGTTGGATGTAGGTTTTCCCACGGTAAAATCAATTGGTGATATCGTTAAGGCGGTGAAGAATGCTGTTGAAAAGCTGCCACCTGGTTCATGGGTTCGTGGACAGGGATGGGACGAGGGATACCTTCAAGAATGTCTTGCGGATCCTAATAGACATCCCACACGATGGGATCTGGACGTTGCTGCTCCGAACAACCCAGTAGCTTTGACGGACTTTTCGGGCCACAACTTATGGGTTAACAGCTATGCACTACAGCTGGCAAATATAACTAAAGATACACCCGATCCACCCAATGGAGTTATAGAGAGAGATCCAGTAACGGGGGAGCCGACAGGTATCTTGAGAGAAGGAGCAATGGGGCTCGTTAGTCGCTTGATCCCGCCCTTTTCGTATGAAGAACAGAAAGAAGCACTCAAACTAGCTATAAAGGAGTTGAACTCTTTAGGCATAACGAGCGTTGAGGATCCCATGGTTGGTGGATCGGCAGTAAATCTATATCACAAGCTATATGAAGAAGGCAGGCTAACTCTTAGGGTTGCCCTGCGCTTGAGGGTGGGGACACTAGAAGACATAGATAACGTTGCAAGGTGGGTTGGTGCCGCCACAACTTTAGGGGACGAGCATGTAAAAATAGTAGGAGTAAAGATATGGGCAGAAGGCATACCGCCCACGAAGACTGCATGGATGTGGGAACCATACCTTGATGGTAGCAATGGCTTTCTGACTGTGCCCGGAAATACCGACGAAGAACGCTACAACTACTTGGTTGAGATGATCGTTAAGGCTCATAACTACGGTTTTCAGGTTGCAATCCACGCCTGCGGCGATAGAACAATATCTTCATGTGTAGATGGCTTTGAAAAAGCGTATAGGGAGAATCCGTGGGATGCACGTCACGTCATAATACACGGCGACTTCATAAGGCCTCTTGACTGCATCCGCCTTGCCGAAATAGGCGGCGTGGTTAACGTTCAGGCAGCTATCAAGTGGACCATTGCTGAATTCATGGCTGGGGTCGTGGGGCCGGAGAGGGCTGCGTACCAGTGGCCGCTTAGGACGATGTTGGAGGCCGGCTGCGTGGTCACCGGGAGCTCGGACGCACCGGTTACTTACCCAGATTGGAGAATAGGCGTTATGCAGTCCATTCTTAGGGAGTCGAAGGCCACTGGAAAGGTGTGGGGTCCAGAACAGTCCATCACGGTTGAGGAGGCCATAAAGACCTACACCATTTACGGTGCATATCAATCGCACGAAGAGCACATAAAAGGCTCTATTGAGCCTGGTAAACTAGCTGACTTCTGCATAATAGATAAAGACATCTTAACGATAGATCCCCACGAAATAAAGGACGTCAAGGTACTCATGACAATCCTCGGCGGAGAAGTAGTCTACGACGCTGGCGTGCTGAAGCTCACAAGCGGAGCAACGCTATCGTCCTGTGAGCTGGGCCTCCCAGTTCTACTGGCCGTAGAGTAAGCAAACCCCTAAACTTTTTTTTACATTCTCACTTTGAATTCCACGTCGAGTTCTAGAATTTCGGGGCAACCAGAGTTTCAGAGTTTGACTGAGGTGGCGAGGGTAGTGGCGATCTTAAGGATTCAGGTGAATCTTCAACTCAGACATCATGGGTTGCTCGCTACCCCTTGGATTTAATGTATTCTCCGTACGCCCTCCTCGTCAGGGAGTCCGCTTCGGAGTTTTCCTCGCGGGGGATCCACTTGAACTTAATGTTCTTGAAGTTCTTGGCGAGCCTCTTCGCTTCAAGGTACCTCTCAACGTACAGCCCCCCTCGGCAGGACCATAAACCCGTCATCTGGTTTACGAGCAGCTTGCTGTCGGAGTAAACCACCACGTTGTCGTCTTTCCATCCGCGTTGCAGAAGCTCTTTCAAAGCCTCCACTAGGGCCGAGTACTCGGCGTAGTTGTTGGAGATGTGCTCTCCAAGCACCCCGCACTTTTCCTTGACCTTAACTTCATCCCTATAGATGACGTAGCCGTAGGCCCCCACGCCCGGGTTTGTGGGCTCCGCTAGACCGTCAACGTAGACTTTCACCAACGCGTCCGTGCGTTTTCCGTTAGCGTCCATGGTTAAAGGCCCTCGGTGTTGGATTGAGCTTTGAATGGTCTGTTCGGGATGGCCGAAGTATTAAGATAAGGCCTTATAAAGCTTTATCTTGGCTGAAGAAGCCCACTTTTCAGGTCTAGCTTTGTCTTTCTTTGACTAATAAAGCTGATTGTTTTCCGGCGTGCATGGAACGATATATATTGGCCTTCCCTCGCTTAGAGCTTGGGCGGCTTTTCTCCTAGCCCTTTGGACGAGGCGCCACACCGTCCCTCTCGAGACGCCCATTCTTCGTCCTGCTTCCTCCTGTGATAATCCTTCTAAATCAACTAACCTAAAGGCCTCCAATTCAGCTATCTCTAGGAATACTGGTTCCACGTTGTGGGGCGGACTTGGGGTGAAGCAGTCTGCCGGTGGCGTTGTCCTTAGCATGACTGGTTTTGGGAACCTTCCTCTTCTGCCGCACCTGAATCTTTGTCTCCACATGTTTCATCAGCCTTTCGTTTCTCTTACTATTTTAAGCGCTTCGATCAATATTCCGATTTCCCCTTTCCTTTGCCTGCGCTCTGTGCTCCTTAACGTTATTTCCTTTTGTCGGAAAATTTATATATTTCTGTGCTTTTTCACAAATATTGAAAATGCGCATAAGCGCAAAAATAGGTCTAAAGGCTGCAGAATGACATGGGGTTGGAGAAGTAAGGCCAGCGGCTGGGCCTTGGCCTGGGCGAGGTCTATTTTGCTATTCACCTCCTTGGCTGAGATGGTTGTTTGGTTTCGGCAAAGGGGATTCGGCTGGTGGCATAGACATCCATATGGTTCCTGGGCTTGTTGCTGGACTTCCTTGACTTCCAAGATGACATGTATACGCGCAACATTAGCATCGGCCTCGATACGCTGGTTATGCATGGCTCCACTACAGCCTAAAGCTGGGGCTTTTACGGTGTACCTCTACTGGCTTCCAGTAGTCTTTGCATGGTATTGCTGAGGGCGTAAGCTGAAATTATACAGTTATGACCTGAAAGATGCCGACGTTGGTGGCGTTACTCACCTCCGTATCCATATGTATATCAACCTCCTAGGCGAATTCCACCGCAGCATTGCACGCCATAGCCTACCCGCCGATGCATCTACACTATCCGCTGCCAGCGCCGCCGGCGCCATGGCCCCTCGAAGATTAATCAGGCGCTCTTGAAGGCTACAAGAAGGAGCTTGAAGACTAAAAGGCCAGCATGGAACAAGAAATCAGCGATTTTGAGGCAAGGATGAAAGGCTTGCTTGTTGATATCCTTAACTTACCCTCCAGTGTTTTTAGATTAAAAACAAATCAGTTAATACTTTATGTCTAGGAAAATGAGCAGAGGGCTAAGCTTTAGACGAAGTTGACGGAAAGGTAGTTTCTCAGCTTCAAATGACGAAAGGGTGAACTTCAAAGAACTCGCCAAGAATGTTGGATTCACAAGCATTGAAGTAGAAAAAGAAAAGGATTCAAAGGCTTATCCAACAAAACGCCATAAAAGTGGCCGCATCAATGAACCCATTCTTTTTCAAGCTTTCTTGGCAGTGGTGCTGTTAGAAATGGAAAAGCGCTGAGGCAATGCAAAAACTCCTTGAACGCTTCGAAGAATTCATAAGGATCATCAAAATCCTTAAAACGATGGGCGGCTACAACCTCACCGCCTTAGTCGTGGCGGATAACCGGGAACACCCTTGAAAGCGTATCCATAGAAAAATGCTCCTTAAGAAGCAGCTCTGGAATGCGCAGATCAGGGGTTACCCAATAGCAGAAAAATGATTCACGCCATTTCTTCCAGTAAGGGAATGCCTAACCCATAAAGGAAACGGCGCCATGCAACGTAGATTGCAAACCGTGCACGCGCTAAGTAAACAATAAGCGCGTTGAATGTCCAACAACAAAACACTGCAAAGGGGCACTCTGAGGGATGGAAGGATGGAAAATTACTGGTGATGAACCGGTTTTTAAATCCTGGATCGGGTAAGGTGGGCGTTTTTCTCGTTGCGCTCGCATGGTTAACGTTGACTGGTGAGCATATCCACGTTTCTCCTCACTGCCTCTATGAATTCCTCGGTTGTCACAATTGCTTTTACCGGCCCCTCGCTTGCTCGAGCTACGTCCTGGGTCACGATACCATCCTCGATGGTAAGCTTAGTCGCTTCTTCAAGCGCGCTGGCGAACCTAGCCAGCTCCTCCAGCCCGTCGATTTCGCTCCTCCTCCTCAACGCTTTAGACCACGCGTATATTATAGCCGTTGGATTACTCGAGGTTTTCTCCCCCTTTAGGTGCTTGTAGTAATGCCGCTGCACCGTGCCGTGGGCTGCTTCGGACATGTAGTAGCCCTCAGGTGACATGAGCTCTGAGGTCATCATCGCAAGGCTCCCGGAGAAGGCCGAGGCAAGCATGTCGGAGAGCACGTCTCCATCGTAGTTTTTGGTCGCCCAAACGAAGCCGCCCTCTGATCTTACCGCCCTAGAGTAGGCGTCATCTATCAGGTAGTACTCGTACCTCAAGCCCTTCTTCTCAAACTCATCCTTGAAATCGTTCTCGTACACTTCGTGGAAAACCTCTTTGAACCTAGCGTCGTAGATCTTCGATATGGTCTCCTTGGCGGCGAACCAGGCGTCCAAGCCGTTAACCAGTGCATACCTAAAAACCGACCTAGCAAAGGACTCAATAGACTTGTCGAGGTTGTAGTAGGCTTGCAGGACGCCAGAGCCGGCTAGCCTAGGCAGCTTCACCTTGACCTCCCTGCCGGATGCAGACCTGTAAACAACTTCGGCTTCACCGGGCTCATCGAACCTGATGCCCACTCCAGAGTATATGTCCCCGAAGGCGTGTCGAGCAACAACTATGGGCTTCTTCCAGAACCTCACCGCCGGAACGATGTTTTTAACCAGGATTGGAGCTCTAAATATCGTCCCGTCCAGAACCTCCCTTATCGTTGCGTTGGGGCTCCTCCACTCCTTCTTTAGGTTGTACTCTTTAACCCTCTCCTTGTTGGGGGTTATCGTGGCGCACTTGGCTCCAACGCCCCACCTCTTAATGGCTTCAGCCGCCTTGAAGGTGACCTCGTCGTTGGTTTCGTCTCTGACCTTTAAGCCCAAGTCGTAGTACTCAACCTTGAGCTCCACGTAGGGCTCGATCAGCCTCTCCTTGACCCAGCGCCACATAACCCTGGCCATCTCATCTCCGTCGATTTCAACTATCGGCTTAAGCATGGTGATTTTCTTCATATCCAACACGCACCTAGAGGATTAAGCCGGCAGAGCTATAAAGTTGGTTGTTGCGGGGGCCAGCCAAATTCACGGAGCTGATGCCTCAGCTCTGTGGGTTGGAGCAGCCTTAGGCGTCGTCCCCCGCTTCACCTCCCTGTAGTAGGAGTACGTCATGGGCTCCTCCTCGCTGAGCACCTGCGCGTCGACGATCTCGCCGATGAATAGGGTGTGGCTTCCAACATCAACATCCCGCACAACCCTGGCTTCGAGGTACGCCACCGAGTAGTCCAACACTACCCTTGTCCCGGTTTCACCCACCTTGAATTTCACGCCGTCGAACTTGTCTACGTTCCTCCCGGACCTGAACCCGAAGGCCCCTATGAATTTCAGGGGGGTGGCCTTCGAGAGTATTGAGGCTGCGAAGACTCCTGATGACTTCACGAGCTCGTGAGTAAAGTTAACCTTGTTTATGGAGACCGCCACGGCCTCGGGTTTAGAGGCCACTTGGAACAGCGTGTTTGCTATCTGCCCGTTGAACCTATCCTTCACTCCGCTCGTCACAACGTAGAGGCCGTAACCTATCTTGTTAAGCGCGTTTCTATCCATAATTTAGATAGAGTCGAAGCCCTATATTTCCTCTTCGAACCGCGGATGGCTGGTGAACTTCACGCCTAAAGATGGGAGTTGACTCTTGAGGCGCAGCCGATTTATCGTTCTCAAAGGTTTTCCAGAAAGCCTTATTAAAGAACCGTGGCCTAAAAAAGGCCAGAAAGACTATGGGACCGCCTATTCCCCTTTATAAGGCTCTTGAAGAGGCACTGCCCAACAGCATCTTCCCCAGCCCCTTCAGAGGGGGAGGCGAGGAGCTGAAGGCTGCTGGAGAGGGCGTCAGGGTTGAGTACCTGCCCTCCGGGCTCGGCGGCTTCTGCTACTCTCCACCCCCAATGGAGGTGTACGTGAAGAATAACAGGGTTATAAGGATCTTGCCTTGCCACATACCGGATGACGTTAGGCTGTGGGAGATAAAGACCGACAGGGGTACCTTCACTAGGCCGAGGAAGGCCGTTCCCCACCCCCACATGCTGGCCTACAAGAATCGCGTGTACACGCCCACGCGCGTCAAGTACCCCCTTAAGAGGGTTGACTGGAGCCCCGAAAACCCCAACCCCCAGAACAGGGGCAAAAGCGGCTTCGTCAGGATAACGTGGGATGAAGCATTGAGGATAGTTGTAGACATGGTTAAGCGCATCAAGGAGAAGTACGGCGACACCACCCCGATACTCGTGCAGGCAGATGGCCACGGGCAATCGGGCTTCCTGCACACGTTGCACTTCTACGGGCACATGCTCTTCCACAAGCTTGGAACCGGCTGGACCCAGCAGGTGAGGAACCCCGACAGCTGGGAGGGCTACTACTGGGGCGCAAAGCTCGTGTGGGGCTTCGACCCGACGCTCGGGGAGCCATACCAGGACGGGACGTGGGACAACGTACTGCAGCACGGGGAGCTCGTGATATTCTCCGGCTGCGACCCGGAGACGACCGCTGCTGGCTTCAGCTCACACGTATCCCACCTCTGCGAGGCCCTTAAGAAGGCCGGCATAAAGGTCATCGGAATCTCACCTGACCTCAACTACTCGGAGGCGGTTTGGGCGGACAGATGGATCCCGATAAACCCGTGTACCGATGCCGCCCTCTACATGGCGGTAGCCTACGTGTGGATCAAGGAGGGGCTATACGATGAGGAATACGTGAAGACCCATGTTGTGGGCTTCGAGGACTTCAAGAGGCATGTCTTGGGCGAAGATGATGGCACCCCGAAAACCCCGGAGTGGGCTGAGAAGATAACCGGGGTGCCATCGTGGACCATAAAGGCCTTGGCCAGGCTCTGGGCCAAGAAGAGGACCTCCCTGGCCGTCGTTTACGGTGGACCGAAGGTCAGGGGGCCGTACTCGCACGTGGTCGGCAGGGTGGAGGCCTACGTGCTGGCCATGCAGGGCCTCGGCAAACCTGGAAGGCAGTTTCTGAGGTTCTGGATCTCGCAGAGGGTCAACATAAAGGACATCGCCGCGTTGCCCACATACGCCGAGGTGACAGCTGAGACCAGGCAGTCCCTATACATAGATAGGGCTGACTACGCTAACAGGGCTTATCCGCCTCCGGCCCTGCCACTGATAAAAGTTCTTGTCCCAGACGCAATCCTAAACCCGCCAATTACTTGGTGGTGCTCCGGCTCCCAGCTCAACAAAGTCGACGACCTCTTCGTGAAGTACAGGTACCCGCCTAGGGATGACCACCCCGGGATCAGGATGATATGGAACGAGAACTCCTGCTACACCACGTGTTGGCATGGATACCAATACATAGAGGCCCTGAGGAGCCCGAAGATAGAGTTCCACCTGGTGATCCATCCGTGGTTTGAGAACGACGCGCTCTTCGCTGACCTGGTGCTGCCGGCTTTAACCGACTTCGAGGTGGCGGACCTAGTCATATCGGGCCGCTCCGAAATAGTGGGGTTCGCGTACCACGATAAGTGCGTGGAGCCCATAGGGGAGTCCAAGAGCGACTACGAGATTCACAGGATGATAGCGGAGAGGCTGGCCAAGGAGTTCGGCAAGCCCGAGCTCGCCGAGGCCTTCCCGGATCCTGAGACAGTGCATAAGAGCTTCTACGAGAGGACCATGCTCTACAAGAAGTACGGGATAACGTGGGAGGAATTCAAGAAGAGGAAGGTGTTCTTCTACAGCCACCCGACGTGGGAGGAGTGGGTTGAGATAAAGAAGAGGTTTGGCTACGACGCCTACGATAGCTTCATGAGCAAGTTCTACAAGGCCGGAACCGGATTGGAGACGCCTACCGGTAAAATAGAGGTTCAGTCGCAGCTGGCGCTTAAGCATGCGCCCGACGACAAGGAGAGGCCCCCCGTTGCCAGATGGATAGAGCACGGCGACCTTCCCACGTCACCCAAGAAGGAGAAGTACCCGTTCCTGCTCTGCTCAAACCACCCGAAGTACAGGTTCCACTCCCAGTGCGACGAGATAATATGGCTTAGAGAGGTGTACAAGGTTAAAGGCCCTGACGGATACCTCTACGAGGCCGTGTGGATACATCCATCCGACGCTGAGAAGCTGGGGGTTAAAACCGGCGACGTCGTGATGATTTACAACGACTTGGGAGCGGTTCTAGCTGGAGTGATGGTCACGGAGAGGATTAAGCCCGGAGCCGTGTCCATAGATCATGGAGCCAGGGTGGACATGATAAGCGTCGACGACAGGATTGACAGGGGAGGAGCCATAGATCTTATAGTGCCCGTGTCGTCGTTCAAGTACAGGCGCGGCGAGGAGATGAGGGTTCCCGAGCAGATATGCTCCGGAATACTTGTTGGAGTTAAGAGGGTTAACCCCCTTGAACTGATGAG
This sequence comes from Candidatus Nezhaarchaeota archaeon, assembly GCA_030055465.1. Taxonomy (GTDB): domain Archaea; phylum Thermoproteota; class Methanomethylicia; order Nezhaarchaeales; family WYZ-LMO8; genus JASFYF01. The sequence continues at coordinate 154,191 of JASFYF010000001.1, read as the reverse complement.
CAAGTACCCCCAGGCCTTCCAGAAGAAGATGCACCCAATAATAGGCCCAGTAACGGAGGCCTACGTTGTAGGGTAGGAGGTGGAGCTTATGGGTAAGGTCTTGGTTATAGACGTTCAAAAATGCATTGGATGCATGAGCTGCGTCACGGCCTGCAAGGACGAGCACGTGGCGAACGACTGGAGCCCCTACGCTAAGCCCCAGCCGGACTACGGGCACTTCTGGATTAACGTTGAGAAGATGGAGAGGGGCACAATCCCAAAGGTCAAGGTCACCTACATACCGGTGCTCTGCATGCACTGCGACAACGCTCCCTGCGTTAAGGCTTGTCCGGCGAAAGCCGTGGTTAAGAGGGCGGACGGAGTTGTGCTGATAGATCCGGCTAAGTGCGATGGTTGCAGACAGCTGAAGTCGAAGCCGCTATGCATAGAGGCCTGCCCCTTCAACGCCATATACTTCAACGAGGCTCTGAGCATAGCCCAGAAGTGCACGCTCTGCACTCACCTGCTCGACGACCCCAAGTGGAAGCATGGGCCCAGATGCGTCGACTCTTGCCCCATAGAAGCCATGATCTATGGCGACGACGGCGATCCCAAGATTAGGGAGCTCCTATCTAGGGCTGAGAGCCTGAAGCCGGATCACGGCGTGAAGCCAAGGGTCCACTACCTGAACCTGCCTAAGCCGTTCATATCGGGCTGCGTTGTGGATCCCGAAGAGAAGGAGGTCGTAATAGGCGCGAGGGTCACAGCGTTAGACCTCTACACGAGCGAGAAACGTGAAGTCAGCACTGATGAGCTTGGGGACTTCTGGTTCACCGGCTTGGAGTGGAACCACAAGTACCTGCTGAAGGTTGAGAAGGAAGGCTATGAAAGCAAGGTGCTAGGGGTATTAACAGTCGACAAGGATGTAAACGTGGGCGACGTATTCCTGGAGAAGCGCCGTTGACGTCTTCCTGGGACTTCCCCTTTTATTTTTGTGCTCCCCTCATATTCTTCAGGACCTCCATTAGCTGGTTGATCGCTTCTTCCTCGCTGCTCAGCAACCCCTTGGTTATCTTCCCAACAGCCCTGTAGAAGGGGGTCTCGGCGTTTTCGATGATGTCGCCGGCGAGCCTTAAAGCCCACTTCAACAAGTGCTCCCTCAGAAACCTTTCCTGTACCTTAACGTGCTTGTCCAGGACCTCCAAATCCCCCCTCTTCAAGGCTTCCTCGGACGCCCTACACATGTGCGCCATGAAGTGCATTTCCAGCGATATGTGGTCTTCGGGTTCCCTGAAGTTGGAATTCTTAGTTAAGCCGGCTTCAAGGTAGATTCCGGAGATTTGGTCTAGGACCTCTTGGCACATGTAGCCAGTCATGTAAACGGACTCGGAGGGGTGTGCTATCCCCCTCCTGCTGTAAGCGTACCTGACTCCGAGGAATAGGCTTGCGTAGTCCATCGCCAGCTCCAAGAGCACTTCGCTCGTCCTATCTTCGGATACACCTGCCAGGTAGTCGTGCAGCTCCCTAAACCCCTCTTTAATTGAGGCATCCACGCCGTCCATAGCCTCGAACTTCAGGAACAGCGCTTTGCGGTTAACTAGCTCCCTCAGGAGCCCCTCGTCAACCTCCCTCTCGTAGATTCTACCTAGGAAGGCGTAGACGGCTCCTCTTCCCCTTAAAACACTGATGACATCATCCTCAAACAAGCTCATGTAGTCCACGCCACCTAATTTGGAAAACCAATTTATATTGTTTAGTTTGAATCCATAAGGCAGCGTGCCTCTGCTGGAGGTCAATCCTAAAGGGAAGGGTGAGGTTATAGCACTTGAAGAGTCGTGATGCCAAGCGCGTTTTGGCTTTGCTCTCACTCATGATTTGCCACCAACTTTACGCTGCTGACCAATACATTGTGGGGGCAGTCCTCCTCGACATGATGAGGGAGCTATCACTCACGATATTTTGGGGTGGAGCCATCGCAACGCTGTTCAGCTTGGGAATAGTCGTGAGCTCCATGCTGGCCAGCTGGATTATTAGGGGGATAGGCCTACTCAACACCTTACTTATAAGCCTATTCGCCTTCTCATCCTTCACCGTTCTAACGGGCCTTTCCACCTCCGCCGTCGATGCATCGATCTGCAGGGTGTGCGTGGGGCTGGGGCAAGGGGCGTGGAACGTGGCCTACTACTCGGTCTTCGGGATTCTGTATCCCAAGAGTCGGGGTTTAATGAGCGGCGTGGCCGGCAACATGTTTATCCTCGGGATACTCTGGTCATACCCGACGGCCTCCCTCCTCCTATCCCTATCGGGCAGCTGGAGGCTGCCATTCTACGTCTTCGGCTTTTCAGGCGTTGTCATGGCTGCTCCACTGCTCCTAACGGTTAAACCCGGGATCTCCGAAGACGTGAAGCAGGGAACTGATGGGAGAATGAAGAAGGCCGAGCTGCTCAAGCTTTTAATGGACAGAAACATGGCTTCGAGTTGTGCCCTCAGCTTCTTCGCTGCAGTTGGCTTCGGCACCATTACAAGCCTCTACCCCACGTATCTGAGGGAGGTGCTAAAATACGGTGAGGTCCTCTCCAGCGCCATGACGTCCGTGCAGATGTGCCTCACGCTAGTCGCCGCGCCGGTGGTTCTGTCGTTGAGCGACAAGCATGGGAGGAAGCCCTTCCTCTACCTTTCGAGCGTCTGGGTGGCCCCCCTCGTGTACCTGATGTTCCGCCCCGAGATCGGATCTCCACACGTCACTGCCTTGCTGTGCTCGATCTACGGAGTGCTGAACTCGGGAGGATACCCCCTCCTCCTCTCATACATTCAAGACCTGGTTCCGGTGGGCTTAATCCCCCTCGCCACGAGCATCTGCACAACAGCCTACTACGCGGGGCTGCTGGCCTCCGGCCCGATAATGGGCTCCCTAGTGGCGCTGGTCGGATGGGAAAACGCAAGCTTCTGGCTTATATTCTGCTACCTAGCCTACTTTGCCGCAGCGCTCATAGTTAAAGAGACTAGGGGACGAACAGCGCCGGTCACGTGAACACATAGCCTCGCAGCTCCCGCTATCCTTCCTCGGCTTCTGCCTTTCCGCCTTGATAGCGTTTCAAGGCCTTCCTGACCTCGCTCGCAACTGCCGGATCCAAGACGTAGATGTAGATCTCCAACCCCTCCCCAAACTCCCTAATGGCCTTAACCATCCAGCTAAGAGAGGTCTCCGGAGTTAACCCTCCAACCCCAGCGCCCATCAATGGGAAGGCTATCGATCGAAGGTGGGCTCTACGCGCCTCTTCGAGGGCGCCCCTGGTCGCCTCGTAGACGCCTTTAGGGGTTGCCCTGCCACCCGGGGCGGCGACGGTAGGCGAGTGTATTACAGCCCTGCATCTGAGCTTGCCGGCACCAGTCACAACGGCTTTCCCCACGGGAAGCGGAGCGCATTTCCTTGCTTCAGCCTCTATTTGGCCTCCTCCAATTCGCTTAATTGCCCCGGCAACCCCTCCACCCATTATCATAAAGGAGTTCGCCGGGTTAACCACTGCGTCCCCGTTAAAGTCAGTTATGTCCCCGACGACAACCCGTATATCCGGGTCACCCTCACCGCTCATATTGCGGCAACCCCAAACCGTTGGGTGGACAGGCTCAAAGCCGTTATTAAAGGCAATTCAACGACACCATGTAGTCTCCTGGTAGCCCTACGACTACTCGGTGGTAGAGCCGACACCTAAAGCTGACCTCTTCAAGCCTCCCCTTAACCTCAATCTCTTCGCCTCTGAGCGCTTGCTCGGCGAACCTGCCGCGAAAAGAGGTTACCTCCCTTATCTTTCCTGGATCGGCGGCTCCTTCAAGGAGCTCGGTGCACTCAACCGTGTAGGTGCACGGGGTGAACATGGACTCCGAGTCGTCGACCACCCGGGCCCTCATCTTCACTTCTCCAAGCCCCCTGATAACCCTCTCGCCGTAGGACTCTCCAACCTCGCCCGGGTCCTGAACGAAGCGGATGAAGTAGACGAAGCCCCTGTACACCCCCTGTATAACCTTCCTGCCCTCCTGCTTCGAGAACGCGCGGAAGTCCATAGGCGTCTCGCTCGACCTGGAAGCGAAGAGGGCCCTCATCTCATCGTTGTTGAACCTCCTGAAGGATTCCCCCTCGTCGAGTAGCTTTCTGAGGGCCTCGCGCGCCTTGAAGGCGTTGCCCGCACCGTAAACCACGAAATCCAAGTCGGATCCCGTTCCGTGCAGCGAGAGCAGAAGCGAGCCTGAAACCCCGATGTGCTCCTCGTCGATGCCTGAGGCTGACTTCAGCTCCTCGGCGAAGCGTCGAGCCGCCTCAGCTAGCCTATCATGTCCCTGAGGTTCCTTCATCAATTCCTTGAGGCCCTCAACCGGGTCGTAAACCCTTGCAACCCTCTCGAGGGGCACCGCCTGAACCTCCACATCCCACACTGGGTCGTAGCGGAAGTAGTGGGGGTACCTGAGCTTAACTATCGATACCTGCTCTTCGAGGCCCTGAACCCTCCTGTACTCGACCCCTCGCCTAACCCTGCCGCCGCCCTTCTCGGCCATGTATCTCAGGTAGGCTACAACCATGCCTGGCGGGTGCACCAACCCCTTCGCGGTGAATATGAGGCTCTCAACGGTCTCCACGTATCCACCTTCAATGCTCCACCTTCCCCTTGAGCTCCTCGAGTAGGGCCTCAATCTTCTTCAACCTCTTGTCCAACCTCTTCAACCTCTCCTCGAACTCCAAGTAAGCTAGCAACCTCTTAACGTGGATTCTAAGCTTTTCGTAGCTGTAGCCTCCCCTCAGTATGCCCTTAGATCTCAGCTCGTTAACCTGATGCCAAAGCCCCCGGACGTCCACTTTCAACCTTGAGGCCGCCTCGTCCATGCTGCTGGAGGAGGCCACAGCCCTTAAAAGGCTGAGATCCTTCTTTTTGAGCTTCTCCCCCTTGGGGAGGGGAGCGAAGAGGGTTAAGTCGTCTAGGACATCCTGCACCGCCGCCCTTACGGCGGATTCGAGGTCTTCCACCTCGAACAGTATGTGGTACTCCGGTATGGATAGCACCTTCACGTCCAACTCCTTGGCGACGGCTTCGGCGGCCGCGTCGGCCAAGCCCTTGCACACTATGAGCGGCCTCATCCCTAGGAGGAGCGCCCCCGTGTAGGCTTGCCTTATGTCGCTCACGTTTGCTCTGCCAGCCTTAACCTCAACGGCGTAGAGCTCCCCCTCCGGGCTGAGGGCCACTATGTCCACCTCTCCAACCTCAACCTCGTCTTTCACTATCTTCTTCCTCGTGTCGACTACCTTGAAGTTCAACCTCTCAAGTATGCCCATAGCTATGCGCTCGCTGCTTAACCCCCTCCTCAAATTCATCAACCTAGAAGAGCTTTCTGGCGACCTTTAACGCTAGGGTTGGATGCTTCATGAGCTTGGCGGCAACCTTCACGAGATCCCATCCGTTGGCTATGTTCACCACGTCCTCTCCGTTGACCGCGCCAGCTAACAGGTTTAGATCATCGTCGCTTAGGCTATCTATAACCTTCAACGCCTTCAGGCTCCTCCTGATCCTCGACCCCCACGGCTCCTCGTACCTGGCAGGGTATTCGCCTAAAGCCTTGGCCGAAACGTCGTTTTCCAAGGCTTTCCTCCCAGCCACCTCGCCCCCTATTCTTCCCGCAGCTAGAGAGGAGTGTATTCCCCCTCCCGTTAACGGTATCACTTGGCCCGCCGAGTCGCCGCACAGCATAAGCCCATCCGCAACTATGTGTTTCAACATTCCCCCAACGGGAACCGCGGCGGCTCCAAGCTCTATGACCTCGGCTTTTCCGAGCACGTCCCCACGCCTCTTCACGAACGCCTCCAAGTAGCTCGTGGCCGGTCCCCCGCGCCTTACCCCTAAACCCACGTTTGCGATTTTGTCTCCCCTCGGGAAGATCCAGGCGTAGCCTCCTGGGGCCACCTTGCTTCCAACGTAGAACATGAGGACGTCGTTGTGGGGTAGCTCCACGTTCCTCATCCTGTACTGCACGCATGGTATCAGCTCGTAGCCTTCCCTGTCAAAGTACTTGCGTGCAACTATCGATGTGTATCCCTCGCAGCCAATAGCGAGCTTGGCGTTAACCTCAACCTTTCCGGTTGGCGTCCGCACATCAACTGAAACACCGTCTTGAGCTAAGCGCACGTCGACGACGTTGGCTTCAACCTTCACCTCAGCGCCTCTGTCTTGGGCGGCTTCGGCGAGCCTCTGGAGGAAGCGCCTCTTATCTATTATGTAGCCTTGGACTTCGCCTTCGCTTACGAGCCTAACCCTCCTCGTCTCGTCTGGGGCGTAGACCTCGAAGCCCCTTATCTTCTCCACAACCACGTCGCTTGAAGGCTTAACCTCAGCCGCCTCGAGGCACGCGGATGAAACCCCCTCGCCGCACGGCTTCAAGCCGAAGGAGCCCTTAGCCTCAAGCAACAGCACGTTGGCCCCCTGCATGGCTGCGTGCTTGGCAGCCATAAGCCCCGCGGGCCCGCCTCCTATCACCAACACATCGCATTTAATCATGTGGCGCTCACGCTGAGATAACATTCCTGGCCAGTAGCATTAATGGTTTACTGCCTGATTATGGGGCAGCCGAACGGTGGTTTAGCTAGCATCCAGGCTTTAGGTGAGCCCCCTCCTCCACAGCCTTACGGCCTCGGCCCACATGAACGCTGAGGCCAGCAAGCAGAGCATGAGGGTGAAGTTCTCGGGGAAGAGCATAAGCCTGTCCAGCGGGCACAGCGCGAGGAAAAACGCGGTGGCCGCCGTGAAGAACACCGCGTAGAATAAAAGCCTTGGAACCATGATTCTGCCCACCCTTTGAAACATTAGCAGGGGCGCCAAGCTCGAGTTGGATAGGGCCTTATAGCCGTCGCCATCCCTAGCCGCCAGCCCGTGCTCCACGAGCTTCGATATGTGGTAGGAGGCCGTTGAAGGGCTCCTGAAGCCCATTGCCCGCTGAACCTCCCTCACACCCACCGGCTTGGCCGACTTAAGCATGTAAATGTAGACCCTTAAAGTCGTCCCGCTAATAGCCGTCTCCTCGCGGCCCTCGGCCATCAGCATCCCTTTCTCTAGGCTCTACCTCTAGATACGAGGAAGACTGTAAAAGCTATTAACGCTGACGCGCAAATGGCCCCGGCGGAGGCCAACAACGATTTTAGCGGCTCAAAGCTGCCCTCCTCCGCCACTCCGATGCGTTGAGGCTGGCAGCCAGGGCTGCTTGAGGGCGTGAGGGCTGCTGAGCTCACGCCCTCCTCGTGCAGCTTCAAAGTCAAGCCGCAACATGTTTCCACGGCATCCTCCACGCAGTGCAGGGTTGGTTGATCTCCGCTTGGCGGAGACGGCGGCCCCTGCACCTCGAACGTCAACGGCACGTCCACCACCGCTAGCTGAGCCCTCCCAGCCTCATTGGTTTTAGCCGTGGAGATGACTATCCGGGAATCCTTGGCGTAGGCCGAAACCTCGAAGCCCGCGGCGGGTGAACCGTTGGGGTAAACCACGCTGATGCTAACGTTCCTGCTGTAGTAGCTCGGCGGGGGGGCGAACTCTAGGGCCACGCGGGCGTCGGCTTCGAGGTCTACCATCCCCACGAAAACCTCGGCAACACCCCCTAAGGTTGCGGCGAAGAGCGTGTACCTGCCCTTGGGAAGCTCGAGAGTTAAGGGGTAGACCTCAAAAATCCGCGAGCTTAGAACCGTGGATCCGCCCTCCGAGTACACCATCAAGGTGCACGGCTCCGGGGAACTTATCGTCAGCGCGTACCTGTGATCGGCTGAGGATTCAGCGTGTGAGCTGAGAAGAGCGAAAACCGCTGCCACTAGCAGGACTCCTAAAGCAGCCTTGCGCGCCTTCAACTTCACCGCTTCAGATAAGCGCGGGCGGCTGGGAAATACGTTGCGCAGGCGTCGGCGCGTTCGACCTCCTGGAACGGGGCCTTCAGGCAAAGCCCTAGTTGACCCTACACGTGCTGAGGTCAACATTTAATTGGCTTTACCGCCCAAAATAGAACTCGCAGTACTCGGTGTTTCCCTAATGCCCGGCATATTTAAGGATAAGGGCAAGCTCCTGCCCGCATACGTGCCTGAAAGGTTGGTGCACAGGGAGCAGCAGATGAGGGTTTTAGCGGATCTGTTAGAGGTCGGAGGCCTGGGCAGGCTCGTCTACCCGAAGTGCATTCAGGTGGTGGGCCCTACGGGGTCTGGGAAGACCTCTGCATGCCTAAAGCTCGGCAGGGTGCTCGAGCAGGAGGCTTTAAGGGTCGGCGTGGGCCTCAAGCCGATATACTTGAACCTGAGGCTTGAAGGGGCTTCGAGGTTCACGATATTTAAATCCATGGTTGAGAAGGTTGCCTTCGAGGCCGCCTCTCGGAGCCTAAGCCCAGACGAGGTCCTCAAGCAGTTCCTGGAGACCTTGAAGTCGAGGAAGCTCCTGGCGATATTGATAGTGGACGAGGTGGACTTCCACGTTAGGAGAAGCAGGGAGACCGTGGTCTACGACTTGACCAGGCTCCACGAGCTCTCATCCGGCGAGAGCCCAAACATCGTTGGGGTGGTATTCATCGCTAAGGATGGCGACTGGAGCCGGCTGCTGGACCCAGCCGAGAGGTCGAGCCTGGGCGCATTGAAGGTCTCGTTCCCCCCCTACTCGAAGGATCAGGTAATGGACATATTGGAGTACAGGGCCTCGGAGGCCTTAAATCCCGGGACCGCAGCGCGGGAAGCCTTAAGCTTCATAGCGGACTTGGCCACCGAGCCCCCTAGGGCTGGGGATGTGAGGTTCGCCCTCGACATGCTGCTCTACAGCGGCGTGCTGGCCGAAGAGGAGGGGTGCAGCCGCATCACCTTGGATCACGTGAGGGCCGCCTACTCCATGACGCTTAAGTCGATATCTACGGGCGACTTGGAGGCCCTCTCCACTCAGGAGAAGGTGGTTCTCCTATCGACTGCGAAAGCGCTTTCAACGGCCTCGACGCCCTACATTGATGTTGACGCCGTGAGGAGGCAGCTTCGCGTCACGCTTGAGGAGCTGGGCCTCAACGTCAAGGTGGCGTTCGACGACGCGATTAAAAGGTTGGAGGCCGAAAGCCTGATAGAGGTGAAGGGCCGTGGCATCGGCATGTCGATAGGCCCCCTCGGCAAGTTGATAAGCGTGCTTGAAAGCTTGATTCCAAGAGGCGTGGAGCTTGGAGGAGCATCCCGTAGAGGCGGCTCTGGGCAGCGTAGGTAGAGTCAGAATCTTGAGGTGCCTCCTAAGCTCGCCAAGGCCCTTGAGCAAGTACGCGCTCCAGAAGGCGACGGGTTTGAAGTCGGTTGACGTGAAGAGGGACCTCGACAAGCTGGTCTCGGCCGGCTGGGTTAAGGTCGTTAAGAGCCCTCGAGCACCCGACAAGTACTCCGTTGACAGGGAATCCCACGCTGTCAAAGCGCTTGAGGAGTTCTTCAGGGCGTTAGGATACATTTAATTCGAGCCCTTCCCGCGAGCAGGCGGGTTCGAGCCCTCCATGCTGATAAGCCCTGGACCCCCTGCCCTTCGGGGTGCTTGATGCTCCGTCTTCAAACTCCGTTTATCCGGGATCCCGGCTTTGCCTCGTGATGCCCTAGAGTGCCGTGGAGACCCCCTCCCCCACCCTGGGTACTCCATGCTTTATATTGTTGAACCCCCCAACCCAAGGTGGGGAGGTCCTGTGGCGTACGACCTCGATTTAAGGGATGTGAAGGGCGTGGGCCCTGTAACGGCTGAGAAGCTGAAGAACGCGGGCATCACGAGCGTCGAGATGCTGGCCGTCACGCCAATCAGGACGCTCGTCGAGATCGCCGGCCTAACAGAGGACAAGGCCACGGACGTGGTGAGGGCGGCGCGCGAGCTCGTGCAGATAAAGTTCATGAAGGCCTCGGAGTTCCTGGAGAAGCGCAAGGAGGTCGGATTTTTGACGACCGGCTGCAGGTCGCTCGACGAGCTCCTCATGGGTGGAATCGAGACCCAGGCTATAACTGAATTGGTGGGGGAGTACGGTGTGGGAAAAACCCAGCTTTGCCACCAGCTATGCGTCACCGTTCAGATGTCGAAGGACAAGAAGGGGCTTGGCGGGTCGGCCCTATACATCGATACCGAGGGCACGTTCAGGCCTGAGAGGATGCTGCAGATAGCTGAGAGGTTCGGGCTTGACGGCAACAAGGTCCTGGACAACGTGATATATGCTAGGGCCTACAACAGCGACCACCAGGTGCTGATAGTTGAGGAGGCCTCCAACATTATCAAGGAGAACAACGTCAAGCTCATAGTTATAGACTCGTTGATAAGCCACTTCAGGGGGGAATACCTGGGGAGGGAGACGTTGGCGTTAAGGCAGCAGAGACTCAACAAGCACATCCACCAGCTGCTCAGGCTCGCCGACGTCTACAACTTGGCCGTCGTGGCTACAAACCAAGTCTTGGCAAACCCAGAAGCGTTCTTCGGAAACCCACAGAAGCCGGCTGGAGGGAACATCCTGGCGCACGGCTCAACGTACAGGATATGGCTTAGAAAGGGCAAGGAAAACAAGAGGATAGCTAAAATATTCGACTCGCCGAAGCACCCGGAGGCGGAAACAGTGTTTCAGGTGACGGATAAAGGAGTCGTTGAGGCGGAGGATTGACGTTCAGTCGAGCCACCCATCAATTTCTCAATCCCTGCGTTCTCGTTGCGCAGGGGCTCTTGGCCCCGGCTGCGCATCATGTTACCCGAAAGGCTAGGGGCTGTGGCCGCCGAAGGTTGGCAGGTTGAAGGGCGGCTTGAAGGCTCCAACCTCCATTACGACCAAGTCGAGGAACTCCGGATCCGTTAAATCGAAGTACAGGTTGAACGCCTCGACTCCCGGCACACTCTCTTTTAGTAGCTCCTCCGGCTCCTTAACCTCGAGGTGGACGTCGCTGGGCGACGAGTGGACGTCAACCTTTATGGATTCGCACACGACCACGTTTGTGACCCCCACGCTCTTCACGGCGATGGATATCTGAGCCGTGCCCGACTTGTTGACTACGTGCCCGCCTCTAAGGATCGAGTCCGCCCCAAACACGAACACCTCCACGCCGAAGATCCTTGAGGCCTGGTAGGCCGACGAATCCGCTATCAGCTTAACCCTGTGGCCCATTGAGGCTAGCCCCCTAGCCGTTGCAAGGCCCTCGAGAAGCGGCCTGGCCTCGGTGACCACGACGGTTCTGGCGGGCTTCAAAGCCCTGAAGAGCTCGATGATCGTTGAGCTGAGGCTGTGGGTTAGGAAGGTCCTAGTCCATGAAAGCTCTTCGGCCGCCCTCTCTGCAGCCAAGCTCCTGCTAACCTCTATGCGCCTCTTCAGCTCCTCCAAGCAGTCCACCGCCTCGCTTTTTGTGGCGCCCTCAGCGCGGCAAGCCTCGACAACCCTGAAGCAGGCTTCAGCGGCGTTCCTTAGAGGCGACATGCTTGGCCTGCAGGCCGCGACGGCCTCTCGCAGGTGCGCCAGCTCGCGAGGCGAGAATTCGGAGGGCCAGCGTTCCTGGACTAGGGCTATGAAGGCGTCTACGGACCTGGAAGCCAGCTCCAGGGCTCCTCGGGCCTTATCCCTCCTAACCTCCTCGACAACCAGGTAGGGGTCCACGCCTCCTCCCCCTAACTTTGCCGGATCGGTAAAGGTTAATTCGAGGGCCTATAAAACCTGAGCGTGTAGGGCAGTTGTGATATCCATGGCTCTGCTCGAGCTCGTAGACCTACACGTGGAGGTAGGGGGAAGGGAGATACTCAGGGGCATAAACTTGGCCGTAAACCACGGGGAGATACACGTGCTTTTCGGGCCCAACGGCTCCGGCAAAAGCACCTTGATAAACGCCATAGCTGGGAACCCCATGGTTAGGGTTACGAGGGGGAAGATAATCTTCAAGGGCAAGGACGTGACGGGCCTCCCCACGTATGAGAGGGTGAAGATGGGTTTAGGCGTGGCCTTCCAGCACCCCCCAAAGATCAGGGGGGTTAGGCTTGGGGAGCTGCTGCAGAAGATGGCCTCGAAGCTAGCAAAGGAGAGGGACGTAGCGAAGGTGGCCTCAGCCGTGAACATGCAAGGCTACCTAGATCGAGAGGTTAACGTGGGCTTCTCCGGGGGGGAGATGAAGAGGTCTGAGCTGCTTCAGCTGCTAGTGCAATCGCCCGACTTCGTTCTGCTCGACGAGCCCGACTCCGGGGTCGACATAGAGAACCTGGCCGTAGTGGCCAACGCCATAAACCAGCTGTGCGAGGCCAACGTTAAGCCCAGCATGAGGGTTAAGTCCGCCCTCCTCGTCACGCACATGGGCCACATGCTGAAGTACATTAGCGCCGATAGGGCTCACGTCCTCTTCAACGGGAAGATAGCGTGCTCCGGGAGGCCCGACGAGATCCTCAAGCAGATCATGGAGCACGGGTTTGAGAGGTGCGCCGAATGCCTTCAGAAGCGGGAGGAAGCGTGAGGCTTGAGGAGCTGAGAAGGAAGGCCAGGGAGGCGCTGGCTAAGCCGCCAGCCGTGGGGCCCGACCTGGACGTGTCGACGTTTAGGCTGGAAGCGGAGAAGCCCAGGGAGGGCCTAGGCGGGGAGGTGCTGGAGAGGGCGAGGATGGTTGGCTTGGAGCCAAGCGAGAGGGATAGAGCCGGAACCTATCTTCAACTGGACCACTACGCACTCATTGAGAAGGCGGCCGCCGGCGGGCTGGAGGTTATGAGCATAAGCAAGGCGCTTGAAAGCTACGATTGGCTGGCCGACTACTACTGGAGGGCCGTTGGCGTCGACTCCGATAAGTTCACGGCATTGGCGGAGCTTAAGAGAACCGAGGGCTACTTCATGAGGGCGAAGAGGGGGGTTAAAGTTGACTTCCCAGTTCAGGCCTGCCTGCTCATAAAGACGCCCAAGATAGCTCAGAACGTCCACAACATAATAGTGGTCGAGGAAGATGCCGAGCTGCACGTTATAACCGGCTGCGCAACGTCCAAAGCCGCTGAGGGCCTACACATAGGGGTCTCGGAGTTCTACGTTAAGAGGGGTGGTAGGCTGACCTTCACCATGATTCACGGTTGGTCTGAAGGAATCGACGTTAGGCCGAGGACCGGAGTGGTGGTGGAGGAGGACGCATCCTTCACCAACATTTACGTGAACTTGAACCCGGTGAAGACCTTCCAATCAATGCCGAGGGTGCTCCTCCAGGGCAGGAACGCCAAGGCGAACTTGACCTCGGTCATAGCCGCGTCGGGGAAGTCGTTTTTCGATGTCGGCGGGGCCGTCTACCTTAAGGCTGAGGAGACCGGGGCGGAGATAGTCTCCAGGGTTGTGGCGAAGGACGAAGCCGAAGTAGTGTCAAGGGGCCTCATAGCTGCCGAGAGGGACCGCGTTAAAGGCCACCTGGAGTGCAGGGGCATAATCCTCTCGCCCACCTCGGCGGTGGTGGCGATCCCAGAGCTTGAGGCTAGGGCGAGAGACGTTGAGCTGTCGCATGAAGCGGCCGTAGGTAGAATAGCTGAGGAGGAGATATACTACTTGGCTACTAGGGGGTTCAGCGAGGAGGAGGCCACATCGATAATCATAAGGGGCTTCATGGACGTCGACGTCAAGGGGCTTCCACCAATGCTGGTGGCCCAGATAAGGAGGGCCCTGGACCTTACGGCCAAGAGCCTCTGACGCACGCGAGGCCCATAACCCGACGTGGGCCGTCCGCCCCGAGCCCTCCAACGTCTACGCCTCGCCTCTGAGGGGCAGGCGTCCTAGGCTGCGGGCTTTCCTAGGGCGTATGGAGGAATGCGGTTAAGGCCTCCGGGAGCCTTAACCCTCACATCGTGGCATCCGGCGCTCTGCTATCCCAGCCGATGCTCGTGGCTTTACTGGTACGTCGCCGCAGGCCTCAGCTTGCCTATCTCGGGAAACTCGTAGACTCCGGCCCCGTCCTCAACGACTACGGGCTTGAAGCGCTCGATGTCGACGTTGGCCCTCAGGATGGGTGAGAGCAGCAACCCTTTGGGAGACTCATTTATGGTTGAGCCGCTGGCCAGCGGCGAAAGCGCTGGGAGGACGATTAAGCTCAGGTTTCCCCACATCCCCTTGAGGAAGCACTTGAACTTCCTCTTGAAGCCGAAGTGATCCTTAAGCGCTATGGCCGGGTGCTCGTGCCCCATCACCAGGACTTCGACGTTTCCGTGCTCCTCCAGCTGCTCGTGTCCGTGGACGAGCAGGTAGCGCCCCACAATCATTGATTGGTTGTGGAAGCCCGCCCCATACCTCTTCAATATTGATACTATGTAGTTGTCGTGATTTCCCCGGACCACGTGGACTTCGAGGCCTAAGTCGAGCAGCCACTTCAACAGGTCTTTAGCCTCGGCCCACTCCTGATCCGATGGAACCCCAAACTCGTGCTTGACGTCCCCGAGCACAACCACCTTCTCTGGGTTAACGTTGCAGAGCATGCTTTCCATGGCCTTCTTGGTTTTGGGGTACGTCGACCTAGGTACGTGTATCCCCTGCTTCTCGAGGGCCTGCTCGTAGCCTATGTGGAGGTCGGCGACCAGCAAGATGCCTTCATCTCTCAGGTAGAGCCCGGGCAGGTCCCCCACTACCTCAACTGACTTAACGAGCTCAAACGCCATTTTCAAGCACTTGTTGGTGCCGGTTTAAGATAAACCTAACCCTCTACTGACTTGCTGCGCAGCCGGCGCTTTGAACCCTCTCGAGGACCTGGTCGTATAGCCTCTGGAGGAGGGCCCTCTTATCGTCCATGAGCACGACGTCGCTTAGCCCCTGCAGCACCAATCCGTGGGCGAATGGTGAGGGCAGGTCATACGGCCGCATCGCGTGGAACCTTCGAAGGCCCATCTCGACCTCTCTGAGGACGCTCTCAGCCGTCTTAACGTCCATCAAGTCCTCCAAGACCTCCCTATAAGTCTCCTCAAGCACCGGGAACCCATCTATCTCCTCGACGACGTCCATCAAAACCTGGGCATTGAACATCTGCCTGCTGACTTTAACCTCCCTCCCCTTGTAGTTCCTCAGAATCATAAGCGACCTCGTCGCGCAGTGCCTGAACCTCCTCCTCACCATTTCGGTGTGTCTTACGGCATCCTTCAAGATTCTCCTTAGGTTGCCTGCGCTTACGGCTTCGAGCAGCGCGCCCACGTCGCGGAGCATCCTGTGGGGCAAGGTTAGCACGAAGCCCGTATCGCCAACAGTGACGGCCACGTTGATTCCGAGCATTCTCATCAGGGCGTAGGCGTACGCCCTGGAAAGCGCGTCGTTAACCCTCCTTCCGAAGACGCAGTGGAATATTATGTTCTGCCTGCCGCCCGGATCCAAGTAGTCCTCGACGAGGATCACCCTGTTGTTGGGCCTCTCCTCAACGTTGAGGAGCCTGAGGAACGAGTCCATGAGCTCGAAGTACATGTAGATGGAGTTCGCCGCGTTTCGGTCGCACCTGTACTCCTCGACTAGGCGCCTTACCACCTTGCTTTTCCCCTCCCCCGCGACGAGCTTGAACATTTCATCCCTAAACGAGCCTATGGCCTCGCCTAGGTCGAAGCTGAGGGGAAGCATCTCCGAGAACCACGATGGCACCGTGGGCCTGGCGCCTTCCTTCGGAGCAACGTAGGCTCTGAGGCCCACGGCGTACCTGAACTCGTATGGTTTTCCCCCCAATATGAAGACGTCGCCGGGGCTAAGCCTCTCCAGGAACTCCTCCTCGATTGAGCCAACCCACTTGCCGTCAACCGTGAAGACCTTCACCGCCACCTCGTCCGGTATCGTGCCTATGTTGGTGGAGTAGATCAACCTGAGCAGCGCGCCCCTCCTTCCGAAAACTCCCTCCTCCTCGTCGTACCATATCTTCCCGTAAACCCTGTAGACCTCAAGCGTTGAGTAGTGGCCGCTCAGGTATTTCAGCACGGATTTCAGGCTCTCGTAGGGTAGGTTCCTGTAGCAGTAGCTCCTCCTGATAACCCTGTAGGCCTCTTTAACCGGCCACTTCTTTTCGAGGGCCATTCCGACCAGGTGCTGCGCGAGCACGTCCAAGCAGTTCTCCGGTATGTACACCCTGTCGAGCCTGCCCTTGTAGGCCTCGGACACCATTACCGCATCCTCGACCAGGTCGTCCACCTCGAGCCCTATCAGCACCCCCTTAGACGTCCTGTCCAGCGCGTGGCCCGACCTGCCAACCCTCTGGAGGCAGCGCGAAATCGACTTAGGCGACCCTATCTGCACAACTAGGTCTATGTGGCCTATGTCGATGCCCAGCTCCAGCGATGTGCTGCACACGACGGCCTTCATTTTGCCCTCCTTCAGGCGGTCCTCCACGCTCCTCCGGATCTCCCTTGAAAGGCTGCTGTGGTGTGCTGCCAGCTCGTCTCCATCAACGACCCTCAGCTTGGACAGGTGGTAGACAACCCTCTCCGTTCCGCTGCGGGTATTCGTGAAGACGAGGGTAGAGGTGTGGAACCTTATCAGCCTCTTGAGGAGCCTGTACATCCGCTCCGTGGTGAGCTGGGCAGGCGTGTGCACGAGGTCGCCCACCGGGCAGGAAACCCTAAGCTCTATGGGCTTCACAAACCTCGTGTCGACAACGACGCAGTCCCTGGCCTCGCCGTTATCGTCGAAACCCACCAAAAACTCGGCTACCGCCTCCAGCGGGTGGATCGTGGCCGAGAGCCCTATCCTGGCGAACGGCTTCTCGACGAGCTCCTGAAGCCTCTCCAAGCTTAAGGTTAGGTGAACCCCCCTCTTGGAGCTGCAGAGCTCGTGAATCTCGTCGACTATGACCCACTTAACGGTCTTCAGCTTCTGCTTGAACTTGGGGGCGCAGAGCACTATCGCGAGGCTCTCCGGAGTTGTTATCAGTATGTGGGGGGGCTTTCGAAGCATCGAGGCCCTCTCCGACTGAGTCGTATCGCCGGTTCTGACGGCAACCCTCACTTCGCCAACCTCGACCCCCATCGACTTGGCGAGCTCCTGGATTTCCTCGAGCGGCCTCTTCAAGTTCTTGTATATGTCGTAGTTTAGGGACCTCAAAGGAGAGACGTACACGCAGTACACGGCGTCTTGGAGCTCCCTGTTTCTGGCCATCTTGAAGAGCTCGCTTATTATGCTGATGAACGCGGCGAGGGTTTTACCGCTGCCCGTAGGCGACGCTATGAGGACATTCCTGCCCTCGTATATGTGGAGGATCGCGTAGCGTTGAGGTGGAGTCACGTCGGGGAACCGCGAAAACCACTCGGCCACTATGGGGTCAAGTAGCTTCAGCACTTCCTCCTTGCTGTAGCTCTTAGTAGCCCTAGAAATCATTCTGGGACCACCGAATCCACCTTTAATGGGTCGGGAGGACTCTTAACCTTACTGCACGTCGACCCCGCTTAGCGCCTAGGATACCGCAGGCCACAGGCTTCCGCCTTAGCGGTTCGAGCAGTCACCCGCGGGGCCCTACGCGGACTCCCCTGGAAACCTCACTTCGACCAGCTAGGATCCCTCGCGAAAACCTTTTTCTAGGTGTTTTTGAGTTGTCTTTTCCCCGTTGGGATTATTAATGGTCAACGAAAATTTAACGATGGAGACCGTCAGGGAAGTCGTAGACTGCATAGCTAAAACTTTAAGCACGGGCCTAAACCGCAAGTGCGGCGAGTGCGGCGAAAAGATCCTCTGCGACCTGCTGCAGGAGCTGGTCACATGCGGCTACAAGATGTGCAGCGACCTGATGCACGGAGCGGTCATGCATACGATACTGGAAGTTGAGAGGACCGAGAGGGATCAAGGAGAGGGAGGGGCGAAGCCCTTCTAAGCGCAAGGGTGAAGCCGCCTTAAAGTGCATGTTAAAGCCTTATCCAAGGGCCCGACGCTTAATTGCATACCATGCACCTCAGCTTGCGGCTGGTGGCCACCATGCGCGGATTTAAGTCGTTGTTTCACCCCAGCAGCATAGCCGTTGTGGGGGCATCAACCAACTCGGCTAAACTGGGCCACGCCATCGTCAGGAGCCTCTGCGCCCTCGGCTATAGGGGCCGCGTCTACGCCGTCAACCCAAAGCTGGCGGGGCAGAAGCTCCTGGGATGCGAAGCCTACGCGAAAGTGTCGGATATCCCCGACGAGTTGGATTTGGCCATAGTAAGCGTGGGGGCGGCGTCGAGCATTCAGGTTCTCAGAGAGTGCGCGGCTAGGGGGGTTAAGTCAGCTGTTGTGCTCTCAGCGGGCTTCTCGGAGAGCTTCGGGGATGAAGGTAGAAGGATGGAGCTCGAGATCAGGAGGATAGCCGAGGAGAGCGGAATGGCGGTTGTGGGCCCAAACTGCCAGGGGATCGTGAGCGTCTCCGAGGGCATATACACTTTCCCGGAGATCGAGGCGTGCGGGGGCGTGGGGGAGATATCAGCCATCCTGCATAGCGGCTCCTTGACAGCCGCCCTAGTATCCATTGCCAACAAGAGGGGCTTCTACCTGAACAAGGCGGTGAGCACCGGAAACGAGGCGGCCTCAACGCTTAATGACTTCCTGGAGTACTTCTTAGAGGACCCGGAAACCAAGGTAATAGCGCTCTACATCGAGCAGGTGAGGGACGGCAGGAGGTTTATGGAGCTCTGCAAGTCCGCGGGCAAGCCAATCGTGGCCCTTAAAGTGGGCAGGTCAGAGGCTGGGAGGCTAGCCGCCAAGTCGCACACGGCCGCCCTAGCCGGATCCATTGAGGTCTGGAACGCCGTCTGCAGACAGGCGGGCGTAATTCAAGCCTCAACGTTCGAGGAGCTGTACGACTTATCCATGGCCTTGGCGGCCCCCATGCAGCCTCGGGGCAACCGCGTTGGGATAGTCACATCGCCTGGAGGGCCCTCCGTAATAGCCGCGGACATGTGCGGCGAGCTGGGGCTGGCGGTTCCACGCTTAAGCCGCAACACCGTGGAGGAGCTTAGAAGGGTTCTCCCCTCATACGCGGCGGTGGCCAACCCCGTCGACATGACTGCGTCGGCGCTCGAGGACTTAAGCCTTTACAGGCAGGTCCTGAGCATCGTTGCCTCCGACGGCAACGTGGACGCGCTGTTGGTGATCGCCCTACTCATGAACCACTCAACCATAGCGAGGGCAATTGCCGAGGCCGCCCGCGAAATCGATAAGCCCATTGTGGTCGTGTGGAT
Source organism: Candidatus Nezhaarchaeota archaeon (assembly GCA_030055465.1). Classification (GTDB taxonomy): domain Archaea; phylum Thermoproteota; class Methanomethylicia; order Nezhaarchaeales; family WYZ-LMO8; genus JASFYF01. Next base: position 135,073 of record JASFYF010000001.1, on the reverse strand, counting down.
GAGCTTTTTCAGGGAGGACGACCTATTGGAAGCCGTGAAGATCCTCGGCGAGAGGAGGATACCCAACTACTTCGGCCCGGAGAGGGCCGTCAAAGCGATTTCAAGCATGGTGCAGCAGGCGCGGTACGCTGATAGGAAACGCATGCTTAGACGGTGAGGAAACCGTGAACCCGATAATAGGTAGGGCCCTGCGCGAGGGGAGGAACCTGCTGTTGGAGCCCGAGGCCAAGGAGCTGTGCTCCCTCTACGGGATACCGGTGCCCCGCTTCAAGGTCGCCTCAAGCGTCGAGGAGGCTAAAGCCGCGGCTAGGGAGGTGGGGTTCCCCGTAGCTATGAAGGTGGTGTCGAAGGACATAGTCCATAAGACCGATGCCGGCTGCGTTTTCCTGAACGTGGACGGCGAGGAGCTCGTGGAGGCCTACTTCAAGCTCATAATGGACAACGCGTTGAATTATAGCCCCAAGGCAAAGGTTGCGGGGGTCCTCGTGGAGGAGATGCTGCCGAAAGGCGTGGAAATTGTGGTAGGGGCCTTTAGGGACATCGAGTTTGGACCCACAGTAATGTTCGGCTTGGGAGGGGTGCTCGTGGAGGTGCTCAAGGACGTTTCCTTCAGGGTTGCGCCCATAGCGGAGGACGAAGCCAAGGAGATGATGAGGGAGGTGAGGGGCTATAGGATCCTTGAAGGGTACAGGGGCATGGACCCTGTGAACCTGGAGGCCGTGGTGGATGTGCTGGTTAAAACGTCGAGGCTCATAGTCGAGAACGAGGAGGTGGAGCAGGTGGACCTAAACCCCGTGATAGCCTCGAGGGGCCAGGTGAGGGTTGCGGATGCCAGGGTGATACTTCGACGTTGACCTTCTCGTTTAGAGCCTGGAGGCCCGGGCCCCTTCTTCTCCATGGTTTCGGCGGTTGCTCACGGGCTTGGCGTCCGCCTGAAGTATCCTTCGGTTCCATGAACGATCAAGTCGACGGCCGATCTGAGGTCGCCTAGGTGCATCAGCTCAACCGTGGTGTGCATGTACTTGAGAGGTATGGATACCAGCATGGATTTTAGGCCGGTTCTCGATATCTGTATCACGTCGAGGTCTGTCCTAGTCCTGCCCGCTTCAGGTCCAACCTGGTATCCCACGCCTATCCTCTTGGCCTCCTCCTCGAATAGCCTTGACAAGGCCATCGGTATTGGGGGCCCTCGAGATATCACGGCCCCTCCGCCAATCTTAACCGGGTAGTCCCTCTCCTCGAAGCCGGGGTACCCTGCCGCGTGCGTTACGTCAACTGCCACCGCGAGCTTAACACCCTCCTGGTGCAGCCTGTAGCCAGCCACCGTGGCCCCCCTGGCCCCCACCTCCTCCTGGACCGTGAAGACCGCGTAGTTGTCTATTCCAAGCTCGGCCAACATCTTCGAAGCCAACATCACCGCCGCGCACCCAGCCCTATCGTCGAAGCCCCTCGAGGACACCGCGCTGCTTTCGCTTCTGGGGACGGGCACGAAGTCCTTGTGGAGGTGCGCTACGTCGCCCACCTTAACGTACTTTTCGACTTCGCCCCTATCGCTTAAGCCGAGGTCCACGAATAGGTCTTGGATTTTAGGAGCCTTATCCTTCTCCTCGGGCCTCAGGAAGTGAGCGGGCTTGGAGCCTATGACCCCCACGACGGCTCTATCCTTCCAGTCGAGGCCTTCAAGGGAGCTCCCGCTCCCGTAGATCACCATCCTCTCCCCGAGCAGTATCCTGTCGTCCCAGCCGCCAACCGGCTCGAAGTATATCAGACCGCTTGTGGATATGTGCTTCACCGTGAAGCCCAGCTCGTCCATGTGCGCTATTAAGGCGACGAGCGGCTTGCTGCCCACCTTGACGTAGAGGTTGCCCAGCTCGTCCACATCAAGGGAGGCGCCCTGCAGCAGCCTCCCAGCCACCTCCTCTATCTCTACCCTGACGGGCTCCTCCCAGCCGGAGAGGCCTGGGGCCAGGGTCATCCGCTTTAAGATCTCGAGCAGCTCCATGTTTAGACCCCTCTCCGCCGGCTCCACTATTAGCCGGCTAAACGTTATTTAGCGCTTTTCCTGCCTGGAGTTTCCAGCATGGCTTTCGGGTCTAGGCGTAGCCGGGCTCAAGCCTCTCCACCTCCCCGTACTCCTCGTCCAGCCTTACGCATCCCAGCTTCACGGCCTTAACTTCGTCGACGCCCTTCAAAGGCGTGGCGACCGTCGCCCTGTGCTCCTTAAAGTCGAGCCCAATCATGATCCCTATGTCGAGGAGCCTTCCTCCACTGCCAATCAAGCCAACTACTAGGCCCCGCTCGAAGCCCTTTAACAGGACCTTCACGGCCCTATCCGGGAAGAGGCCTCTCAGCTTAGCGTAGAAGTCCCTGTCCTTGGGCCTCCCATCAAGCACCAGGATGAGGGAGTCCGCTGAAAGCTCACCGTAGAGGATGCCGCAGCCGGCCATGGACTCCAGGAGCTTCACGGCGTCCCCCTGCAGCGGGCAGCCGCTACCCATGAAGGAGCCCAGGATGGCTACGCCTCTGAGATCTACGGCGTGCTGCGCCACACCCTTCTTGGTGAAGTAGTTGTGGAAGGCCCTCTCGCGGAGCCGCCTGCGCTCGTCTTGGCTGCGCCTCCTCACCCACGGCGAGGCCGGGAGCTCCACGACTTCGTAGCCTAGGGATTTGAGGTGCCTAGCTAAATGGGCGCCCTCGCCCTCCCTTTGGAGGGCCACCACCACGTCCGGGTTCACCGCCTCGGCGACGTGCAGCTGGTAGGCCCTTGCCGGGCCCCCGTAGATCATTCCCGGGGTATCTACGAGGAGGACGCCGCACCTGGCCTTAGCGGAGCTGACCAGCTTAAGCGTGCCGACAACCATTGGCAGCAGGTGCCCCGCGGGCGACGTTGAGCCCACAAAGTAGGCTTCTGAGGGCTGAACCTCGTCGAGGAAGACGACCTGTCCATCCAGGAAGCCCAGCCCTATAGATGTGGGGGGACCTATGTTGGACTGGCCCACGTCGCAGTCGACGACCGCCACGCTGGAGCCCTTGGCGATCAGCTTGTTAGCCGCGTATGTTACGAAGAACGTCTTCCCGGAGTCCATGGGGCCTATGGTTGAGATGGTGCAGTGCCCCGAAACGGACTCCACGAACTCGACCCACTCGCGGGGTATCGTTGAGGCTTCAAGTTCAATGATGGATCCCCCACCTAAAAGCTCAACCTCCGCCTCGTCAACAGCCTCGAGCAGCGTTGCCTTAGCCGCCGGCACGACAGCCTCATCGCCGCCCCCCAGCTCCTTACCAGTGAGCTCGACGCACCCTCTCAGGACCCTGAGCTTGAGGGGACCCTCAATCGCGTAGTGGCCGCGGACCCCTTTAACCTCCTTCAGCGGCATTCCCCGGGCACCCCTATCCATATGCGATGCCAGGTGTTTTCAGCTTGGAAAGTCCACCAGCCTCAACACTTCGCTGAGCGGCCTCCGGGCCGGCTTCTCCGGCCTCTCCGCTGGGTAGCCCACCTCCACGATTGCCTGGGGCTCGTGGTCTTCGGGTAGCCCCAGCGCCGCCTTAACTTCGCCTGGGCAAAACAGCGGCGCGCACCTCCAGCATCCAGCTAAGCCCAGCGCGTGCAGCGCCAAAAGGAAGTTCTCTATTGCAGCCGCCAAGCTCTGAACCCCCATAATCCGCTCCGCGCTTCTCCTCCTCTCGTCGGGGTAGTCTTCTAGGTCTCCTCGGGCCAGGCAGAAGAGCACTAGGGCCGGAGCCCTCGTGAACCTCTCCTTGGAGGCCGAAACAATCAGCTCGGCTTCGCTTCTCGGAACGCCATCGTTCAGCAGGTCCTCCATGAACCTAAGCGACATGGACTCGACGAGCCTCCTCCTAGCCTCCCCCTTCCCTATCACCGTGAACCTCCACGGCTGGGAGTTGTGGGCTGAAGGAGCCCACGTCGCCGCCTCTAAGGCCCTTACCAAGAGGTTGCGGGGAACTTCTCTATCCTCGAACAGCCTGACAGTCCTTCTGCCTTCAAGAAGGGCTAGGGAATGCATTTCTCAGCCCGAGTAGGACTCCTCACTCGCCAACTAAAAACGCTGGCGCCGCGGCTCATAGGTTGAGGCCGAAAACTTGCTTGATGGGCCCTTGCAGGAGCGGGGATCGCTGCACCACATGAAGGAAAATCCGGTTTGCGAATTGGAGATTAAGGGAAGGCGAAAAAGGCAGGAGGACACCGCGGTGGAGGCTAAAAGCGCTTTGGAGGCCTTGACGAGGGCTTCGGCTGCCGATTAAACGCCATGAAATCCTGGGCGGGGCCACTCTAGGCTTACCTCTAAGCCCACCCTCGATGTTCCGCGGGGCGGCGCGGCTTGGGGAGCTGCAGCCTGGAACTTGGAGCTTTCGGCCTTACCAGGGGCCGCGTTGCGTTCACATGAGCTGCAGGCGGCTTACGTACTCGTTCACAGCCTCTTTCAGCCTCTGGAGCTTTAAGAGCCTCTCGGCCTCGTCCCGGCTCCTCATGGCCTTCTCGACGCCCCTCATTATCATCCTGTTTAGGAGGACGAAGTAGGATCGCTCCCTGAACGCCTGAAGCTTATCGTATATTCCGTACTTCTCCCGCAGGTCTATGGCGCGCTCTATCAACTTCAGGGTTAGGTCGGCTATCTTTGCCCTGTCGAAGAACTTAGTCTCGTAGCTTATCCACTGATGCCAGGAGGGCATCGACATGCCGTTCGCGTAGTCCTCCAGGCTCTTGAAGGCCAGCTTGTAGCCGTGCTCGCCGGGGCTATCGAAGGCTGGCGATCCTGGGTCTAGAAGTATCATGGGCCCGAAGGCGAAGACCACGGTTCTGTGGCCCCCGTCGAGGAGGCATATCCTCTCCCATAGGTTCACAGTTTCTTTCAGTGTGTCCTCGGTTTCGTGGGCTAAGCCCAACATGAAGAAGACTATGAGGCGCATCAGATCTCCGTGCTTCCTGCACGCCTCAATGGTCTTGAAGAGCTCCCTGTTCGAGTAGCCCCTCCCGTGGAGCATCCTGACCTCGTCGACTCCGGACTCAGGCGATATCGTTAACGTCAACGGTATCCCTACGCTGGCGAGGAAGCCCAGGTATTTCTCGTCGGCGGGCTCGAATAGCTCCATGGATATGTTGAGTATGGACGCGTTTGAGGATTTAAGCTCCTTCACGAGCTCCTCGCAGTAGCCGGCCCCGGCCATCCGTGGGTCCTGGAATAGGAAAACCGCCTTAACTCCCTGCTCGCTCAGCTTCTCTAGGTCTTCGCGCAGCCTCTCCGGCCTCCTGAACGACGGCGCCTCTCTGTTCAGGTAGGTCCTGTAGCTGTATGATGATCCCCCGCACGCAGCGCAACTGTAAGTGCAGCCGCGGCACACCGGCAGCGAGAAGTGGGGCGGCATGAATGAGCTGAAGAAAGCCCTCTTGGGCTCCAGCAGGTCTATCCTCGCGAACTCGAGATCGTTTATGTCCACCTCAGGCCTCCTCGGCTCGCCCACCAGAATCCTTCCATCCTCATCCCTGACAGTAGTGTTGGGGACGGGCGTCGGCTTGCCGCGCCTTTCAAGGGAATCCAGGAACTCGAGGAGCGGCTTCTCGGCCTCCCCCCTTACAACCGCGTCCACGAAGCTGAACTTCCCGACGGCCTCGGCGTGAAACACGGTTGATGTTAGCCCGCCCAGGACCACCGTCGAGTCGGGGTGCAGCCTCTTGCAGAGCCTCGCCACCTCCAAAGCCCCCTGGGAGTGCACGGCCCAGTGGAGGCCGACGCCGTACACCCTGGACTCCAGCCTTCTCAGGTGCCTCTCCACGTCGAACGTGGAGTCGTGTATCATCCTGTCGCCAAGGTTGTCTATAACCACCTTGTAGCCGTTCCTCTCCAGGAAGTCGGCCATGCTAAACATGCCTATGGGCGGTATTATGAACTGGTCGCTGCTCTCGCCCACCGTGTAGGCAACGGGCCCGCTGAAGGCTATTCTCTTCCTGAAGTCGTAGAGGGCCGGCGGGTGTATCAGGACGACGTCGTACATGCCTTTCACATAGGCTGGAAGCCTAATAAGCTATGCTGAGCCCCTCCGCCTATTACGATGGCCTCCCTTCGGCTGGCAGCGCGGACAACCTCTTCAAGGCCTTTTCGACGGCGGCGTGGGAGTTCTCCACGAGCCTCCGGATGTCTTTGGCTGTGGCGGCGTGTACGTGGAGCCCACACACAACCACCACGGGTTCCCCCAACGCCTCAGCCATCCTCTTCGCCAGCGGCGCAGCCACCTGATCGTCCATGTGGCCTGGAACCGTGAAGACAGAGGTTGAACCCCTAACCTTCTCGGGGTGGTGGACTACGCTGCTCGGTATTGACACCGCCACCGCACCTACATGCGGCTCATCCCCACCGGTGAGCAGGGCCGCAACCCCCTTTCCCGGCGAGGTCCTCAGAAGCCTCAAGCTCACCTTCCACCTTCCTTTCCCAGCCGAGACCCGCATAGCTCCAAACCAGCCTTACCCGCGCTCGGCGGGTTCACCCGTGGAGGATGGTCTGCCCGCCCTATATGTTTTCGGTGAGGGATCGCTTAAGCAGCCGCCTTCCTCCATTTGTCTGCTTACGTTTATGGATTCATTAATGGGTGCATCCACGGGCTTGACGTTGACCGTGGCTGAGGTTAGGCTGCCCTCTAATAGTTGCATTGAGCATTACGTACACGTAAGTCAACTGGGCTTATGGGATGTGTGGGTTTTGGCTGCTTCGAAAGGTGAAGGCGGCTACTACTACACGTTCTGCAACCGCGTGCAACCAGATGCCCATGTGCGGCTTAAGGTTCCAAGTTAAGGATGGGATGGTAGTTAAAGTCGAGAACTGGCCCGGCTTCCCCAGCTCACCGCCCTGCGCCAAGGCCTATGCCCTCGCCTAGAGGCAGCATCACCCGGAGAGGCTCATCCACCCGCTTAGGAGGACTAGGCCTAAGGGCTCCGGGGACCCGGGCTGGGCTAGGACAACCTGGGATGAGGCTTACAACATCATAGCATCAAAGCTAAGGGAGGTGAGGGAGAGGTATGGCCCCGAATCCGTGGTGTTCTACGTTGGCGATCCGAAGGAGCCTAGGGCCGCCGTCCAACGCTTATGCTACACCTTCGGTTCCCCGAACTACGCGACTGAAAGCTCAACCACCTGTAGGAGGGCGGCTCAGCTGGCCGAGCTGCTGACCCTCGGCTTCCCCACCCTCGGTGACCCTCCAGCGCAGGAAACCAGGCTGTACGTGGTTTGGGGGTCGAACCCCGCGTGGTCTAGGCCCTTCCTGACGTCGAGGCCTGCAGGGGTCAAAGGCGATGCGTCGACGCGTGTCCCTACAGCGTCCGCGTGCCGGTCCCGGATGGCAGCAGCCTCCAGCTGAGCAAACCAAGCTGCGGGCGCGGAGGCACTATTATGTTCAAGGCTACAGCCTCCTGCAGCTGCAACCTCTGCGGGCATAGGCTACAAGCCGGGTTGAGGCCTGCCTGCGTGGAGGCCTTGCCCGACCAAGGCCTTATCTTTTGGAAACCTCGACGAGGCGTCCTAGTTAAACGGAGCGTTCACCGTGGATGCCTGCGGCGCGAAGCCGAGGATCCTCTACCTCGCCGCCTCGGAGAGGGAGGCGCAGCTCCTAAAGGGAGGGGTGGCTGAATCACTGAGGTTCTTGAAGGGCACGAGCTCGCCGGCATGGGCATCCCGGCTCAGGCAGTTGAACCACTCATAATAGAGGTCTCCAAGGAGAGATCGGTTGTGGGTGCAGGCCAGCGCAAAAGCTGAAACGCGCGCATGTGCCTTAATGCTTGAGAGCCAAGAGATCCTTCCAGCCCCGCTATGATTAAGGGGCTTGGAGTGGCTGGCGGATAGCAGCGGATCTTGAAGTTCGCGCGGAGTTCAGGGGCAAACCCTAGGCTTTATTGCTCCCCCGCGCGGCGCCCCTCCTCATTCCCCCTCTTGGTCGTGTAGATTCCGTAGACCCCGTGCAGGCCGAGCGCCAGGCCGGCTAGCGATATAGCGTAGGAGAATATGGACAGCCCGATGCTTGATGCAATAACCCCCACGACCATCAGGAAGGGGAGCAGGAAGCCCACAAGCATCATGCAGAAGCCGGCTATGACCTCATAGGTTTCCCTTGTTGCCTTGAGCATAGAGCCAACAACTCACGAAGTGTTCACTCTCAACCTCAACCTCGGGCGGATCCTCCGCGTTGCAGAGGCCCTTAACCGCGAACTTGCACCTGGGGCTGAACCTGCACCCGGGCGGCGGGTTGATTAGGCTTGGAGGCTCTCCCGGCGGAACCTCCTTCAAGGTGAACCTGTTCTTCGGGTCTGGATCAGGTATCGCGTTTAGGAGCACCTGCGTGTAGGGGTGCAGCGGCTTCCTGAGCAGCTCCCGGGTCTCGGCCTTTTCAACTATCTTGCCCGCGTACATTATGAATATCTTCTCGGAGAAGTAGCGGGTTGTTGAGAGGTCGTGAGTTATGTAGATGACGCTGAGGTTGTGCCTGCGCTGTATCTCCCTCAGCAGCGTGAGTATCTCGACTCTAACCGAGGCGTCAAGCATCGAGACGGGCTCGTCGGCGACTATGAGCTTGGGCCTCAGTATCATTGCCCTGGCGATTACAAGCCTCTGCTGCTGGCCGCCGCTCAGCATGTGGGGGAACTTTCCTAGAAAATCCTCCACGGGAGTGAGCTTAACCTCCTCCAACGCGCTGCAGATGAGCTTCTCCCTCTCCCCCCTCTCCACGCCGTGGATCTTGAGGGGCTCCTCGAGTATCCTCCTAACGTTCATGAACGGCGGCAGGGCGCCGTAGGGATCCTGCTGCACCAGGCTGGCCTCTCTGCGGTAGAACTTCAAGTCCCTAGGCTTGGCTTTGGTTATGTCCCTGCCCTCAAAGATTATGCGCCCCGAGGTGGGCTCGTAGAGCCTCAGCACGGTTTTACCAAGACTAGTCTTCCCGCTTCCGCTTTCCCCCACGAGCGATGCCGCCTCCCCCCTCCTCAAGGCTAAGTTAACTCCGTCAACCGCCTTGACGTACACCGGCCTGCTGAACAAGCCTTTCCTGACCTCAAACCACATGCGCAGATCCAATACCTTGAGCAGCTCGTCAGGCTCCATGTTCTCGACCGTAAATCCAGCATTTAACGAGCCTGTCCCCATCAACGTTGAAGGTGGGAGGCTCCTCTACGCATATATCCATCTTGAAGTGGCACCTCTCCGCGAACCTGCACCCCTTTGGGGGATCTATCAGGCTTGGGGTTGTGCCTGGTATGAACTCCAACTTCTTGTCGGCCCTTAGGGTGGGGACAGTTGCCATGAGCTTGGCGGAGTAGGGGTGCAGCGGGTTCGGGTAGAACTTGTCGGCTGGGCTAACCTCAACCACCTGGCCCGCGTACATTACCGCAACCTTGTCGGCCAGCTCGCTCGAGGTTGCGACGTCGTGCGTTATGAAGATGTAGGTGAGCCCCATCCTGCCCTTTATCTCCTTGAGCATGTTCATTATGCTGGTCTGGGTTAAAACGTCGAGGGCTGAGGTGGGCTCATCCAATATGACTATTTGGGGCCTCGTTATGAGGGCCATGGCTATTACGGCCCTCTGCCTCATCCCTCCGCTCAGCTCGAACGGGTACCTCTCTGCGAACTCTTGAGGTATGCCGACTAGGGTGAGCGCCTTCACCGCCTCATCCATGGCGGCCCTCTTGTCCATCCCCTTCTTCACGGTGAGGGGCTCCGCCACCTGGTCCCCCACCTTTATCACGGGGTTCAGGGAGCTCTGCGCGGCCTGCATCACCATGGATATCTTGAGCCACCTAACCTCCTCCCTGAACCTCCTCTCATCGTACGTCATGACGTCCTCCCCGTCCAGGATCACCTGGCCCTTGAATGCGTGGATGTTTCTGGGCAGCAACCTGATGAGCGCCCTCGCGAGCGAGCTCTTGCCGCACCCCGACTCGCCTATCAAGGCGAGGGTCTCCCCTCTGCCGACCGTAATCGAGACGCCGTCAACCGCCTTGACAACCCCGCTTCTCGTGTTGAAGTGCAGGTATAAGCCCCTCACGTCGAGGATGGAGCCCACGCTCTTAGACCTCCCTAAGCCTGGGATTAAATATCTTGTCCAGCGCGAAGCCGAGAAGCGCGAAGCCGAGGGTCGTCACGACGAGCAGCAGCGCCGGCTCAAGTATCCAGTGGTAGTAGCCCAGGTAGAGGGCACCAGCCCCGTACGCGTCATTGATCATCTTGCCCCATGTGGGGGCATCCGGGTCTCCCAACCCAAGTATGGCTAGGGCCGCCTCTAAGAACACGAAGTCGGCTACGGACAGGACGAGCGATGGAATTATGGTGGGGAGCACCTTGGGCACCAGGTACCTGAATATTATCCTCTTGTTGCTGGCGCCGTACGCCTTCGCGGCCTCCACGTACGGGAACTCCCTTATCTGGAGGAACATGGCCCTATAGGTTTTGGTTCCGTAGCCTAGAACGCTGAGTGCTATCACCACCAGCAGCAGAACCCATATGTTTATCTTGTAGAACGCCGAGATCATCATCAACACGGGCAGAAACGGGAGTATCATGGTGAACTCGGTAGCCCTCTGGATGAGGGAGTCGGCTCGCCCGCCATACCAGGCGCCGACCGCGGCTATCACCATCTGGAGGCAGGTAACCGCAACCGCGGCGACAACCCCGAAGGAGAGGGCTATCGGTGCCCCCCACAGCAGCGCGATGCTTAGATCCCTTCTATGGTAGTCGGTGCCCGCAATCCCGTGGACTTTGCCGTAAACGACGAGCTTGGCGTCGACGCTGTATCCCTCCTCGAACGCTGTTCCCTCCACCACCACCTTGTACTTGCCCTTCGCCGGCTGCATCGTGTCGCGGCTTAGGACGCTCTGGTCTTCAACCGCGAAGAGCGCCTCCTCGGCCTTGAGCGTTTGGTTGAGCCCGGCCCCAACCTTCTCGCTCAAGTACTTGTTGAGCCTCTCGATGAGGACTGCGTCGGCCGAAATGTAGTATGCGTCCTCTCCGGCCTTCAAGGTGAAGTCCTTCAGCTTCAACGGCTCTCCACCGGGCTTCTGCCAGTAGACGGCCACGTGCAGGGTTTTATTGAACTTCGAGAAGAAGAACATGTTGAGCTCGCTGGGGAACTCGTCGTAGTCGTAGCTGAACGTGAACTCGAACCTGAACGTGTTGGAGACTATTGCTTTGCTGGCTCCGCTTGCACTGCTCCTCGTGTCCAAGATTATTGTCTCGGGCAGCTTTTTGGAGGTGAAGAGGTTTACCCAGCTTGGCGCTGCGACTCGTGGGTTATCCATGAAGCTCTTCTCGCCAAGCCTCCAGAGCCTAACCGCCTCCGGGTAGGGTATTGCTATTACGGTGTAGAGCGACAGGGAAACCATGAACAGTATTATAATCACCCCGGCCAGCGCTGACCTATAAGTTAACAGGCTCTTCAAGAAGGACTTTGCCCCTGATTTTTCAGTCGCCAACTTCCTACCCCTTCATCCTGATTCTCGGGTCCACAATCATGTAGACCAGGTCGAGGATCAACACCGTTACCGCGAGCAGGTAGGCGTATATGACCACTATCCCCACGATCACGGGGGAGTCCAGGAACCCTATGGCCTCGTAGAAGAGGGATCCTATCCCCGGCCAGTTGAAGACCCTCTCCGTCACTATCGCCCCCATCCACGAGGATATGAGCGTCAACGCCAGGTCGGTCACTATCGGGGGAAGGGTCGGCCTAAGTATGTACCTTCGCTCCACGAGCTTGGGGGGCAGCCCCTTGGCCTTGGCCATTTCAACGTAGTCCTCGCTGGAGAACATCAGGAAGAAGGTCCTCTTGACGTAGGTCTGTATAACGGAGTATGCTATGAGCCACGACATCGCTGGGAGGGCCATGTGCTTGAGGACGCTGAGCGCGTAGGCGAACGCATCTTTAGGTGGAGGGGCATCAACCATGCCTCCATACGGTAATATGCGTAACCACGCTGCGAATATCAGTATAAGGAATATCCCGTAGAACCAGCCAGGTATCGACGAGAGCGGTGAGAGGGACACCACAACCTTGTCCATCTTGCTGCCATACCTATGCGAGAGTGCCAGCCCGCCGAAGAGGGCAATGAAGAAGAGCATGAGGTTCACGCTCGTGAAGAGGAGGATTGATGCTGGAAGCCTCTCGGTAATTATGACTCTGACTATGGTTGAGCCGCTGTCGCTTGTCATGTATTGTGCCCTGCCCAGATCCATGGTCAGCGCGGAGCCCAAGTATATGAAGCTCCTAACGTAGAAGCTCTGGTCGAGGCCCAGGCGCCTCAGCTCAGCCTCGTAAAGCGAGTTTATTATTTTCATCTTCTCCTCGTAGGGGAGCATCTTGTACTGCGGGTTCTGGGCGACGCTCTGGCTCACCGAGGCCATAACCTGCGACTTAACCATCTCGTCGACGTAGCCGCCCATGTTCGCTATGAGTATTGTGGCGTAAACCGCGAGCACAACAACTACAAATAACACCGCTCCCCTCTTCGCGGCGTACCGCGCAAACCTCAGGACTCCATGCATCAATTTCAATACCTTTCTCCTATTAAGGCCTACCTTAATAAGGATTGCTATAAAAAATATAAGGGTGGTTTCCCCTGGCTTCAGCTTTACGCTTTCTTTCTTCCCGCGAGCATTGAGGCTGCGGCCACTATCAGCGCCACGATGGCTACGGCTACCGACGCGTAGGAGAGCGTGGTTAAGGTTGACACGGAGCTCCTTAGATCCTGCAGGGTCTTCTGCTGCTCGGCCATGCTGGCCTCAATTCCTGAGAGCCTAGCATCCATCTCCGCCTTCATCTTCTGGGTGGCTGAGTCTATGAAGCTCTTGACTGAGGTGACCTTGAGGTAGGCCTCGCCGCCCTGCGGCACGCAGACGAGCTTTGAGAGGGCGATCGCCTCCAGCCTGTAGGTTCCGGGCACAAGCTCGCTGGTTGGGACCACTATGGTGTAGAGGCCGTCGGAGACCGGGGTGGCCTCTCCCTTCAAGAGGGCGTTTCCTTCTTGGTCTAGAACTATGTACTTCACGAACTCTATTTCGTCGGCTGGGTAGGGGCTTCCCCTATACGTCACCCTGGCCTCGAAGTATGCGGCTTCCCCTGCGATCATATCTGATGGGCCGCTTAGGGCGATCGCGGGGAACTTCGGCTCGCTGAATATCAGCCACTTATCAGCGACGTCCGGGTACTCCCTGAACGCCTTCAGGGTGATTATGTTGGCTGTGGCGTCGACCCTATCCAGGTAGAATGGGCCGTTCCCAACCCAGAAGTGCCCGTGCTTCTCGAACCACGCCTTCAAGGCGTTGTACTTGGCTAGCGCTTCATCCTTGGTTAGGTACTTCCCCAGGACCTCTTGGTAGGGTATGAATCCGTTGGCTATGGCCTTGTCGAGCTCCTCCTTGAGGATGTCGAGGCTTGGGCCAGCTATGTAGCTGAGCCAGTCAATGTTGAGCTTGGCGGCCTTATCCGAGCTGAACGCCAGCTTGCCGTCCATCTCCGCCAGCATGCCTATCGCGATCATGTGCCACGGCATCGCGCCGTAGTTCAGGCCTCCCCACGGGTAGAAGCTCGTTATGGCGTCGAAGGCTATCCACTCGGCGTCTAGATATGTCGCATTAGTGTAGAACTCTATTGTGAGCGGGCTCTCTTTTACTATTCTGAAGCCGCCGAAGGTTGTCTTGAACGCCTCAAGGTCCACCGCGTGGCTCTCATCGTATAGTGGGCTTGCCGGGTCGCCCCTGTCAAAGTCCAATATGAAGTTGAAGACTACGTCGGCTAGGGACATCTTTGTGCCGTCGTGGTACTTCACGTTGAACAGCTGGTCGTCGTACTCCACGACCACCTTGACGTTGGCCTTCAACCCGGCAGGTGGATTCGTTATCTGCCTTGTGGTGGCGTTCCACCCGTACCAGGCATCCGACGGCACCGCTATGGGTTCATCGACGAACACCAAGTCAACCCAGTCCAGCGTCTTGCCCACGGGTAGGCCGCTCTTCACGTACACCGTCGCCTTCTCAACCCTGTTGGGCAGGTAAAGCCCGTTGAACGGGTTGGGCACCGCGGGCTGGTCGCACGTTGCCTGTATAATGGTTGTATCGTAGACCCAGTTCGTGCCGGCCACGGGGTTCCACGGGTCCACCAGCATGTTGCTCATGGCTATTTTAACCTGCCCTCCAGTCCTGCCCTCGAACCTTATAGTGTAAGGCCACAGCCTACTTCCGCTGAAGCCCGCAGCCAAGTCGGACGTCAGCTGAAGCCCCTTTGCAGCCACGTATGGGACCTTCTGGTTTACAAGCCACACCCTCACCGAGTCCTCCATTGAAAGTTGGAGGGCCTTGGCCAGCAGCTGCTCCCTCTCCTCCACGCTCGAGTAGAGCCTGTACGCCAGCCTGTAGCACACGTCGTCGAAGTCTGGGCTGGGCTTGTACGCCTGCCACAGGGGGACCGGGTAGCCCCTAGGCGTATAGTAGAACTCGAAGTTGTCTCCCTCATCCCTTGCTATGAGCGTAGTTATCCACCCAGCGGTGTAGAGGTGCCACTCCCCGTTGGCTGGGTCTCCACCTATCCATATCGGTGAGGCCTCCCTTCCGGTCTTGTACATGCGGTTAACAGTGAAGCCCAGCTTCTCCAGCTGCGAGGCTATGTAGTCGCCTATGGCCTTCCTCTGGTCCTCAACCCTTATCAGGAACCTCAGCTCGACGGGCTCACCCTTGTAGTACCACTTCCCACCCCTGAGCTCAGCGCCCATCTCAAGCATCTCCGCCGTTATAACCTCCTTCGCCTTCTCGAAGTTGTAGCTGTACTTCACCTCCAGGGACCTCGCAACGTCGATAACCCTCGCGTAGTCCGGGAACGCCGGGGTGAGCGCAAAGTACCTTGGAACTGCCAGGCCACCACAGATCTCGTTGGCTATATAGTCCCTGTCAACCAGCCAGTTGAGGGCCTCCCTCACCTTAGCGCTCGAGAACGGGTTCATCTTCCCAGTCTTCGGGAACTCAGGCCCCACGGGGTTTATGGTCAACTCGAAGAACAGCCCGTAGGCCGTCGCATACCACAGTTGAGGCGACTTCTTCACGAGATCTATGACTGTTGGATCCGAGAGGTCTGTGAAGTAAGCGTGTATGTCGCCTGCGATAAGCCTGTTATACACCTTTGCCTCCTCTTCTTCGACCAGGAAGACGACCTCGTCAACCCATGGCCCCTTGGGGGCCTGCTGCGCACTCGCCACGTTTACGGTTGGAAGCAGAAGCGCGGCCACAAACGCTAAAACCAAGACTATACCACAAGCTCTCTTCAAGGCCTTCCACCTTGGATAACAATTTGGGGGCGCTCCGTTAATAACTGTTTTCATTTAAAGATATTGAAACTCCAAGCTAAGTTGAAGGCCGAGGCGGAGCTTAAAGGTTAAATGGTCGCCCGCAGCACTAGAAAATCTGTGGTGGTTTCTTGCCTCCCCGTGAGGACAAAGACCTCATAGTTGTGACAGTGATCGGCGTGGACAAGCCCGGCATAGTTGCCGGCATCACAAGCGTCTTGGCAAGCCTCAACGTGAACATAGAGGACATAAGTCAAACGGTTTTGAGGGGCTTCTTCGCGATGATAATGGTTGCGGACATCAGCAAGGCCACCTGCAGCCTCAGCCAGCTGAGGGATAAGCTGGAGCTGAAGGCCAAGGAGCTCGGGGTTGAAGTTTTCGTGCAGCACTCGGAGATCTTCAGGGCCATACATAGGGTTTAGCGATCTCCGATGGCGGGCGCATTGCCTAGGCTTCAAGCCTAATCCTGCGGCAGCCTCCACCGCTCCAAGCTTGAGCGCGATGCAGCGAGGATCCCTTGTCTTAAGGACAGCTCACAGCTCTCCTTAGCGATTTAAGGATTCGTTAAAGCCTCCACGAAGCGCGTTCGCCCAGCCCCTGCTGGGCTACGCTGCTTGAGAGCCGTGGCCCCGAGGCGCCTTGAGAGGCTCAACCAAATTGGTACCATGCGAACCGGTAACCCCTCGAAGATCGATCCGCGCGCGGGGACGGCCAAGTGCTGGGTAGAGGTCCACCCCTACAGCTCAGCGCAGTTGGGGGCGAACCCGGTGGACGTTGAGTTGTTGTTTAGGGGCCTCTTATACCTAGGCGAGCACAGGGTGGTTCGGGAAAGCCAAAGCTACAAGCTTTACCTCCCGAGATCCCTAAACGACCTGTGGGATGAAGTCTCCAAGAGGAAGATCAGAGTTGAGGTCTACGTGATCCTTAAGGACCGGCGTTGAAGCTCCACCACGCATTTAAGGATGAACCCTGAGGACTTCAAAGTCCATTGGGTTTGCTTATCGGGCTTCGAGAAAGCCCTTAAAAAGCGAGGAGTCATCACATTGATTTGAGGTGCTCGCGTTATGGGATCCAAGTACAGGAGGCTCGTGAAGCCGCTAACCGTGGGGGAGGCGCCTGAAGGGCTTTTCCCTCGTGATGTTAAGGTGTTCTGGATGGAATCCAAGGACCTTGAAGGCTACCCGGGGCATTTGGGCATTGCCTACCTTGAGGGGAAGTGCGCCCTGCACCCCGCAGGCGAGGGTAAGATGGTGGTTCACCCCTACGACGAGCTCATCGCGGTCGCCGGGACGAATCCCGAGGACATAATGGATTTAGGCGGGGAGGCATCGATCCTCATCGGAGAGGAGAGGGAGGAGTACACCTTCCGCGAACCCACGGTGGTCGTTGTACCCAAGAACACGCCCCACGGCCCCCTAAGGGTGAAGGAGCTTGAGAGGCCGTTGGTGCACCTAGTGTTGAGCAACTCGCCGCTCTACTCCGGTGAAACCGTAGGCTGCGCGAGGCAGCCATCCAAGGGCACCAGGTACTCGAGGCTTGTGAAGAGGCTGGCAACGTCCAAGAGCGCTTATGAGGGTTGGCGCGCCGAGGCGCCGATAAAGATCGATGAGAGGGGGGTTATGGATATGCGGTCGATGGGTCCCGGGGAGGCGTACCAAATGGTTCAGATGCACCCTGAGGACCTCGAGGGCGTTAACATAAGCTTCTCCTGGGAGTTCTTTAAGACGACAGGCGTGTGGATGTCGACTAGGTACGCCCACGTGCACAGGGAGCCCGAGCTGCTCGTTGCCTTAGGCCTCGACCCATCGAGGATCCACGAGCTCGGCGCATCGATAGAGTTCTGGTTCGGGTCGGAGAGGGAGGTCTACGTTATCGATAAGCCCACGATAATAACGATACCCAGGCCGTGGATACCGCACACGCCAGCCATAACCCAGCGGGTGGACAGGCCCTTCGCCTTCATGCTCATATGCCCCGGATCCTACAGCGTTGCGGGGTACGTTGAGACCGGAGACGACGTGTAGCCGGCCGCTCCCGGAACTCCACAACTCTACTTCTTTTACGCCTCTCCCCGCGCTTCGTCGGCTTTAAACAGCTATATGAAGATCAAGTAGTGTAAAACTTCTCCGATGAGCACGGCCGTTATAGTGTAGGGAGCCCCTAGCTTGGCGAACTCTGTGAAGGAGACCTTAAAGTTCCTCCTCTCTAGTATTCCGACGGCCACCGCGTTTGCGGCTGCGCCTATGTAGGTGCAGTTTCCCCCTAGGCTTCCACCTATCAGCAAGGCCCACATAAGCGTGTACACATTCATGCCGGACGCCTCGGAGAGCCCCATCACCATGGGTATCATTATGGCGAAGTAGGGAATGTTGTCTATGAAGGCCGATATCAGGACTGAGACCCATATTAGGAGGGCCGAGGTAAGGGCCGCGTTGGCGCCGCACAGCCCGTATATCGTGGATGACATGAGGTCAACGAAGCCGGTCTCCACGAGCCCGCCCGTCAACACGAATACTGAGGATATGAAGATTATCGTCTTCCAGTCCACGCCATTAACGAGGGCCTCAATGGATCTATCCCTTGGGGCTCGAAGGGCCAGCAGGGCTAGGCCGCCGAGCACCGGTGGCATCCATAAAGGTATGCCGTAGACGCTCCTAACGCTTAAGAGGGCTACCACCGAGATGAAGACCGCTAACACTTCCGCCAGCAGGGCCCTATCCTTTACGTGTTGCTCGTCGAGGCCCCCACGCGCGTTGGTCAACCCCCCTGAGGCCTTCACGTACTTCTTAGCCGTTAGCCTTAATGTGAGGGCTGCAACGGGGCAGGCAGCCATTATTATGAAGAAGATGCTCGGCCTGCCATTGAACACTATGAAGTCGGTGAAGCTGAGGTTCAGCGCCGACGCAACCATCATGCTTGGGGGATCCCCGATCATGAGGGCGGCCCCGACGAGGTTTGAGCCCAACGCGACGCCGACCACGTAGGGCACCGCGCTGACGCCTAAAGCCTCAGCTAGGCTTAGCGCTATCGGGGCGAGCAGCAGCGTTGTTGATACGTTGTCGAGGATTGCCGACAGGAGGGAGCCGAGGCAGGCAAGTATCACCATAACGTTCATGGGGTTTCGGCCTCCAAGCCTCAGGAACCTCGCGGAGATCCACCTAGCAAAGCCCGACTTCTCCAAGTAGTAGGTTATGATTGCCATCCCTATGAGGAGCCCGACTACGTCCAGGTCCAAGTACTCTAGGACCCTCTGTGGGGTCAGCACCCCGGCCAATATGATCACAGCCGAGGAGGCCAGGCCAACGTAGGCCCTGTGAACCTTGCCCCAAACTATTATCGCGATGGCCGCCGTGAACACGGCAAGCGCGAAGACCATGCCGTCAAGCACTTTAAAGGCCCTCCAACCTTCACGCAGGGTTACATCCTGCGTTGACTATAAAAAGGTTGGGGCCTGAATGGTTGAAGCCCCAACCCGTTGTTTTTAAGCCCACGTGTGAACCCCCCGGTCGGGCTCAAGCAGACCCGACAATTCGACGGCCTTCACTTACGCGTTGTCCTCGCATAGGAAGAGGCTGCGAGCAGCCCGAAGACAAGCGCGTAGAGCAGCACGTCGACAAGCATGAATGGTGTAGGCTCAGCCCAGCCGAGCAGCAGAGCCCTGGAGAGGTCGGCTCCGCAGCTCACGGGGTTCAGGCGGGCGGGGATCGCCAGGGGAGGGAAAACCCTCTCTACGAGGCTTAGGGGGTAGAAGACCGTGCTGCAGAAGAACAAGGCGTAGTACACCACGCTTCTAGCCGTCACGTACTTCTCGAAGCTCTTTGTTGAGAGGGCCAACGCGATGCTCAGGCCGGAGGTTCCAAGGCAAAGCGAGGAGAGGACTGCCAAAACTGTCAGCAGCTCTGGGGGCGTGGGCAGGCGCCCGGTGTAGGCGTTGGTTATGGCGAGCGTGGTTGCGAGGAGGGGGGCAACGTAGGCTACCCCCCTAATCCCGCCTGAAATAACCCTGCCGGCAGCAAGCTTCCACCTCTCTATTGGAAGGCTAAGCATGTAGTGGGTTACCTCGCGGCGGAGCTCCATGTTCACCTCGCGTCCAATCATGAACGCCGCGGCGAAGGCCGCGGTCACCGTCAGTCCCGGAGCGAAGAACACGAAGTAGTCCACCACCACGTCTGGATTCGTCATCCTCGCGTAGACCAAGGCCATTATGAACAGGTCCGCGAGGTTCATGCTCACCATCCCCGCAATCCACCACCTATACCGGAGGAAGTACCTGAAGTCCCTCTCAACGACGGCCAGCAACGCCCTCAACGCCAGCCGCCTCCCTCCAGCCTCCGCTCGTACAGGGCTACTCCTAGGAACGTGAAGGTCGACGAGAAGGCGACTATGCCGACCACCGCTAGGAGGGGCGGTGTTAGGAGCGCTGACTCCAGCCCCGCACCCCACCTGAAGAGGTCCGCGGCGAACGTGATTGGGTTGATTGAGGCTAAGCCGCCATAGTAGGACGGCATGAAGGCAACAGGGTAGAGAGCCGTGCTCAGCCTGACCGCGAGCGCGTCGACGACCCCCATGAGTATGTCGAATCGATCCGACGACTTCAAAGCCGCCGCTACCGTTATGCTGAGGCCCGAGGCCCCGAAGGCGAAGAGGAAGAGGCAGA
Organism: Candidatus Nezhaarchaeota archaeon; assembly: GCA_030055465.1. GTDB lineage: Archaea > Thermoproteota > Methanomethylicia > Nezhaarchaeales > WYZ-LMO8 > JASFYF01. The sequence goes on along the minus strand of JASFYF010000001.1, from coordinate 115,091 downwards.
AAAGCGATGTTGATAGCTGGAGGGCGCTTGGCGTTCCAGTGAGGTAGAGGGCTATGACAATCATGGGTCCCACGTGCAGCAAGCTTCTAACCCCACTGCCAATGGACCTTCCAACAACTAGTTCCCTCCTTGAAACCGGGAGGCTTAACAGGTACTCGACGACGCCGTGATCCGCCTCCTCGTACACGTCGTACCCTATGAAGATGGCCGTGGAGTAGAGCATGGTAACCACCATTCCGGCCACGTAGTACTCAAGGTAGCTGCCACCCATGGCTGCCAGGACATCCTCCCGAAACATGTAGTTCGCTATGAGCCCGAAGAAGGCCACCTGCGCGGCGAACCAGGCAACCCTCATCGCAAGCATGGACTTCTGCCGGAGGAGCGACCTCACGTCTCTCTCGGCAACAACCCACACCCTCTTGGGGTTCATCATCTTCTCTGGGCCTCCTCGATTGTTAAACCCGTGTAGTGCGCGAAGACGTCGTCGAGGGAGGGCTCGCTCACGCGCATGGATTTTGCCTGCAGGCCCAGCCTCAATAGCAGCTCGGCGATCCTCGGCAGGGCCTCCTCAGCCCGGTTGAGGTATATCTTGACTTGGTTTTGCCTCGCCGCCGAGACTTCCACGACCGTTGGGATCCTCCTCAGCTCCTCAGTTACCATCTCGGGGACGCCGCCTTCAAACGAGACTTCAACTACGTCTCCGCCCGGTATGCTGTCCTTCAGCCTTCTTGGCTCGTCGCACACCAGCAGCTTGCCCCTGTGCATTATTGCAATCCTTTGGGAGAGCACGTCGGCCTCGTGGAGCTCGTTGGTCGCCAATATTATTGTTGATCCTTCGTCCCTGAGCTCCCGAATCATGCCCCATATCTTGTGCTTCCCCACCACGTCCACCTGGGCCGTCGGCTCATCGAAAATCGCGATTTTAGGCCTCTGCACTAGTATCTTGGCGACCTCAACCCTCTTCCGGGTGCCGCCCGACAAGGAGTGGGCGCTCTTGAAGCGCACATCCCATATTCCAAGCTCCTCGAGCACCCATCGTATTCTCCTTCTCCTCTCACCTGATGGAAGGCCGCAGACCTTGGCGTGCCAGTTCAGGACGCTCCAAGGCGAGTCAACCCACAGGAGCTTCGGCTCCTGGAAGGCCACCCCCACAAGCCTTCTGGCCTTGTCCGCCTCCTTCGTCACATCGTAGGGCCCAATGTAGACCGTGCCTTCGGTGGGCTTGAGGACCGTTGCGAGCATGAGGATAGTTGTGGTTTTGCCGGCCCCGTTGGGGCCTAGCAGCCCTAGTATCTCCCCTTCCTCAACCTCCAAGTCGAGGCGGTCCACAGCGGTGAAGCCGCCGAACCTCTTGGTTAAGCCGACCATGCGGATTATGGGGGCCATCTGCTCTCCCGATCTCCAGGGTTGGAAGCGTTTCTCCTCCAGCTATTTAAGGCCTGCGAGGAGCAGCATGGCGGCGGAGCTTAAATGATGGTTAGAGGTCTCTCGCCGTAAAGGGGATTTTTCCGCGGCAGGGCCCAGCCCATGGGTTAATGCAATGGTTGCTGGGGGTACGAGCCGACGTGCCCAAAGCCTCCGGGCTTCTTACGCCGTCCTCCTCGCCCCACAGTGGGGGCACGTGCTTTCGGTCTGCGGGAAGAGCGTCCCGCAGTACTTGCACGGAATCATAACAACCTCCTTGATGACTTCCTTCTCCTTTATTATTGGCGTAGTTGCCGGCTGGGCAACCTGCACCTCAAGCGCCTTGGTTGTCGCGTCGGGCCTGTTCTTTACGGCCACAACTCCCTTGATGGTCCACGTAACCCTCCTGTCGACCCCCTTATACGTGGGCTTCATAGTTATCGGGATCCCTATGCTGAATGGGTAGCTCTGGGTGAAGCCCCTCGACATGTGCACAGGCCCGCTGAGGCTCGGCCTCGCGGAGTACAGGGTCGCCGTCTCCCACACGTCCCTTACGACCTCGCGCTTTGAAGTCGAATCGTAAAACCTCCTTTGAACCCTCGCCGCCTCAACGCACTGAAATTCGCACCTCACCTCGTCGGCGTTGAAGTCGTCGTTGGATGATACGACCAGCTCGCCTTCAAGGTTCTCGCCGAGGAAGTACACGTCCTTCTTAAGGTTCAACGCCAAGTTGACCTTTGGCGGAGTAACCTTCTCGGCGAGCTTCCTCAGGAAGGACAAGCCAACCTCCCCACGCCGCGCTATTATGCCGTTTAGGCGCCGAGCAATTAAATAATTTGCGCTCATGCCGCCTTGGAGGGAATTTTAAGAAAAATGTTTGTTGTTGGGAAGCCCCGCCCGCGCGGGCGGGGCTTGAGGGTGGAGGCTCAGGCGGGAGGCGGAGGTGGTGGGGGAGGGGGCGGAGCCTTTAGCGAATGGTAAAGGTGCACGGCTGAGACCGTGAAGATGACGTTGAGAATCCAACTCACTACAGCCCCTACGTATGATCCAACCAGCGGAATCAGGGAGAGACCGTAGGAGGCGACCAGGCCAACCACTATAACCACAACTATGAATATCACGACCTCGCCGATATTGTCGGCCACAAACCTGAACGCAACCCTCAGGCTTTCAACAGCGTTCAGCTCCTCAACCACAGCCGCTATCACCAGGAAAATGGCTACGGGGAGCAGGATTATTGTTACGCTGCAGAGGCCTGCGAGTATTGCTACGATGAATAGGACTCCTATCCTGCCCTTCACGTAGTCGAAGCTCTTGCGAATGTCTGCGGGGCGACCGTTTAAGACGTCCCTTGTCATGTCCACAAGCATGCAGGAGGCTATGAAGCCCACTATCGCGGCTAATATTGCTCCGAGCAGAATTATGTACGGGTTCGGCACCGAGATCAAGTGGTAAGGATAGAAGTAGGTGATGGAGAACACGTAGGCCAAGGCCGTGAAGAGGAGCTGCACCACTATCGGGGCCAGAGCGGGAACGAACAGGACAAAGTTCTTCGAGACGGTGTCCAAACCGCTGGAGATGCAATCTAGGGATTTCGCCATGCTTTAAGAATTGTTAGGCGAGCTTATTAAGGCATTTGGTTGCCCGCCAAACCTTTAAATTCCCTCGTTGCAAACCATAAATTCATGAGCTTAGGAGAGCAGGCACCCCGACAGCCTCGAGAGAGAAGCGTGACGAGGGAACGCCTGATAGGCATGCAGGTCGTAGATGGAGAGGGCTACTTGGTAGGCGCAGTCAAAGACATAAGCTTCGCGATAGGAAGAATGGGCATATCCCTCCTCGTGGAGGGCAAAGACGGCTCGGCGAGGGAGATACCGTGGGAAGACGTGCAGTCCGTCGGCGACTTCGTGCTTCTCAAGCCCCGCCCAGCGCAGGCACCCCCAGCGCAGGCACCGGCAGCCCAGCAGCCTCCACAGCTCCAAGAGAGGGCGCAAGTCTGCCCTACCTGTGGAGGATCCCTCAGCTGGATCTCCCAGTACCAGAGATGGTATTGCTATAAGTGCAGAAAATACGTGTAGCAAGCCGCATGCCTGAAGAGGCTCTAAGCTCCCGCTTGATGTAGGAAAGGGTGAACGTGGAGGTGGCCAACGGCCACTCCGAAGTTTTTTTTAAAAAAAAAAGGTAGGATAGGTGGCGGCCTGGTTGGCGCTTGAAGCCGTTCTAGCATTCGTTTGCTTCCAACTCTTTCCGAGGGTTTATGGGACCTTCACCTAGTTTTAACGCGATGGGAGAGGTAAGGCACCCTTCCACATGACCTAAGCCGGTTTAGGCTAGCTTCTCCCCACAGCTTGGACAGAACCTTGCGCTAGGCTGGACCTCGCCTCCGCACTTCGGGCATTTGTTGGAGGCCCGTAGCTGGGCTCCGCAGTTTGTGCAAAACCTTGCCCCAGCTGGGTTTGCAGCTCCGCACTTCGGACACGTCGCGCCGATCTCCTGTAGCTGGGCTCCGCAGCTGCTGCAGAACTTGGCTGTACGCGGGTTTTGGAAGCTGCACTTGGGGCACAGGATAGCTTGCTGCGTTTGGGCTGCAGCCTGCGCGGTCGGCTGCTGAAACAATGGTGGAATAATCGCTATGCCGGCCCCCACGGCGGCTCCAGGGCTCTTTGAGAGGCTCTCAGCGGCCTTCTGGACCGTCTGCATCCTAAGGACCTCGTCGGCTGAAACCCCAGTCCTCAGGAAGAAGAGCCTGTCCCTCCACTCGGGGGTTGTATCTATGCCCTCAAACTTTACGTCTATGAGTTCTAGGCCTATCCTCCTAAACGAGTCGTAGAGGACGTTCTTGGCCAAGAAGCTTGTTTCATCCAGCTTTCCGTAGACCTCGGCTAGCGAGTACTGGCTTAGCGCGTCTATGAGTCCCTCGTTGAAGTATCCCCTCAAGAAGTCTTGGAGCCCGCTCGTGGTGTAGGTCCCCTGTCCGCCAACGACCTCGTTGACGAACAAATTGGGATCCTCAATCCTAAACCAGAAGCTTCCGTAGAACTTGAGCGGTGCAAGCTCCTTTGTTTGGCCTTGGGCCCCAAACTTGCCTTGAAATTGCTTCAGCGAGACGAAGATTACGGTGGCCCTGAAAGGAACCTTGTCGAAGCCTGCCAGCTTGGAGAAGACCTTTGTCAATATTGGAAGGTTCGCCGTGGTTAGAACGTGTCTTCCAGCCCTGAACACGTCGTAGGCCTTGCCGTCCCGGAGGAAGACTGCCGCCTCATACTCATGCACTATTAGGTTATCCCCCCACGTTATCTCCTCTCTCGGATACCTCCAAACTATGTCTCCTTCCTTGGCGCCAACCCACTCAATAACCTTCAGCAGATTTCATCGCCTCCTTAAGCCTTTAAGCATCTAATCAACTAGACCCCTAAGCAAGTTCGCCCTCTTATCGATGAGCGAGTCCATTTCATCAACCTTTAAGCTCAAGCTCTCCAGCTCCCTCCTCCAATCACCACTGCCAAGCTCCATCCCAGCAAGGGCCTCCGCACAGCTCCTTATGGCTTCAGCCTTCTCTATAAGGCCTACGTCGTGTTGGAGCACGGCATCCAGCTTGTCTTCTTTGACCTTAACCGAGTCGAAGAGCCCTGCATAGCCCGCAACGGCCCTGTCTAGGCGTTGCACCACCCTGTCCAACCTGGACATCAACGCATTGAGCCTCCAGGAGTCCTCATCTGAAAGCCTCTTAGCGGTAAACGGGTTTGCAAGGCTTCTCCTCAACGCGTTCTTGGCGTCCCTGAGCTTGCCGACCGCCTCCATCCGTACAAGCCTGTCGCTCTCTCTCCGAAGCTCCTTCTCCTTGTAGCCCCGGTACCCCGGAATGCGGCTGATAAGCCTTTCAAGTAGCCCCATCTCCCTGCGGATGCCCTCCAGCTTTTCCCCTCCACTCACTCCTCTTCACCCCCTCTTCGCTCAGCATCTTGTCGCTGCCGAGACCACAGCATACGAGTAAGTTTCCGTATTTTATACTTTTAAAGCGTATAGCCTCCAGCTGCTGAAGGCGTTCCAGAGGGCAACCTTCAGAGACAAAGTCAGGAACAGAGAAAGAGGGGTGCTAATGTTTGGGCCGCTCAACACGTTGTTGTTGCTGTGTTCTCTCTTGTTCTTGTATTGCCTCCCCAACCATTTCTCTAGTGGCGTTTAAGCTGGTCTCTGCCTCTCCCGGCCCGCCGGTGCCTCTCTTGCGCGCCCTATTCTCCGCTGCCCATGATGCCACCTTCGATCCTTCATCGATGTGTTCGGAGATTATCTCTCTTAGCTTATCTGCTAGCTTCTCCCCGCTCAGGTCCTTGACGGATTCGAGCCTCTCTATTGTTCTCTCGTGGACCTTTATGGCTCTGTCTATTGCTTCAAGGGCCTCAGTCGAGTTGCACTTAGCCTCTAGGAGGCCTTTAACCTCCTTCAACCTCTCCACGCTTGCGTTGAGCTTGGCTATCGCGTTTTCCACTCCATGCTTCTCAAGGAGCCACGAGGCGGGCTCGGAGCCTTCAATCCACTTGGAGGGCCCTTTAAGGCAGCCCGGCACCACCACGACGACAACCTTTGCCTCTACTATCTCGTTTAGCCTGGCGCTTATGCTTGCCAGGGCTTCCTCGATAGCCTCTTTAACGTCGTCTAGGATGTGGGTTGCATTCGAGTTGCGAATCAACGCTTTGATGTTTGAAATCTTGACTTTGACCTGAACGGGGATGGAAACGTTCAGGGCCTCAGTCGAGTTTAGCATCCTTTCAACCCTCTCCATGATGCGGATGCGGAGCCTCGCCTCCTCCATAACCCTAAGCCTTTCGGCCATGCCCTCGTCTGCCTTAACCTTGGCTAACACGTAGTTTAACACGGGGTTGAGGATCCTCATCACTTCAATCGACTTGGCAATTGCGGCGTCGTACATCCCTGAGCTCACAAGTTCCTCAAGCTCGTCAATCATCGTGGAAGCGTTGGCCATCTTTTCATCTAACCCTTCAGGTAACGTTATGTTGTTAAGGGAGGTCAGGCCTTCTATGCGGTTGTAGAGGCACCTGCACATCGCCAGCAGGTTCTCGGCGGTTTCAGCCTCGACGCGTTCCAAGCTGTTGGCCTCCTCAGCCTTGATGTTTGTTAGCTGGCCTAGCGCTAACACAACAGCCAAAGCCGCAAGCGCAGCTACAGCAACCACCTTGGCTTTCACGGCTCTCACCTTGAGTAGGGAAACGCCGGGCAGCCCTATAACCTATATCGCCATGGAACTGTTCCATGTGGGCGGAACCCTCCAAGCCACACCGGCTCCGCGTGCTCCGCTAAGCCTTGAGACCACCGCACGGCTTCAGCCCACGATGATAAGGCCTGCCCTGAACTCCGCTCGGCTGATCCCACAGCTTTTTATTGGAAGGGCGAGTAATTATATCGGAGGGCTTTCAGGTTTGCTTGGCCACAGCACTTTTAGGTTGGCGGATGGAGTCTACTGGGTTGGCTCAAGGGACTGGAGCCGCAGGCTCTTCGACTCGTTGATTCCACTCCCGAAGGGAACCTCGTACAACTCATACCTCATTGTGGGCGATGGAGGGGAGGCGCTCATAGACACCGTGAACCCCGGGTTTGAGCTCGAGCTGGAAGAGAAGCTCCGCGGCTTAACCGATCCGGGGGGCATAAGCTACATAGTGATGAATCACGCCGAGCCGGACCACGCGGGCGCCATACCGCACATGTTGAAGATAGCCTCCAAGGCAAAGCTGGTGACCACAAGCCAAGGGGCCTCGATGGCCCAGGCGCTGTACAGAGTGCAGCCCGATAGGGTGATGGTTGTGAGGGACGGCGAAGCCGTCAACCTGGGCGGCAAAACCCTCAGGTTTATTGAAGCCCCAATGCTGCACTGGCCTGAAACCATGTTCACCTACCTAGAGGAGGAGGGGATTCTCTTCTCCTGCGACTTCTTCGGCTCCCACCTTGCAGGGGGCCTGTACAGCGACGAGGTAGAGGACCTACTAGTTCACGCCCGCAGGTACTGGGGCGAGATAATGATGCCCTTCAGAGCGATGGCCCAGAGGGCACTTCAAAGGGTTGAGAAGCTTGACGTTCGCTTGATAGCTCCAAGCCACGGGCCGGTGCACAGGCACCCCAAGCAGATTCTGGAGGCCTATAGGAGGTGGGCGGGCGGCGAGACCCGCAGGAAGGTGACGGTTGTATACGTGAGCATGTGGGGCAGCACGGAACTGATGGTGAAGCGGGCAGTCGAAACCTTGGAGGCCGAGAACGTTGAGGTGGCGGTTCACAACTTAGAGGTTGCGGACGTAGGCGAAGCCGTCGCCGACCTCGTGGACTCCAGGGCCATAGTGCTGGGGGCCCCAACCGTGTTGGGCGGAGCCCACCCCATCGCCTTCCACATTGCGCACCTCGTTGGCTCGCTGCGCCCGCCAGCCAAGTTCGCGCTTCTCCTAGGCTCTTATGGGTGGGGAGGAGGCGCCGTCAAGCAGCTTGGAAAGACGCTTGAGGGGTTAAAGCTTGAGGTCGTGGGCTCCGTAGAAGTTAAGGGCTCTCCCACGGCTGAGGACCTGAAGCGCGTCGCCGAGGCCGCCGAGGCGTTGGCCGAGAAGGTTAGGAGGGAGGCGTAGGGGAGACGCGTTGGTGGGCTTCAGGGCTGTCGGCTGATAATCTCCCTGACGGCCTTCATGATCGCCTCGTGCCTTTTCTCATCTTCAGCTATCCACTCCAGAATCGCCTTGTAGTGCTTGAACTTAAGTCCGTGCTCCTCGAGCAGCGACTCCAGGAGCTTCGCGTTAATAACCATCAAGTACTCCTCGCCGGCGAGCTTCTCGATCGCCTCCATTGAGGCTATTAGGGCTAGAAGTTCTTCAGCGCCCACCTTCTCCTTGCGGGAAAGCCATCTCTCGGCGTCTTTGAAGGCGTTCATCCAGGCCTCGCCCATGAGCTTCGAGCACTTTTCGGGGTTGACATTCACCTTAGCTGACAGCCTCTTGGACATATCACTCAAGGTCCTTGCATGTTTAAGGCTGTCGTTGGCCAGGTAGCGCAGCAACAGCTTAACGTCCCTATCGGCTACCAAGAGCGCTATGCGCCGGTAAGCCTTAGCCACGAAGTCTTCAAGAAGGCTGCAACAGCAGAGCATCTCGGCCAGCCAACCCTTGGAGGGGGACTCATCCATAGCACCAAACCTCGAGGACACCTAGGCATCAGGGGCAAGATATAGTTTATCCATCATTTAGGGGGAGCGTTGGTGGGTTAACGTGTGCAAGCCCCACCTGACCTTGAGAGAAAAGAATAGTGGCGATTATTCTGCTTAAAGTTGAAGCACGCAGTGGCTTTACTTCCTCTCGGCGAGCTTGTAGTCCAACACTAGGAGGGCGCTTTTGTGGTCTCCAATCATCTTGACCTTCGCTAGGAGGTCGGCGGCGCTGCTAACCTCCTCAACCTGCTCGTCGACGAACCACTTTAGGAAGGATTCCACAGACACGTTGCCTTCCCTCCTGCTCTCGTCCATAAGCCTGTAGAACCTCTTGGTGTTTTCAACCTCCGCCGCGTGGAAGTCCTCCACGGCGTTGATGACTGAGCTCCAGGAGTCCTTCGGCTTGGGCAGGTCGCCCAGCGACACCCTGCCTCCAGCGCCGTATATGAACTCGTACATTTTCATGGCGTGGCCGAGCTCCTCCTTAGCCTGAACCTTGAAGTAGTTGGCGAAGCCCCTTAACCCTAGGCCGTCGAAGTACGCGGCCATTGATAGGTACAGGTAGGCGTTCTTCAATTCCTCTTTGAGCTGCCCGTTGAGCAGCTCCTCCATCTTGGGGCTCAAGAGGGACATAGCTCACCATGTATAGTTGTGCGCGAAGCCAATTTAAGCGTTGGCGTCCTTCAGGATCGGCGTCCAGCCTGCGCGACGGGTTAAGGAATGGCCTGCACGCCGCGGCTGCATAATATCATTAGTAATAATAATACTTTAGGAATGGCCCCCAGGCCCTAAAAGGGCAACGCCGCCCATCGACGCCCGTGAATACCTAATATCCTCCGGGGCTGCCCGACCTCCAGCCTGAGGCCGGGTCTTCACGGGTGCCCCTAGGCTTGGCTGCTATGCAAACGCTTTAGAGAAGAGTGAGGCGATATTAGGTCTGGGATCCATGATATGGGCGGTGGTGTTACTAGTTGAGGCTTGAAGGTATGCTTGCGCTGTGCGTTCTCGCCTTGTCGTTGACTTCCAGCTCTCTAGCCTGGAGCAACGGCGGCTACAGTTTAACTCCCTACCATCCAGACTATGGAACCCATGACTGGATAGCTGAGCATGCCTTGGATTGGCTTCCCCAAGAGGCTAAGGGCTGGATCGCCTCCAACATGGCCTGGTACCTCTACGGCACGGAGCTTCCCGATAACGGTCAAGCCCCAGATGGGATAGGCGACACCGCGTTCCACCACATCTACTTCGACTCCAGCGGCAGGCTCACAGATGCGTCGGCCGCCGCGAGGGCTAGGGCAATGTATATTCAGGCGCTCGAGCGCCTGCTGGCCGGGAATTACGCTGAAGCCGCGAAGTATGCTGGAGCGATGACGCATTACATAGCCGATGTGGCCGTCTTCAGCCACGTAATGGGCTCCGGCACGGATTGGGGTGAGGAAAGCCACCACGGCGACTACGAAATCTACGTTAACTCCAAGACGTCGAGCTACAGTGCTCCGTTCAACTCCTTCCTCTCCTTTGATGGTGAGCTTAGGCTGGTGTCAGCATACAATGCGGCCGTGGAGCTCGCCTACGACACCACCTTCGATGGGCTCGGGAGGGGGCTCACGTGCGTCTGGATGGATGAAAACTACGATTGGCTCAACCAGACTTTCCTCGCTAGGGCGGGGGAGTCGCTTAACCTCGCCGTAAATTACGTGGCCGATGTGCTCTACACGCTGTACGTGGACTACACGCTTAGGCAGCAGCCGACGACGGCGACGGTGACCTTCTCGGCTGAGGGGCTGGAATCCGACGCTGCGGGCACGCTCTTGAAGGTTGACGGAGTTGATTACCGCCTCAGCGATCTGCCAAAGAGCTTCACTTGGAGCGTCGGGTCGACCCACTCGTTCGAGTGGATGGCAACTGTTGAGTCGTCGCATCCCGATAAGAGGTACGCGTGGTCATCGTCGAGCGGGGCTTCGACTTCAAGGAGCGGCGTGATAGTTGTACAGCTTGGAGGTGCATCGGTAATGGCATCCTACAAGGCGCAATACCGGTGGCTCTTCTCCGCGAGCGGTCTGGGAGGCGACGCCTCGGAGGCCGCCTTAACGGTTGACGGCGTGGCCTACAGCCCTCCAGCCTGGTTCTGGTGGGATAACGGCTCCTCCCACACCTACGCTTACAGGGAGGTTGTCGGCTCGGCGAGCAGTGGAAGGCGCTATGCATGCCACAGCCCTCCAAGCGGCTTGGTGGTGGTGTCCGAGCCTAAAAGCATAAGCCCGCCCTACCACGTCGAGCACCAGCTTGCGATAAGCGTCAATCCAATGGGGGCTGGAGCGACGGATCCGGCTGTCGGGGTGCACTGGCTTGACTTGGACTCGTCGGTTAACGTGTCGGCTGCCCCCAGCGCCGGATACGTTTTTGATCGCTGGCTTCTCGATGGAGTTGAGCTGGGGAGGAGCGGCTCCACATCGTTGGTGATGGACAGTCCCCACTCCTTGACGGCAGCCTTCAAGCGCGCAGCATACACCCTGACGGTCCACGTCTACCTCAACGGAACCCTGCTGGGTGCCCCCGGAGCACGCGTTAGAGTTGACGGGGAGACCTACGCGGTGGGCTCCGACGGCAAGGTGAACGTGACAGTTCAAGCGGGCCTCCACACGGTGGAGGTGGATTCGCCGTTCACCGTGAATTCCGGGACTCGATACATCTTCACTGGGTGGGGTGACTCGGCTGCAGCCGCCTCTAGGACCCTGACCGTAATGGGCGACGTGGAGCTGGTGGCCTACGTGAAGAGGCAGCATATGCTATCGATACGCGTGGATCCGCCCACTGGCGGAAGCGCCTCGGCCTCCCCCGAGAGCCCAGGCCAGTTCTACGATGAGGGGGTGACGGTGACTCTATCAGCCATCCCGAGCCTTGGATACGCGTTCGACTGCTGGGCTGGGGATGCCTCCGGATCCACAAGCCGGATCCAGCTTTCAATCAGCAGCCCGGTGAACGTGACCGCGTGCTTCTTCTCCTTCTCCATCTCAACGTCGCCGCCCGACGTGACCCTACGCCAAGGGGGTGAAGTCGTTGTAAACGTCACGGTAGCGTACAGGGGCGGGTTAAACCCGAAGATCGTGGAGTTCTCAGCCCTCGGCTTGCCGAGCGGCGTTAAGGCCCATTTCAAGCCGGGCTCTGTGACCGTCGGTCCAAGCTCCCCCACGGCTACGAGCCTGCTGGTGATTTCAGCCTCAGCCTCAACGCCGAGAGGGGTCTACCCGGTAGCCGTCGTGGGGATCAGCGATGGCCTTGTCGGGCCAGCGGCCCTCTCGATGAGGGTCCTGGAATCTGAAATGAAGTGGCTTGAGTGGCCTTGGCTCCTCCTAATTGCAATTGCGCTCGTCCTAGTCGCCGTGCTTCTACTCTCATGGGTGAGGAGCCGAAGGGCAGGCTAAGGTGTTTAACTGCTCCTGCGAGAACATCTATGTTTTTCGCTTGAAATTTTCCGGGCACATTCCTATCATCTTAGCATCGCGCTTGAGCAGTCCCTTCAGCCTTGGGGCCATGGCTCTTGGCGGCTTATCAGATTAAGGTTGCGCGCTTCAGCTGAGGTGCTGGGCCCTCTCGATGCGGAGGGGATTGAAGCCTCAGAGAGTAGGGGCGCCAAGGCCTTATGGATTTAACGCGCCACCTCCTTGGCCAGCATGTCGGGGTTCGACGTGAGCTGGTGATGCATGTGGACTATTATCTCCATGTCTCGCGCTACGGCCTGAAGCGCTAGGCTCGCCCTCCAAACATGGATGTCCGGGCTTTTCTCCAATGTTAGGCATAGGAGCTTTATGAAGGCTGCCGCTATGTTCAGCACCTCCGCGAAGTCCGTTAGAACCGCGGAAAGGTGGAGGACGTTGAGTTCCCGTTTCCCCAGGGGCTTGGCAGCCTCATCGATGAACTCGGCTATGCTCTTCTTGAGCTTTGCGATTGCCTCAACGGCCACGGTTCCAAGCGCTTTTTCGATTTCTTTTTCGCTTAGCTCCACGTGGGGTTCAGCGTTCAGCTCTTCAAGGGCAGCCTCGAGGTGCTCCACTATTATGTTTACGCGGCGGCCTGCAAGCCTCAGGTGAAACTTGAGGCTGGTGGAGGCGCGCTTCTCGGATGATTCTATGTGTTTCAGGACCTCTCTCATGACTTGGTGGAGGACGAGGAGCACGTGTGTTAACTCATGCTCCGAGCGGAGGTAATCCGACAAGTCCCGGCACCCCTCAAAATATATTATTACGACCAAAACTATAAGGCTGCTTGTTCTTCTCAGGTGTTTTGCGCAGCCATGCATTGGTTTAGGCTCGTTGAGCTCGATGTCCATTGATGCCTTCCATAACTAGGTTCACGGGCTTCACCGAACGTTTCAGCCTGCTTTAATCCCTCTTTATGGGGCGTTGGCCGCCGACCTTGTTGACGGTGGGGCGGGTTTCGAGTGCGGAGCTCGGCTGGGAAGGTTTATGGGTTGCTTTAACGTTTCATATTGATGGAGCATGGGATGGTGGGGCTCGTGGGGGCGCGGCGGAAACTCGGCTTTGTCATGCTCGCCTCGTGGTGCCTCGTTGCCCTATCGATTATGCTGAGCGGCGTCGCATTGGGAGATGCGGGGAGAGCCATTCTCGGGCTTGTATTCCTATTTATCACGGCATCGCACATCGCCGCGTTTCACGTGGAGAGCGATCGCCCAGTCAAGAGGCTGCTTGAGGTTCTCTTGCTGGCCGCTGCATTCACAGTAGCCGTATGCGGATATGCTGCAACCGGGCACGTGGTTTTGGGGGCCGTGACGCTGTTCTTCACCGTGCTCCTCCTCGTTGCCTTCATACTATCATGGATCGCGCCGAGGCTGACCATGTGCTTTAAAGGTAAACGATGGAAACCCAAGAAGCAAGTACAGTAGCCCAGGATGTGGAGCGCCCTCGCCCGTAGCGTGGGAAGCTGCTCTGCAACCCTTCGGGCTTCCTCGTCTGGCTCCTCGAGGCGATTTACTGTGGTTTTACCTCTAAAAAATGGAGGTGGAGTTTATTGGCGGCCCCCCCTCTTGAAGGCTACCACCGCGAGCGATGTTGCCAGCATGATGGCGAGTATTGGCGCCACTGTTGCGAATTCCGGTATCACTAGGCCGCTGAACGTTAGGGAAAGCCTGTTAACCGGTGTTGGGTCAGTGGCAAACATGAACTGCGCGATGAGCTGCACGGGTGGCTGAGGCTGAATGGGGTTTACGTGCCAGCCATAAAGACTTGATGGTGGGCTTGCGAGACTGGGCTCCGAGGAGACGTATTCGACCGGCTCATTAGAGGCCACGACGAGGGTGACCGTCGATGAATACCAGCCCCCCAAGGAGGCGTACCTCGACGGCTCGAGCGACTGCACGTTGAGTAGGTCTAGGAAGTCTATTTTGTGCTGGCCTGCGCCAACAGGTATGTTGGTGTAGTAGCCCACAGCCATGAGAGTTACCCAGTTGAACCCGCCGCTTTCCTTTGAGGCGCCGACTTGGATGAACGCGCTTGCCTCGCCGATCATGGGCAGGAACGTCGACGTGAACCCGCCTAGGTCTGGGGCTAGGCACCTATCCATTAGCCAGCTCGCGTATGTCAGCAGGTTGCCCTTCCCCAATCCCGTGTAGGTCACGTTGACGTAGCCCTCCTCTATGGGGCCCATTGAGCTCCACGTGAAGCTAGCGTCGAACGCGGCCTCAACGGAGGGCTTCACAGCGTCCGCGAGGGATCTAGCAGTCGCCGCATCGGTGTTGTTGAAGATGAAGACCAGCCACGAGGCTTGCCGCGAGAAGCCAACCATCATCGAGACCGCGTTGGTCAGCTCGGCCCTGTTAACGTTTAGCCCAGGCGGAAAGTGCACGAGGGATTGGTCTGTTGAGCCCACCATGCTTACGACGCCGAGCTGGGAGCTCGTGCAGTTTACGGTGGCGCTGACGCTCTCTAAGATGGCTGATGGAAGCTCGTAGCTGAACGCGTCGAGTGCTAGAGCGCTCCCCCCAAGGAGGAGGTTAACGGATGCCAACACCACTATAATTAAAGCCGCCTTTTCATGCCTTAACATTTTGCCACAGTGTTCTAGTGTCCGGCTTTTTTTATAAAGCATCCGCAACGCCGGGCCCTTCGCAGGAGCTGAAACCCAATTAGCATTGCCTGGAACGCTGTTATCCAGGCGATTGAGTACAGCGGGCCATAGTAGTCGTGGAAGCGCCGCACCTCCAGCGACGTTGCTCCGTGTTCCAGGGCCAGCAGGAATATGCTCACCACCCTTAAGACATTGATGAGGTAGGTGACCGCAGCCCCACCCGCAAACAGCGCGATCTTAACGGTCCTCGACGCGACGTAGTCCCTTAGGATCAGGGGCGTTGTGAACGAGTACACTATGAGGCCGTCCACGCCAGAGCAGGGCCAGGCCACCCCGAAGGAGACCTCGCCGCCATCGCCTTGAACCGTCAAAATCGGGGTGTTGTAAATCTGACCGCCCACCTCCGCTTGGTACCCCATCACGGTTAATATGCAGGCTGCAAGCCTCGCGGTTGTTGGGACCAGCGCCTGCAACGGCGTGAACTCCCCAAAGGGGTATAGGTTGTCTAGGAGGAAGAGGGATCCCACAGCTCCCAGCAGGGATATCGGGAGGCCGAAGACCTTAAGGCCGTTGGACCCGTAGGCCAGCGAAACAATGAGTATTGATAGGGCTGATAGAACCAGGTATTCAACCGTGATCGGCATAAACCTAGACCATATTTCCAACCCGTAGTGCTTTGGGAACGCCTCAACCAGCATGTTGTTCAGCCCGGAAAGCTCCGAGGCCAACGAGTACGCCGTTGGAAGAGAGGCTGCAGCGGCTAGGGCTGCGAAGCGCTTAGACTTGAGCGCTGAGACCTTAACATCAAGGGCCCTCCAGTTCAGCGCGAGCTCGAGGAGGCATAGCCATATAAAGAACAAGTAGTAGGTTCTGCCCTTCCAGGTTTCCTCGAAGGACTTAGGATACAGGAAGTAAAGCGCCGCGAAGCACGCGATAAAGGAGATCGGGAACAAGAGCTTAAGCAGCGTCCGCGGCTTGCCGGTCAACGTTGATCCAAACATGGATGGCCGCTGAAACTATATTGGGAGCCGCGCTTTATCGTTTACCGGCGCTTCAACCTCATTCCTTTATCGATTTCTTGGAAGCCCACGTGTCCTCCTAGAGGGCATGAGATTCAAGCTTGACGAGGGGCTACGTGAAGGCTTGGGGAAGCCAGACCCTTGGTGGTTGAGGGGTATCGTAACCTTTCAGCCCCGCTTAAGTATGGTAGGTTTAGCGTTTTCCTGATGAGCTATGAAGTCGTCAGGGCTTTAACTCATCCCTCTCACTCAACAGCTCACTTCTTAGCTCGCAATGGCCTAGAGAAAATTTTAAGGTAAAATAATTATTTTATTCTTATCTATATATAGTAAATTGAAAATATTCATATAAACGTCAGTTTTCTAGTAAAAATAGGTGGTTGTGTACGAATGCGAGGAAAAAAGCCGCGTTGGTCATCGTGCCTGTAGCCATAGCAGTGGTTGTGATTGCAGTTCTAGCGGTGAACATGGCCCCACAGGCAGCAGGGGGCCAACAGGCTGAAAAACCCCTGAAAACCTCGCTGCAAGGCTCCGGAGCCACCTTCCCATACCCGCAGCTCAGCGAGTGGATCAAGAGGTTCGGCGAGAAGAGCGGCATAACGATAAACTACCAGGCTGTTGGAAGCGGAGCAGGCCAAAGCCAGTTCTTCGACGGGGTGGTGGACTTCGCCTGCAGCGACCCGCCGCTGAGCAGGGAACAATGGACGAAGCGCCAGGGCGAGGTCATGCAGGTTCCATGGCTTCTCGGGGCGGTGGCTGTCGTCTACAACGTCCCGGAGCTGCCCTCCAACCGCAGCCTGAAGCTGAGCGGAGAGGTGCTGGCCGGAATATACAAGGGAGAGATCGCCCTTTGGAGCGACCCCAAGATAAAGGAGCTTAACCCAGAGCTCGCCGACGCCTTGCCATCCAAGAGGATAATAGCCGTGTACAGGGCGGACTCAAGCGGGACAACCGAGATATTCACGACGTTCCTGTACAAGTCGGCCCCGAGTGCCTGGTCTAAGGAGCTGGTGGGCAAGAAGGTTGCGTGGCCGGTTGAGCAGGCTGGGAGAAGCGTGGGCGCTCAGGGCAATCCAGGCGTCGTGCAAGTTGTCCTCAACTCGCCCTACTCAATAGGCTACGTTGAGTTGTCCTACGCAGTTACGCATGGGATGCGGACCGCAAGCCTACAGAACAGGGAGGGCGTCTTCGTGCAGCCAACCGTGGAATCGATGCAGGAGGCCGCTAGGAACGTTAGCATGCCGTCTTCGCCTCTCGACGACTTCAGCCGCACGCTCGACGAGGTGGTCTTCACGCCGGGTGAGGGATCCTACCCAGCCTCTTCCTTCACCTACGTATTCTTATGGAAGGAGTACCGAGATAAGGATAAGGAGTCAGCGCTGAGCGCCTTCCTGAGGTGGGTTGCAGGAGAGGGCTACGGATGCCTGGTTGATGGCTACGCACCGCCACCTCCAAGCGCTGTGCAGCTGCTGCTCAAGGCGGCGGAGGTACTTGAAGGGTGAGCGCTGTTGCCGTCGGCTGCCAGGCACGACAAGCTCCTATTCTTTTCCCTAGTTCCATCGGCTGTCACCCTTCTGGGAATGCTGGCTGCGGTCATAGTAGTGGTGTTGAACGGGTCTTGGAGGTCAATCGCGGACTTCGGGTTAGACCTATTCTCGAAGAGCGTGTGGATCCCCGGAGCCGAGCGCTACGGACTGCTCGGCCCGTTAATTGGTTCCATCACGTCCTCCCTGATAGCCGTCGCGGTCTCCCTGCTCCTGTCGCTGTCCTTCTCGATATTCGCCTCGGACATCCTCAGGGGAAGGGCTAGGGACCTCGCCTCATCCCTCGTGGAGCTGATGGGCGGGATGCCGACGGTCATCTACGCGCTCTGGGCCGCGCAGTATCTGGCCCCGGCGCTCAGGGACTTCCTGATGGCCCCGCTGCATGGATATCTGGGGTTCATCCCCCTCTTCTCCGAGGAGCCCGTAACCGGTTACTCGGTGTTCACGGCCGGGGTGGCCATGGGCGTTGCCACCGTTCCCTACGTGTCGTTCCTTATGACCGAGGCGTACAGCATCCTGCCATCCACCTACAGGGAGGCGTGCCTAGGGATAGGCGCATCGCGCCTCGAGACGGCGAAGATCCTGCTCTCTCTCTGCAGGCCGGCGCTGCTGGCCTCCCTGCTTCTCGGGCTTGCGAGGGCCATGGGGGAGACGACGATTGCCGCCATGACCGTGGGGAACTCGATGAAGGTGACCGCGTGCATAATCGCCTCGGGCTACACGGTTCCGGCGCTCGTAGCCTCGCAGTTCGGCGACGCTTCGCTCTACGTCTACTCAGAGTCCGCGCTCTACGCAGCCTCGCTCGTCATACTCTCCGCGGCCCTCGCATTAAGCTTCGTCGGCTTAAGCTTGCTGTCGAGGTGGAGGTCGAGGATACTTGTCTAGGGCGAGAAGCCTGAAGGACAAGCTGTTCGTGTTCGCCGTCGCGGCGGGCTTCCTGCTGGCCGTGGCGCCGCTCTTCCACCTCGCCGTGGTCGTCTTTGAAAGGGGCATCCCGGCGCTGGTCGAATCGGGCCTGGGGTTCTTCACTGACGGCCCGCCGAGCCCGCTCTCAACGGAGGTTGGGGGCATAGCCCCAGCCATATCGGGTTCGCTGATCCTGCTCGCCTTGTCCCTCCCAATAGTCGTGCTGATAGCGCTATTCGCCTCCCTCTTGACCTTGGAGTTCCCGGGGAACCCCGTATCGAAGGCCGTCGACGTTGCCGCCAGGTCCTTCGCGAGCGTGCCCACAATCGTGGTGTCGATGGCCGTGTACTCGCTGGTTGTTGTCCCAGCTGGTAGGTTCTCGGCTTTGGCTGGCGCGGTTGCCCTAGTTATGGTGTCTCTTCCATACGCGTACACTTCGTTCTCCACGGCCCTCAGGTCGATACCGTCCACGTACAGGGAGGCCGCCTACTTCATAGCTATGAAGCGCTGGACGGCGCTGATCAGGGTTGTCATCCCCATGGCCAAGAAGCAGATGGCGTCGGGCGTGCTGATGACGATGGCCAGGATAGTCGGGGAGACTGCGGCGATAATGTTCGTCGTGGGCAGGTTTAGGGCGGGAATCCAGGTGCTGCCCGACCAGCCGGTGGATGCCATACCGCTGCTCATATTCGACTACGCGCTCGCCCCCTACCCGGTTTTCCACAAGGTGGCGTGGGGTGCAGCCCTCGTGCTCCTCCTATCCTACGCCGCGGTGTTCGTGGCAACCAAGATGCTTGTCAGGGAGGTGAAGCTGTAGTGCACGCGGTTGAGCTGGAGGACGTCCACGTGCACGTGGGGGGCCAACACATCATACGTGGGGTAACCTTGAACGTGCCCTGCAACTCGGTGTACGTGTTGATGGGTCCAAGCGGCTCCGGCAAGACGACGCTCCTCAGGGTTATCAACAGGTTAATAGACATGGTAGACGGCGCTAGGGTTTCCGGGCACGTCAGGGTTCTCGGCATCGACGCCTTGAAGGCGGATCCCTACGCGCTTAGGAGGCGTGTAGGGATGGTGAGCCAGATACCAAACCCATTCCCGCACATGACCATATACGACAACGTCGCAGTGGCGGCCAGGATCAACGGGGTTGCCAGGGGGAAAAGGGAGGAGGGGGAGGTTGTGGAGTGGGCCTTGAAGAAGGCGATGATTTGGGATGAAGTTAAGGACAGGCTTCACGAGCACCCCCACGTGCTCAGCGGAGGGCAAAAGCAGAGGCTCTGCCTGGCGAGGGCCTTAGCCATGAAGGCGAAGGTTCTGCTGTTCGACGAGCCAACCGCCAACATAGACCCGGTAAACGCGCGGAAGCTGGAGGGGGCGATATCTTCCCTGAAGGACGACGCAACCGTTATAATGGTTACCCACTCGCCGCACCAGGCGGCGAGGGTTGCTGATCGCGTGGCCCTGATATACGAGGGCAGGGTCTTGGAGGAGGGGGCAGCTAAGGAGGTTTTCCTAAACCCTAAGGACGAGTTCACAGTCAAATTCATGAGGGGTGAAATATGACGTGCGTGCTTGGAGGGGTTGAACACCTCAGGGAACTGATGGCTCGCATGGCCTCCACAACGCTTGAGGTCCTAGAGGATACGTGTAGCCTCTTCGGTCAAGGGGACTTGGAGGCTCGGCGGGCGCTTTGGGGCAGAATAGACGAGCTGTCAAGGGAGCTCAAGGAGCTCAGGAGGACGCTTGTGAACGAGGTGCTCACGTTCATGGTTAAATACCAGCCGCTGGGCAGGGAGCTCAGGACGTCGCAGACCTTGATAGGCATCGCTTACGACGTCTACAGGATCTCGAGGTACTGCAGGGAGATAGCCCGCATAGACCTCATGCTCTCACATCGCGGCGGGGTCTCAGCCATAGAGGGCGCGCTGGGGCTCTTCGAGGCCGCGCTGAGCGCCTCGAGGATGGCGCTGGCGGATCTACGCGAGCTGAGGCCCGCCAGGCTGAGGGACGTGATGGCCATCGACGCATTCATCGACGGGAAGTACGCGGAGGCCCTCCGCGAGGTTGCGGAGGCGGATGTGGTTGAGAGCGGCAAGGCGCTTAAGCTCCTCATAATGAGGCACGTGGAGAGGCTAACGGACCACGCCCAATACATAGAGAGATATATCGAGGAGCTGCTCGAATAACCGCTTTCGAAGCGTGTTGATCGAGGAAGTTGATGGGCAGGACGCCGCTTGAGGCCTCCCGCGCGCGCCGTGTTTAACGGCTCTGATGCATTTTAGATTATTGTGGCCCGCGTTGGTGCTTCACGCCCTTGCAATGGGGCATTCTTTCCAGCCTAAAGCCGTTACTTCCGGGGAGCTCCGCAGCGGCCTCTACGAGGAGGCTGCTGAGGAGAAGAAGCGAGTGCTTGGGAGCTGGGGGCGTTGGAGGCGCCGTCGCCTAGTTAAGCTATGTGGGGCTCGCAGTTATCTTGAATTCGCAGTAGGGATCCCCCTTGGCGATGCACTTCAGCTCTTTGGCCTCCATGTTTCTGCCGAGCAGCTGAGTGAAGAGGCCTGCCAGTATTCCGCGGAAGAAGTTGCTGTAGGGCCTCTCGGCTTTAACGCCCAGCTCGCACTCAAAGCTCCCGTAAACCCTTACGGTGGCTTGAGGCGGGTTTGCGCTGGCCTCCACGACTTCGGGCTTGCCGTACCCCGTACTCGCGCAGAGGGACGCCGATATTCTATTTATTACTTGAACCGGGTCTGTTATGCCCAGCTTAGCCGCCATCTCCGCGTGGGACTGCCCGTACCTCCTGCCAGCGTTGTACCCGGTGTGGTAGAGGAAGGCCTCGCCCGCCGATCCGAACTTCTCCCTTATTCCGACAATGAAGCCCTCGTAGCCGGGCCTCCGCATTATAATGGCCCTTTCGCCGGCTAAGACAAGCCTGAGGAATAGGTTGTCCGACACGAAGCCCTCGGCTGTGGGATGAATTATCTGCACCATCCTGATGCCCTTGATGTTGCGCATGGCTTCGGCGAACTGTTCAATGGAGATGTCAGCATCGGTTAAGTCCGCGAAACCCAGCCCTATGACCCTTCCCTCAACCACGTTGTAGTGTATTGTGGGGACTAGGACGCCGTGCTTAAACCCCAGCTGTGCAACCTCCTTCAAAACCTCAGGCCTGAGCTCCGCTTCGATCGCGATGCCGTAAACCTTCCTCCCTGGAAGGAAGAGGAACCTCCCAACGTCAAAAGGCCTCAACGGCGAGCCACACTCCATTTTATTGGTTATCGTTAAACTGCATATAAGTGCTGCGAAGGTCCTAGAAGCTTAGGCGCGAAGGACCCACATTACGGGGTTGATGGAAGCATCCGAGGAACGGCGGAACCCCTCGTTCAGCTTGTCCGGCGGGCATCCCATTACGATGGCTGGAGGATGAAAGCTGAAGAGCGCTCGTAGCTTCCAAAGCTTGGCAGCTACGAAAATAGAAGCCGAAAAATGCTTGACGCCTCCCGGGCGAATTCCTTCAAATGCCTTGAATTCAAGGCTGAAGGCGTGGGGTCCCGGAAGGCGGGTTAAGCCATGAAAATACCTTAAGGGGCTTGGCTTCAGCGCGTAGAATAAAGGCAAGGTGGGGTGGCCTCGATATGCTTGCTGAGGTGGAGCTTCCGCCGGAACCCTTGAGTTGGCGGACCCATCGTTGAAGCAGGAAGCCCCCGCAATAGCGGCAGTTCACGCCGACCAGTTCCGCTGAGTCTTGGGGTTATTGTTTGGGCGCGCTGGAGCTCGATGGCTGGGCAACGCCCGGAGGCTATGTGAAAAGGTTAATTCGGGCCCAGCTCGCTGTATGCTCGAGGATGTTCTGCATGGGCTTCGATGAGGCCGAGGAGAAGGAGAAGAGGCTGGTCGTTGACCTGACGTTCATCGGCTCCCTTAAGTTCTGGCTGGCCTACCTGGTCGTCATGGTTGTGGCGGTGATCATAGGTCTAGCCCTGTTCTGGGCCTTCATCATCATGGTCGCACAGCACATTCCACAGCTTCCCATACCTACCATTATGGCCTCGCGCGGCCTGCTCTCGACGCTGCAGGCCTTAGCAGCGCTTTAAGGCCCCCATTTTTTTGTCAACCGGTTGGCCGGCCGCCCCTCGCGAAACCTTATAGACGCGGCCGCTGGTAAGTCAAGGGGGATATGAACGGCGCCTCGACCTCAAGGTATGAGGTTAGGCTGATCCCGATAGAGGAGAAGGACAGGCTAATGGAGGAGTACGGCGGCCGCATCCTCTACGAGGCGAAGGCCGACATCTACGGGTGCTGCATCAAGCTCCTAACGGACGTAAGGTACGTGAAGGAGCGCTGGGAGGAGAGCTTCTACCCCATGTCGGCTAACGTCCGCTCCCACGGCAGGCTTGTGGTGCTGGACGACGAGGATAGAGGGCTGGAGGTCCTCTACAACCCGCTCTCCAACACGGCCTTCCTGTTCAACGTGGATTACTACGGCTGGGTTAAATCCTTGGCGTTAAGCGTTGCGGGAGACATACTTGAGGACAACCACGGCATAAGCTCGGTTCACGGTGCATGCGTAGACGTGGACGGCCGGGGGGTCTGCCTTATAGCTCCGCCGGGCACGGGCAAGACGACGCACACCTACGGGCTTCTCAGGCTCAAGGGGATACGCGTTGTCTCCGACGACTGGTTCTTCGTGCGCCTGATGGGTGATGAGGCGCTTGCCTTCGCGTCCGAGAAGAACTTTTACGTGCAGGCCGACATAGCTGACATCTGGGGCGAGTACCAGAAGCTCATGGAGAAGGCGGAGTTTGACTCCAAGGGCAGGGCCGTCGTGAACGTCAGGTGGGTTGTCGGCAAGGGGAAGCTGCTGCCGATGGCCACCCTGAAGAAGGCCGTGCTCCTAAAGCGGGATCCCGAGGATCAAGAGGTTTTGAGGAGGCTTACGCCGGGGGAGGCGTTGCGCTACATGGAGTCCACGGGCTTCTGCAACCCGCACCTCCTGGTTAGGGACGAGCGGAAGACCGAGGCGAGGAGGAGGTTCTTCAAGGACCTCTTCAACGCGGTTGAAGCATTCATGGTGAACACCGCTGCCCCGATACCTGAAAGCCACAGGGCCATAAAGGAAGGGGTGCTGGGGCTGAACTGAAAAAGGTGAGCCCGCAAAGCTCAACCAACTGCATCCAATGCGCGCGCCAGCCGTTGTACGTCTGCCGACGTCTCAACAGCGATTTAAGCCATCTGTAGCAGTAGGGTCCAAGCCACATGATGGTGGATGCGGCTGGCCCTGCCCTTGCTTCACCAAGCAATCATCGGGTGCCCGATTGCTCAAGCGCGCATTCGAAGGCAAGCACGTTGACGCCGCGTTAGCCCGCCCATACCCTACGATGAGGTTGAGCTCGCGGCCTCTTTTTGCGAGGCGCCTCGAAGAAGCCTTATAAGTGGGAGCCTTCACAGAGAAGTGGCTAAGAAATCGGTGCGGCTTGGCGCCGCAGGCCTTTTTCTTGCTCGTGTCTCGCCCGTGGCACGCTAACTACTCGGGCTAAAGGAGAATAAAGGAGAATAACTGGAAATGAGTAAAGAACTGCTATATGGGGCAACCCTCGTAGGGATAATCGCGGTTATGTTAACGCTAAACGGGGCCGTGGCTTATCTGCCGCCCACAACGCCCACGACTACCCTGAACGTCATGCCAACAGAATTCTACGGTTGGACGTCGGGCAGCAGCGAGCTCTACACAAACCTCAACGTTACATGCCCCTACTACTACAAGATAGACTGGGGTGGATCGCCAAGCATGGATGGGGTGTACCCAATTGAGAACTCAACCGGAACAACAGTCGCCAACCTGATCATATCCAACGATGACGGCAAGTTCTTCAATTGGAACCTCACAGGCGTCGTCAACGAGAAAACCATCGGCGGCGTGACCTACGATGTCGAATACTTCATGTGCTACGTTGCAGTGAAGGCTGGAAGGGGCGCGTACGTCTATAACTACACGATGATGAATGCCGAGATGGATACGAGGCTCTACGCCTACGACGACAAGGACATATCCCACGCGGTCTTCGGCTTCCGCGAGGTTCTGACCCCCCGCGAAGCAACAACTTACTGCTATGAGACCGCCTACGGTAAAGGCGCAGGCGCCGTGGCCTTCACGCCGAGGTTCAGCAACTGGGGATGGACCAACTATGTACCGGGGTACGGTGAGTACACCTTTGAGCTTTGGGCTGGAGCTGCCCAATGCGACACCTCCAAGGGCATCATGGTCGGCACAGTCACGGTAACCTACGGTCCCGGCAGCCTCAACGTTGCATTCCACGTCAACTCCCCGTACGTTCTAAGCAACGAGCTGGGCGAAGAGGAGACGCACGTCTACGCTGGGTCAAGCATGTTTCCGACAATCACCGTTAAGGGGACTTTGAAGGCTACGGTGGCGCCGGGGCAATATAGGGTCTGCACGTCAGACCTGAACGGCAACCCGATATACGTGATCCTGCACGCCGTCGTCGGCATACCATGCAACTAAGGCGCCGCACAGGCGTCTCTCCACTTTCTTTTTCAGCATTTAATGTTACATAACAGGGTTACATGATAGGGCGGTATTAAACGGCCTATGGGCTTCGAAGTCCTAGAGCCAAGGAATTCCAAGCAAGCCTGTTACCGCAGCATCTAAACATGAGGCACATCATTTTTGTCCATTATAGAATCAGGGTTTTTATATGGCACATCAAAAAAGTGGCGAGGGCAGCGCGGGGATGGTTGAGAGGCCCGGAATAAACGTTGACCAGCTCGTTGAGCTTCTCGTGAACAACGCGGCGGCCGAGCTCACAACCTTATCATGTGGCTTTTAATAAGCCTATATTATTGGAGCGGTGCGTTAAAGGTTATTGCATGGGTGGGTATTACCGGGAACAACCGTAATTTGTGGAAGTGGATGTGTATCCAAGCCATTAAAGGCTACTGCACTATTAAGGGTAAGCCCTAAACCCATCGGCTCACATAGCTGTAAGCCTGTTCCAGGGGTTGTTTACCGTTATGGGAGTCAAGAAAACATGGTAAAGAGTATTTGGCTTTTAGAAAGGGTATTTCGAGGTGTGGTTAGTCGTTTACGTGTTTATCGTGGAGGCCGAGTTTATTGCTCTTTCTTGCTTTGATGTTTTATTTGCTTCGAATAACCTATCATCATTTCGCTTTTCTATTATGCTCTCGGCGGATTCCGCGCCCCACTAATGCTGGGGATAAGATAGCTGAGAGAATAACAGGTATTATGTACTGCAAAATGGGATATACCTCAAAAGCGTCAATTATGCGGTATTCTACTGTATCTTGGAAAACATAATTTTATTGTTTACCTGAACTAAGAACGCTGTTTTTCGCATATAAGTTCCAGGAACCATCCCAGAAGCATCTATTTGGAATTGTCCGTCTATTATTTGTTGCATGCCATATGGAAGATTTACTGAAGGAACGGAGAGTACCGCGTAGACTACTTTGGTTTCCCTTTGCTCAGCTGGAGCCATTTTTCCACTTGAAATTAATGTTTCACCACAATCTATGAAAGATTGCAGTCGACAAGTATTAACGAGAATACTAGGTATACCGGAAACTACATAGACAGGCCCGAAAGAAACATTTCCAACACCTACGATTGGAAGCGTAACATTGAGTCTTTGCGCGCCGAAAATATTGTGTTTTGGAATTGAAATGCTGACCGAATAACTAGAAACAGGTTCTCCCGCATGAGAAAAATCAGCTAAAGAAAAAACTTGTAAGAAAACCGCCAACCCTTGAGCAGGTCAAAGGCTGGATTGAACAAGCAAAGAAGCTTCCAAGAAAAGTAGAATACTAAAATTACGCGCCGATTAAAGAGCTTTCCGAACACCTATTTTTCTTCCTCTTTTTCTTTTTCGCCTTTAACTCCCTTAGCCAAGCCTTTACCGACACCCTTAACTATTCCAAAACTTTTCTTCACGCCTTTGCCAACAACTTCACCTGTTTTCTCCGCGGCAGCCTCAGCTTTGCCTTTCTCCCCCTTCTTTTCCCTCTCGCCCAAAACCTTCACCTCCACAAAACCGTTAATCTTTAACGTTGTCTTTCGGAGCGGTTAAAACTTTCGAAGGGGGGTTAAAGTTCTATTTAACCAGCATTTTCAGAAGGCCCTCATGATCTACCAGATTATCAGCCTTGAAGTTATTTTTCAATAAGAACTCCTTTAGTTCTTCGTCCATTGTGAGCAGGAGCATGTCATTATCAAGGGATGTTGCGTAGAGAAGGTTGTCTACATTGTCTTTGTGCCCCAGCATCCTTAATTTGAAGGCTATTCTAACGGCGTTTGATGTGGGTGTGAGCCATTTGTAGAATCCCGACTCTAAAAGGGATTTAACGGACACTTCTATTATGTCATCTATATTCTTGTTTAAACGTTCTCTCTCCCTACATATTTTGCCTATAATTTCAATCCAAACGACCGTTAAACAGTAAAACTTAACTTCGCCTTTGACGCCGGCTTCCCTAAGCCGAACTATGTGATCGGCGGAGAGCCCCTCAACCTCAATTCCAAAGCTCGGGAGAATGTACGTTGAGTCTAGGAGCACCTTAAGTGTTGTAGAGCTCATCCTGCTCCACCATGGACTCCATCTCAAAATCTTTAACCGTTGTTCTAGCCCACCTCCTCGCTTTTATGGCCAAGGAAAGCGGGTCAGGTATGAACTCTAGAACCAGCCTGCCGCCCTCGATTCTCATCAGAACCTTATCGTTTTCGCTTATACCCAACTGCTCGCACACGTATTTAGGAATGTAGATAGCACCTTTTTTGCCAACCTTAGAAATTAAAACCTGACTCAAAACAAACACCAGAATAAAAAGATAAAACCTGGAAAATATAAATATTCTGGTAAGAAGCATAAACCAGTCCACTTGACGGCGAACTCTAATGACGTTCCTTATCGCATTAAATCTTCATAATGGTGCTATTATGTTAGCATCGAGGAATTTAAATTATTGATGAAGTGGGTGACAATGTGTAGGCTTAGAGTGCAAGGGACGATCTTTAAGGGTTTACGTTAAACTGAGGGCTTGCTTCCGGGCAGTCTCCTATTTTCGTTTCCTCATTTCCCAACTATTTCGGCTTCGCCCGGTACTGCGCTGTACTCTTATTTTCGACATGAACGTTTTCACCTATGTATGGATCTATGAAGCTGCCCTCTATTACGCCATTCTTTCCCATTACGGCTGGCCCTCTAACTGCGCTGTTTCGCTCTTTCCTCGCTTGCTCTGCCATGCTATTCGTTGTCAGCGACGAGATTGTACTCGAAGGCCGCAGGGAAGGCTTTGAAAGGCAGAATGAAGATTATGAACTTTTGGAGGTCTACCTTTAACAGTTGGCTTAACTCGTTAGCGGCGGATGCTGGCGCAGATTTTCGCGATAACACCTCAGTGGTTGATTTTCGTCGAAGATAAAAGCGGCAGAATAACCGTTAAGATTCCGGCGGGGAGGGCAAGCACAAGGAGGTTAAGGCTCGTTATCTCGTTGGCGCTGATTGAATGCTTTCACGGGTTAGAAGGAAACTGCAGCCGCAAGACTGGATCCAAACACGCTTTACATGTTCTATAAATTGGAGTTCTGTCCCCTAATGTTTGCTTGAGTTTATTTTAAGGGACAAGTGGGTGATTGGCACAGGCGCCAACGAAAAAACCACTGGTGTACGCTGAAAGATTCATCAATTACGTTGAGGAAAGGCATGGGCTTCGCGGTGAAGTCGTTAAAAAAGGATGGATTCCCTTCAACATTTAAAAAGCACATCATACTTGGGTGATGGAGGAATATTGCTGGTTGGGGATGCCGCCGGCCTTGTTGATCTATATCGAGGCGTGGGAATGGATAGTGCCGCCCTCGGCGGAGGCTTGGCAGTAAAAAGCCATAACAAAGGCCGAGGAGGGGCTTAGAAGCCGCAGAGGTTAAGGAAACCTAATGAAAGGAATTGTAAAAAATATGAGGCCAATGCGAAAAGGCAGGCGGAAAGGCTCGCCTCAAACCATGAACTCGAAAAAGCCCTTCGCCGCTGAACATTCTTAAGGGAGGATCACACGTGCTCGTGGCAAATCAAATAAACGGGGTACTGCCACCAGAGAAACTCGTATTTCCCCCACCATAGATTAAACAACAGCTTCCGTTGGTCATCGACGACAGAATACGTGCCTAGACGCTGTTCCTTTTTGTTAGCTTTCTGTGAAGTGCGAGGCCCAATAATCCGATGTAGTACATTATTCCGAACACTCCCATCCAAGCGCAGAGACTGTAGATTTCTGGCATCAGAGATGGATTGTAGAGGGGGTTTGCCGTTATCGGGTAGAACGGCGCTATGTCGTCGTAAAGTGGAGCGTCGAGCAGGACGTGAAGTCCTGCCCCTGAAAAACCTGCGACAGCGAAGGACTTTACGCTTAAGCCTTTGTCTGTTTCAAGTAGAAACGCCTTGTAAAGTGAGCGCAGAAACCTTTCGAGGAGGTACATAACGCAGCCGAAAGCTAAGCCAACCAGTATAGCCACCAGGAATGTGTGCAAGCATCCGTGCAGGGGATACGTTAACCTGAAGCAGAGCACCAAAAAAGGCTCCAAATCAACAATGGCGTTTGTCAAAATAAATGTTGGAACATGAATATACCTTCTCAACGGCAAACCCAAGCCCAAGCCGGGACCGAGGTGGAAGGGAGTAAAGGGCATATTCCAACCCACTGTCACTTACAAGGCTTGAAAAATAATAACGCTCCGGCGGCGTGCAGATGCTTGCCGGGTTAGGATTAAATTGGGAAAGCGGGAATGCCGAAAACAGCCGCTTTCCACGCTCAACTTCCCACCTCTGGGGACTCTTCAGCATCGCTACAGGCTTTCCAGATCTTGCGTTTTTTTGGGGTCTCCCCACTTATATTTGAAGCTCGTACAATGCATGGAACCTCATAAAAAAAGATGTTGAGGATTGATTTTATTTGCGTAGTTTTCTTCTTGCGGCTATCGTTAGCGTGCTTATTAGGGCTGCTGTTAAAACCATCATTGCCATGATGTTTGCCGCTGCGGTCGAATCCCATTGAGTCGTCACTACTACGCCTCCAACCGGTGGAGGGGCGGCCGCCACCTCGAAGTAGTATAGGCTGTCAACCTCTCCGCCTGCAGCGGCGACGGCTGAGCCATCTTTAGAGACCCTTACAAGGCTTGATACAAGGGGCCAATCGCCGTTGTAGTACCATACGAGTTCCCCCGTTGTGGCGTTGACGGCGAAGACGTAGTCCCCCGTTCCACCAACGACAAGCATGCCTAAACCATCGATGGAAACATCGCGATATTGATGGTCTGTGTAATCTTCGGCGTTTGCAAAATTTTTGTCGAAAAGGCCATTAAATGTGCCACGCATGGTGGAAGCACCGTGAACTATTCCTAATAGACATGGCTTATAGTTCGGTTGTGTTTCCCACCAGTTGGTGGCGACAGCGACCGTGTCACCGTTATCCGATATGTCTACAGTCCAAGCATGCTCATTTAGGGCGAGCCTCCAAATCCATTGAGGAGCCCAATTTGCAGACATGCTTGTGTTAAAGTAATACACCCTGCCTTCCCAAAGCCCTGCAGCGATGTATGCTCCGACAACCATGTATGAGCCGCTATCCGATAAAGCCATGTCGAGGCCATCGCCTGTTCCAAACGTGTAGGTGAGATCGTAGCCTTCGGATTGAGGCCCGGCTCTTGTTTTGGAGTCCTTGTAAACGAAGGCGAAAGGCTCCCAGTTTGTCGAATTCCGTCCTAAAATGGCGATTATATCTCCGTCATCTGATATATCAACGTGCTCCAGATAGCCTCCTAAAAAGTCATGCCATATTGGGTTTTTAGACTCACCGGTTAATGTTAGGGAATTGTTCCAGTAGTACACGTTGGGCCCGGTGCCGACCACTACAACTTGGTTTCCATCGCTGG
Organism: Candidatus Nezhaarchaeota archaeon; assembly: GCA_030055465.1. Taxonomy (GTDB): domain Archaea; phylum Thermoproteota; class Methanomethylicia; order Nezhaarchaeales; family WYZ-LMO8; genus JASFYF01. The sequence continues at coordinate 84,977 of JASFYF010000001.1, read as the reverse complement.
AGACGGCTAAGGCTTCAGGTCCAATCTCGCCAAATAGATTTATGCTGCTCCAGTCTGGCCGGGGAGTGCCGCTCAAGGTTTTAGCGTTCTTCCAGAATAGCACGTGGTACGTAGTTTGTGTCTGTGTTGAGTTTACTATTGCTGTCACCACAACGTTTCCATCGTCTGAAACGTCCACCGCTGTCGACACAATGTTTTCTCGGCAAAAGCTCCAGATGAGGTTGCCTTGACTACCATATACTTTTAGTCCTTCACCTGTTGCTACAGCAACAATGCTTCCGTCAGCGCTCACCGCCAAATCATAGACTTCATCGGGGATGCTCCATTTAGGCATCTTTTGGATGGGCTGTGCATCAACTCTTAATGTACAATCAGCAATTAAAGCAGATGCCAAAAGCACCGTTAAACAGAGCATGCTCAACTCTAAGCTAACTTTGCCCATTTCCCATATCTCCATCAAAAATTGCAGTAGAAGAGACTACTGCAACTTCTTAAGGCAAGAAAGCATCTTTGATCTTAAATATAAGATTTTCCATTAAGCCAAACCGACGCTGATCAATAGCAGTGTCAACGCTTTCGCCAAACCGGCGACACCCCAAGTTTCCTGGGCGGCTTAACGTTGTGCACGCCTCACGCGCGTTTCGAAGCCCACATTTATGAGCCGCCTTGCAGATGTGTTCCTCTCAGCTTTTGGAGAGCCGCTGCCACCCTACTTCATTGTATGGGGCGAGAACTCGACGTGCAGAGCAGCGGCTGCAGGCTGCCTGGGCGGCCAGGCGAGATGAACATGTGGGTGAAGTAAACGCGTGCGTGTTTGAGCTTTACGGTCGGAGCTGCGTTGATGATTGTGTGGTTGAGGCGCGCCGGGACGATGCGGTGGAGATGACGTTGGCCTGCGTGAACCGTGTGAGGCCTGGACCCCGCCTCAACAACGCTTATAAGAGCTTAACCCCACTGTAGAGTTGGGCTTGATATCTTGAAGGGTGTATTACTGTTCGGGCTGCTCGCGGCTTTGCTGTTGGCAACAGCTTCTGTGGCGCAGGCTGTCCCGCCGTGGTCTGAAGTTGAGATAACCCCGAAGGTCAGCGTTAAGGGGCCTGCAGCGAAGGCGAAGCCGCCGAAGACCGCGGAGGCGGCGACGGGCGTGCTGGGAAGCAGCCTCCCCGAAGGGGCTGGTAGGTGGGCGATAGTCATAGGCATTTCGGACTACCAGGGCAGCGCGAACGACCTTGAATGCGCCGACGATGATGCCCGCGACTTCTACCGTGCCCTAGTGGACGTTTACGGCTTCGACGCGGGGAAGGTGACCCTGCTGGTTGATGGCGACGCAACCCGCGGGAACATTGTGGGGGCAATCAACTCCTTGAAGGAGAAGGCCTCGCCGGGTGATGAGGTCGTCTTCTTCTACAGCGGGCACGGCGCAAGGGGAAGGTTCAACGATGGCGACTCCGAAGCGGTTGACGAGGCGATAGTTCCATGGGAGTGCACGGCCGAAGCGCTGATATGGGATGGAGAGCTTGCCTCATGGTTCAGCGGCCTTGAAGCTTCGAGGATAATACTCATCTTCGATTGCTGCTACGCCGGCGGCATGACGGACCTCAAGGCCAACGGAAGGATTGTCGTTATGGCCTGCTCCGAGAACGGCGTCTCCTACGAGTTCACTTCGTTGGGAAACGGGCAGTTCACGTATTACTTCGTGGAGCAAGGAATAATTCGCGGAGAAGCGGATAGGTACGACCATTGTGGCGACGGCAATGGGGACGGGGCACAGGACGTAACGGTCGAGGAGGCCTTCGACTACGCCAAGGCCAACTGCGCGCATCAGGCCCCGGCGATAAGCGACCTGTTCCTCAACGACCTGCTACCCTAAAATTCCTCCTTCCTTTTTTCCCAACACGAAGGCGCGCCCCAGCTTGAGGGGCAACTTGATGAGCTTACCTCTCCTCCCTCATCGGCTCCTGGAGCCCACCCTAGGCCCCAGCAGAGTCCACAGCCAGTCGACAAATTCTCTCAGGTTCTTGGTCTGAACGTAGACTTCGCCGGGCCCCTCAACCCTCGTCACCAGCCCCTCCCCGCCGAGGATTGTCTCCTTCAACCCCCCGAACTTCGTGACCTTGTACCTGCAGGTGTCGCTGAACGCCACTAGGTGAAAGTTATCCACGATGAGGGATTCGCCTGGGCCCAGTACGTGCTTGTCTATGGCTCCAAACGTGTTTATGAATAGGGTTCCCCCACCGCTCGCCTTAAGCATGAATAGGCCCTGCCCGAAGAGCCCCTTGGTGAAGCCCTCCCATTTGACGTCGAGGTTGACGCCATCGGTTGAAGCTATGTAGGAGGCCTTCTGTATTACGTAGCCGCGTCCGGGCTCCACCTCGAGCTTCTCTATGTCGCCTATGGGCGCCGACACGAAGGCAGCCTCGCCGGGTGTCCCCCTCGCAATAATGTTAAACGGCTACGGTACGTGGCTCTGGGTGTTGCTGGGCTTCGTGGCGCTACTGGTTCCCGCAGCCTACTTCGGCGGCTACGCGGCGAGCATCAGCGCGGCGAGGCAGGCCGGTGACGCGCTTGGAGCGCTCGCGGTTACTCTTCAAGCGCTACCCGTGTACGCCTCGGCTTTCCTGCTAATCAACGTGCTCGTGGCGACCCTTTCAACAGGAGGGTACGGCATATGGGCTGGCGCCATGTCGCTGGTGTACGATGTGTTGATGCCGCTGTTCCCCAAGATATCCGATAAGCGAGCCATCAACCTGATAAGGCTTGTCTTCGTTGTGGGCGTGCTCCTCGGAGCCTACGGGGGGAACCTTCCATCGTTGCTGGTTAACTCATTCATATTCGCCTGGGCCATGACCGTTCCGCTCTTCATCATAGTGACCGCGGCGCTCAAGTGGAGGAGGAACAGCAGGGCGGCGCTGTGGACTATAATATCGTCTTGGCTGGTCGCCATACTCTGGCTTATCTTCAGCCCGGTTGTTAACCAAACGTTGCCGTCATGGCTGCACCCGCCGGTCGGCGTCATCTACCCGGTGACCATCATCGGCGTAATGGTCTACGTGGCCCTGACGCTCGTGTGGAGCAAGGAAACCAAGCCCTCATTATTGGCGGAGATCCCTCAGATCCCTCGATAGCGCGGAAACCCAGCTTCGTAGAACCCTAAATCCATTTTTATCCACTTTTGCCTCAACCCTCGTGGCCTTCAGAAGCACGTCGAAGGCGTGCTTTGCCTCTTGTGTAGCCCAAGGATGCATCCAAGTTTTATTTCGTGAGCCAATCCAGCTATTTCTGGCAGCGCATCAAGTGGATTGCCGCGCCTTTCTGCGTAGATCTTCGTGTATGCGCTTCCCACCGCCACGCCATCCGCACCAGCAGCTACAATGGCTTCAGCGCGCTTCCCATCCATGATTCCGAACCCGACAACCAAGGGGATGGCGCTTTTTGCCTTTACTTTCTTCACGACCCTTTTTATGGCATCGGTTCTCTTCAAGGTTGTACCTGTGACCCCCTCTAGGCTTATGAGGTACAGGAAGCCTGAAGCAGAGTTCGCAATTCTTCGAAGCCGCCGCTCGGATGTTGTTGGTGCCACTTGAAGGATTATGTGCAGCTGTTTTTTAGCCGCTAGATTCAGGTATGGTTCGGCCTCTTCAACTGGTAGGTCCGGGATTAGCACTCCCTGCGCTCCGGCGGCCCTCACATAATCCATGAACTTGTGGAAGCCCATAATGTAGGGAACGTTGAAGTAAGTGGTTATGATAATGGGGGTTTCTGCGTAGCTGTCCCTGAGCTTTCTCGCAGCCTCCAGGCATCTAGCTGGCGTCACACCGTTTTTGAGCGCTCTTTCACACGCTGCCTGAAAGATGGGTCCATCGGCTATTGGGTCCGAGAAGGGTATCCCAAGCTCTATTATGTCCGCCCCGTTCTCGCATAGAGTCTCGATGAGCTTCAATGAGAATCGCTCACATGGATCCCCGTAGTAGACGTGGGCTACGTGCGCTCCTTCGAATCGTCTTCGAAGCCCCTCGAACTTCTCTTCAAGGAGTGTTGAGTTCACGCTCACACCTCAGGATGGTCTCTACATCTTTGTCTCCTCTACCCGAGTAGTTTATGACAACCACGTCGTCTGGATCAAACTCGTCTGGGTTGCTCAACACGTAGGCCACGGCATGAGCCGTCTCGAGCGCTGGTATTAGGCCTTCGGTTCGACACATCATGCGCACTGCCTTGAAAACCTCGTGGTCGAGAGCATAGCAGGGCTTTACGCGGCCAACCTCGCAGAGGTGGGATATCTCGGGGCCTCTGCCCGGGTAGTTTAAGCCGGCCGCCCTTGTCTTGGAGGGCCTGATCTGGCCCCAAGTGTCCTGCAGCACCATCATTAGGCCTCCGTGAAGAACACCTGGGCTGCCAAGCTGAAACGCTGCGGCGCTGTTCTCGGCGCCTCGGCTTTCTCCGCCACCTTCCACGAAGTATAGCCTGACACTCTTCTCCTTTATGAACGGCCTAAAGGCTCCCAGCGCGTTGCTGCCGCCGCTCCCGCAGGCAACTATCGCGTCTGGAAGCCTTCCCTCCTTCTCTAAGACCTGTTTTCTAAGTTCTTCACCTATGATGCTTTGGAATGTGGCCACGATTTCTGGGAATGGGTGAGGTCCAACGGTTGAACCGATGAGGTAGTGCGTTGTTCTGCTGCAAGCCGCCCACTCTCGTAGGGTTTCGGAGACCGCGTCTTTGAGAACTCCAGCCCCAGCCTTTACTGGCTTGACTTTGGCCCCCAGCAAAACCATCTTCTTCACGTTTGACGCTTGGCGTTGGACGTCCTTGATGCCCATGAATATCTCGGTTTCGAGGCCGCATACATTGCCTGCCATGACCGTTGCAAGACCATGTTGGCCTGCAGCCGTCTCCGTGATCAAGCGTCTCTTACCCATCTTTTTTGCGAGCAAGGCCTGTCCCAGGGCGTTGTTCAGCTTGTGCGATCCCCCACAAAGGAGGTCCTCTCGTTTGAGGTAAACCTTGAAGCCGACAAGCTTACTGAAGTTCCTCGCGTAGTATAATGGCGTCGGCCTGCCGCCGTAATCTCTTAGAAGCCCATGGAACTCTCGCTGGAACTCCTCGGTGGGATAAATGCGCTTGAATGCCTCCTCGAGCTCCAGGAGGGCGTGCACGAGGACTTCGCCCACGTACATTCCACCGTATCTTCCATATCGTCCCCTCTTCATCTTAACCACCAGAGCGGGGAAGGCGCTGAGGAGACCTCTAGCCCCTCTTCTTTGGCTCTTTTAACGAACATGCTCATAGCCTCCGGGCTTTTTACACCAGGCTTGGACTCCACACCGCTTGAGACGTCCACAGCCCATGGTTTAACAATCCTTATAGCCTCACCCACGTTGCTGGGGTTAAGCCCACCTGCGAGTATGAGGGGCTTCGGGTAGACGAAGTCCCTCAGCCACCTGCTTATTCTCCAGTCGTGGACGCACCCCGTTCCGCCGTGCCTCTCAGGGCTGTGCGAATCCGCGAGGAAAGCGTTGAAGAATCCTCCCTCCCTCTCAACCAGCTCGGAGAGGTTGACGTTCGGCCTAACAGTCAACGCCCTAATCAAGGGGGTTCTGGGCAGCCTCTCCCGTAGGGGCTTGAAGTCGACGATTCCTTCTCCGTGGATCTGAATCGCGTCTGGTCTCAGAACTCGATAAACCCCTAGAAGCTGGCTTAAGCTCTCAGGCACGGTGACCAGCACGCTCTTCACGTGGCTTGGGACAAGCTTGAAGAGCTTTTGAGCTCTCTTCAGGGTTAGGCTTCTGGCTGATGACGAAACTTCAACCACGAATCCAACCATGTCCACCCCAAGGCTGCACGCCACTTTTAAGTCCTCTTCGCGCGTTATCCCGCATATCTTAACTTTCACATTCCGCATCATAGGGCCATCACCAGTTCTCTGACCTTCCTCTCGACGTCTTCGGCCAGCATAACGGCTGAGCCTACGAGAAAGGCCTTGGCGCCACACATCGAGAGGAAAAGCACGTCCGCCGCCGTTTCGATGCCGCTTTCGCTCACGACGATCCTACCCTCTACATCCACGTTTGAGAGGAGGCTCTTCGTGGTGTTCAAGTCAACTTCAAGCGTCCTGAGGTCCCTGTTGTTTACGCCTATTAAGTCGGCCTCAGTTTCAAGGGCGGAGAGGAGCTCATCCATGCTGTGGCATTCTAGTAAGACCTCCAGTCCCTTAGAGTGCGCCAGCCCGATGAGCTCATCTAAGGAGCAGCTCAGTCCACCCTCAGCAAAGATAGAGTAAACTAAGAGCACCGCATCGGCGCCTAGCCGAGCAGCAGCCTCAACCTGGGCGGGATCAACGATTACGTCCTTCATCATGACTGGCAGGCGCGTAGCCCTCTTCACCTCGGCAAGCCTTCGGAGCGAGCCGTTGAAGTGCTTGGGCTCAGTCAACACCGATATGCCCACGCCCCCTCCAGCCTCTATGGCCCTAGCCAAGCCGGTCGGGTTGGACACGCGCCTCAGAACTCCTCGCGATGGAGATGTCGGCTTGACCTCCGCGATTATGGCTGCATGCTTGCAGCTGGCTATGCCCTCTTTGAGGCTTGCCTTGCAGGCCACGTTGACCTCTACAAAATCCTCGTAGTACCCGCTTCGCACAGTTTCAATGGCATCGTTTACCAGGACCCTCAAGAAGTCACCCATACTTCCTCTCCAGCTCCTCCAACCTCTCAACGTTACCATTATTGTAGAGCTTGAGAAGCTCCTTGAGCTTCCTATAGGCTGCGCCGCTCTCTATGGATTCTTGAGCCATTTCAAGCCCGCATGCGAAGTCGTCAGCTTTCCCGCCAACTATGATTCCGGCTGCTGAGTTCACCGTAGTTATGTCTCTTCTAGGATCCCCGGGCTTCATGCAGCCGTAAAGCACCTTAAATGTTGTCTCCGCATTTTCTCTAGGGCTCCCTCCAATCAAGTCTTCTTTCTTGGACCTTTTAACTCCAAGCTCCTCAGGTGTAACCTCGAAGACCTTGATGCTGTCATCATGGAGCCATGCTATGGCTGTTTTCCCGGTTACGGATATCTCGTCCAACCCGTCCAGCCCATGCACCACCATGGCCTCCCTTATGCCCAAACCCTTAACTGCGTGGATCATCCTCTCCAGCAGAGCCGCATCGTACACGCCCACAAGCTGGGCGTCTGCGCTTGCAGGGTTCGTCAGGGGGCCAAGAATGTTGAACACAGTCCTTACACCTATCTCCCTTCTGGGGGCCAGCGCGCGTTTCATGGCTGGGTGGAACGCCGGGGCATAGATGAATCCAACACCGATGCTTTCAATGGCTCTTTCCACCACCTCAAATGGGGCGTTGAGGTTTAAGCCGAGGCATTCCAGAACGTCCGCGCTTCCGCTTTTGCTTGTGACGGAGCGGTTTCCATGCTTGGCAACGGCGACACCAGCTCCGGCCACGACAAACGCAGCCGTGGTGCTGACGTTAAACGTCTTCAGATTGTCTCCCCCGGTTCCGCACACGTCCACTAGGCGGCCGCTTACTCGGGGTTTTATGGCGCGGCAGAACCTCCTCATAGCCGAGGCGAACGCTATGATCTCCTCTGCGGTTTCCCCCTTCATTCTCAGGGCCGTTAGAAAGGCAGCCACCTGGGCTTCCGTGGCTTCCCCGCTCATTATTTCCCTCATGGATTCGTAGGCCTCATTGTAGGTGAGGCTTCGCTTGTCGACGAGCTTTTCGATGGCCTCGCGTATCAAGGCCCCTCACATCCCATCGAGGAAGTTCTTTAGGATACGCTTGCCCTCTTCGGTGGTGATGGATTCGGGGTGGAACTGCACTCCCTCAACTGGATGATGTGCGTGGCGGACACCCATTATCTCCCCGTCGTCCAGTGACACTGCAGTCACGAGCAGACAACTGGGAAGGCTGGCTCTATCAGCTGCAAGGGAATGGTATCGCGTGGCTCGAAGAGGGTTTTTAACCCCCCTGAACACGCCCATCCCATCGTGTTTTACAAGGCTCGTCTTTCCGTGCAGTAACCTCTTGGCCCTCACTATCTTTCCACCGAAGAGGTACACGATGCATTGATGGCCGAGGCATACCCCAAGCGTTGGTACCCTCGGACCCATGACCTTCAGTAGCTGCGGGCATACGCCCACGTATCTCGGCTCCTCCGGGGTTCCCGGGCCCGGGGAAATGATGATTCTATCCGGCTCGAGCCTCAGGGCCTCTTCAACGGTTATCTCATCGTTTCTGCGAACTATGGGGCTTGCTCCGAGCTCCCCCACGTACTGGGCTAGGTTGTAGACAAAGGAGTCGTAGTTATCAACGAGCAGCACCCTAATCGCAACCACCCTCCGAGGCCATTTTAAGCGCTCGCAGCAGGGCTGAAAGCTTATGTTCCGTTTCAGCCCACTCCACTTCAGGCGTGGAGTCAGCTACGATGCCAGCCCCGGCCTGCATGTAACCGCGCCGTCCATCAGCTACAAGGGACCTAATGGTTATCGCAAAGTCCGCGTTTCCATTCGTGGAAAAGTAGCCCACAGCTCCAGCGTAGGGCCCCCTCCTCGCCGGCTCAAGCTCCTCTATGATCTCCATGGCCCTGATCTTAGGTGCCCCGCTCACAGTTCCAGCTGGGAATAAAGCCTTCAACGCGTCGTAAGGGCTGCAATCGCTTCTAAGCCTACCCACAACCCTTGAAACGATGTGTTGGACGTGGCTGTACTTGTGGACAACCATGAATTCCGACACGTGCACCGAGCCGAGCTCCGCAACCTTACCAATGTCGTTTCTGGCTAAGTCCACGAGCATAACGTGCTCTGCCCGCTCCTTAGGATTGTTGATGAGCTCTTCCTCCATGGCTTTGTCCTTGGCTGGGTCGTCTTTGAAGCGGGGCCTCGTCCCAGCAATTGGATACGTTTCTACCACTCGACCTTCAACCCTCATGAGCATCTCGGGGCTTGAGCCCACGATCTGTCTACGCCCCATTTTCAAGAAGAACATGTATGGAGATGGATTGATGCATCGCAGCTGCTCGTAGAATGGTATAAGGCTTCCCCTAAACGAGATGTCGTAGCGCCTGGAAACTACGACCTGAAAAACGTCGCCTGAAGCTATGTACTCCTTCGATTTGACCACAATATCCTCAAACTCCTCTCTGCCTAGATTTGCCTTAGGGCTCGAAAAGTAGGGGGCTTCTACGTTGCAACCATCCCTCAACATCGCTTCGGCCTCTTCTAGCCTGTTCCTGTCGGTGTAGTAGTAGAAGGCCTCGCCGGTCTTATGGTTGTACGCGAACCCATCATCGTAAATAGCCATCTCAACTTCCGGAAACCCGAAGCCCTCCGCGGCCTTCTTGGGGAGGCGCTCCCAGTACCTCACGGCATCGTAGGACAGGTAGCCGACGGCACCCCCCGTAAACCTGAAGCCATTATTGGCCCTGCAGGCCCCTACAAGCTGTCTGACCGGTAAAAGCGGATTCTTCACTCTATACCTTTGTTCTTCGTCTTCACGCAAGATCCTCACCTCGCCCCCCTTAACGGTGACCACGGCCCTAGGGTTGAACCCAATGAACGAGTACTCGGCCAGTCTTTCCGGCCCCTCCACGGACTCTAAAAGGTAAGCGTAGTCGCAGCGTTGGCACAGCCGACTGAAGACCTCGAGAGGCGGTTTCCTCAATTCAAGCCTTACCGCGTGTAGGCTGCTCGTCGCTTCGCCTAGCAGGCCAAAGCCGTTCCCCCACGTACCTTCACCGGCCAAAAAATGTTAATGCATATATTTAAGCTTTAATGCATAAAAAAATGCAGTAAACCTAGTTTAAATACAAAAAGTTTATAAGGCTGCTTCGGCGAAAAGAGCCGTGGAGGTTTTACGGGATGTTGGGAGTGGAGGTTTGCCAAGGAGCGTGCCGTGTTTTCACCGGATAACGTTAAGTCCAAACCGACACCTAAAACCTCAGCCCCCAAGGCTGCACCCCTCATTCTTCGGCTGACCCTTCCAGTGGAGGTGCTGGCCGCATGAGGATCTACATGGGTAAGGAGAGGAGGCTGAGAAGGATCTTCAGGGAGGACGGAAAAGCTGTAATAGTCCCCATGGATCACGGCGTGACCACAGGCCCCATCGAAGGCATAATAGACATGCAGCGCGCAGTGGACAACTTGAAGGGCGGCTACGTTGATGCCGTTGTCCTCCACAAGGGGGTAGCCAAGCACGTAGAGAGCGGCAACCTAGCGTTGATAGTGCACCTGTCGGGCAGCACCATTAGAGGCACCGACCCAAACTGGAAGGTTTGCATCTCATCGGTTGAGGAGGCATTGCTTCTAGGCGCAGATGCTGTTTCAGTCCACGTGAACCTCGGAGCCGAGAGGGAACACTCAATGCTCAGGAAGCTGGGGAAGGTGGCGGACACATGCGACAGGTGGCAGGTGCCCCTGCTGGCCATGATGTATCCCAGAGGCCCCAAGATCCCTTCCGAGTACGATCCGGAGGCCGTTGCCCACGCTGCAAGGCTTGGCGCTGAGCTGGGCGCGGACGTCGTCAAAACGGTGTACACGGGTAGCAGGGAGAGCTTCAGGAGCGTCGTGGAGGCGTGCCCCGTGCCAATAGTCTTGGCCGGCGGCCCAAAAACGCCGGACGTCAAGTCATTCCTCAACATGGTTCACGAGGCCGTGGAGGCGGGAGCTCAAGGCGTATCGATAGGCAGAAACGTCTTCCAGGCCAACCCGCCCAGGGCCATGGCCTATGCGCTTTACAGCATAGTCCATGAGGGTGTTGGAGTGGAGGAAGCTTACAGGAGGTTCGTCGAGGCCTCTAAGAGGGGTGCACCGCGGTGAAGGAGCTCTGGCTTAAAATACCATCGAACTTCGGAGCCGAAGAGGCCAAAGGCCTCCTCTCCAGGCTAGCTTACCTGTGCGACGGCGTGATAGCGGAGGATGAGCTGGAGCTGCCGGAGGATTGCAACGTGAAGCTTGCATCGCCCTGCGGCGACCCGGATATACTTATCGCATCTGATGTCAAGGGATTAATGGAAGCGTGCACTCGCGGGAAGAGGGCTGCGTACCTCCTGGAGGTTAAAGGGGAAAGCGATGTGTATTCCCAGGTCTCCGACTTGCTGCGCGTTGGAGACTTGGAGTTCGTCCTTGTGAAGTGTGCTGATTGGCGCGTGGTTCCGCTCGAGAATGCAATTGCGATGCTTAAGGGAAGGGTGAAGATCCTGGCTGAGGCCCGCACTGTCGATGAGGCCCTATTGATGGCCAATGCGCTGGAGGTGGGAGCAGACGGCATAGTGATTGAAGCGAGGGATCAATCGTCGCTGATGGCCTTGAAGGCCATGCTCAGCGGGCTGGGAAGCGTGGAGCTTAAGGCAGCCAAGGTGACAGCTTTGAAACCCCTCGGTTTAGGCGCTAGGGTATGCGTCGACACTTGCGAGCTCATGACCCCGGGGGAGGGAATGCTCGTCGGATGTCAGTCGGGTTTCCTCTTCTTAGTTGAAGGAGAAGTGCTGCAGAACCCGTACGTCCAGCCCAGGCCCTTCAGAGTTAACGCCGGCCCGGTGGGCCTCTACGCCTATGCTTGTGGAGGTAGAACCAAGTACTTATCAGAGCTTGCAGCTGGAGCTGAGGTGCTTATAGTTAACCGCGAGGGGGGGTGCAGGCCGGTCAACGTGTGCAGGGCCAAAATAGAGTGGAGGCCACTAATACTTGTGGAGGCGGAGTGCGAAGGGCGTAGGGGGCACGTCATACTTCAGAACGCGGAGACTATCAGGTTGGTGACGAGCGACGGCTCCAAGCCCGTTACGGAGCTTAAGCCTGGCGACGCAGTGCTCGTGCACGTTGAAGAGGGAGCCCGCCACCTCGGCTGGCTGGTGGAGTCCGAGCGAATAATAGAAAGGTGACGGGTGAAGTTGAGGCCTCGCATATGCGTCTCCATACCTTGCAGGAGGCTTGAAGAGGCGGTGCGCCTGATAGACGAGGCTAAGGAAGGCGGAGCCGACCTCGTGGAGCTGAGGTCAGACTATCTGGAGGAGGTGCGGGACTTCAAACCGATAATGGATCACGCGCGGCTTACGGGTATACCCGTTATATTCACCGCCCGCCCCCCCGCTCAGGGGGGACTGTGGAGGCTGAGCGAAGAGCTGAGGGTTAAGCTGTTGAAGGAGGCTGCACGCTGCGGCCCCGACTACGTTGATGTGGAGTGCGACGTCACCGACGTCAACAAGCTTGTGGAGGATGTGAAGCAGGCGGGACCTCAAGTTATAGTTTCGTACCACAACTTCGAGGGGACGCCAAACCTAAACGCGCTCTTTCGCGTCCTCTCATCTATGAGGAAGATGGGCTGCGACGTTTGCAAGGTAGCGGTTCTAGCTAGGAGCTGGCGGGACAGCGTTCTACTCCTCCTCTTCACGGAGACGGCCTCCAAGAGCGGGAGGGTTGTCTGCCTTTCCATGGGGAGCTACGGCCTGCCCACCCGCATCTTAGCCCCCCTCTACGGGTCTGAGTTCACATATGCATCGCTTGACCCCGAGAACCAGACGGCACCCGGCCAGATACCATTGGACAAGCTTAAACAAGTGTACGACGTGCTGGGGTTATGAGGATTTCCGGTTCCACCGCCTTGTATGGGATTATCGGTTACCCCGTGGAGCACAGCTTAAGTCCCGCCATACACAACGCGGCGATCAACGAGCTAAGCCTGGACGCCGTGTACGTGGCGTTCAGCGTTAAGCCCGACGGGCTTGCGAAAGCCGTTGACGGTTTGAGGGTTATGGGAGTCAGGGGCTTCAACGTGACCATGCCGTTCAAGGCCGAGGTAATGGTACATCTAGACGCCTTGGATGATGAAGCGGCGGCGGTGAAGGCCGTGAACACCGTCGTGAACGATGATGGGAAACTCATAGGGTACAACACGGACGGCGTCGGAGCCTTGGAGGCGCTGAGAAGGGCTGTGGGTGAGGTGAGCGGCCTCGACATTGTGGTGGTGGGTGCAGGGGGAGCCGCTAGGGCCCTTGTTAGCCGCCTCTCCGGCTTCCAATGCGACATCACGGTTCTGAGCAGGGACCCGGGGAAAGCCAAGCTTCTTGTGGAGAACTTTAAGGGCCGCGCCAACGCTAACATTGCTTACGGGGATTTAAGCCTGCAAACCCAGAGGAAGGTTATACCAAGAGCACGGCTAATAATCAACGCCACGCCGGTGGGCATGACCGTTCCGGGTTGTCCAATCGACCCAGGCCTGATCCACAGCGGCCACGTGGTCTTCGACATGATATACTGGCCCCCTGAAACCCAGCTTCTCAGGGAGGCGAGGCTTAAGGGGGCCTCAACGCTGAACGGCCTCTCAATGCTGGTGCACCAAGCAGCCCACTCCTTCAACTTGTGGTTTAAGATGGCGCCCCCGGTGGAGGTTATGTTTAGGGCCGCTTGGGAGGGGTTGTTGAAGTGGGGAGAGGCAGGGCGTCAACCTTCGCAGCGGTGACGGTGGTCAACGCGTTGGCTACTGGGCTTGGAGCGGCGCTGAGCATAGACATGCGCCTTGAGGCCTTTGTAGAGGTGGGGGAGGGCTACGGGTTGCACGTGAAGTTCGAGGGCTTCAGGCCGAAGGATTCCAGGCTTATAAAGGCTTGCCTATCAAGGGTGGCGAAGATGGCTGGGCTAACGGACGGGTTTAAGGCTGAGGTGAAGCTGAAATCGGATGTGCCTGTGGCTAGGGGCCTGAAGAGCAGCAGCGCCGTGTCGAACGCCGTGGCCTTAGCTGCAGTTGAGGCCTTAGGCCTCGCGGAGGACAGCCCCGACCGTAAGCTTAGGCTGGCTTTGGAGGCTGCCGTGGACGCAAGCCTTGAAGCGGGTGTTACTGTTACAGGCGCATTTGACGACGCTTCAGCGTCGATGTATGGGGGCTTAACGGTCACGGACAACTTTAAACGCGAGCTCGTGAGGCGCATGCTCCCTCCAAGCAACTTAAAGGTGGTCCTCTTAATACCGGAGGAGGAGAGGTACACCGCTGAGGTCGACGCCGAGCGGCTTAGGCTTTACAGGGGGGCTTTTGAGGTGGCTTGGCATTGCGCCGTGAAGGGGTGCTGGATCGACGCGATGAACATCAACGGCTTGGCTGTGGCCTCAGCCCTCGGCTACCCGGTCAGCGCTTTAGCAGACGCCTTGGAGGCTGGAGCGCTGGCAGCCTCCCCCTCGGGGAAGGGGCCCGCGCTGGCGGCCATAGTCGAGGAGGGCAATGTGGACTCGGTTAGGGATGCGTGGCTAAGCTTGGATGGCACGATCAGGGTGGTTGATCTGAACGATGAGAAGGCGCGCAGCTGCAGGGAGGGGTTGACTGGTTGAAGGTTCTGTTTGAGCCATCCGATGGGCTTAAGGGCTGCCTGCACGCTCAACCTTCGAAGTCCTACACGCAGCGGTACCTAGCGGCTTCAATGTTGAGCGAGGGAGCCACAATGATAGTTAACCCGTCGATATGCAATGATACCTTAGCCATGATGAGGGCCTGCAGGGCCTTCGGCTCCAAGGTCCGCGTGAGGGAAGGCGAAGTTGAAGTTTCCTCTAGCGGCAGGCTTCGAACTCCAAGCAATGTGGTGAACTGCGGAGGCTCCGCCACGGCCATTAGGGTGCTGTCCGCCATAGCGGCTTTGGCTCCAGGCATAAGCGTCTTAACGGGGAACGAATCCCTGAGGAGGAGGCCTATGGGTCCCATGCTCGAGGCCCTCGGGGAGCTGGGCGTGAAGGCCTACTCCACGCGTGGAAGCGGGTTTCCGCCGGTGGTGGTGTTCGGAGGGGGTATACCTGGAGGCTACACGTGGGTGGACGGCCGTGTAAGCTCCCAGTACCTCTCCGGACTGTTGTTCGCCTTGCCTAACGCGCATGGAGAGTCTACTGTGGAAGTTAAAGGACCCCTTGAATCTAGGGGGTACGTGGACCTGACGATATCGGTTTTAAGGGAGTTCGGAGTTCACGTGAAACATGAGGGTTACTCTCGGTTCCACGTGGATGCACCCCAAGAATATCGATCTCCGCTGCGCTGCAGGGTTCCTGGGGACTACTCCTCATCATCGTTCATCCTCGTCGCCTGCTCGCTCCTCCCCTCCCACGTCAAGTTGCACGGCCTTTCCCGGCGGGAGGTGCAGCCGGATAGGATGATAGTTGACGTGCTTGAAGGTTTGGGGATCTCAATAGGCTTTGAGGGCGAAAGCCTTCGCATCAAGGGTGGGGGGGAAGCGTTGAAGCCCTTTGAAGTTGATGTGAGGGACGCCCCGGACCTCGCCCCTCCCCTCGTCGCCCTCGCCTGCTTCTGCGAGGGCCCCTCCAAGATAAAGGGCTGCAGGAGGCTTAAGTTCAAGGAGTCCGACAGGATGAAGGCCTTGGTGTCTGAGTTTACGCGCATAGGCGCTAAGCTTCAAGTGGATGAAGACGCCATAATGGTTCACGGGTCGGGACGCGTGGAGGGCGGTCGCGCACGCTCATGGGGCGACCACAGGATAGCCATGGCGCTTGCGGTGGCTGGCCTGCGCAGCCGAAGAGGCGTCCTCGTAGAGAAGTTTGAGTGCGTGTCTAAGTCTTACCCGAGGTTTCTCGCAGATCTCGAGAGGCTGGGGGGGAGGTTTAGAGTTGTCGGCTAACAGCTTTGGTAGACGCTTCTCCCTCTCGTGCTTCGGCGAAAGCCACGGCGAGCTGATAGGCGTGGTGGTTGATGGGTGCCCTGCAGGCTTAAAGCTCAGCGAGCGCGACATACAGGGTGAGTTGGACAAGCGTAGGCCCGGGTCTACACTGTACTCTACGAGGAGGGCCGAGCCCGATGCGGCTAGGATAGTCTCCGGGGTCTTCAACGGATACACCACCGGCGCGCCCATATGCATCTTGATAACCAACAGGGACGTTGATTCGAGGCCGTACGAGGACTTCAGGTTTAAGCCTAGGCCTGGGCACGCTGATTACACCGCTCGCGTGAGGTATGGCGCCTTCAACGATTATAGGGGTGGTGGAAGGTTCTCGGGCAGGATCACGGCATCGTTTGTCGCCGCGGGGGCAATAGCGAGGAAGCTCCTCGCAAGGTTGGGTGTTGAGGTCTACGGCCACGTATGCCAGGTTGGCGGGGTAAGGGCTGAGAGGGCTCCAACGCTTGAGGAGCTTAAGAGGGCCTACGAGAACCCTGCGAGGTGCGCCCTGCCGGAGCTTGCGGGGAGGATGGAGGACTTGTTGAGACAAACCGTTGCGGAGGGAGACACTGTTGGCAGCATGGTGGAGGCCTTCGCCTTCAACGTTCCCCCAGGCCTAGGAGACCCGGTGTTTCACGGACTCGACGGCGACTTAGCCGCGCTGATTTTCGCGGTGCCGGGCGTCAGGGCTCTGAGCGTGGGCATGGGCTTCGAGGCCCCCTCCATGAAGGGCTCCGAGTTCGTGGATGAATACACGGTAAGCGGTGGCAAGGTAGTTCACGAAACAAATCGTTGCGGCGGGATATTGGGCGGCATCTCTACGGGCGGCGTTATCCACGTGCGCGTGGCCTTCAAGCCTCCATCCACGGCCTTCAAGAAGGTTAAAACGGTTAACGTTGAAGCGGTGAGAGAGGAGTACCTAGAACCTTGGGGGAGATACGACCCTTGCATAGGTGTGAGGGCTGTGCCCGTTGTGGAGGCCTGCCTAGCCTTGGTCCTAGTGGACCACTGCCTAAATCAAGGGGTTATACCGGTGGTGCTAAGGGATGAGCATTGAAGAGCTGCGCAGGGAGATAGATGAGGTCGACAAGCGCATACTCAGCCTTCTAGCCAAGAGGGCATCCATAGCTAGGATGCTGGGAGAAGCCAAGCGCAGGGCAAGGTTAGGCGTTGCGGACCTGCATAGGGAGTTGGAGGTGCTCTCCAACGTTAGAAGCGAGGCCCTGAAGCTTAAGTTAAACCCGGAGGCCGTAGAAGCCATCTACCGCGGGATAATAGCGCTCTGCAGCGCAGTCCAGAAGCCCATACGCGTCGCCTTCCTCGGCCCAAGCGGCAGCTTCAGCGAGGAGGCGGCCAGAAGGTTCTTCTCCATTGGCGCCTTCGTGGAGCTTAAAGAGTGCATGACCGTAAGGGACCTATTCGCCTCCGTGGAGAAGGGCGAGGCCGACCACGCCGTGGTTCCGGTGGAGAACTCTCTAAGCGGAAGCATAGCTGAAACGTTGGACCTCCTTCTGGAGGCGGACCTTAAAGTGTGCGGTGAAGTTAAACACAGGATTGAGCTTAACCTGATAGCTAAGCCCGGCCTCGGGATCGCTGATGTAAAGGCCGTGGCCAGCCACCCTCAGGCCTTAGCTCAATGCAGAGAGTTCCTGAGAAGGGAGCTGGGAGACGTGAAGCTGATAGAGACGGCCAGCACGAGCCAGGCGGTCAAGCTCTCCCTTGAAGGGGAGGGGGTAGCAGCCGTAGGCTCCAGGCTGGCCGCTGAAATCTACGGTGGAGAGATAATATTCAGGAGCATAGAGGATTGCAAGAACAACTACACGAGGTTCCTCCTGCTGGGACATGAAGACCTGCCCCTCACCGAGGGATGTAAAACATCGATTGTGCTCCCCGTTACTCATAAGGCTGGGGGCCTCTCCAGAGCTTTCGAGGTGCTCGTGGATAAGGGCATAAACATCATGAAGGTGGAGCCGCGTCCAATTAAGGGCAGAGCGTGGGAGTACTTCTTCTTCATTGACATTGAAGGTCACAGGGAAGAGGAAGCCTGCAGGGAGGCCCTGAGAGAGCTGAGGAACAGCTTCAACCTTGTGAAGGTTCTGGGCTCATATAAGGAGGTGGCCTAACCTCACAATGTTGCGGTTAGGCCGAGCACCCGACGAGTGATCGCAGGCAGTTAAGGAGTTGATTTCACCAGGTTGTTGTTCGCTCAGCCATCTATGGGAAAAGGCCGCGCCATTCCTCAATTGGGCGGAGACCATTTCGGATTTCCTAGAGGCTATGGATTACTGCTCATAGGTCACGGCAGGTTGTGAAGGAGAGAGGTGTTTCTATATGTAGTGTTTCTATTTGAGAAAAGGGATCTTTGTAATGTTAGCCATGTGTGCTGTGAACTCTAGGCTATGCAACCCATAAGGTCGTGGAGGTCAACGTGTTGACAGTATATGGTGAAACCGTGAAGAGCCGCGAGTTCCACCGCTCCCAGTTGAGATGAGAAGTGAAGGAGGTACGCGTGTGGGGTCTTGAGAGGCTATAGCATTGATCAGGAGGTATAATAGTAGTTAGCCTAGTCCGCAACGCGCTTGTCTCCTACGCTTACCTCTTGGCTTCAGACTAGAAAAGGCTCCTCAAGAGGCTTATTGGGATGTGCCTACTGGAGGAAAAGCCGAAACTCGTAAAAATGGGTTGAAGGAGGATGGTTGTGGTTGGAGGCCTTTATAGGATTTGTCGCGAAGGCCTTATGAAGGCCGCTCGACCTTTAATTCATGTTGGTAAAGCCGTTTACGGGCTACCTACCTCTCAGAGAGTGCAGCTCCTCTACGAGCTTCACCGCTAGCCTCTCCCCCACCTCCTCCGGGGTTTTTCCGGTTATGATAGTGCACATCCTTTCGAATCGCGGCTTGAATAGCTCTGCAACCTCCATCTTCCTCAGAGTCGATGGGTCTACATCCACGTCGCTCAGGGTCCAAGCATCCACCGGTTTATCCCGGGCCCTTTTCAAGGCCATAATGGAGACGTACCTTAACTCCCCGAACTCGTTCGTCACCGTTAAAAGCGCCGGTAAAGGCGCCTCCACGAGGTCATATCCTCCGTGAACTACCTTTGCTGCGCGGATAGCTCCGTTGACCACCTCAATTCTCTTCACCCAGTTAATTGCCGGTATCCCTAAGAGCTCCGCAAGCATCAGTCCCACCTGGCCTGAACCCCAGTCTGCCGACTCCCTTCCAGTCAATATTAAGTCGAATGTTCCCAGCTTTTCAATGGCTTTAAACAGAAGGAGCGCAGTGGAGTAGGGATCCAGATCGTCGAGTCCTTCATCCTGCACGAGGATTAGCTCGTCTGCGCCGGCTGCTAGCACTTTCCGTAGGACGTTTTCCGAAAGTCGCTCTCCAACACTTAGAACGGTGACTTTTCCTCCATACTTCTCTTTAATCTGTAACGCCGCTTCGAGGGCGACCTCATCAAGTGGATTTATCACAGGCATCAAGCCCTTTACGGTGACCCTCCGCTTTTCGGGGTCCACATCCACTGCGGATGCGGGAGCCTCGGGGTCTGGAACCTGCTTTGCGCACACGATTATTCTGAGGCCAGTCATAGAAGCTCCTCCAACTTCTTGATGAAGCTCGGAAGTATTTGCCTGTAATCTCCCACCGCTCCTATGTCTGCCATCGTGAAGATGGGGGCCCCCTTATCTGAGTTGATGGCCACCACTAGCTTCGACTTCTCCATGCCCACTATATGCTGTGTGGCGCCTGAGATTCCAACTGCAATGTATATCATGGGTGAAACCTTTTCTCCTGTTAAGCCAACTTGTCTAGACGAGGATATCCATCCCTTGTCAACTGGAGGTCTGCTGGAGCCTATTTCAACCTTCTTGAAGCCCTTCGCGAGCGCGCTCCTTAGCTTCTCCAGCTCTTTGAAGCCATCGGGCCCTCCCAGCCCCCTTCCACCTGAGACTATTACGTCTGCGTCGTCGAGCCTTACGGCCTCCTCTTTAACCCTCTCTATTACCCTGAGCTTGGATGCCGAGCTGTTGATATCCAAGTCAACTTGGATGATATCTCCCATGACTTGCCGAGGCTCAGCCCTCCCCCTCCAAACCTTAGGCCTCAACGTCACAAGCTGGGGCTCGCCTTGATATATGAATGTTGCTATGACTGCACCGCCGTAAACCTGTCTCCTCCTCTTTAACAGCCGAGTTTGAGGGTCTAGCTCTAGACCTATGCAATCCGTGGTCAGCGGAGCCTTAAGTCTAGCTGCAAGCCTAGCCGCGATGTCAACGCCCTTGTACGTGTGTCCCATGAGTATGTAGCTTGGGCCTTCCAATTTCAAAACCTTCTCAAGCGCGTGTAAGTGCAAGTATGGGTTAAACGAGGCCAACGCCTCGTGCTCCACCACGTAAACTCTGTCCACGTACCTTGCTACATTATCTGCGTGATGTGACGCTTTGCGGCCAATTATGGCAGCGGAAATGGTTGTACCTGCCTCTTTCGAGAGAACCCCGCCGGCTTCGAGTAGCTCAAAAGAAGTATTATCCAAGCTGTTGTCTTCTTCATTAATTTCCATGACGCTTAGGACTCCACCAGACATGGTTAACACCATTTTAAGAAAGAAAGGGGTTAGTTGATTATTACTCGTCCTTCGCGGTGTACCACGACGCCTCGCACACAAGGTTGGGGTCCAGCATTTTCCTTATCTTGCGGATCCAGCGGTGGTAATTGAAGCATAGCGGACCTGCAATGTCGTTCACGCTGTCGTCGAAGGCCAAGCACGAGTCAGACCATATGCCTAGCTTTTTCTCGGCCATCGTCTTTATTGAGCACGCTAAGACCTCGTTAGCGGCCTTTATGGATTCGGGGTCTGCAGCGTCATAGCCGTAAACCTGCTCCACATGGCACCATTGCCCTCCGGCTATAGGAGCAAGCCAGCTCTCACCGGGCATGAAGACTATTTTTCCTTCCTTGGCATATCTCAACAAGATGTCTTCAAGCACAAGCGTGGTGTTTGCAGCCGCGTCGATTGTGCTGTCATTAAATGCCGCAACCAAGAAGGATCCTCCCGGCCTGAAGCTCTCCCTGAACGTCCCTAGAGCGATCAGGTTGAACGCGAGCAGCGCTGACCTTTCCTTTTCGCTTAGCTGTATGACTTCGCCATTTGTTTCCTCTAGTATCTTCTTGAGTATTGATTCCTTGAGCTCAAGCTCCTTAGGCGAAAACGCGTCTAGGAGCACTAGGATGGAGTAGCAGGCCTTTTGTATCATGTCCTTGTTCCTCTCCATTTTCTCTAAGGCCTCGTTATTTGACTCGGTGGTTACCATCGACAGGCTTATGCCGCCCAATGGTGTCTTGTGGGCGCACATTGCTATCTGTTCCTCCGAGATCATGCGTAGGGCCTCTATGAGGTTGCTCAACGAGGGGAAAGCCACGAAGTAAAGCTTAAGGTTTTCAGGGTTCTCGATGTGGTATATTGGAGGTCCTCCCTTCACCTCCAGCCTTGGAGGTCCAAACCAAGGTGCAAGCCTCACCGCCACCTTCGTTATTATGCCGTGCCCCCCATTTGTCCCCGAGTAGCCTCTAAGTATTGCTCTCAGGTTTAGTCCAGGGCCGTGAGGTGCAAACCATCCGGAGTCAGTAGCCATGGAGCCGAGCCTCACAACTTCACCTGTGGGCAAAACCCACTCAACCGCCAGCAGGTTTTGAGGCTGGTAACCCCCGCTCACCTGTTGGAAGCCTGCGCCCATGTGACACGCGGAGCTGGCAACAACCGATGAAGATGGTCCACCGCTTATGACGTTGAACCTCAACCCCCTCTTTATGCATTCGTAGAAGAACTCGGCGAGCGAAACGCATGGTTCAACCAGGGCTATCCTGTTTTTCTCGTCTATGAAGATTATGCGATTCATCCTTTTGAGGTCTATTATCAGCATGGGTTCCTTGGAGGTGAGCGCCGTGGTTTCAAAGCCCGTTGAAAACGCCCTGAACTTTATCTTGAACCTGTTGCACACCTTAACTATAGCGGAGACCTCTTCGACGCTCCCCGGTAAAACTACTGCTAAGGGCCTAAAGGGGGCAAGCCTCCGGCCGAATATTCCTTCGTTCCCCCAAACCCATCTGTAGCTGTCCAGCACAACTGGTTCTTCCGATATGTATTCCGCGCCTACAATGTCTTCTAGGGCCTTGTACGCCTCCCTCGGCAGCTTCTTATCCTTAACGAGTGCTTTGCTCATCACCCATCACCTCCCCATAGCCTCCCATACCAAGTCTACAATGTCGTAAACTTCAAAGCCGTCAACCAAGTCTTTAACGGCATCTCTGAAGTTCCTCTCGCACCATCCGCAGGCTGTGACGATTGCCTTGGCCCCGACAGCCCTAGCCTCTTTGATCCTCTCCTTGGCGGTCCACGCCGAGAATTCTGGGTACGCGTATGTGACGCCGCCTCCCGCTCCGCAGCACCATGCGTATTCTCTGATGCGGTGCATTTCCACGAGCTTTAAGCCTGGGATGCTGCTGAGCACGTTGCGCGGTGGATCGTAGATTCCCTTCGCCCCCCTCCTCCAAGGCTTCGGCGGATCGTACGCGACTATCCCCATGATCTTCTTCTCGGGCGTTATGTATGGCTTTCCTGGAGCAGAGTAGAGGTAGGGCTCCGACCGCCTTCCCAAGTGGCATGGATCGTGCCAGGTGACCTTCATCGGAACTTCCCTTGTTAACTTTATTGTGCCCTCCCTGACAAGCCTCTCGAGGTATTCCACGATGTGCATGACTTGGACTCTGCGCCCGAACCTAGAATACCAAGCCTTGAAGGTCGCGTAGCAGTCGGAGCATGGGGTCACAACGGTTTTAACCCCGGCGTTCCTCCATGATTCTACGTTGTGATCCATGTACTTCACGAGTTCACCTTGATATCCCATTTCGTATGCTCGACCACCGCAGCAGGCCTCGTCTACGCCGAAGATCCCAACGTCAACCCCGGCCTCCTTAATTATCGTAAGTGCCTTCCTCGCCGTTGACCACAGCCCCTCGTCAAAGCTAAACCTGCAGCCAGCGTGGAAAACGACTTCAGCCTTCTCCTCGGGGAGCTTCTTAACGTTTAGCCCCTCAGCCCATTTTCCGCGTTCGGATTTCGGCTTTTGAAGCATGTTATCATCCTTTCTCAGCCCCTCAATTACGGGGATGAACTCGACCGGTATCTGGCCGTCCTCCACGCATTTGACCCTGAGCTCCAGCATGACCTCATACGGCTCGAGATCCATCTGGATCTTGCATGAAACATCGCAGGCACCGCACATCAAGCATTGATAGACTACGTCTATCACCTTGGGCGAGTACTTGAGCTCCCCAATCATTAACGAGTAGGAGGTGATGGTTCTCCCCCCGGCTGACCATGAATGGAAGTGGTACTTCTCATTGCTTGGGCAGACAGGCCTGAAACGCCTATCCACGCGCGCCAAAGCTACGTAGGGTACGTGCTTGCAGTGCGAACACCTTACACACCTCTCTATCAGGGACCTATAATCTTCGAGCGGCACACCTAATCACCTACCCATAATACAGCTTGCCGGGATTCATGATGTTGTTAGGGTCAAATATGGCCTTGAGCTTCCTCTGGAGGATTATCGCTGGAGCAGCGATGTAAGGGTACGTGATGTCCCTCAATGGTCCGTAGGGCCTTGCAAAGAAGGCCCCAGCACGCACCAATGCCCTAGCGCCATCGTAGAACACTTTTCTGATCGTTTCCACGCTTGTCGGGTCCTGCGGGTCGTAGTAGAGATCGAACTCGCAGTGGCAGCTGCTTCCTTGCATTATCGGCTGTACGTAAACTCCCATGTCTTTGGTGGAGTAACCATGTGTTCCAGCTACGTTGCGCATTATCTGCACGAATTCTTGAACTTTATCCATCGTTGTTATGAAGAAGAGTTCTTGAACCCCACCCTTAAGCTTCAGCTTCCAGTATTGTTCCTCTGATTGTTCTGACGTCAGGGTCATGACGTCATCGGCGCTGACCGTGGAGATCACTGGCTTGGGCTCCACGCCAAAGGTCCTGCACCACTTGCTCAACTCGTCTTCATACACTTCTGCTTTCTTCTCAGCGTAGTAGCCGCTTGGCTCTATGGAGATGAAGAGTAGCCATTGAGGTAGAGATTCAAGCAGTTCCAATGCTTCGCGGGAGCTCCTCCCCACTATGCACGCTAGGTTGCAGTTGTTCAATATGAAGAGGGCATCTCCCAGCCTCCTCCACGTTAACTTGTAGGTAAGCTCAATCAGTCGAGCCAAGTCATCCGATGGAATTAAGAGTGCTTTTCTGACCTCCGGCATGGCCCTGCACCTGATGGAGGCCCACGTGACTATCCCTATGGTTCCCTGCGCTAGTTGTAACGCTCCACCAGCTGGGCTGGGTCCCGCTGACGCTCTTACTGATGGCAATACTCCTCGCATGCCTCTCAACTTCTGGCTTAACGGCCTTGGGCTGCAGCGTCGCCTTCACCGAGTACGTTGTTCGCTCGTTGAAGCCAACCATAAGCGACAAAGGCATGTTGAGGGCGGAGAGACTCATGGTTGTAGTCATGAGCACGATAGCTTGCCTAGGCGCACTTATAACGCCGTACATGATGATGGCATTCATATGGCTCTTCTTTATGAGGATACCGTTCTTCTTGGCGACAATATTTGCCTACTGGAGGAGGAATACGAGGGCGCTGATATGGTCAACAATAGCCTGCTGGGTCACCGACGTGTTGTGGCTTCTCTTTGCCCCTGCAATAACAGCTACGCTTCCAAGCTTTCTCCACCCACCATTCGGATACTGTTACCCATCCCTGATCGTAACTGTGGTTCTATACTTGCTGTTGAGCTACGTGTGGAAGAAGGACAACAAACCTCCAATATTCAGGGGTCCCGCGCAACCAACAGCCACGCAGGCGAGTAACTGAAGCAATCGGGAAGAAACACAGCCTCTATCCTTCCAACTTCTTTATGAATGCTCAACGCAACGCGCATCCCAAGAATGTGGGGAAAAAGGTTAGAGCGATTAAAGCTTCGCATGATACAGCAGCTGCACAACTTATACCTCGCCGTTTGCATCCGCAGCTTTCTCGTGAAGCTTATCGTAGAGGAACCCGGGGTCTCAATGCTATGAGGAGAAGCGTAAAGCACCTCCTGAAGGGGCAGCTTCAACCTTTGCACTGTTGACGTCGCTTTGTCCGAGACGTTAAACGCCCTTCAGAAGCACCTAAAGCTGATTAGCGATTCGAGCGCGGAGAAAGCACTCAACGCCCCCTGGAAGACATAATGTAAATCTACAGCAGGATAAACGCGATTTAGCTCAAGGACGCCTCGCCGTGAAGCCCTTCAACCAGCTTTAAGAGCGGACGCTACGATGCATGATGTTCTATGCGTGGCGCTCGCCAAGAAATGGAGCGGCGCTCAAGGCTCGTAAAGCTTCTGGCGTGAATGCGGCTTATTCGATGTGGTGCGCCCTCAGCTGCCTGAAGGGGAATGCATAAATAGCGTAGAGTCTCGATATACATGGTTAGAAGAGCTTGGCCTCCGCGGCTGGGCTTTTTTGATCCGTGCTCTCCGCCCTCGGCACGTTAAATTTCGAGGACGAAAAATTGGGTTGGAGGTGATTTATACGGCTGGAAGGCTTGTGAGGCTTTCGCTCTTGATCGCCGTCGGCTTGTTCTTGGCCTCTATCTTTCCATCGCTGGCCTCTGCCAGCCCCCCGGTTTACCATTATGTGGGAACATATGATATCCAGGGCTTCTACGTTATTGGGCCCGAGGAAGACATACTATGTGATGGTGAGGTCCACTACGACGTCCAGCTGGTGCTTGACTCAGCTGGGGGGCATTGGCGCATCTCTGCATGCCATAACCTCAGGGGCGTCGGCTTAACCACAGGGATTAAGTATCAAGTCGTCAGCGCCGAGACGAGGCATTACAACACGAGGTATGACGGCTCCACATACGAGTGGACATACATAAACACATCCCCGCTCATCAGTCAGGGAAACGCGAGTAACATGATATTTACGATAAGGAACCATTTGACGATAAATGCAAACGGCGAAGTAACAGTCTCCTTCTCCGAGGTGCAGGTAGCCTATAGGGGATAAAGCCCTTTTCAGGCAAGTCATTTCCGGCGAGCAACACCTTGTTGCTCCTTCACCTTTCTTTTACGCGTAACTCCGGATGGTTTGTTCTTGCCTTCGAATTCCTCGGCCACGCTCAGGAGCTCTCATCTATGCTTCTGCCTAGACGCGATTGGATTAAGGCCCCGGGAGGGTGACCTTTCCAACGGTTGGATGGGCTGTAGAAACCACTATAAGCAAAGCGCAGTCCAGCTGTTCTCAGTTCCTCGGTGGGTTTTGCCCTTGAATTCTCGGCGTAGTGAGCTCTACCATGTGGCTGTAGAGGTGGAAAACGAAGGATGCAGGGTTCTCAGAGACCTCAAGCCTAGGGAGTTGAGCAACATCAACGTGGTTGACGTGAGGCCGTCTAAGGCTGGGTTGGTGAAGCACCTGGTGCTACTTGGGGGTGAGAAGCCCAAGCATGGGGGGTCAAAGGGCAGATTTTGAAATCACGGTGAAGGACTCCACGATGGGAGAAGCCCAAGCATAAGGGGGGTTGAAGGGCCGCGTGGTTTGAGAGCGAGGGCTGTGGGGCTCGTAGAACCATGGTTAGGCATGGTGCTTTCCTGAGTGTCGGTGGAGGCGTTGCTCCGCCGAGAATCCTCTACAGCCTCATAGTTCCCGACTCCTTCAAGGCCACTTTGGAGGACCTAAACGAAGCGGAGTTTAAGGTGGCGGTGAGGAGGCTCAGCAAGTTCAGGTGCAGGAAGGAGCTGCTCACCAAAGCCCAGGAGAGGGCGCTGTGGCTACCGTTGAAGGCAGGTTTCTTCGAGTATCCAAGGCGAGTGGGAACGCAGGAGCTTGCATTCCAGCTCGGGGTTTCCAAGGCGGCGTTCAGTGATGTGCGCCGTAGATGCCTTAAGGCGCTTCTCGAGGACTACTTCGAGCATTAGGGCATAACATGAGGGGTTGCCTCTGCCCTTAACTTGAGGCTTCCAACGGCTTCGTGTAGCGTTGATTAACTTGTAAGGGTCAAGGTTTATATCCCTATAAGGGCCAAGTAAAGTATTGAAAGGCATGAAGGATCAGTCGAGGAGGATGTTCTGCTTCCAGTGCGAGCAGACAGCTGGAGGCCGAGGCTGCACGAGCGTTGGGGTCTGCGGCAAGGATCCTGAAACATCGGCCCTACAGGACCTTCTGATATACTCGCTTAGGCGCCTAGCGCAGGTAGCCTTGGAGTCTAGGAGGCTTGGCGTCTACGACGAGTCCGTGGGCTTCTTCGCTTGCGAGTGCCTCTTCGCGACGTTGACCAACGTCAACTTCGACCCCGACAGGATCGCCGGATACCTGCGGGGGGTTGAGGCTAAGCGAAGGGCCCTTGAAGAAAGGATCAGAAGCGCTGGGGGTAAACCTCCGGCTGAGGGCCCAGCCGGCCTTGCGCTTGCCGGGACCAAGGAGGGCCTGGTGAGGCAGGCGCTCGGCTACGTTGCTGAGAACTACCCGGAACCCGTGTCCGACGAGTATGCCCTGCGCTCCCTGTTAACCATAGGGTTGAAGGGCGTGGCCGCCTACGCTTACCACACCTACAAGCTTGGTAAAGTGGACGACGCGGTCTTCAAGTTCATTGAGGAGGCGCTTGCAGCCCCCGCAACTGGGAAGCTGGGCGTAGAGGATCTGCTCGGCTTGGCTTTAAGGTGCGGCTGGGCAAACCTGAAGGCCATGGAGCTCCTGGACTCCGCGAACACAGAGGCCTACGGCCACCCCGCGCCCGTGAAGGTCCCCTTAGGGGTCAAGAAGGGGAAGGCCATCCTCGTATCGGGGCACGACCTTAAAGACATGGAGGAGCTCCTGAAGCAAACGCGGGGAACGGGAATATACGTCTACACTCACGGCGAGATGCTTCCGGCCCACGGGTACCCGAAGCTCAAGGCCTACCCGCAACTTTATGGACATTACGGGACGGCGTGGCACAACCAGAGGAGGGAGTTCAACAGCTTCCCCGGAGCCATACTCATGACGTCAAACTGCCTTTTGCCCCCGCTTGAGGGCTACAGGGGGAACGTCTTCACCACGGGTCCCGTCGGGGCCCCCGGCGTCCCCCACATATCCAATGGGGACTTCACCCCGCTGATAAAGAGGGCCCTCGAGCTTCCAGGATTCCCCAAGGACGTCCCGGGGAAAGCAATCGTGGTTGGTTATGCGAGAAACGCTGTCCTATCCGTGGCTGAGAGGATAGTAAGGGCAGTTAAGGAGGGCAGAATAAGGCACTTCTTCCTCGTCGGCGGCTGCGACGGCGCGAAGCCGGCTAGAAGCTACTACACGGAGTTCGTCGAGAAAACCCCTAAGGACACAGTGGTGCTCACGCTTGGATGCGGGAAGTTCAGGTTCTTCGACAGGGACCTCGGCGAGGTGGACGGGATACCTCGGTTGCTCGACATGGGGCAGTGCAACGACGCCTACTCAGCCATAAAGGTGGCTGAGGAGCTTGCGCGTGCTTTAAACGTCGAGGTAAACGAACTTCCACTGTCGCTGGTCCTATCCTGGTTTGAGCAGAAGGCGGTGGCCATACTGCTCACGCTGCTCTACTTGGGCGTGAGGAACATTCGCCTTGGGCCGAGCTTCCCAGCCTTCCTGACGCCCAACGTGCTTAAGGTTCTCTCGGAGAAGTACAACATCATGCCGATAAGGACCCCCGAAGAAGACCTTGCGGCATCCCTGAAAAGGTAGCAGCATCCCGAAACACCTCTCCTATTTTTGGTCTGGCCGCCTCCCCTTGGAGGGGGACATTCGCCCTTCAGGCAGCTCACAGCTGAAAAGCGCGTTGATGCTGCGGGCTTTTAAGCTGTTGCGTGCATGATTGGGACTGTCGAGAAGGCGGTTTTAGCGGCGTGCTGCGCGGCTGGGATAGCTTTGCTTCTGGCGTTGTGGCAACCCACTGGCCAGCTGACCCTCGAGTACTACAGGGGTGAGGCGTTGAAGTACGCCAGGATGATAGAGCGCGGGGAGGAGTTCAAGGTGAGCCTGCCCGTGGCTGTTGAGCGCGGCTCAGCTGTGGTCTCGATTTCGCTTCCCAACGAGGAGCCGCTGATTATCGAAGCGCCTGTTTCAAGGCTTAGGATCCCCCACCCGGATGCCCCCGGCGGCTTGCTGTACGGAGAAGAGAAGGAGTGGTCTCATGTGAGGAGCGTGAGGGTCTTGGAAGAGCCGGGCTTCCTCCTAGTCGAGTGGATCCCGCAGGTGGAGGTGGCGGAGTCATCCTGTGGGGGCTTAAGAGTAGTGGAGGTGCGCGTGAAGCTCTTCGACGTTGAAGTCGAGCTGCTGGAGCCGGGCGGGGAGCTGCACCCGCTGCGCACCTCGAAGCTGGAGTACTGCAGGGCCTACGACCATGAAAGGGATGGCGCGGTTAGCGTCAACTCAACCCTTGCAGGCACCTTCGCCGTTTCGAGGGGGGAAGCCCTCAGGGTTACGGTTATGAGGGAGGAGTGGGGCTGAACGTACCTCTAAGCCAGCACGCCTGTTGGTCCATGAAGCGCATCAAAGCCATTCTTTCCCACGCCTTTCAAGCGCCCTCCATGCGTCTCGGGCCGCCGGCCCACTAGATGCCCACCTCCACTTTTTCTCCGGCAGGCGCGCGTTGGGCTTCCACGTGAAGCCGTGGCACCTCAAGAGAGGGGAACCCTTAATATGAACCTGCGCCGTACGACTTAGCGTTTCGAGCTTTTGGGACGATGACTATGGGAATCGTTGACCCGATGACGGCCTTGGCGGCGTCGTTCGGCCTCCTGGGCCTCATGCTGTTTAGGCGCGTGAGGCTGGGGATATCGCTGAACGCCGCAGCCATCGTTCTGGCGTTGCTCGCCGTCGACTGGCCTGAGATTCCAGGGCTCATCTACGCCAGCGTGGATCCCCTAACCGTTGGGGGCCAGCTAACCCTATCAATAGTCTCCGCGACTTTCGGGGTGATGGTTCTCAGCCAGCTTTACAGGGAGACCGGAGCCATGGATGAGCTGAACTCGTCCCTTGGGAGGATTATAAGGAGCCCGAGGGCCCTTCTAAGCGTGCTTCCAGCAGTTGTAGGGCTGCTGCCCGTCGCCGGCGGGGCAGTGATGTCCGCCCCGATGGTTGAGTCGGAGGGCAACAAGGTGGGGCTATCCAGGGCCAAGAAGACGTACGTGAACATATGGTTCAGGCACCTGATACTTCCAGTGTACCCCCTAGCGCCCATGCTGATAATTACGACGGCCCTGACGGGCTTAACCTCTTCGTCATTGATACTGATGGTCCTGCCAATCATTACCGTTATGGCTTTTGTGGGTTATGTGAGCAGCCTCCGCGGCGCTGAGGCTCAAGCGCTCAGCCGAGCACCTGAAGCTACTGGCGTCGGCGCGGCGGGTTCAAGCTTGAAGGCGTTTTCGAGGTCGTTCACCCCAATAATGGTTACGATAGTAGGGGCGGTTGGTATAAGCCTCCTGGATTACGAGCTTACGAGGCGTGGAATAGACGTCTTAGTGGCGACGGTTATGGGCTTGGCGGCCCTAGCAGCCATCTTCAAGGTGAGCCCCAGGATGCTCGCTGCCTCTTTGAGGAGCGCCTCGATATACGACATAACCCTCGCGACGTACGGTGCCCTCCTGCTGAGGGGAGCCGTGAACGCTTCGGGGCTCCCCGAAGTTCTCGGCGGGCTCATCTCGGGTGGGGGCGTCAACTTTCTCCTAACCGCAGCCGTGTCGGCGCTCTGCGGCTTCTTCTCGGGGTCGCCGGGTGGAGGCGTAGCCATAGGAGTCTCGATCCTCGGGGGCATTGTGAACTTCACGCCTAGGGAAGCGGTTCTAACTTACGTCGCTGCATACCTGGGATACCTGGTCTCGCCCATCCACCTCTGCCTCGTCTTCACCGCGGAGTACTTCAAAGCGCCTTTAGCCGACGTCTACAAGCAGCTTATGCCCTCCTTCGCCGTGTCCTTCACGGCGGCCCTGCTCCTCTACGCGCTGCTTCCATAGGTGAGGCTCCAACAGTCAAGCCCCTGGAAGGTGGACCAGCGCAAGCCCCGGGAAACCCGGGTTGGCCTCAGCGGATGCCTCGCCAAACACATATATCTGGCCTCGTCCTCCTCATACATTAAGGGAATGGTGCGTGGACTTGGACGTGGCCAGGGAGCCTAAGCTTAGGAAGGAGTTCCTGGACCTCCTCGAAAAGGATGCCGAGTTCCGCTACACCGTGGCGGGCTACTTGGGGATAGCGGAGATACTGAGGAGACTTGACAGGCTTGAAGAGAACATTACTAAGCTTTGGGAGGAGGTTAAATCGCTCAGGGAGAGCCAAGAAAAGCTTTGGAGGAGCCAAAGAGAGCTTTGGGAGGAGGTTAGGGCTCTAAGGGAGAATCAGGAGAAGCTTTGGGAGGAGGTTAGGGCTCTAAGGGAGAATCAGGAGAAGCTT
Source organism: Candidatus Nezhaarchaeota archaeon (assembly GCA_030055465.1). Taxonomy (GTDB): domain Archaea; phylum Thermoproteota; class Methanomethylicia; order Nezhaarchaeales; family WYZ-LMO8; genus JASFYF01. Next base: position 53,840 of record JASFYF010000001.1, on the reverse strand, counting down.
TGGGAGGAGGTTAGGGCTCTAAGGGAGAATCAGGAGAAGCTTTGGGAGGAGGTTAGGGCTCTAAGGGAGGACTACAGGGATATCAGGAACAGACTCGACATGGTCACGGCGAGCCTGGAGCACCTAACGCTGAGCATTGAGGAGGAGGCCCGCGAGGTCGTTGGGTACAGGCTGAGGAAGGAGATGGGCGTACAATTGGAGTTGGCCCCCATCATTATCGATAAGAGGGAGATAGACCTTTACGGGGCCTCCGGAGACCTATGCGTTATCGGGGAGGCAACCGTCAGGTTCGGGGTGAACCTCGTTGACGAGTTGGAGAGGAAGCTGCAGCTGGTGAAGGAGAAGAGGCCGGACCTTCTCAGGCCCAAGATGATTAAGCTGATATACACCATGCGCCCCACGCCGGAGGCCGTAGAGAAAGCGTTGAGCAGGGGTGTATGGGTGTTGAGCGCGACCAGGGACTTCACGCCTAGATCCATTACATCGATGACCGTATGAGGAGGCCCTCCCGAGGATCATTCATCCAGAAGTTGAATTGGAACTGCTCCTCCAGTCTGATGGAGGCAACAGATCTCGACGCTTAGGCATTTGTCTTCTACATTCTTAGCCTCAAGAGCGGTTAACGCTAGCGGGTTTTTCAACCTGCGCAATGCTCTGAAACTCCTTAAGCGCCATTGTCAAAGGGTTTCTCACATCTTTCCTTATGCAAAGGGATACGAAATAGATTAATCAATAGTCCAGATACTTCATTACTTCCCACGGCGTCACGTAGAGGCAGTACTGGTTCCAGTCGTTTGTCTTGTAATCTACGAATGCATCGAATATATGGCTTCCGAGCGCTTGCCTGATGAGCTCGTCGCTCTTCATCTCTTCTAGCGCATCCTTCAGTGTTGTTGGTAGCTCCTTAACTCCAAGAGCTCTCCGCTTCTCTGCAGGCATTTTGTAGATGTCTTCGTCGACTGGGTCTCCTGGGTCTATCTTATTCTTAATGCCATCGAGTCCAGCCATAAGAAGACAGGAGAATGCCAAGTAAGGATTGCATGAAGGGTCCACTCCACGATACTCTACGCGTTTGGAGGAGGCGTACTCTTGGCCCCTATCGTACACCGGTATCCTGACAAGGGCGGACCTGTTTCGACGTGACCACAGGATGTATATCGGCGCTTCAAACCCGGGCACGAGCCTCTTATATGAGTTCACGGTTGGGCAGCACACCGCTGTTAATGCTTTGGCGTGCTCGAGAAGCCCTCCTATGAAGTACCTGCCGGTCTGGCTTAACTCGGCGTATTCATCTCTTTCGTCATACATTTCGTTTATGCCGTCCCTCCATATGGATATGTGCGTGTGCATGCCACTTGCATTGTCGAGGTACACCGGTTTAGGCATAAAGGTTGCTATGAGGCCATGTTTTTTGGCTACGTTTTTTGCCACAAACTTATAATACATAACCCTGTCGGATGTCTCTACGAGCGTGTCGTACTGGAAGTTTATCTCGACTTGGCCGGCAGTAGCCACTTCGTGGTGGTGTTTCTCTATACCGAATCCAAAGTATTCCTCAAGTATTGAGGAGACCTCGTTTCTGTAACCTACCGTTGTGTCTTCGGGCGGTGGCCTGAAGTAGGCCTCCTTTGGTCTGAGCACGTATCCTCCAGCTGTGATCTCGGGAGATTGAGGGATCACCCTCGGCGCACCCCATGAGTCTCCCTCTCCGCCTCTCGGGCTGACCCAAAGATCCCAGAAAAGCTTTGTTGGGTCCAGTGATGAGAACACGAAGAACTCCACTTCAGGAGCGAAGTAGGCGGTGTAACCCATGTTTTCCGCTTCCTTTACAGCCCTCTTCGCAGCCCAGCCCCTAGGGCATACCTCGGAGGCTCCTCCTCCGTAAGCCTCGAAGACGTCTCCTATAACTATCGAGGCTCTCTGGGATTCGCCGTCGAGAGTCCAAGGAAGGATGGCCAACGTCTTCGGGTCGGGCATAAGCCTCATGTCTGATTCCTCGATGTCCTTGAAGCCCCTGACAGAGGAACCGTCGAAGCCTAAGCCCCTTGTGAAGGCCTCTCCGTTCAAGAACTCTTTCACCGATACCACCATGTCGTATAGTAGGCCTCGCACGTCTGTAAATGTGGCATTTACCCACTTCACTTTGTGCGTCTTAAGCAGCTCTATGGCTTTCTTCGCCTCTTGAGGGATATCCATTTTCTTCACCGTTGAAGATTTGAAATGGAAAAAATAATATATACATTTCCCAAATTATTCAAGTATGATGTTTTTTTCTATATAATTCATATAGAGCCTCCATATAGGAGAAATGTCAAAGCCAAAGACGTTCGCAAAGATCTTTCCATCAAATGGACTGACATGTAAATGCAAAATTTATTATGGTGACTTATAAATAAGTAAGTTTCACATCTTAGCTGTTGAGGGGATTATTGTAGGATGAAAAGAACCTCATTCAAGTCATGCCCATCAGCGGCTTCTTCGAATTAAGATGTTTAGGCTTGACTTGAGCACCTCCGCAGATTTAATTGCGGTGAAAGTAAGAAATGCGAAGGGTAACTAATCGGTGTAGCATGGTACTCAAAAGTTCAATGGCTCATCATCTTCAGGATGGCCGCTCGAAATTACGCGGAGTATTTTTCATTTCACGTGAAGGCCTATCTGAAGGCATCATGCGCTTATTATGGCGGAAAACCGGTAACCACGATAATGGTCCGAGTTGACGCAACCCCGCTCGAGACTTTAACGAAAACGTCAGCACCATCTGATTGGTTTAGGGAATCGGGGAGCCGTGAAAACCCAATGCATAGGATTCCAGGAGTGAACGTTTTGACTTCTACCCAAAGTTAAGGTTGCATGTGCGGAATGCGTCGAGCTCCAGGAAGGTGTGTAGGGCAAGGATGCACGCATCGCCTCGCAATAATGCCCACTCTTTAGAAGATAAAGTAGCTGTACAAAGTGCCATACAGCGTTGGGATTAAACCGCTCTTCTCCGCAACACTTCGCCGGGAACTCTAAGCGGTGAAAGGCATATCTGAAACGATAATTGCGCGTTGTCCACTATGCCTCTCCAAAGGGCGGCTGGGGCATAGATTCTCAGGCTTAGATAGATCGCCGTAATCCGGAAACAAGTGTGGTAAGTGATGAAGCCCCCGAAGCGGAGACCTAGAAGAAAGAAAAAAGAATGCCTCGCCTCATTCTCCCAAAATCGCCGTGAGGTTCTGCAAATTTCGACATCACAAGAGAAATATTTAGGCTTATAGCTGCGTTATCATCCATTGAATTGATAACTTGGGCAAGCTTCTAGAGTATATATGCAACAAGATGGGCTGGTTTGTGGAGAAGCTCAAGGAGCCGTTGAAAGGTTCTGGTTTGGTTATCTATACAATCCCATGTAAGGCCTGGACGTTGAAGGTGTAACTTTAACGAATTCGTCGCTTATGAAATCATTTACACGAAGATCCAAGTTGAAGTGGTTGAAGTAATCCTCGACGAGACTCCTTATCAACTTGAGATCTTCATCTTCAACGCCCTCGACTAGGACGTTTTTCCCTGCGTGGATGGTGCACCCCCTCATATATATGACGCCTCCATGCATGCCCACGCCGACAAACTTCGGGCTGTGCACGCATTCGTTTTTCTCCTCCTTCAGCCCGAGGACGAGGATCAACCCGCCGGCCATGTACTCTCCTAGGAAGTCTCCTGCGCCTCCGCCGACCACTATGATCGGTTTCTTGCCTCCGTACTCCTTCATGTGGATTCCAAGCCGGAAGCCTGCGTCATCCCTCACGAAAATCCTCCCTCCCCTCATCGCGTAGCCGGCAACATCGCCCACGCTCCCATGAACTACTATCAAGCCGTCGTTCATGGTATTCCCACATCCGTCCTGTGCATTACCGTAAACAAAGATTCTCTGACCATTAATGAACATCCCGAGGTCGTTGCCCGGAGTCCCCCTCACAATTATGTTCATAGGTCTTTTCAGGCCAGTCCCGATATATCTCTGCCCATTAACGTTGTGAAGTTCAACGTTTTCGACACCTTCTGCGGATAACCTCCTCATCAGCGCGTTCAACTCTCGATAATGGAGCCCTGTGGCGTCCAAAAGGGCCACATTACCATCAACTTGGAGCCTTCCGCGTGGTTCTAGGCTTTCGCGCAAATCCATAAGTCACTCACCAGCTACCTTAATTCCCAACACCCTCAACTCCCCCTCCGTCAGCCCAACCCCTCGCAGGAGTTCACGGTTTCCGCGAAGGGCCTCAATGGTATCTATTCCCATAGCACCCATCATCTCCTTTATCTCCATGGTCCAAGCCTTGATGAGGTTTGCAACCCTTCTGCAACCCTCTTCCAGGTTAAGCCTCTTCGAGAGCTCCGCATCTGTGGTTGCTATTCCCCAAGCACATCTTCCGGTGTAGCACATTTTGCAAAGCGTGCAGCCCAAGGCGATGAGGGCCGCCGTCCCAATGTAAACGGCGTCGGCGCCGAGAGCTATGGCCTTAACCACGTCGGCGCCGCTTCTTATACCTCCCGATGCTATTATTGACACCTCGCTTCTTATGCCCTCTTCGCGGAGCCTTCGATCCACAGCAGCCAAGGCAAGCTCTATTGGTATGCCCATGTTATCTCTGATAGCCTTAGGTGCCGCGCCGGTGGAGCCCCTGACGCCGTCGAGAACTATGATGTCTGCCCCGGCGCGGGCTATGCCACTTGCTATCGCCGCAGCGTTGTGAACAGCGGCTATTTTAACGGCGACGGGTTTCTTGTACTCCGTGGCCTCCTTAAGGGCGTAAATGAGCTGTCGTAGATCTTCGATGGAATACACGTCGTGGTGAGGCGCTGGAGACAATGCGTCGGTGCCTTTAGGAATCATCCTGACCATTGCTATGTCCTCCGTGACCTTCTCGCCGGGCAAATGTCCTCCTATCCCAGGCTTGGCTCCTTGACCAATCTTTATTTCAACTGCCACCCCGGAGTTTAGGTATTCTATGTCCACGCCGAAGCGCCCGGAGGCCACCTGCACTATTATGTGGCTCCCGTACCTGCGAAGCTCTGGATGAAGTCCGCCCTCCCCGCAATTGAAATACGTGCCGCATTCTATGGCGGCTCTAGCCATAGCTTCTTGGACCCTTAGGTTGACGGCACCATAAGACATAGCTGCAAGGAGTATTGGGGTCTCAGCGCATATGTAGGGTGCAAGCTCGTTTTTGAGCATCAGCCTCCGATTTTCAGGTTTAAGCTCGACTCTAGGGGGCCTTCTTCCGAGAATGACTCTTGTCTCTATGGGCTCTCTTATGGGATCTATGGGTGGGTTTGTCACTTGACACGCATTGAGGAGGAGCCTATCCCAGTATGTGAGGTTTGGCCCATCACAGCCCATTCCCTCTAGAAGCGCGCTTCCGGTCTCAGCCTGTCTCTTCACATCCATTATGGCCTCATGATTCCAGTGGTGGCCCATCCTGTAGGAATTCGGGTTTCGGGTGATGGTTAGCGCTCCGGTAGGACAGAACTCCACACACCTCAAACAGTTTGAGCACAACCAGCTTTTGCTCTCTATCACGTTCTTCGCTGGGTTGTAGCTATGAACGCCGTAGGTGCACTGCTCCACGCATGCCCTACACTTAGTGCACTTATCCTCCTTCCTGAGGACGATGTACGTGGAAGCCGCGCGGTTTCTCATGCTCTACACCTCTTTTTGGTTGAGCGTAGAGAGCATAGCAACAGCTCTAGGCGCTTCGCATCTAGCGATGACCGCTTCGCCGGCTCTGGGCCTTACAACGTTATCCAGCGTGGGTGAGATGAGCCGAATAGCTGATTCCTCAGATGATAAGTAGAAAAACTCTCCTCTAACCCCACCAACGAGAGGCCTCAACTTCTTACGGTCAACAAACCCGATCATCTCTCCGTGTCGAGCCGCTATTATTGAGAACGGGCCGATCATGGCTAGCTCTCCATAAACTCTCCTCAACGCTGTTAGTAAGTCCCTATCTTCACATTTCATGGAATCGATCTCGTCCCAGTAAGGCGGGGCTAGGACAGCTAAGGCGAGGTCCATGGGTATGGCATGCCTCCTCAACAAGAGGTCCAATGCGTAGGATATCACTTCACTGTCCGTGTGCATGACGCACTTGTAACCCCACATCTCTAGATAGCGACGGTTAACATCGTAGGACGAGAGCTCGCCGTTATGGGCAACCGACAGGTCTAAGAGGTTGAATGGATGGGCGCCTCCCCACCAACCAACCGTGTTCGTGGGGAACCTGGCATGGCAGATCCACATGTACCCCCTGTACTCTTCCAGCCTGAAGAACTCCGCCAAATCGCGTGGAAAGCCCACCCCTTTAAATACGCCAACGTCTTTGCCGCTCGAGAGTATGTACGCGCCCTCTACTTCACCATTTATCTTCATTACTCTACTTACAACGTACTCATCGGGACTCGCTTCCTCTTCTTGAAGCTTGGAGCGCGCTGGTTCGAGGAAGTACCTCCAGAAGGCCGGGGCATGAAGGGTTGACCTGGCCCTTCGCGTCGGGATTTCTTCGCCCAGCAGGACCTGGAAGTCCCGCATCAACACTTTCTCAACTTTCCGCTTCGCCTTATCGTCAAGGTACATTACGTGGAGGGCGTATGCATCGGTGAAATGAGGATAGATTCCATACCCGGCAAAGCCTGCGCCGAGCCCGTTCCCTCTTTCACTCATGCAGGAGATGGCCCGGAGGGCCTCATTACACGTGACCCTCCTCCTCTCTAGGTTTATTAGCCCGAAGAGGGCGCATGAGCTAATGGACTTTTCGCATATCCGAGAAGCTGTTCTTTGGTCCTTGTGCTGGAACATAGTTATTTCGTCTGGGCTGCGGCGCGTCCTTCTATGGTGACCCCTGCATTGCGTCCCTATCTTCTGGGGATTTGCGGGCTGCCGAGCGAGCGTGTTGCTGCTGGAGAACTTATTTTTTCGAGACGCCCAGTCCATGAGGACGATGGAATCATTTATTCATATATACTTACCCAAAATATTTTATATATAGGAAATTGAATCTTTGTAGGATACCAGAGCTAAATGAAATATATTGAAGGTGTGAAGCATGAAAAGAGATTTTGGCTCCAGAAAGATCCAGTGCGTGGGGAGAGGGTCGTACATAGTTTCCTTGCCCAAGGAGTGGGTGCAGGAAATAGGAATCGATAAAGGCAGCGAGCTCGTTTTCAAGGTACAGGACGACGGATCAGCCCTACTCATCCCCAGAAAGATCTTGGAGACGCGTGGAGCAGATGAAGAGGAAACAAGGGAGTTCTGGCTTCATGTAAATCCGGGTGATGATACGGTCTCGGTGTGCCGGGAGATAATGGCGCTGTACGCGGTGAGCGCTGAGGTCATACGACTTAAGTTCAGCGACAAAGCAACCTTCCATAGGCATAGGATATCCATAAACAACCTTGTCAAGAACATGCTTTTGGGAGCCGAAATAATTGAGGAGGAGGATAACGAAGTTACTATCCAGATACTGATAGACAACCTAGATTTACCCGTTGAAAAAGCCATCAGGAGGATGGCAATACTGACGTTGATGGCCCATAGAGAAGCATTGTCAATGCTTAGAGGACACGAGGAGGACCTTTCCAAGAACATTATGGACCTCTACAACGATGTTACTAGGCTGAACCTATACGTGCTTAGACAGCTAAAGCATCACTTGGAGAGGAACATGTATCGAAACCTGAACTTCAAGAGTCCTAAAGAGTTCTTAGGCTACAGGATGGTCCTCGGAGAGATAAAAAACATGGCGAACAGCGCCCTGAACATAGTCAAGACCTTGGCAATATTGAGGGAGTCTGGGGGCGGCGGACATCAGCTATTCGAAGTATTCGCAAACGAAGAGGCCTTCTCAAAGGTAGCTGAGTTTGACCATGCAATGCAACAATTATTTGAGTCGTCGCTTAGAGCATTGTTTAGAAGGGATTACAAAGGGGCAGACGAGATCCTATCAAGGATGGAGGAGTGCAGCAAGCAGGAAAAGGAAATAGCCATGTTCCTCCTCAGCGGAAACGTGGACCCAAACTCAGCGCTTATAATAGGGCTCATGCTTGATGCATCGAGGAAGATCATGGAGTGTAGCCGGAACATCGCTGAGATAGCACTGCACCGAAGCGTGGAGGAGTTCCTGTCGCCGCGAAGGACCAAGGGTGATGAGGGCTCCGGCGCCTAGCGAGCTACCGTGCCTTCGCCATCTCAAGCGGCCCTGAATGACATTTGAAGAGGAAACCTTCCATAAACATTTTTAATAGTGAAGTATATAGATAAAATCATCCTAATTGAATGATTTAGGAAATTAATATATTTCAATGTATTAAAACCATACCTGATGGTGAAATAGCGTGAAGGTAATTGAAAATAAAAAGATATGTCAGCGTCTAGGCCGAAGCGCTTGGGGTGATGAATAGTGGAAACAACCATATCTCCAGGGGATACGACGTGGATCTTGCTGTCCTCAGCTCTCGTCTTCCTAATGACTCCGGGGCTAGGCTTCTTCTACGGTGGGTTAGTCCGAAAGAAGAACATGGCTAACACAGTTGCGGCCTGCTTCGCCATCGCGATCGTGATAAGTCTTCTGTGGGTCTCATTCGGCTACTCATTGGCGTTTGGGCCCGACAGGTTCGGTATAATCGGCGGCCTAGAGTGGCTCGGGTTAAGCAATGTGGGCTCACAGCCGAGCAGCTACGCCCCCACAATACCTCATTCAGCCTTCATGCTTTTTCAAGCGATGTTCGCCATAATAACGCCGGCGCTGGTGATTGGAGCTGTGGTGGAGAGAATAAAGTTCAAAGCTCTGCTGCTATTCACAGCGCTCTGGAGCACTTTCGTCTATGTACCTATAGCCCACTGGGTTTGGGCTGAAGGGGGCTGGTTGAGAAGCCTAGGCGCCATAGACTTCGCCGGTGGAACAGTGGTCCATGTAAACGCCGGGTTTGCAGCCCTCATTGCAGCCTTGGTGTTGGGCAAAAGGGTAGGTTACGGGAACAGCTCATTTGAGCCCAGCAGTGTCATCTACGTCCTTCTTGGAACAGCCATGTTGTGGCTCGGGTGGTTTGGGTTCAACGCAGGGAGCGCCTTATCATCAAACTCCTTAGCAGTGCACGCATTTGTAACGACGAACACGGCGGCTGCAGCTGCGGGGGCAACCCAGATGATTCTCAGCCTAGTTAGCAGGGGGAAGGCTAGCATAGTGACCTTATCTGGCGGAATAGTCGCCGGGCTTGTAGCTATAACGCCAGCCGCCGGCTTTGTGAGCGTTATGAACTCAATGATCATAGGCGCCGCGGCGGGCGTGCTGTGCTACTTCGCGGTGCTATTGAGGACGAGGTTGGGGATTGATGATTCCTTGGATGTATGGGGCATACATGGCGTTGGTGGACTGTGCGGAGCGCTCTCTGTTGGAATCTTAGCCGAACCAAGCGTTAATGGAGCTGCAGGCCTGCTCTTCGGGAATCCAGGCCAGCTAATAGCGCAGATGGCAAGTGTAGCGGTTACGGCCGCCTACTCCTCAGCCCTCACATGGCTCATACTGAAGCTCATCTCAAAGACCATCGGCCTCAGGGTGGATAGGCAGGAGGAGATGTGGGGTCTGGACCTAACTCAGCATGGTGAGCTGGCCTGGGGGTGACCGGATGAAGATGATATGCGCCATAATAAGGCCGGATAAGCTTGAGGAGGTAAAGCAGGGGCTCAGGAGCATAGGGATCAAGGGACTTACGATCTACGAAGTAAGGGGCAAGGGAAGACAGGAGGGCGTGAAGTGGAGTGCAAGGGGCCATGAGTACGGCTTGGATATGCTGCCTAAACTGAAGATTGAGGTTCTGGTAAGCGATGAGAACCTCGACGCGGTTGTGGACGTTATAGCACAGAAAGCCAAGACAGGCTACGTAGGGGACGGAAAGATATTCGTAGTTCCGGTGGAAGAGGTGGTTAGAATAAGAACCGGTGAGAGGGGGAAGGAGGCCCTATAAATTCTTTAACTCTATCATTTTTTTTCTTTGAGTCCCGCCGGTTTGCGGGGAATTCGATCAGCTACCCTTGCCTGCAAGGGGCTTCTTGGAGGGCCATCCCTTCGCCCATTGGCGACACGGCTGGTGCGGCTTCCTTCTCGTGAATCCCACAACGGTTTGAAGGTTTAAGACAACCAATAGACTACTCTGGAAGGACGTTATTAGCGGATTGGTGGTACTGGACGAGAAAGATAGCAAAAGAACAAAGTAGGTTAGCTAGGGTGAACAGGGCTAAAACCTCAAGAAGGCTTTACGCGCTTAGGCGGAGGCGCTTCAGGCATGCCGTAAACGCCATGATAAAAGCCATCGTTGAGGACGCATATGCGCTGGGCATATCAAAGATAGTGCTTGGAAAGCTTAAGGGCATAAGAGGAAACAGCCACAATTGTAAGGCAAACTCCATGATAAACAACTTTTGGAGCTTCGACCACATAGTTAGGAGGTTTAAAGAGAGAGCAGAGGAACACGGGATAGAGGTTAAAGAAGAGAGCGAACGCGAAACGTCAAGTGTATGCCCAATGGCCGCTCAAGGAACACAGCCTCAAAGGGAAGGCTTCTCAAATGCTTAAGCTGTGGATTAGAAGCCCGCAGGGACGCCGTGGGCGTGTTGAATATAGCTCGCCTCCATGGAGGCGAGGTTAACGGGGTGGCGGCACACCCCTTGCTTCTAAGGTGGAATGGGATGATGTGGGAGCCTAAAAGAATAATGAACAACAGAGCCGATGAAAACCTTAGAAGCAAGAACCCCCCGGCTTTAGCCGTGGAGAGCGTCAAACCCGATCAATTCCATTCGGTGGGGAGGCGAATGATGGTTTCCAGCGAAACTTAATATGATGGATGGCGCCGACGCGTAACCAGCCGCCAAGGCTGAACCCCAATGGGAGGCCTACGGAAGGTGGTGAGTGTTAGAGCGGTTAAAACTGATTTCGCCGGCTGTTAATGCCTTGAGGGGCGGGCCTTAGCCTTAAGCTGCTCGACAACATGCGGTGACAATACCCTTCAAGTTGAAACCCGAGCTTAGGATAGGAGAGCGTAAAGCGCGATACCATACGCTGTTGAGCTGGCTTCCTTTTCGGGATCCGGCGACCCCAGCTGGGCTTGGGTGGTGCTAGCCAGCACGCGCACCTCTCTGCGCCAGCCGCAGACTAAAAAAATATGTGAGCCGTCGCCCCTGGTATGGTAGAAGGGGCTTCAACCGTGGATTTGGCCGTGGAGACCGTTGGGTTGACGAAGAGGTACAGCCAGTTAACCGCCGTGAAGGGGCTTAACCTTGAGGTGAGGAGAAACAGCGTCCACGGGTTTCTGGGGCCGAACGGGGCGGGTAAGACGACGACTATAAAGATCTTGGTGGGCTTGCTGAGGGCTGATGAAGGTGTTGTGAGAGTTCTCGGACGCGAAGTGCGTTGGGACGCACCCGAGACACGCTTAAAGGTCGGCTACATGCCTGAGCTTCCAAGGTTTCCCAGGCACCTTAAAGGGCGTGAGCTCTTGGACATCTACGGTAGGATGTACGGGATGAGCGAGCAGCAGCGGAGGGAGGAGATCCCGAGGCTTCTAGAGGTGGTTGGGCTTAAAGGGAGAGAGGGTGACCTAATAGGCAAGTACAGCAAGGGGATGCAGCAGCGGTTGGGGATCGCACAGGCGCTCCTCGGAGACCCCGAGCTGGTCATACTGGATGAGCCGAGCCTAGGCTTGGATCCCGTCAGCATGGTTGAGGTGAGGAACCTCATGAAGGGGATGGCTAAGGAGGGCAGAACCGTTTTCCTCTCATCCCACCTGCTCTTCGAGGTTGAACAAGTTTGCAGCCACGTGACGGTAATTCATAGGGGGGTGGCCTTAGCCTCCGACACGCTTCAAAACATCCGCGGCATGCTTATGGGTGGAGGCGTAGTTGAGGTGGAGCTTGCGGAGCCCTGCGAGGCGGCTGCTGAGTCCCTTAGGTCGCTGCCCTTCGTGTCGCGCGTTGAGCAGTCCGGGAGGATTCTGACGGTTGAGCTGAAGACCCGGGACGACGTGAGGGCGCACATCTCAAGGGCGATAACGGGGAGCGGCGGGGTCATCGTAGCCATGGGGTGGAAGGGCCGGACCCTTGAAGACGTGTTCCTGCAGCTCGTGTCCAAGCCCGTGGAGGGGGGAGCTTGATGGCTGGGGGAGGCTGGGCGCCGCGTTTCTGGGCGGTGGTGAGGTACGAGCTCCTCTGGAACATCAGGAAGAAGAAGCTCATAGGCGTGCTTGTGCTCGCGTTGCTCCTGGCCACCCTGGCGCTCGTCCTGCCGGTCGTCCTGTCGAACGTCACCGGGCTGGAGCTCGCGCGGAACCCGAACTACGTTGTCGACACCGGCATCGGCGTGGGCGGCTTAGGCATGTTCCTCTTCGCCGTGGCCGTAGCCATGAACAGCATATCGGGCGAGTTTGAGGGCGGCACGGCGGTCACGCTGCTTACGAAGCCGGTGTCGAGGACAACGATCTTCCTGGGCAAGCTCACCGCGGCCCTCATAACTTTGGGCTCGGCCTACGCGCTTCTGCTGGCCTACATGGCCGTCGGCGGCACCATAGTCTACGGCCCCCAGGAGAACCTGCACCTCCTACCGCTGTCGCTGCTCGGAGCGACCCTAAGCACCCTTATGTGGATGTCCATTGTGCTCGCCGTAGGCTCCATCTCCAAAAGCTCCCTGCTCGCCGCGCTGGGATCCTTCGGCGTTTTCATGGCGCTAGCGGTTGGCAGCCCTATAATATCCATGGCCTCAGACCAGGCGTGGATCCTCAGCTACCTTCCGGGGGGCGGGGCCACAGGCTACCTTGCCGGTGCTGGTGGAGGAACGCCGTACACCCTTGGAGCGGCGGTATCCACTGGGACGGACGGCATCGCGGCTAACCTGGTGAGATACGCGCTTAACCCATCGTTGAACGTCACCTTCTTCAAGGTTGCCAACAGAATGCAGGTTGTTGAGCTGTACTCGGAGCCCCTCTCAGCAGTGCTGGCGAGGTCAATCCTAGTTGCGTCGGCCTACTCAGCCGTACTCCTCGCAGCTGCGTGGTACACGTTTAGGAGGGCGGAGGTGCTGGACTAACCCCTCTTGAGGGGTCCACCGGCCCCCGCATCCCATCCAAGCTACATCTACTATCGCCTATAGCATGACTCGCGAGGATAAATCTTATCAAGCCCCAGAACGAGTGGAGGTGCATTCACGCGTCGTTTGGAGCCGGCCTCCACCTTGGAGGTCCACGTCGAAACACTTATGAGAAGGCTCTAACCTCAAAGCCCTCGCTTGTCCCTCTTCATCGAGGATGAGTTGCCAGCATCTAGGTTTTCTGGGGTTTTCCTGATGCCTTCAGGGATTCGCGCTTTGCCTTCTTGGAAACCACCATCAAAACAGCGAAGAGCACTATGCCGACCGCGTCCAGCATCATTTGCGGGAATATCAGCAGGGCAGCATCCACGAAGAAGAGAGCCCTCAACCATGTGGGTACTGCGCTGCCCCATAGAGGGGTGTACCCCTCGATCCCTATGGCTAATGCGAATATTGCGGCCACCCACACCGCGAAGCGGAGGGCTATCGACTCCCAGGAACCAATGAGCAGCAGCTCTGGGGCGTAGGGAAGCATTATGGGTATTATGAGTATGGGCAGGATCATCTTCATTGATATCCATCCACTCTTGAAAGGGTTTGCCTTCAGTATTCCGGCCATGGCGTAGCTTGTGCTGGCTACTGGAGGCGTTAAAACCGAGAAGCAGGCATAGTAAAACACGAAGAAGTGCGCTATGGCTGCTGGCACTCCCAGGCGTATTAGGGCTGGAGCTATCAAGACCGCGACGAGCAGGTAGACCGGTGTAGGCGGCAGCCCCATTCCGAGTATTATTGCCGTTACCATTGCTATCAGGAGCGCAAGGACGAGGTGGACCTCTGCGGCGTGCCCTATGGCGATTGACAGCTTAATCCCCAGGCCCGTGAGCATTATCGGCGCTACGACTATGCCGGCGCAGGCGCAGACCGTGGCTATGGTGATGATGGCTTTCGCCGCATCTTTGAAGGCCATCACAATTGCCTTGGGCATCATCCTGGTCTCCTTCCTCACCATGCTTAGAGCCACCGTTGAGACGCAGGCCCAGAAGGCTGAGCCTACGGGAGTGAACCCTTGGCTCAGCAGCACCACGAGTAGAACTATTGGGAGGAACATGTGGCCTCGGGTCTTCAAGGCGTCGCCGAGCTTAGGGATCTTCTCTGGGGGGAGCCCTGAGAGCCCTGACCTCCTGGCGGTTATGTCTATCATCACGAATAGGGTTAAGTAGTACAGCAGCGTTATGAGGATCGCCATCTTGCATATCTCGACGTACGGTATGCCGGCTACGTATGCCATTACGAATGCCACCGCACCCATGACTGGGGGCGATATGAATGCGCCGGTGCCTATGGCAGCTATGTAGCCGGCCACGGAGTCCCTGCCGACCTTCTTCATGTCCTCGTCGATGGAGTCCTTCATCATCGAGTAAGTCATGATCGCCGTCGCCCCCGAGCTTCCGGCGACCATTCCAAGAAGGTAGGCAGCTATGTTCGCTCCCTTTAAGCCTCCTCCAACGGATTTTCCGAGCAGCGACCTTCCCACATCAGAGAAGAGGCGTCCCCCTCCCCCCACGTTTAGGAGGGATCCGAACACCGTTAACACGGCCACCTCGGCTGCAGCCACGCCCAACACGGTTCCGAAGAGTCCATCCATGGTCTGGTATATGTAGCCTATCACCATGTCCACGGGGTAGCCGGGGTGGCCGAAGTAGCCTGGCACGTACTTCCCGAAGAACGTGTATGCCAAGAAGAACAGCGCTACGATGCACATCGGCAGGCCCACGGTTCTGCGAGTGGCTTCAAGCACTAGGATTATGGTTATGACGCCGAAGGCCATGTCCAACACTGATGGACTGTAGTACCTCATTATCAGGTCTGAGTAATAGAGGGCCACGTAGCCCACCGAGATCAAGCTTAGCGCTATGAGGGTGAGGTCTACCCCCAAGCTTAACCTGGCTCGCCTACGAGAGGATGGGTACAGCAGGAACACCAGCGCTAGTACTATTAACAGGTAAAGGGCTCGGTGCTGCAGTATGGGTACGCGCACGAGCGTTGTTGCCAACACGTAGAGGCAGAGGATGTTCCCTACGATCGTTATCGCCAGCTCCTTGATGTTCCGACTCCTAGATTCAGCTTGCTGCAAAAGCTCTACGCCCCTAGGCCTCAAGACTTTATGTTAGAAAAAAGAGTATGAAAGAATGTTTTTAAGCGTTTCTAAATGGCTTTTAGGCTGGTTTCACCATAATCCTTTCTCGGTGTAGAACCGCACGGCTCCGTCGTGGTATGGGACTCCCTTGCCCTTAGCCATCGGGCCTAGGTCGGGAGTCCACGCAGCCCAGTTGACCGATTCGCTCCCCATCTCTTGGTAGTGGTCGTATATCGCCTTGACGAACCTGTAGGCCACGTCTTCAGGTAGAGAGGCAGTGCACGCGTAGGTGCTTGGCTCGGCTATCGTGTGGACTGGGTAGCCCTGCCCGTAAAGGGTAGGCGGCATGTCCACGACAACGTGCTCAGGATACGCGTTGATGAACTTCGATATGTCATCGTCGCTTAAGCCTATCAGCTTCGGCTTTAAGCCTGGAAGGGCGAAGAGCTCCTGCACTTTAGGTTGAGGGGCGCTAGTCATGAATATGACGGCATCTATCCTTCTATCTCTAAGGGCGTCGATGCCCTGATCCCATTCTATCGGGTCGGTCGTCACCTTGCCCTCCAAGCCTAGAGCCCTCAGCAGCGCCATGGCTTTAAGGTAGTTGTATCCGCCCGGAGTGCTGACAGACACCGTTTTGCCTACTAAGTCGTGCACGCTTTTTATGCCTGTCTCCTCCAGCGTCACTATGTGAAGGTAGTTAAGCTGCCTAACTGCGAGCAGCCTTATCCTCTGGTTTGAGGCGTTGGCGAAGGTGCCGCGTCCATAGTAGCAATCCAAGGCGAATCCCAGGGTAACCATGCCTATGTCGGCCTTGCCCTCGCCCAGCATCCTGAGGTTTTCAACGCTTCCAGTCGTCGCCGTGACCGTTACCTCGAGCCCAACATTGTACCTCTCGCATATCTTCGCAAGCGTTGAGTCTTGGATCCACGCAGCTGAGCCAGAGCGCCCAGTTACAACTATCAGCTTGACCGGTTGAGTTGGGGTTGTAGGTTGAGTTGGGGTTGTAGGTTGAGTTGGGGTTGTAGGTTGAGTTGGGGTTGTAGGTTGAGTTGGGGTTGTAGGTTGAGTTGGGGTTGTAGGTTGAGTTGGGGTTGTAGGTTGAGAGGTGTACCACAAGGCTACGGCTCCAACCGCAACTACTATTACCACTACTGCCAAAGCTATAGCCACATTCCTTCCTAAAGGCACTTTTCCACCACACTAAGCTATCATTTTATTTTAAGCTGCTTTTAACCTTTTCATAGCGATGAAAACTGACCTCTACTCGAAGAGCTTGATCATTGTTATAGTGAAATATAGCCTCCAAGGGTTTAAGCTCGTAACTTTTTCAGGTTAGCTAGCCTATTCAAGCCTGCCAGAGGTCTGGGCTTCAGCGAGCGTGGGCCTGATGATTTGGGTACCATGGAAACCTAGGATAGCCGCCTAAACCACAGTTAAACGATTTTTAAAGGGCCTCACCTTGTAGAGGCCTATCCTAAAATTATGAGTGGGGAGGCCTGATAACCATTGAAGTATGGGCCTAGTTAAAAATCGGATAGGCCTATGGAGTGCGCCCTAAGAGGGTTTGGAGAGGCTTTGTGTGGACTTCACTTTTCCTTCCAAAGCCTTTAACTCCTTCTCCAGCTCCTCTTTGCCGGGAACTTCTTTGGGCCCTTCTTCATGTGAAGTTTTTATATTTTCACCGATGTTTTGATATTTTAGTGAAGTGAGAATATAATGGTTGTTATCGATTTTTCCTCCCACCTGGTAACCCAAGAGGTCAATAGGATGGTTGGTTACGGCAGGAAGTATCCCCATCCGCCTGAGAGCAACGACCCGAAGGAGAGGATAAAAATCATGGATAGGTACGGAGTCGACGTTCAGGTGCTATCCCAGACAGCGCCGGTCTTAACCGGTTTAGACCCTGAAACTGCAAAAAAGGTGTGCGAAGCCTCCAACAACGCTATAGCCGAGTTCTGCGCTAAACACCCGGAGAGGTTTGCTGGGTTAGCCATAGTTTCTCTCTTAGACGTGGACTCCGCCCTCGAGGAGCTTGACAGGGCTATCATGGACTTGGGCTTAAAGGGCGTCACAATACCCACGAACGTGGATGGTGAAGGCCTTGACTACCCACAATTCCGGCCCTTCTTTGAGAGGGTGTCGAAGCACGACGTCCCTGTCTTCCTTCATCCAGTGGACTGGCTTTACTACCCTCTGATAGATATGAGGAAAGGGTGGATGTTCCTGCACATATTCGGCTGGCCTTTCGACACCACGCAGGCGATGTGGAGGCTCATCTTCGGCGGAGTTCTGGACGAGTTTCCCAACCTTAAGATCGTTGCCCATCACTGTGGAGCCATGCTGCCATTCTTTGTGAACAGGGTTTACGATAAGCTTGAGAAGTTCCGACTCAAAGAGAAGCTGCGTAGACCCATAACGGAGTACTGGAAGCAGATATACGGCGACACCGCGTTGGACGGGATAAACCTCGACCCGTACTATTGTGGATACGCCTTCTTCGGCCCCGATCGCCTTCTCTTTGGAACTGACTACCCGTTTGGGAGGGAGTATGGAGAGGCATTCGTCAGAGATAACCTGAAGTGCATAAAAAGCATGAATATACCTGAAGACCACAAAGAGAATATACTTGGCGGAAACGCCCAGAGGCTCCTAAAGCTGAAGTGAAGTTTGCCGTTATCCCTTCCTTTTGGACCTTCGTGGAAGGCTGCTCCGCGACCTTAGGTAGGCACCATTGCGTGGGGTTTCTACTTGCCCCTGCTTTAAATAGAGCCCTTAGGGGGTCACTCCCCCCACCTCTTGTAGAGGTTGTGCTCCACTCCCAGGTGGTCGAGGATTTTGCCTACGACATAGTTGACTAGGTCGTCTACGGTCCTCGGCTTGATGTAGAAGGCCGGCGCCGGCGGAAGTATCACCGCCCCCGCCTCCGCCAGGGCCAGCATGTTTCTCAGGTGGACCGCGCTTAGGGGAGTTTCCCTAGGCACCAGTATTAGTCTTCTCCTCTCCTTCAAGGCCACGTCCGCCGCCCTGGTGATCAGGTTGTCCGCGTAGCCATGGGCTATGGCTGACAGGGTCTTCATGCTGCATGGGGCTATCACCATCCCGTCGAACCTGCAGGAGCCGCTGGCTATGGGCGCCGAGAGGTCTGAGCAGCTGTGCGTGAAGGTTGCTAGGCGCTTCACTTCCTCTAGGGTTAACCCCAACTCCAGCTGGAGGGTTTTCTCGGCCCACCCGCTGAGCACAAGGTGGGTTTCAACCCCACTCCCGCCAAGCGCCTCCAGTAGCCTAACCCCGTACACTGCTCCGCTCGCGCCGGTGATTGCAACTACAACTCTCATAGCCCTCACGATGCGTGAACGACGTGAGCTGCAGTTACTTCAGCTGTTTGGGGAATATGTTGCTCCACTTCTCCAGCATCTTCTTCTTCAGCTCTGGGCTTGCCTCGGTGACTGGTGGAAACTGGTCGCGCCAGGGGTAGGGCTTGCAGGCCATTATTATTGCCCTGCCAAAGGTGTAGTCGCCCATGCTCCTCTTCCATGGGGGAATCGTTGGTTCAAGCGGCGTGGTGGGGCATCCGCTGATGACCTCTATGTCGCTTTCGGGGTTGCACCTCGTGTCTAAGGCCCAGAAGACCTCGTCGATGTTTGAGGGGTCAACGTCCTCGTCTACCACTATTATCCACTTGCCCGCGAGCGCCAGCCCCCTGAACACCGCGCTGGCGACAACGCCAGCCTGCTTCGCGTGGCCTGGATACCTCTGCTGGAGCGATATCACTATCATGGTGAGGTTTCCCCTTCCATGAGTCCACACGCCTTTAACGCCCTCTATCCCAGCCCTCTCCAGCGCCATCCAGACTATCGGGGCGGAGTGCACTGGGATTGGATGCCACGCTGGGTTGGCCTTGCACGTGAGCTCGGCGGCGATTATCGGGTTGCTCCTGTGGTAAACGGCCTTCACCTTTACGACCGGCTCAGCCCTCACGTGCGAGGCGTAGTAGCCCGTCCACTCGCCGAAGGGTCCCTCGTTGCGGCTTTCAACTGATGGGGGCGGCGCCTCGCCTTCAATTGCTATTTCAGCCGTGGCTGGGATGGGAAGCCCGGTATGCTTCCCTTTAATTACTGGAACGGGCTCCCCCCTGACGTAGCCTGCGAATTCAAGCTCAGACCAACCCCACGGGAGGGGCAGCGTGGCGCACGTCCATAGCAGCGGCTCCTGCCCGAAGCACATGACGACCGGGCAGCTCTTCCCCTTCGACCAGTACTTCTCGCGCATTATCGCGGCGTGGTGTCCAGGTGCGACGAAGAAGCTTAGGGTCTTCTCGTCGTGCACCATGACCCTGTAGGTTCCCATGTTTACCCAGCCGGTGTCCGGGTCCGCCGTTATCACCACGTCGCCAGTCCCTATGTAGCGCCCGCCGTCGAGCTCGTGCCACTTGGGCGTTGGGAACTTGAACATGTTAACTTTGTCGCCTTCCATCACGTTCTCCATGACTGGGCCATCTGAGACCTCCCGCGGCGGCACAGGCTTGAAGTTAAGGTACTTCCACTTCCACTCCTCGATGACTTTTATGTCCGGCGTGTCCTCCCTTATTCCCAGCGCTATCTTCTGCCTCCTCCTCGTTACTGTTAAGAGGTTTGAGGCGAGCCTGTAACCCTTGGGATAGCCCTTTATTTCGTCGAACAGAAGCCCAGGCCCCTTGCGTTCAGCCATCATCTCCGTGATGCAGCCTATTTCGAGGTTCCAGTCCGCTCCTTTCACCTCGATGAGCTCGTTGAGGTTTAGCAGCCTGTCCAGGTACTCCCTCAGGTCGTTAAATATCAAGAGTATACCTCCACTTTTAGCGTTATGTAATGATTAAACTTTTATAATTTATGCCGAAACATCAGTAATACTTACGAGTAAGCCAATTAGTAAATTGAACTAGTCAAAGAGAGAGGTCGATAGCCCCCGCGATCTCCACCGAAACGGGTTGTGGCTCTCGTCGACGCTGGCGCATTCAGCTAAGCCCTTACGTTGAGGCCTTCACATCGTTGCAAGTGGAAGGCTAAACAATAAAGAATAAGGGGGTTTACGGCTTTCACGCTGCCTTCAACAGCTTCCTGCCGTTCCCGCTGAATATATCTTCCTTTTCCTCTTCCGGTATGTCGAGCTCCTCGATGCTTTGGATGGCCCTCCTAGCGTCTCCAATGACGTGGGGGTAGTCGCTTCCGAGCACCATGTGCTTGGATCCAACGGTCATGTAGGCGCAAACCAAAGCCGGCTTGTGGAAGGCGACCGTATCGTAGTAGAGGTTTTTCAGGTAGAAGCTTGGAGGCTTCGTAATCTTCTCCCTGCACTCCGGGTAGGCTCGGTAGCCGTACTCTATCCTCTCGAATAGGAATAGAAGCCCAGCTCCGAGGTGGGAGACTATTATCTTTAACGGGTACTTCTCCAGAACCCCGCTGAATATGAGCCTCGCGACGGCTAGGCACACGTCGAACTCGAAGCCTATGATAGGGGCCAGCCTGTACTCCTCCATTCCCTTAGGGGATAGGGGAGGCATGGGATGTATGAGTATTGGGACGTCAAGCCTTGAGGCCGCCTCGTAGAACGGCATGAACATGGGGTCGTCGAGGGTCCTCCCCTTTACGTTCGAGCCTATGATGAAGCCCTTCATTCCCAACTCCTTCACGGCCCTCCTAGCCTCATCCACGGCGGCATCGGGTTTGAGCAGCGGCACGCTTGCGAAGCCCACGAACCTGTCGCGGTGCTTCTCCACCACAGACGCTATGGCGTTGTTCGTCCGCTCCGCAAGCCTGACGCTGTCCTCCGGGCTGGCGAAGTACACGTTTGGAATTGAAAGTGAAAGCACCTGGACGTCCACCCCGGCCTCGTCCATGTCCTTTATCCTGAGCTCGGGCCTGTACATGGGCTCAGTCACGGTTACAACCCTCATCCCCCTCTCCTCTATGACCACCCTTCCAAGGGAGTCCCTGGCAACATTCAAGTCCCCCTTCAGCTTCTCGACTTCATCGAAGTACTCTTTAGGGTAGAAGTGGTTGTGGAAATCTATCTTCATAGAAAGACCTCAACAAAACCATTAATGGTGAACTGGATTTAACCTTTCCCCCGATGTATCCTTCAATGGCCTCATAAGCGAATTGATTAACGCTGAGGCCTCCCATGAACTTGAACGGCAAAACTTGCGCTTGCCCGCTTGCATTCGCCAAGCACCTTTAAATCCATGAAGTTTTAAAGCCTCGGCGCGGGGCCTCATCGTTTTTACGCCTCCTAGGATGGATTTGGGGTGTTGCGAGAGGAAAACTTTTAATTCATCCACATCAACTCATCCTCATGGATTTAAGGAGAGCTGCCCTGCTCGCCTCGTGCGTTGCATCCTTCATAACTCCGTTCATGGCCTCCTCAATAAACGTCGCCCTCCCCTCCATTGGAAGGGATTTTCAGGTTGACGCTGTAACGCTTGGGTGGATTGCCACCTCGTACCTCCTCGCGGCCGGCATGTTTTCAATCCCTTTTGGGAGGCTTGCGGATACTGCTGGTAGGAGGAGGATCTTCGTCATAGGCTTGGTGGTGTTCGGGGCCTGCTCCGTCCTGTCGGCCCTCGCATCATCAATAGGTATGCTGATGGCCTTCAGGGTTATTCAGGGGATTGGAGGGGCAATGATATTCGCCACGGCGGTGGCCATCATCACCTCGACCTTCCCACCCCAGGAAAGGGGGAAGGCGATTGGGATTAACACAGGAGCCGTTTACGCCGGCCTGAGCTTGGGGCCTATGGGTGGGGGACTCCTGACCCAGAGCCTCGGCTGGAGGAGCCTGTTCCTCGTCAACGGGGCGCTTAGCTTCTTCGCCCTGGCCGTGGCCGCCCTCTACCTTAAGGGGGAGTGGGCTGAGGCGAGGGGGGAGAAGTTCGACGTTGCGGGCTCCGCGCTATTCGCTGTTGCGCTCTTCTCGCTCATCTACGGGTTCTCCGAGACCTCAATCCCGCTCGTAATAGTGGGGGCCGCCCTCGCGGTAGCCTTCATCCTACTCGAGGGCAGGGTTAAACACCCAGTCTTCGAGGTGAAGCTGCTGCTGGGGAACCCCGCCTTCTCGCTTTCAAGCCTCGCCGCCCTGCTGAACTACGCGGCGACGTTCGCCGTCGGCTTCCTCATGAGCCTCTACCTCCAGCACATCAAGGGGCTGGAAGCCTCAACTGCGGGCCTCATCCTGGTCTCGCAGCCGGCAATCATGGCCTTATTTGCCCCGGTGGCCGGCTGGATCTCCGATAGGATCGAGCCGAGGATTGTTGCCTCCTTGGGGATGGCCGTGACCACGATAAGCCTCCTGCTCTTCTCAACGGTGAGGGCCGAGACGCCCCTCCAGAGCGCGGTGATCTACCTTGTGCTTCTCGGCTTCGGAATAGCTCTGTTCAGCTCCCCAAACACCACCGCAATAATGAGCTCCGTTGAAAGGCGCTTCCTGGGCGTGGCCTCCGCGACTGTTGCGACGATGCGGCTCATCGGCCAGACCATGAGCATGGCGCTGGTCATGTTGATAATCTCAGCAATGATTGGGAGGACCGCGATAACCCCGGAGTACTTCGGAAAGTTCATTGACAGCATGTCGACCGCCTTCAACCTCTTCGCAGCCTTATGCTTCATTGGGATCTTCGCCTCCCTGGGGAGGGGCAAGATAAGGAGGGCAAGGGCTAAATGAACCGCGCACCTCCCTTGCTGGGGGTCCTCCGTCGGTAACCGTTGAAAGTCCTAGACACGATGTCAAAGTGAAAGTGCAAATTACATTAATCGGCGGGGTTTTGTGAGGAATTAACAGGTGTAGGTTGTGTCAGCGCTAAGGTAAGCAACAGGGAGCTAGCAGTATATAACCATGCTCATGGGGATAAGAGAAGCTTGCTTCAAAATCATACTGTTATTGAGAATCGAAACGGTGATCGCTACAAAGATATATTAGACAATATTATATAAATACTTGATGCGCAATATTAAGGGATGCCATGAATTGTCTCGGCATCTTTCAATAAGAGAGAAGTGGGAAGAACTGCTGAACAAAGACCTTGAGCTTAAGAGAAGATTGGGCGGATTTCCAGAATGGCATGGAGGGCCCGTTCCCTATCCAGGGGAAGGCCCCTACCCCAGACCAATATACAACGGCCCTTGGGATCCAAGTAGTTGGACCGAAAAGAAGGGGTACCCATCGACTATACTTCACGAGAACGATCTCATTCAGATAGTGGTTCCAGAGAAACTTTCGTGGGTTGTCTCGCTGAGGAATAGCGTGTTCACGATCAGAGATGGAAAAGCTGAAAATCCCTGCCTTTACATTGAGATGCCGCTGGACCTCTTCAAAGACATGCTTCTAACCAAGTATAGGGTCGTATGGGCTTTGGCTGACGAACGCGTTAAATTGATGTGGAGAGAGGGCATAGGGCTCTCCGATTGGATAACAATACTTGAGGTTCTCGTGGTCGCACAAGAAGCTGTAGATCGCGACCCTGCATTGTGGAACCTAGTGGAGGGGTTGTAGCGCCATGATTATGGCTGCATCTAAGAGTGTGATAGAGGAAAATATGAGTGCCATTGTAGGGTCGAAGCACGTCTTGACAGACCCCAAGGACCTTGAAAAGTACTCAAAGGACAACAGCTTTGTTTCCCCAAAAATGCCGATCTGCGTAGTAAAGCCGGGTAGCTTGGAAGAGGTGCAAGAGATAATGTTGTTTGCCAACAGATACCTGGTGCCGCTCGTTCCTTACTCTACGGGCAAAAACAATCAGGGGGCCGCCGTTCCATCGGTTCCAGCAGTGGTCGTGGACGTAAGCAGGCTTAACAGGCTTTTAGAGGTCAATACCAGAGCCCGCGTTGCATTGGTTGAACCTGGTCTGACGTTCTCTGTCCTGCAAAAAGAGGCAAAGAAGCGCGGGTTTAGAGCGTTAATGCCTGTGGGGCACCCAGCCTCTGCTTCGGCCCTCATAACTGCCCTAGAGCATGTTCCCTTCTACGCTTGGCCAAGGTATGAAACGGAGCTTGTGATGACTATTGCAGCGGTGGTGCCTCGAACCTGTGGTGTTTTAAGAAGCGGCATGTGGGGTATTGAAGGTGCCAGAGATCCCTACGAGCCGGGCGAGGGTCCTCTTCTCTTCTTGTCGAAGTTTTGGCATGCATCTCAAGGTACCTTGGGCATTGTCGTGGCGGGACACCTTAAGCTTAAGGACGTCCCAGAGGTAAATAGAGTCCTGTTCATGCCGTTTGAGAAGTTGGATGATGCGCTGAGGGCCATGCATAGAATCAGGCGTCTTGAAACAGGCGAAGAGCTGCTCATATTGAACAGCTTCGATCTGGCTTTGTTGATGTCGAAGGATCCTGAAGAGTTTGAAGACGTAAGAGCTCAGTTAGCTCCGTGGTACGTAGTGCATGTGCTCAGGGGCTCAAAGGATGAAGTTGATTATCAGGAGGCAGATCTAAAGGATCTGGCTCTCGAGCTAAACATGAAAGTTGAGCCTTATGTGCCGGGGCTTGAGAATGCACCTGAAAGGATACTTCAAGAGGTTGAAGAGCCTGGAGGATGGGAAAAAACCTCGAGGTACAAGGGGGCTAGAAACACGATCCCCTTCATTACCATTCAGAAGCGCGTACCAATTTTCCTCGCTGAGGTGCTCAGGCTGGCTGAGAAGCACGGCTACTCCAGAGAAGATGTGGGCTTCACAATAGTACCGATAAAGGCAGGGCCACTGCACTGCGAGTTCAGCTTTCATAGAGATCCTGAAGACCCTGAAGACACCAAAAGAGTCAGAGAATTATACGTTGAAGCGGGGAACAGGCTTGTTGAGATGAATGCTCACTTCGATAAACCGTACCCGTTGTGGGCTTCAGCGGTTTACCAGAGAGCGGAGAGGTGGCACCGCATCCTAAGGAAGGTGAAGAAGTCTTTTGATCCAAACAACATCATGAATCCCGGTAAGCTCATGCTCTGGTAGGAGGTAACATTTCATGTCTCAAGACTACATATGGCCGGTTACTAGGTATTCGTTGGAAGACTACTATGAAGAGGTCTGGACTCATTGCGTTAAATGCAAGTACTGCCAACACGTGTACTTGCCCGACACCGTTGACCACAGGTTTCACTATCAGTGTCCCTCGGGAGAGGTGTTCAAGTTTGAGGCCTACTACGCCAGCGGCAGAAATGAGCTGATACGTGCCCTCCTAGAAGGAGAGGTAAAATGGTCTGATAGGGTTAGGCACATAATTTACACTTGTACAATATGTGGGGCATGCGAAGCGTGGTGCATGTTCTCGGGTAGGGGTTACCCTTTGAAGGCTATTGAAAAGCTCAGAGAGTACGCGGTTGAAGTAGGTCAAGGACCTCTACCAGCTCATAAAAAGTTTGCGGAGAGCGTACAGGTAAACCACAATCCATATGGTGAGCCGCACCAAAACCGCTTTGCGTGGCTCCCTTCCGGCTTCGCTCCGCGAGATGTGTCATTGATAGAGTCCGGGGTTGTCTACTTTGTTGGGTGCACAACCTCTTACAGGCGCATGGAGATAGCCCAAGCCACAGTCAAAGTCCTAGAGCACTTAGAGATACCGTTTACTGTCATGGACGGAGAAGAATGGTGTTGCGGAAGCCCGCTCTTCAGGACTGGACAAGTAAAAGGCGGTGTGGAGACGTTAGCCCATAACATCGAGGTTTTACGCAAGATGAAAGCTAAGAAGCTTATAGTATCATGCGCAGGCTGCTACAAGACGTTTAGAGAGGCTCCGCGCTACGGATTGAAGCTGCCGCTCGAAGTAATTCACGTTACGCAGCTGCTCGCACCTCTAATAAAAGAACTGGCCGGAAAGGGCAAAATAAAGTTGAAGAGGCCTATAGAGAAGAGCACATACCATGATCCCTGCCACTTAAGGTTATTCCGAATGTTCGAGCCTCCAAGGGAAATATTGAGGGCCATAGGCATTGATCTCGCTGAAATGCCTAGGAATAGGCTGAACTCGTTCTGCTGCGGTTACGGTGGAGGAGTGCGAGCTGAATTCAAAGACTACGCTTTGCAAGTGGCCTCAATGAGGCTCGAAGAGGCAAAAAGCACGGGAGCCAACGTAATCGCATCTATATGTCCATTCTGCAAACACAACTTCCTAGAGACAGCGGGCGTGCTCGGATTGAACATGAAGACTTATGACGTCATGGAGCTGTTGGCAAAGGCTTTAGGTTTGTAGGTGAAGAGTTATGGATGACGCCATATACAACAAGTTGAAAAAGATTGTCGGGCCCGAATGGGTTTCAAACGACCCCGCGATACTTGTATCCTACTCGAGAGACGTGGGCACCTTAAGCACTTTGCGAAGGCCCCGAACCCCCGACTACGTAGTGATACCTTCAAGCGTTGCAGAGGTCCAAGAAACAGTTATTCTGGCCAGGGAATTTAAGATTCCAATCTACGTTGCCACCACGGGTGTGAATACTAGGAGCTGGCACATTCCTAGACGTGGAGGGATACTCATTGACATGAGCAAGAGGATGAAGAAGATAATCGAAATAGACGAGGAAAACTTCAGAGCCGTCGTAGAGCCAGGGGTTACTTTCGCAATGTTAAACTCGGAGCTCCAGAAAAGGGGGCTATACGTCCCTGTTCCCGGAGCGCCTTCAACAGTCTCTGTAGTTTCAAACATCATATGCCACGGTATAGATAACAGGGGCGACAATAAGGTTGGTTGGAACTACAGACAAATACTGGGATACGAGATCGTAATGGCTGATGGAAATATCTACCGCATAGGTACCTGGTCCAACGAGTTTGACACTGAAAACAGCTATTGGCCTCACGGACCTGGTCCATCTGCTCAGTACATGTCTAGGCCTTTCGGAATAATGGGTGTTGTTACTAAAGGATCAGTTAAGTGTTGGCCGCTGGGCACGGAGTTCCGGACCGTCATATCCTACTTCAACGACATAGACAACGTCTGCAAGGCCTTAGAGGAGATAGCCAAGAGGGAGATAGGCCATGGACTTCTGTTTTACGCCGGTCACAAGTACTCGTCCTACGCATGCGATGCAGGTTTTTCTCAGTACAGGGTGAACAGGTTCAGCCCTGAGTTCATGCTTGCAGCCTCAACGTGCGGCACCAAGCGCAGAGTCGAATACGAGGAAAAAATCATGAGGGAGATCGCGAGAAGAAATGGAGGGAGATTCATATCTGAAAGGTTTCCGCCTTGGAGAATATTCGATGACACTCAAATAGCATCTACTGCGAACATGTGTAGCTGGGGTGCAATAAAATACTGGGGTTGGAGAAAGCCAGCTATAGGTGCTCACGTCATGTGCACAATGGAGACCATGCCTGAAGTCTACAAGATCTTCGCAAAGACAATATTAGAGGACGAGTGGGCTGGAAACCCAAACAATTATCCTCGCGCAGAGTTCAGCCTGGGAGCCATAGCTCATCCCGCGGAGGGAGCCCATATATGCAGGTTGGAAATAACATCAGAAGGCCACACTCAAGATCCCGTAATACTTCAAAACATAGCTCGTCTAGATGCGAAACTTAAAGAGAACCTGAGAGCACATGGATTTTACTCCTCATATCAGGGAGCGCAGCCCCTCACAATGAATCCAAGCCTAGTCGAAGTTGCGTTCTCGTTCAGAAAAGAAGTAGACCCAGACGACATATTCTCGCCGGCGACGCTGTTCCCGGCATCTTTACCCAACTGGGGGTACGCCACAACATGAGGAGGTAAATAAAGATGACATCAGAGAAAGCCTTTTTTCGAATGGATATTCGAGTGGAGGAAAAAGAAGTACCGAGAGCGTCCGTTGACCAAGACTGAGGACGACATAGCAATGGAGAGCTTTAAACATATTCAAGAGGCCCTGTATAAGCGTCGAAAAGCCCTTCAAATCCCAAACAAGTGAGGCCAGAAGGTCCTAAAAGCGAATTCAAAAATTCTTTTTTCTAAGAAATCATCCTTACTTTTTCTTCATGTCCTTTTACTTTATAATACTTGACTCCGCAGGTAGCCGTACCATGACTTTCTGCCTCATCTACCTAGAAGCCGCGTTAATACACAACGTTTCTATGGAGGTGGATTTCCACGCTTAAAGTTAGAAGCCGCGAGTACCTTGTACTCTGCACGTCGGGTTTTGCCATAATGTTTGCTTACGGAGTCGTCAACGCACTGCTGTCTCTATATTCAAAGGAACTTGTAGAGTCAATGTTGCTTGTGGGCCTGCCAGTGCTGGCGTTATGGCTCGTACGTGCATGCCTTGAAATCCCCATCGGCATCGTATCCAATGTTATCTCCAAGCGTAGACTCATGATCTTGGGGATTCTCACAAGCTCTTCTTCTTATCTCCTCCTCTCATTGACAACAGACATATGGCAGGTCACCGCTACACGGATGCTAGCAGCTCTGGGTGCTGTCAGCTTTTTTGTGGCAACTATATCCTATATATCGGAGCAGGCAGCCTCACACGTTAGAGGGAAAGCCTTCGGCACCCTTCAAGCTGTAGAGTCCTGTGCACTCACTAGCGGAGCCTCCTTGGGAGGTTACCTTGGAGGTCTTATTGGCTTTAGGCTTACCTTCGCCGTAACAGGGTTTACATTGTTGGCTACTGCCATATCAGCTATGATCTCTGGGGTGATGAAAAATCATGAAGTAGCCTGTAAAAGCAGCGTTTCGCGTACCAAAATTGCTCTGCAAGCTCGAAACATATCCAAGGTTATCAAGTTCAAAGATATGAAAATAGCGAGCCTCGCTATATTTGGCGCCAACATAATCGAAGTAGGCATGACAATGGTGCTTCCAATTTATGCAAAGTATGCTTTGAATATGGAACTCATGGACGTTGGACTCATGATGGGGCTTAGAGGCTTGAGCGTTGCCCTCGGAGCAGTCATAGTAAGCATATTATTTGACAAACTTGAGGCAAAGCTTCGCATCCTCAGCTACATTATAAGCTTTTTATGCGCTATTACAGCCACATCATCAATTGCATTGACGAAGTCCACAGCGCTGTTCTTGGTATTCGCATCCATTACGGCGCTTTCATATGGCATCTCTTCATCCACCACGCCGATCTTCGTAGTCTCTTCGGTGCCTCGTCACCTAATAGGGGTAGCAACAGGCATTTGGAGGGCCTTCTGGGATGTCGGAGGCTTTGCATCACCAATAATTCTTGGAGTTGTAACAGATGTTGTTGGAATCATGTATTCTTTTCATTCGTTATCAGCGATTTCGTTCTTGATTTTGTTGGGTATTTTGACATTGTGGTTTAGCGACCAGCTGTCCAGAACTATATTGAAAAGGTTGCGTGAAATTTGTGGAGGCGAATTTATTAAGCCTAGAAAGTTGAGGTCCACGCTCAGACAAATCTTCAAGATTTACTTAATAATTTTATACATGGTAGTTGTTTCACTTAAAAAGCGTGACGCAACACATAGTTTTAAATCTTAAATTCATTAAATTATTTAATAATTAGGTTATGTAGAAATGAAGAGGATGTTGAACTCAGCTAGGAGGCAATTTTCGGAAGGATATGGCTTGCTACCGAACTTTATAAATAACAGACATGTTGAATCCGACAGTGTTAAATGCCTTAAATCCTATGACCCGGGTTTGGGTAGGGTTATCGCCGAGGTTCCCATATCCGGTACAAAGGATGTTGAAGAAGCGGTTCGCTCGGCTGCACGGGCTTACGAAAAGTGGTCTAACCTCCCGGTGTTCGATAGACTGCAATACTTGGTGAAGCTTAAAACGTTGATTGAGCAAGAGGTGGAGGATCTTGCGGTTATAGTGGCCCAGAACGTGGGGAAGACCGTTAAGGAGGGTGTGGCCGAGGTGCGTAGGGCAGTTGAAGCCGTTGACGCCGCTCTTGGTGCTCCACATCTCCTAGCGTTCAACAGGAAGATAATGAACTTGGCCAAGGCAGACCCGGAGATAGACATGGAGGTCGTCAGGGAACCCCTAGGCGTCTTCGCCGTGATAACGCCATTTAACTTTCCAGTTATGATACCCATGTGGTTCGTTCCCCTGGCCATAACGCTGGGCAACACCGTTATCGTAAAGCCGAGTGAGCTGGACCCCGTGCCAACAACCATATTTGTAGGCCTCTTCGAGGAGGCGGGGTATCCGCCAGGCGTCGTCAACCTAGTCCATGGAGATGCTTCGACCAGCCAAGCACTTGTAACGCACCCAGAGGTTTCAGGAGTAACTTTTGTTGGGTCCACGCCTGCGGGAGAAAAGGTGTACGCGCTGGCGAGCGCACATGGTAAGAGGGCCTTGTGTCAATGCGGAGCGAAGAATCCCGTTGTTTTAATGCCGGATGCCATAGCTGAGCCATCAGTAGAAAACATTGTTGGAGGCTTCTTCGATATGGCCGGTCAGAGGTGCCTAGCTCCAGGCCTACTCATAACGGGTGGGCAATGCCTACGAGAACTTTGTGGACAAAATAGTTGAGAGGGTCAAGAAGAAACGCGTGGGGTATCAGCTCTTAGAATCGACTGATATGGGTCCGCTGGCTTCGAGCAAGTCCGTGGAGAGGGTAAGCGGGATGATAGAGCGGGCCATTGAGGGGGGCGCCAAGCTGCTTCTGGACGGCAGAAGCCTAAAGGTCGATGATGAATACTCCGGTGGCTTCTACCTGGGCCCAACCATACTTACCGATGTTGCCCCGGACAGCGAGATAGCACAAGAGGAGGTTTTCGGGCCCGTGATGCCGATACTTAAGGCCTCAACCTTCGATGAAGCCCTAGAGATAGCCAACAACCGCAAGTACGGTAATACTGGAACCATATACACCTCCAGCGGGAAGTGGGCGAGAGAGTTCGCTAGGCGTGTGCAGGCCGGCAACGTAGCCATAAACATGGCTGTAGCGCAACCACAGCAGTTCTTCCCGTTTCCGGGCCGCAAGAAGAGCTTCTTCGGAGTACTGCATGGACAGATGGACGCGGTGGACTTCTTCACCGACAGGAAAGTAATCATGCAAA
Organism: Candidatus Nezhaarchaeota archaeon; assembly: GCA_030055465.1. Classification (GTDB taxonomy): domain Archaea; phylum Thermoproteota; class Methanomethylicia; order Nezhaarchaeales; family WYZ-LMO8; genus JASFYF01. Next base: position 22,618 of record JASFYF010000001.1, on the reverse strand, counting down.
GATGGTGGTGAAGCCCTTCATCCTCATATAGGAGAGGTGGGATCATAGGACGTTCGCTTCTCCTTGTTTCCTTGCAAACTATGGGTTGCGACATGTTTATGAGGCTTAAGTAGTTGTGAAAACTTCACGGCTTTGATTAATTCATTTATTATGGTTTGCCCGAACATATACCTATGCAACAATTTTGTGCATAGGATTCTAGCTGACTCCGAAGCAAAGAAGTCGAATAAATCATAGAAGTAGCTTATGTAGAAATGGTGGAATGGAAACAAGGCCTTGAATTGTATATTCATAGTACAACGGATTTTAGCAAAACGCCTGGGCTTATCCTAAAGGAGTGAAGTAGGACTTGTACCAGATTACTAAACTTCGCCATATTGAAGTGCTAGGAGAATAGCTGGTGCATTTCGGGGTATTGACAATAAGAGTTAATGCTAGTTTGCGAGACTCTAAGTTTTTCTTAACCTGAAAGATAATGATTTACTTGAAAAATTAGCGCTAATCAATCTTATCTTAAAGTTTATAAATTCTGCACCGATGATAATTAATATAGAATCCAATAAAATAAAAATGATGGAGAAGTGAAATCATGTCTAGAGAAAAAACTGCCTTGATCTTTACGTTAATAGGCTTCATAGTAATACTTCTGAACTACGTCCCCGAGTTTTTCACAGCATATGCCTTGGGAATGCCAATAACGTTTTGGGGTACGTTCTTTACGGGCATCATAATAATGCCAGTGTTAACGGCCCTATGGATCTACGTCGACGAAAGACCCAGTCGTGTAAAGGAGAAGGGGTAGTTTTCTATGTCCTCAGAAATAATAATAACAATAATAACTGTCTACATAGCTGTATGTATATTGATAGGTATATGGGCTGAAAGAAGGAGCAGGACCTACGATGATTACTTGGTTGCTGGGCGTAAGATAGGCAAATGGCTTAACGGGATTGCTTACTACACTGCAATGATGAGTGCTACAGGTGCCGTGGGCGTCCCGGGATTGATGTTTGTCTACGGAATTCCGCTCGGTTATAACAATGTATTAGGCCCTGTGACTGGTGGTTTCATAGCCACTATGCTGGTAGCCTGGAAGCTTAGACTTTCCGGCAAACGCACAATAGCAGAGTTCCTCTCCGAAAGGTATGACTCTCGAATAGTGAGGATCATAGCAGGCATCATAGTGATCATAGGCCTTCTCACGTACTCGGTACCGCAACTCATAGGTGCTGGTTTAATGCTAAACATGTTTACCGGGATCGACTATTTGTGGTGCGTAATACTTGTAGGCTCAGTATTCATAATATACGTAGCACTTGGAGGTATGTGGGCGACCACTCTCACAGATGCTATCCAAGGAGCCCTGATGCTCGTCTTCTGTCTGGGTTTTGGATGGTACATGATGTTTCTTTTGGGAGGGCCCTCCGAGGCGGTTGCAAAGGCAGTTCAAATGCATTCACATGCCAACACGATCACCTTGCCCTACATCAGTTTTATGGGTTTATGCCTATCTTGGACCTTTGGGTTTATAGCAATGCCCAACCTTCACATGCGCATTTTCGCTTCTCAAGATGAGAAAACTGCAAAACGTACAACGCTAATCGGTTCAACGTTCTTTGTAGTACAACACTTCATAGGTGCTGAGTTATTGGGAATCGCGGGACTCGCGATATACGCGAAGCTTACAAGACCAGACCAAGTAGTTTACTTACTGATCAATGATTTTCTGCCTCCAGCAGTTGCCGGTTTAATGTTGGCAGGCTTGCTTGCAGCAATGATGTCTACACTAGACAGCTTCTTACTAGCTTGTGGAGCCTCATTATCAAACGACATTGTTGCGGCCATAAAACCCGCAACCTCAACTAGCACCCTTAGAAAGCTGTCTATACTTGGCGTTGTAATAATTGGCGCTTTGGCGATTCTCTTTTCACTGCAGACTATAGAGTTAATAATGACCATATCAACTATGGCTGCTCAAATTATCGCTGTGGCGATATTTTGGCCAATAGTGCTGGGGATGTACTGGAAGAGGACAAGCAAATACGGGGTAATAGCTTCGATGATTATTAGCGAAGTCACATTGATCTTGATGTACACGATATTTAAGGTTCCGAAGTACTCGGAACTTTTCATTCCACTCATAATATCGGCTGTAGTTTTAATAATAGCGAACCTCCTAAGCGGAAAGAAAGAAGAGAAAAGAACTGCACAATAATACCCCTTCATTATTTTTGTTTTTTAGCCGCAAGCATTAACGTAAGCTATGAGGGCCTTCCACTCGGCATTTTTGCATTCTTCACACCTTGAAGGATAGCCACTACAGGAAGCCTTAAAGATGCAAGCGTTTTTTTCAGAGCTCTTCATCGAGGTCACCTATATCCATCATCGTCGTGGCTCCACGTATCTTACACGGTATGTTTCGTTCAAGTATTGGAGCCACCATATTTATGCCGACGCTAAATACCACACCCACGTTCTCACCAACATTTATTCCTAAAATCGGCTTGCCAGCAGATCCAAAAGTTTTGAGACATCTTATATTTAGCTTTTCAAGTTTGGAAAACACCAGTTTTAAGTCTTTGAAAGAGGATTCGGGAACCTTTATGAGCTCGCCAATCACAACTCCTCTGCCGGTGATGGGTGTTTTTGCTATAGATGTCTGTTTGAGGCTTAGAAGCGTTATTATAGGGTCCAAGGATGTTCCCTCGAACATTATGACGTCGGTAAACCTTGTCATACACCATTCTTCGAGCTCTACGTAGCCTGCCAGTATCTGGGTCAGAGGTATGCCGAAATGAAATAAGGCAGCATCGAATATGAGGCTACACAACGTGATTATACAGGCCCCCTCTTTGGGGATTACAACATTGCCTACTCTTTCCCCCTCATATGCTATCTTTATCTTTGGGTATATACAAAGACACGTGCCCTTTAGTTTGCGCATAAACTCTAGACATTCGTCAAGTCTTGATCTGTGAACCATCGTAGTATTAACGCTTACTACGCCTTCACCGCATTCAATATCGAACTTGGTATTGTAAATTATTTCAGCCATAAAATCTCTGAAAAAGCCTATGCGTTTATGAACATTAGACCTCCAGATTTCTTCTATACCCCTCTCAGTTATCATGCTGCCCCTTCTTGTCGTCGTTACGTAGCCTAAAGACTCTAATGTTCTCAAGTGATATCTAATGGCGCTAGCGCTAAGCTTTATGCCCCTTTCTTCAAGCTCCTTCTCTAATTTAAGTGAGCTGACCCTGCCACCATTAAAATACAGGTACCTCAAGATATCGTTCTTGTAGTCGACACTCATGGTCTCAACCTTAAAAATTGAATTCGAATTGTGGATTAGTACAGAAAAGAGAAATGGTGAAAGCCTTATGGGCCCATCTCAGCTTTACGTATTTTGCACAGTTGTGTTCTAAACGGGTATAGTCCCATTTCAGGATCACAATACTTCGGGTCATCCATTACTACCACGTTTATGTTAGACTTGAACACGCCAAATAGGTTTGGCATTATCCCTGGCTCCTCCGGGTACCACCATCCATGTTCTGCATGTACTACCTGCGGGTGTATTCCCGGTGTTACCCTGGCAACCATTTTGACTGCCCCTATAGGGGTTTCTATCCACACCCAGTCTCCGTTCGTTATCCCATATTGTCTAGCCGTCTCTGGATGAATGTCAGCCATCGGCCACTTCCTCTGTCTCCTGCAGGATTCTAGCTGCCTGAACTCTGAATGATGGAACGGCAGGTGTCTTCCACCAGAAGTGAGTACCAACGGGTATTCTTTCGCTATCTCCGGCGTGCTTATGGGGCTTATTGTAGGCTCCCTCCAGTGGGGTAATGGATCATACCCCAGCTCTTCTAATATCGTGGACCATATCTCAACCCTCCGCGTAGGAGTGCCGAAGCCTTTCTCCTCGTACTTCCTGTGCTTCACTGGTTGGAAGTATATCCTACCCATCTCTATGAACTCTTGGAACGTTACGCCCATCGGTTCAAACCGATAGTCAAGGGCCTCTTCAAGCGTCTTCCATGGCCAGTAATCCCCTTGCCCCAGCCTAATCCCCAGGCCACGCCAGAAGTCGTACCCGTCTCTGGCCTCGTAGTATGGAGGTACGGTTCTTTCACCTGCTATTATTACGTTTATGTCCCCCGATGCGCCCATAGTGTTGAGCTCCGGCCTGTCCATCCAGCATGTGGATGGAAGCACGTAATCTGATATCATTGCAGCCGGCGTCCACACTATTTCATGAGTTACCAGAAGCTCACAGCTCATGAGGGCCTCGAAGACCAGCCTTGAATTCGGGAACGCCACCATAGGATTTGAGTAAGTTATGAGACATGCCTTAACTGGATATGGTTTACCGGTGAGCATAGCCCGGAACACGGATGGAGGGTGAGCATCTGCTTGCCTCCAAGCACCTGGCCACATGCCCCACACTTCCTTCACGTTTGGAGCTATCAGATCGTAACCTGGGTACGTCAATAGCTTGAACTTGTCTGCGCCGATCTGCTTCTTTCTCTGCTCAGGTGTTGGGAACTTCTCGTCTAGGGACATCTCGCCCCTAGCCCTTATAGGAGGAGGCCCGGTTAAGACGTGTCCACCCTCGACGTCGAGGTTGCCGGTTATGGCTCTCAGTATGTTGCGCACGAAGAGGAACTGAGTGCCATTCGGCAGCTGCTCCGGCGTTAGGTCCTTGATGAATATTGCAGGCTTTGATTTAGCATAGGTGTATGCCGACTCCCTTATCTTGCGGGCTGAAACCCATGATACTTCTTCTGCCCACTCGGGGGTGTAAGGTTCAATCCTCTCCTTCAGGAGAGTCCACACGGTTTTACATTGTATCTTCTCGCCGTCCTTACCGGTAACTTCAAATTCTCCTTCAAGGGCTGGACTAACGCCCGGCTTATCATAAGTAAGTGACTTGGAGTTCCATACCGCTAGTCCTTTGGAGTTTAAGTCCCACACTACGAAGTTCTCCTTTTTTCCGCCTTCATTTAAGTCCCACTCCCTTAAGATCTTCATCTTATCTGTTCGTACCAGGAATGGAGCGTTGGTCCACCTCACAACGAAGTCGCGATCGTAAAGCCCCTCGTAAACTATTATTCGAAGCCAAGCCAAAACTATTGCTAAATCTGTTCCAGGCCTGGGTTGAAGCCATATGTCAGCGTATTTGCATACCTCGATGCACCTGGGGTCGGCAACTATGAACTTGGCGCCTTTCCTCCACTGCTCCATCATTTGCGGCCAAGCAACAGGCTGTGAATCGGGCCTATTCCTGCTCCAGTTGACTATCGTTGTGGATTGCTCTTTTCCTGGTGCCGCATAGCTTGACGCCACGTCGTACCATCCAAACACCATTTGGTCCACTTGAGCTGAGGGGGCTGAACATATTATCGGGCCCACTCTGTTGGGGCTGCCCCACAGGTTCATGAAGCGGGTCATGCACCAGTCCTCGGAGCCGCTTCTTCCAGTACCATGCGTGGCGGCGACGGCTTCAGGCCCATACTTTTCTCTTATCTCCTTGAGCTTAGAGGCTATCTCGTCGAGGGCTTGATCCCACGATATCCTCTGCCATCTGCCATCCCCTCGCTTGCCGGCGCGTTTTAATGGATACTTTATCCTCATGGAGTGATAGAAGTACTCAGGGGCAAAAGCAAGCCTTGGACATCCTTGACCGTTGGGTCCGGATATGCTGGGGTCCGGTTCAACGCCTACTATTCTTTTACCTCCGGGGCTGTTAGGGTCATCAATTACATTAACTAAGACCGCGCAACCAATGCTCGTGCAGAAGTAGCAGCAGCCCTTTTTGGTTTCTACGTTTTTTTCTTTAGCCATAATTAGTCAACCTACAAAGAATTTGACAGAATCTGAATTTTTAAATCTTTTGTTTGATTATTGATTGCGACAATTATGTGAATTTTAATTTTATTGACAATTATTTGCGAAACTTTTATATAAAATATATGAATAAATCTATAAACGAGGATTGTATGACCTTTTGGCGTGAACTAGAGAACTACTTAAACGATGATCAGGAGCTCAAGAGGCGCCTTAAACCGTTCAGGACTTTCTGCGGGGGGCCTTGTCCCTATCCGGGGCCGGGTCCGTATCCTCCGCCGAACTTAGCCTTCGATCCGACAGGCTGGTCAAGAGCTCGGGGGTATCCCTCTTCGATATTAATCGGGAGAGACCTCATACAGGTGGATGTTGAAGGTAGGAGCGTCTACACCATTAGCTTGAGCGAGGAGGGAGTGTTCAAAGTTGAAATGAGGCCTGCTAAAAACCCCATACTCGAAGTAGCCCTCCCAATATTCCTTTTCAAGGAACTCGTGTTGGGCAAGCATAGAGTTATCTGGGCTTTAAGCGATCCGAAAGTAAGGGTAAGACACTCCAATGGCATCTCCCTCAGTGATTGGGTGACGGTACTTGAAATCTTTGCATGCATGCAAGAACTAGTAGAGCGAAGACCTGATCTATGGAGGATTGTAGAGGAGGACAAGCTATGATTAGCGAAGATTCGACGATAATTAAAATGCTTGATGCGAGGCTCGAATCTTCAGAGGTTTTTAGCGACGAAGAAACTCTAAGTCGCTACTCTCAGGACGCAAGCCTCTATTACAGTTGTAAGCCCCTCTGCGTTGTAAGGCCTTCGTTGATTGATGACGTCAAAAGCGTCCTTGAGATGTGCAACAGGTACAAAGTACCCGTAACTCCCTTCTCCACTGGCCTTAACAATCAAGGCTTAAGCGTGCCTTCCGAGCCTGGCGTCGTGTTGGACTTATCGGGCCTAAGGAATATCTTAGTTCTCGATGAAGATTCATGGATGGCAACTGTTCAGCCTGGCGTGACCTTCGATGATTTAAATGAAGAAGCCTCAAAACGCGGTTTAAGGCCGCTTACCACTTACGAGTGGCCCTCTAAGGCATCAGTGATCTCTGCGTACTTGGACTATCAGGCATTATTCTCTTGGCCTAGGTATAGTATCGACACCATGACAACCATGACCGTGGTGCTGCCCTCAGGCGAGATTCTCAAGACAGGTGTGGCATCGATTCCTGTAGCAAAGCAGCCTTACACATCAGCTTTTGGAGTACCGTTTGCAGGCTTAATGGATTACTTGTGGTTCGGCTCTCAAGGGACTTTGGGCATCATAGTAGAGGGAACGGTAAAGCTGAAACCTGTGAGGGAATGCAACGAAGTTTTCTTCATAGAATTTAATGATTTCGATGATGTACATAAGATGCTAAGAGAAATAATGTGGCAAAGATCCTCAAAAGAACTTATGGTGTTGAATGCATTTGAAGCTGCTTTGCTCTTCTCAGAGAGAATCGAGGATGTTTCTGATGTCCTGAAACTTATGCCGAAATACTTGGTGATCCTTACGCTGAGAGGCCCAAGTCGAGAAGTGGAGTTTGAGCGCGAGGATTTTGAAGACTTATCCAGGAAAATGGGGTTTAAACTAGACAGCGAATTAAAGGGGGTAAGTAACGCCCCTCAAAAAGTTTTGCATGAAATAAATAGACCCCAAGGGTGGCTTAGAAAAGCGCGGCATAGAGGTCGTCGCGTTACCATACCTTTCATGGCTCTTACACGGAATATTAAGGCACTTGAAAATGCTATCTTCAATGTGGCTGAAAGATATAAATATTCCAAAGCCGAAATTGGCGTGGCAGCCATACCCGTTGGTGTAGGAAGATCCTACTGTCAAGTTTCCTTTAGTTTTGAATCTAAAGCAGACCTCAACAAGCTGAGAACAATGGTTCGAGGAGCCGTAAAGGAGTTGATGATTTCAGGCGCTTTCTTCGACAAGCCCTACCCACTATGGGCTGATATAGTGTACGAAAGGTGTCCAGCCTATTTCCGAGTCATAAGGAAGTTCAAAAGGATAGTAGATCCTAACAATATTTGCAATCCTGGTAAATTGTGCTTTCAAGGTTGATGTTTATGGGGAAATTAAGAGATTATGTCTGGCCTTTAGTTAGAGAGGAACTTGACGAGTTTTATGAGGTCCTGCTGAGATGCTACAAGTGCAGGTACTGTCACTACGTGTTTGCCCCGGACTGCAGAGATGAGAGGTTTGTCTCAATATGCCCTTCAGGTGATAGATGGCGGTTTGACGCCTATTACGCATCTGGTAAAATGGAGCTAGCTAGGGGGCTCGTGGAGGGTAAATTGATGTGGAGCGATAACCTTTCCCACATACTGTATACGTGCACTACGTGTGGTGCCTGCCATGTCTGGGGAGAGTTCATAGGGCGCTGCTATCCCCTCTTCATAATAGAACGCCTACGCAAAGGATACGTTGAGAACGTAGGACCGTTACCTCAACACAAGGCTCTACGGGACAACATAATGAAGCATGGAAATCCATACTGTGTTAACAGCACGCATTACTCCATGTTGCTTGAAGACCTTAGAGGGGTCTCCGCGAGGGCGGAAACTATGTACTTTGTCGGGTGCACTACCGCTTATAAGAGACATGAGATAGCTAGTGCTACAATAGACTTGCTTAAAAAGCTAGGAGTGGACTTCGGAGTTCTTAGATCGGAGAAGTGCTGCGGAAGCCTGTTAGCCAGGTTAGGATTGGTTGATGAGGGGGCTAAGTTGCTTGAAGAGAACATAAATGCGTTGAAAGAGGCAGGAGCAAAGAGGGTTGTATTCAGTTGTCCGGAATGCTTAAAGATGTTTAATGATGCAGATCGTTATGGACTCAAAAAACCAGACTTCGAATTTCTACATGTAACGCAGCTCCTTGAGGAAAAGGCATCGAGGCTTAGATTTGAATTAAATAATCTCGATAACCCTCCCAAAGCTGCGTATCACGACTCCTGCTACTTGGGCAGGCACCTGTTGATCTTTGAAAGCCCCCGAAATCTAGTTAAGTCCATTGAAGGAGTGGAATATGTGGAGTTCTTGAGAAACAGAAGGAATGCTTGGTGTTGTGGCGCTGGAGGCGGAGTAGCATACACCTATCCTGAGTTTGCATCATGGGTTGCGCAGAAACGGCTTGAGGAGGCAAAGTACATAGGTGTAAACGTTCTTGCAACTGCATGTCCACATTGTAAAGACAACTTATTAAAGGCCTCAAAGGACTTCAACATAGAAGTTTACGATATTGTTGAACTTCTAAGTAAAGCCTTGAAAAGGGAAGGTGGCAGATAATGAAAGGAGATTATAGGAAGAAGTTAACTAGGGTGCTAGCCGATGTTGTGGGACCAGAGTATGTCTCCGATAAGCCTGAGATAACGATAGGATATTCAAGAGATCATGCTACCTACCTTAGGTTCGGGTGGAAGTCTAGGAGCCCTGACATAGTTGTAATGCCATCATCCACAGCTGAGGTCCAGAACATAGTTAAGATAGCAAGGCAGTTCAAGGTTCCTCTCATTCCAATGGGCTCCGGAATAAACATGAGGGGTTGGACGATCCCTAACAGGGGAGGCATTCTCGTCGACTTAAAGAGAATGGATCGTATAATCTCGATAGATGAAGACACATTGGTAGCTACGGTTCAGACAGGCGTGCCAATACTCAAACTTCAATGCGAACTCCTAAAGAGGCGTATGTTTATACATCAACCAGGGGGACCTTCAACAGTTCATATAGGGTCCCACTGGGTCCATGGCAATGCAAACAAGGTTGGTGCAAGAATAGGACTTGTTGACGAGCAGATCATAGGCTGGGAAATAGTGCTCCCCGACGCCACAATACTCAGAACAGGGTCTCTAGCCGATGTATACCTGAACGAGGCATTCTGGCCGTATGGGCCCGGTCCTAACTTAGGGCATTTTCCCAGGTACTCCGAGGGCAATCTAGGCATTGTAACGACGTTGGCGGTTAGATGCCACCCACTCGATGAGGTATTAAAGCCGTTCTGGGTAGCCTTCGATGACATTGAAGAGGGAATCAAAGCTTACATAGACTTCCTACACATGGAGATAGGGACCGGTTCCAGCTTCTACTCAGGCTACAAGTATTGTCTCTATGGCCTTGATTTTGAGGAAGCTGCTGATAGATCTGTGAGAATTCACCCTGAATTCATGTTGATACTCACATTTATGGGGACTAAGAGGAGGGTTGAGTACGAAGAGAGCGTTGTAAGAAAGATAGCCGAAAAATACGATGGTAGGATAATAACCGACAAGCTACCGTTCTACCAAATGTTCGTGGATACGCATATTAATATGGCTTCCTCGTTTTACTCAGAGTATACCCAGAAGTACTTTCAGCATCCCGGTTCTGTTGGCCATATTGCTGGGCAGCTGTGGATACCAGTAAAATCGGTGCCTAGGCTATTCAAGATACTGACGAAGCTCCAGTTAGAAGACCCCGATGTACGTGACCCTGACCTTGTGGATGCGGCTTTGAACAGAAGCTTGATACTCTATCCGATAGATGGTGGCCACTACGTTATGTGGGAGGCTGTGGCTGCAGGTTCTCCAACAGACCCGGTCCTTCTCAGGATAAATCCACGCTTCGTACCTAAGCTATTGAAGTCCATGAAGGATGAAGGCGTTCCGGTAGATCTTAAATACGTTGTTCAAAGACCGGGTGAAATGGGGATCTCCGAAACCTTCCAAAGGCTTATGTGGAGTTTCCAAAACACCTTGGACCCTGACTCAATCATGGAGACTGGGGCTTGGTACATATACAGGTGAAGGAGTGATGAAAATGGCTGAGGAGAAACTGAGGAGAATACTTGAAAGGGTTGAGGATAAGAAACTGGGCGAAGTAGTCTTTGAATGGAGACGAACATACTTTACAGAGCTTAAGCCAAGGACGAAATTTTCATGGGAAAAGCAGGTGGATAGAATTAACCGCGTGCAGGAGATGCTGAAGACTCTTAAAAGACAGGTGAAACAGTATGAAGACCAATAAAACTCAATCTTTTTGTTTTTTAGTTTTAAATGTCGTTTAATGAGACTATCTAATATGCAGATAATGCTTAAATATCTTAAAAACAAATAATGATGAGGGGGTTATGTGAATAAGAAGATAGGAGTTTGGATAGCAGTAATATTATGCATTATACTAATAGCTGCTGGATCAAGTTACTACCTCACTACTCAGCCTACAACTCCTACTCAGCCTACAACTCCTACTCAGCCTACAACTCCTACTCAGCCTACAACTCCTACTCAGCCTACAACTCCTACTCAGCCTACAACTCCTACTCAGCCTACAACTCCTACTCAGCCTACAACTCCC